>JBOGVS010000021.1:0-55288 GCA_050692555.1 Actinomycetota bacterium
TGCTGGTGCTGGGCGGCGGTCACCCGCCAGGGATGTCGAGGAACTGGACTTGCCCGTTCCGCACGGTGATCGGGTTGCTGGTGTCGATCACCACCTTCCCTCGCAGCGCCTCCCCGGCTTCCCGGGCCACGTCCGGGTACCGGTCGAACGGGACGGCGATGAGCACGACCTCGGCCTCGGCTGCGGCGTCGGGGACGCTCGCGGTGCGGGCGTTGGGTCCGGCCAGCTCGGCGGCGTGGGCCAGCTTCTGCGGGTTCCGGCTCCCGCTGACCACCACCTCGTGCCCGGCCCGGGCGAGCAGATGTGTCAGGCTCAGGTGATCGGACGCGATTTCAGGTGACCTACATCACCTGTGACCGGCTGATATGCCTGAGCTGACCCGCTATCGCTAATCTCATAACCAAACCCAGAGGTCGCTGGTGCAAATTCAGTCCGCGCAACGAGCGAAACTGCAGGTAGAAGGCCTAAAGGGCGGCTCCCAGATCCCGGGAGCCGCCTCGTTTTGTGGCAAATTCCCGAGCTACCTGGTGGTTGGGGTTTGGGGACGGCAGGAGCTGACCCTCCCGCGGAGGTGGACTAGTTCTAGTCCGCCGGGGGCAATTGCCGTGCTGTGCCCGGCATGCTCTCAGGTCGCGTCCCGCAAGTTGGTGGACTTTGACGCCGCCATCCTCTCTCACGCTATCGCTGCAACCAGCTCCCTGGTGAGCTCACCTCCTTCGACCTCGCTCCCGATCTTGAGCATCGACTCCGACGAGAAGTAACGCCGGTCGACGACGTGCCACTCGTCGTCTTGTTCGGCGAGCAGAGTCCCGACCATCCGCAGAAGCGACGCCCGGTTCGGGAAGATCCCCACCACCCGGGTGCGTCGCTTGACCTCCATGTGCAGCCTCTCCACGACGTTCGTCGAGTGGAGCCTGCGGCGGTGCTCCTCCGGGAAGTGGAGATGGGCCAGGACGTCCTCCGCGGCCTCCTCCAGGAGCTCGGCGGCCTGGGCGAACCGAGGCCGGAGCATCCCGGCGACGTCATGCAGCTGGGCCACCGCCGAGGGATGGTCCGGCTGGTAGAAGATCGTCCGCACCAGAGCGGCGACGGCGTCCTGGGCTCCCTTGGGGACGAGGGCCAGCAGGTTGCGCATGAAGTGAACACGACAGCGCTGCCACGTCGCCCCGGACAAGACCTTGGCGATCGCCGCCTTCAGGCCGGTGTGGGCGTCGGAGATCACGAGCTGCACGCCCCTCAGGCCTCGTTTGACCAGGGAGCGGAGGAAGGCCGTCCAGAACGCTTCGTCCTCTCCGGGGCCGCAGTCCGTGCCCAGGATCCGCCGTTCTCCGGCGGTGCTCACGCCGATGGCCACGACGTTCGCGACGGAGACCACCCGATCGGTCTCTCGCACCTTGTGGTAGGTGGCGTCGAGCCAGACGTAGGGGAACTCCTCGTCGATCGGTCGGCTGCGAAAGGCCTCGACCTCAGCGTCGAGGGCCTTGCAGATCCGCGAGACCTCCGACTTGGAGATCCCGTCGATGCCCAGCGCCCTCACCAGGTCGTCGACCTTGCGAGTGGAGACACCCTTCACGTAGGCCTCGCAGATCACGGCGTGCAGCGCCTTCTCCGCGCGGCGACGCGGCTCGAGGAGCGAGGGGAAGTAGGTGCCCGCGGTCACCTTGGGGATCTTGAGCTCGATCGTCCCCACCCGGGTGTCCCAGCTGCGGGTCCGGTAGCCGTTGCGGTAGGCGGTCCTTGTACCCGAGCGCTCGTAGGGTCCGGCGCCGATCTGGCTGCTCACCTCGGTCTCCATCAGAGCCTGGGCGAGCACTCGCACGCCTTCACGAAGCAGGTCTGCGTCTTCTTCCTCCAACAGCTTGCCCACGAACGCCGTGACGTCCATCCTGGGGTTGGCCATCGTCCCTCCTCATCTGACTTCACCGTCGTGATGAGGATGGCGGTGGCCGTCTACGTGCTGGGGGATTTCCACCCCGAAAGACCACCCCGAATTTCAACCACTTCTGGGGACGCTAGCTGCTCTCAAGATGGGAGCAAGTTGGTTCCCCTGTCGTGGACTTGACGGTCCGAAGACCCACGTTGTTCGATATGGCAACCGACTTCCTTGATCATGTTTGGTGTCGCCCACGACCAGGGGCTTGAGGTTGCCATGCGGGACGGGACCGTCCTCCGGGCGGACTGTTGGCGACCGCAGAGGACCGGACGGTACCCGGTGCTTCTGATGCGCCTCCCCTACGGCAAGTCAGGCGCTCAGGATTGGACGTACGCACACCCATGGTGGTGGGCGAGCAAGGGGTACGCCGTGGTCGTCCAGGACACCCGGGGACGCTATTCGTCGGACGGAGAGTTCGAGCTCTTCGTCAGTGAGGGAGACGACAGCGAGGATACGATCGCCTGGGCCGCCGAGCAGCCGTTCTCGGATGGCCGCGTCGGTATGTACGGGTTCTCCTACGCGGGGATGACGCAGCTGCGGGGCGCCGTTCATCGCCCCGAGGGGCTGGCAGCGATCGCCCCGGCGATGACCCAGGCCGAGCACTACGAGGGGTGGGCCTACCACCACGGAGCGTTCTCCCTCGCGTTCAACGCTTCATGGGCGACCTTCCTCGCGCAGAACATCGGCCGGCGGACACATGGTTCCAGTCTGGAGTCTGAACTGATAACCCAGTTCGTCTCGATGCCTTCTCTATACGGGACGTTACCCCTTCGAGCGATCCCCTATCTCGGGCGGGATGGCCCGGGACACTTCTTCCAAGACTGGCTCGATCACGAGACCCGGGACTACTACTGGGATCGCGTTGATGTGCGTGACGACCTGGGCTCGATCGACTCCGCCGCCTTCGTGGTCGCCGGGCTCCACGACATCTTCCTGGAAGGGAACCTCGAGGTCTTCGAACGCCTCCGCGTAGGGACCCGGGGAGAGGACGCCAGGCTCGTCGTGGGCCCCTGGTCCCACGTGCCATGGATCCGGGCGTTCGGAGAGCTCGACTACGGTGTGGAAGCAGCGAATACCGTCAGCGAGACGCAACTGCGGTTCTTTGACCAGTGGCTCCGAGACGGCGACCCGGTCGACGGACCCCGAGCCCGATGGTTCCTCACCGGAGCCAACACATGGCAGACCTCCGACGACTGGCCGCCTCCGTCGACCCCCTGGGTATTGCACCTCCGGAGCCGGGGCCGAGCCAACTCGCTGAGCGGCCTGGGATACCTCTCAGAGGAGTCCCCTGATGCGGAGGCTCCCGACGTCTTCTCCTACGATCCCGCCGTCCCGGTTCCCAGTCGAGGTGGGCGTTCCTGCTGCGAGGAGGGCGTCGCCCCGATCGGCCCGGCCGATCAGCGGCCCGTGGAGATGATGAATCAGGTCCTGGTCTACACCGCGCCTCCCGTGGATCAGGACCGGCTGGTGGTCGGGAAGATCCAGGCCCGGCTCTTCGCCGCAACCTCGGCGCGAGACACCGACTGGACCGTCAAGGTCTGCGACGTCCACCCCGATGGGCGAGCCATCAACGTGCAGGAGTCCATCCAGCGGGCCCGATTCGCCGCCGGCGATGGGGCCCCTCGCCTCATCCCCCCGGGGGAGGTGAGCGAGTTCCGGTTCGACGTGGGGACCTGTAGCCACCTGTTCCGCGCTGGACACGCCATCCGGGTCGAGGTCTCTTCGAGCAACTTCCCTCAGTGGGATCGGAACCTTAATACCGGGAACCCGGCGGGGGAGGACACGATCTCCGATCGGGTGGTCGCGACCCAGTACGTCCTTCACGACGCCGACCACCCCAGCAGCATCACCTTCCCACTGTTGGGGTAGTTCGGGGGCAGGTGCCGGGGAGCTCTGGTTGACATGGTTCCGAGCTGTCCCGTAGCCTCGGCGCAATCGATTGTGCATAAGCTTTGGCGGCCACTGCCTTTGGTAAAAGAGAGATGGGCGAGCGCTTCGGTGAGGGGACTGGGCGGCGGTGAGTGAGGGACGGCGCGAGGGGTCCGACGGGTTCGTCATCGGCGTGGACATCGGGGGGACGTTCACCGACGCGTGTGCGATCTCCGCGGCCACCGGCGAACTCTACACCGCCAAGGTGAAGACGACTCCCGAAGACCTCATCGAGGGGCTCATGGAGGCGCTTGAACTCCTCGCCCGGGAGGCCGGGAGGAGTCTTGAAGAGCTCTTGCTGGGGGCCCAGAAGTTCGCCCACGGGACCACCCAGACCACTAACGTCATGTTCACGTGGTCGGGGGCCCGAACCGGGTTGATCACTACCAGGGGGTTCGGCGACGAGATCCTGATCATGCGGGCTCGTGGGCGTGTCGCGGGCAAGAGTCTGTCGGAGCGGCGCCACCTCAGCGCGACCAGCAAACCACCGAGGATCGTCGAGCCGGAGTTCATCGAAGAGATTAACGAGCGCGTCGATTTCCGAGGAAGGGCGCTAGTGTCCCTCACCCCCGAGGAGGCCAAGCGTGCGGTGGGCTCCCTCTTGGAGAAGGGCGTCGAGTCCTTCGCGGTCTCCCTCCTCTGGGCGCCCGAGAACCCCGACCACGAGCTCCTGATCGAACGGCTCCTCGACGAGATGCGGCCGGGAGCATATGTCAGCCTCTCCCACAGGCTCGCCCCTGTGGTGGGAGAGTACGAACGCGCCTCTACCGCCGCTGTGGACGCCTACGTGGGCCCGACCCTCACGGGCTACCTCGAGCGGCTCTCGGAGGGGCTGGCCGCCCGCTCCCTGCGGGTCCCCGTCCTCATGCTCCAGGCGGGGGGCGGTGTGGTCCGGGCGGATCATGCTACTCCCGTGAACACGGTGGAGTCGGGTCCCGCGGCTGGGATGGTGGCGGTGAAGAGCCTCGCGGAGGCGATGGGGCACTCCAACGTGATTGCGACCGACGTGGGCGGCACCACGTTCAAGGTCGGGATGTTAGTCGAGGGAGAGATCCCCATGGCCCGAGAGACAATCATCAACCAATACAGCTTGCTGATGCCCATGATCGACCTGGTCTCGATCGGGGCTGGTGGAGGGAGCGTCGCGTGGGTGGACGGCTCCAGGCTCAGGGTGGGCCCGCACAGCGCGGGGAGCCAGCCGGGGCCAGCCTGCTACGGGTGGGGAGGCGAGGAGCCGACGGTTACCGACGCGGATCTCGTGCTGGGATTCCTCAACCCCGCGAACTTCCTCGGCGGGCGGTTGACGCTGCACCCCGACCGCGCCGAGCGAGCGCTGTTCAACGGGGTGGCGAGGTCCCTGTTCGAGGGCGACGAGGTCAGGGCCGCGGCCGGGGTACGAACCGTGGTCGATGCGGCCATGGCTGATCTGATCAGGAAGACCACCATCGAGCGCGGGTACGACCCCAGGACCTTCGTACTGTTCTCCTACGGAGGTGCGGGGCCGGTGCACGCAGCCTCCTACGCGAGGGATATCGGCGTGAGGACCATCGTCGTCCCCCCGACGGCCACCGTGTTCTCGGCGTACGGGGCGGCGGCTTCCGACATCCAGCACTCGGTCCAGCGCTCGGTGCGACGTGAGGCCTCCTCCCACGAGGATGAGCTCCGCAAGACCCTGGCCGGACTGGAGGCGGAGGCCACCTCCGTCCTCGAGGAGCAAGGGATTTCCCGAGAGCGGGTCCGCTTCACCTACTGGGCGGACATGCGGTACGAGCGTCAGCTCCACGACGTGAGGGTCCGGCTCCGTGCGCTCCCCGGATCCGGGCTGCAGGAGGTGCTGCGATCGGCGTTCGAGGCTCGATATCAGGAGCTGTTCGGAATCGGGGCCGCGCTTCGGAGCGCCCAGCCCCTCGTGCTCCGGCTGGGAATCGAAGCGGTGGGGGCCGTTGCCAAGCCGAGGCTCCGCCCCGCACCGCTCGAGACCAGGGATCCCGCGGCGGCCAGGGTGGACTCCCGAGAGGTGTTCTGGCCGGAGGTCGGCCGGTGGGTGGAGACGCCGATCTTCGATGGCCCCATGCTCGCCCCCGGCAACCAGCTGGAAGGCCCCGTGATCATCGAGCACCCGGGGACCACGGTGGTCGTGCCCCACGACACCCACGCCTCGGTCGACGGGTATGGCAACACCGTGATTACGCTGCCAGGGGGCCATGGTGGCTGAGCGTCATTCCGACGTCTCCCCGGACATCGATCCGGTGGCTTTCGAGGTGATGTGGCATCGGCTCCTCGACATCACCGAGGAGATGGGGATCAAGTACATGCGGACGTCAGGCTCCCAGATCCTCGTCGGGGCCTACGACGCGAGCACGGGGATCACCCTGCCGGACGGACAGCTGGTGGCCATGGGACCGTATATCACGACCCAAGGGCACGTCCTCCGGCTGATCATCGAGGCGGTGAACCGCCTCCGCGCTGAGGACCCGGGCATCGAGCCGGGGGACATGTTCATCTGCAACGACCCCTACCTCGGTGCCACCCATCAACCGGACGTCGCCACCGTTGCTCCTGTCCACTTCGAGGGGGAGTTGGTGGCCTGGGTGGGGGCCTCGGGGCACTGGCTGGATATCGGTGGAGGGGAGGTCGGCGGCTTCAACATGAACGCCCAGACGGTGTTCGACGAGGGGCTGAGGCTCCCCCCCACCAGGATCGTGGAGCGAGGGAAAGTCCGGGAGGACCTTGTCGAGCTCATCATCAACCAGGTGAGGGAGCCGTTGGCGGAGCTCGACCTCCGAGGCCAGATCGTGGCCAACCAGGCAGGGATCGAGCGCCTGCAACGGCTGTGCGAGCAGTCCGGGCCGGAGGTCCTCACCGCGGTGATGCACCGGGGGATCAGCGACGTCGAACGCCGTATCCGCGATCGGCTCCGCGATCTTCCCGACGGTGTGTGGAGGGAGGTGCAGTTCCTCGATCACGATGGGCAGCGGACGAACCTCAGGAAGATCGTCTGCACCGTCACGAAGCAGGGTGACCATCTGACGATCGATTTCACGGGATCGGACCCACAAGCGGACGGGTTCGCGAACTGCGCGTTCGGGGGGTTGCGTGCTGCCACCCTGAGCGCTGTGTGCGTGATGCTCGGGTACGACACCGCGTGGAACGATGGCGTGGCCCGGTGTGTGAGCATCGTCGCCCCGCCTCGCACCGTGGTCACTGCGGAGTATCCGACGCCGGTTTCCCTCTCTACGATCTCGGCGATCATCCTGACCTTGAACCTGGTGATCCGATCGCTGTCCAACATCCTGCTGGCGAGCCCGGGGCTCAAGGAGGAGGCCATGGCCAGCTGGTGCGGCACCTCCCTGGGGGTCTCCATCATCGGGAAGAACGATCGGGATGTCCTGACAGTGTGCCCGGAGGCCTCGCATTTTGCTGCCGGCTGCGGGGCTCGAACCTACGCGGACGGCGTGGACACCGGAGGGATCATCATCAACACCACGGCGAACATCCCGTCGATCGAGAGCACCGAGAGCGAGTATCCAGTGCTGTACCTGTTCAGGCGTCAACTCCCGGACTCCGGCGGTGCTGGTAGGTACCGAGGTGGGGCTTCCGCAGGGGTCGCCCTGATGCCCTACGCAGCCGGTGGGCCCCTGGAGTGCTCGTTCGCAGGGGTAGGGACCGATGTCCCGAACGGCTTCGGCCTCGCGGGAGGGCTCCCCGGGGCCACGGTTCGATATCTGCGTTTCCTGGGGACTGGGACCGTGGAGGACCTTGCTCGAGCGGGCGGGCTGCCGAGCGACCTCGATTACATCGATGCCCACCGAGAGGTAGCGGAGATCAACAAGTCTCAGGCTCCATTCCCCACCAACATCGTGGAGTACCACAACTGGCAGGGAGGGGGCGGCTTCGGCGACCCGCTCGAGCGGGATCCCGGCCTCGTGGCCGCGGACGTTCGGGCCAGCCTCGTCTCGACGGAGGTGGCTCGGGCTCTCTACGGTGTGGTCGTGCACGACGCCGGGGTCGACGAGGAGGCCACCCGTTCGCTCAGGGAAGACCTGCGGCGTGAGCGCCTGACCGCTGCGGAGCGCGTGCCGCCGGAGGACGACCCGGCATGGGAGGAAGCCACTCGGTGGCTCCAGGAGGTCAAAGGCCGTGGGATCCTGCGGTACGCGGACCTCGTCGTGTTCGACTTCGATGCCGACGAGGCGAGATGCGCCCGGTGTGACCACCTCCTCGGGCGAGCCCGTGCGGACTTCCGCTTCGGCTGTGTGGTGGAGGAATCGGCGACCAGCGCGGCCGGGAAGGTGCGGGGGGAGGACTATGCCAACAGGGCGGTCATCCTCCGGCGGTACTACTGTCCCGGGTGTGCTCGGCAGCTGGCGGCGGAGGTGACCACGGCGAACAGCCCATCGGCGAGGTTCGTCCTGGCCTCAGGAGCGTGATGTGCTGAGGATTCCCATGCCACTCAGGCCATGAGCGACGTCACCGACCCCGCGCGGTGGGAAGGTCTGGCGACCTCGGTGATCTCCGACGCCCTCAACCGGTTCCAGGTCATGCAGGGGGGGATTCGCGGCCTGAGCGGGGGCCGCCTGTTCGGCCCGGCGTACCCGGTGCGGGCCATGGTGGGGGAGAACTCCGTCATCCACCGCGCCGTGGCCCAGGCCCCTCCTGGGGCCGTCCTGGTCGTGGATGCTGAAGGCCATGTCGATCGGGCCGTGTGGGGAGACGTGCTCACGGTGGCCGCCCTGGCTGGCGGGGTGGCGGGTGCGGTGGTCGACGGTGCAGTACGGGATCTCGAGGCGATCCGGGAGCGGGGGTTTTGCCTCTTCGCTCGAGGGGTCTCCGCCGCGGGACCGCACAAGGGGTGGGAAGGAACCATCGGGCGGCCCGTGCAGTGTGGGGGAGTGGTCGTGGCGAAGGGCGATCTGGTCATCGGAGATGGAGACGGCGTCGTGGTGGTCCCTGCAGAGCTCGTGGAGACCACCCTGGAAGGGGCCTCCGCCGCGCGGGAGCGAGAGCGAGGCTGGATTGACAGGATTCAGGGAGGCGAGACCAGCGCGAGGGTGCTTGGTCTCGACGGATCTGACCATGAGGAGAGGAACGAAGCACCATGAGGATCGGGCAGATGATGCTGGAAGGGGCGGGGCGGTTCTGCGTGAGCGAGGAAGGCGGGGACTGGATCCTGGTTTCCTCACTCGGCATCGAGGCCGAGGATCTGCCCGAACTGATCGAGCAGCTCGAGGAGATCCGCAGCCGGGCGTCGAGTGGCCGAGGCGAGCGTGTGGGGGACCAGCAACAGCTGGGATGTCCGATAGTGCGCCCAAGCAAGATGCTGGCAATCGGTTTGAACTATATGGACCATATTCGAGAGACGGGTGTCGAGGCTCCCGACCGTCCAGTGGTGTTTGCGAAGTATCCCAGCGCCCTCAACGGGCCATTCGATCCGATCGTGGTGGAGCCCGATCTGACCCAGCAGGCGGACTACGAGGCAGAGTTGGCGGTGGTCATCGGTCGGAGGGGGCGGCGACTGACCCCGGAGGAGGCGCTCGATCACGTCCTCGGGTATGCGGTTGCCAACGACGTCTCGGCCCGGGAATGGCAAAAGCGAGACGTCCAACTCTCGCGTTCGAAGAGCATGGATACGTTCTGCCCCATCGGCCCATGGATCACCACTGCCGACGAGATCCCAGATCCCCAGCGTCTGGGCATCCGCTCGTTCGTCAACGGAGAGCCACGCCAAGACTCCTCGACCGCTGAGATGCTGTTCGGCGTCATCGCGCTGATTGAGTTCCTGTCCCACACGATGACGCTGGAGCCGGGTGATGTGATCCTCACAGGGACCCCCCATGGCGTGGGGTTCGCCATGGACCCTCCCAGATTCCTCCAGCCAGGGGATCGCGTCCGGTGCGAGGTCGAGGGGCTCGGAGCCATCGAGAACGTGGTTGTGAAGAAGCCGGAGAAGCGTCCCGGCTGAGGCGAAGGGTAGTCCTTTTGCGCGTTGCTAGAACCCACGGTAGGATGAGAAATCGATTGCACGGCTCAAGTAGACGGGCGGCCTCTGGGAGCTAGCAGGCATCCCGTGACGGTATGTCGGGCAGAGGAGGGATCAATGGGGCCCGACACCGGGCGGAGGAGGAGGGCGAGATGAGAACGGGAAGGAAGGGACATGGTGTGCGCAGGTCATCTCGGGCCTTACTCGGGATGGTGCTGGCGCTCGGGCTAATCGCCGCCTCGTGTAACGGGGAAGCCGACGAGCCCACGACGCCAGATGCCCCGGCGGAGAACGGGGCCCCTGGCATGGAGGAGGCCCAGGCGATCGTGGAGGAGGCGATGGCCCCTGTCGATGAGTGGCGAGGCCCCACAGAATCACCTCCACCCCTCGAGGACGTGACCATCGGCGTGGTCAATTGCGCGGAGTTCGTGGAGGGTTGTTCGCGCCAGAGCGATGGGGTTGACGAAGCGGCGGAGGCTATCGGGTGGGATGTCATCCGGATCGATGGGGAGCTGGATCCTACCGTGTGGAGCGAAGCGGTCGGGTCCCTGGTGGCCCAGAACGTCGATGCCATCATCCTGAACTCGATCTACGCCGGCGTGATCGGTGACGCCGTGGAGAGCGCCGTGAACGCGGGCGTGCCGGTGATCACGTCATTCTCGGGCGACCCGACCCCCTGGGGTGGGCTCATGGAGATCAAGATCGACAACCATGAAGCGGGCCGCGCGGCCGGCGCGTACATCATCACCCAGGGCGGCGGGAACGTGGCCATCTTCGACCACAACGAGAACCCCGAGGTCGCCAACCGGGCCGAGGGTCTCCGCGAGATCATGGAGGAACTGGCACCGGACCAGACCGACGTGGTCTTCGATGAGTTCATCCCCGGGGCGCAAATCGGGCCGCCGCTCGAGGAGCGGGCGAGCGCGATGCTCCAGGCGAACCCTCCGGGGACGGTCGACTGGGTGTTCGGTGGATTCGATGCCATCCTGACCTCCGTCGTCCGGGCGGTCGAACGGGCGGGAAGGGACGAAATCCGGGGGATCTCCTACGACGCGAACCTGGAGAACCTGAACTTCATCCGGGGAGGGCAAGTTCAGGTGGCAACGGTCGGCTACCCATTGGAGTGGACCGGATGGGCGCTGGTCGACGAGCTCAACCGGCACCTCCAGGATGAGCCCATCAACGAGCCGTACATCGACTTCCGGCTCATCACGGAAGAGAACCTCCCGCCCGAGGATCAGACCTGGCAAGGAGACTTCGACTTCCGCAGCCAGTACCGCGAGCTCTGGGGCGTTGACTGAGGAGCGCGAGCTCTCGGGGGGGGGTGAGTCGTTGCCTTGAACCCGGCCCAGATCACCGGGAGCGAGAGGTCACAACCTCTCGCTCTCCGGTGCTAGAGTTCCGCGGCATCATCAAGTCATTCCCCGGGCAGGTCGCCGTGGACGATGTCAGTTTCTCCGTCCACCCGGGGGAGATCCACGGGCTGGTCGGTGAGAACGGTGCGGGCAAGAGCACGCTGGTCAAGGTCCTCGCCGGCGAGTTCCCCGCAGATGCCGGAGATATCCGCCTCGAAGGTGAGCCCTTCCAGAGCAATCATCCCTCGGAGGCGACCCAGAAGGGGATAGGCTTCATCCACCAGGTCCCCGCGCTGGTGCCAGTTCTGTCCGTCGGCGAGAACCTCTCGCTCGGCCTGCACTTCGCACGGAGCCGAGTGGGGCTCATCTCATGGGGGAAGCAGCACCGATCGGCTCGCACGGTCCTGAGGAGGGTCGGGCTCGGCCATGTAGACCCGAGTTGGCGCTTGGAGGAGCTCAGTCTGGCCGAGCGGCAACTCGTGGCCCTGGCCCGCATCCTCACCATCGAGTCGCTGCGGGTGGTGGTCCTCGACGAGGTCACGGCTCCGCTGACCGAGCACGAGGTCGAGCGTCTCTTCGACATCGTCCGGGAGATCCAGTCCCAGGGGGTCGGTGTCATCTACATCAGTCACCGTCTCGAAGAGATCTTCGAGCTCACTGACCGGGTTACGGTGATGAAGGACGGTGCTGGGGTGGCGACGCGGGACACCGCGTCGCTCGATCCGAAGACGCTCTCCCGTCTCATCATCGGGAAGGATCCAGTTGAGCTGTTCGAGGCCCCTCCCGTCAGGACCGGTGAGACGGCGGTGGTCTCGGTGCAAGGCGTGTCTGACGAGGTTCTCCACGACGTCAGCCTCGAGCTTCACGAGGGTGAGGTGCTCGGCATCGCCGGGCTGGGAGGATCAGGGAGGACCGAGCTCGTCGAGGTGATCTTTGGAGCTCGCCAGCCGGCAGTGGGTCGCCTGCTGCTCGAGGGGCAGGAGGTCAGATTCCGGCACCCGGCTGATGCGGTGGCGCGAGGGGTGGGCCTGGTTCCCGAAGACCGGCATGCCATGGGATTCCTAGGCGGAGCCCCGATCTGGCAGAACGTGACTCTCCCGTGGCTCTCGCGATTCAAGCGTGCGGGGATCCTTTCGCTGGGCCGTGAGCGCGAGGCCGCTGAGGATGCCGTGGAGCGGTTCGATATCCGGGCCCGGTCGATCGGAATGCCCATGCGCGAACTCTCCGGTGGCAACCAGCAGAAGACCATTCTGGCCAAGTGGCTCACCGGTCCATTGAAGGTGCTGCTCCTCGATGAACCAACCCACGGCGTTGATGTGGGGGCGAAGGAGGAGATCTACCGCCTCATCCGCCGACTGGCCGCGGAGGGTGTCTCGATCATCGTGATCTCATCGGAGCTGGAGGAGCTGGAGGGCCTGTGTACCAGGGTCCTGCTTCTGGTGGAGGGAAGGATCGTGGGGGAGCTCGTTGGCGAGGACATCACGGAGGCGAACATGCTAGGTGTGCTGTACGCGGAGCACGATGATGGAGACCAAGCGCGAACCGAAGGCTGACGAGGGTCTGCTGACGCCCGGAGCCGCCGTCGGCGAACGGCGGCTGTTTGCTGACATCGCTCCATGGGGTCCGGTGGTGGCCTTCGCCCTGATGTTCCTCGCCTTCGGTCTCCTGAGCGGTGAGACATTCCTCACGAGGGCGAACCTCCTCACCGTCGTGAACGACCAGGCCGTGCTCGCCATCGTCGCCTTTGGGCTGACCGTGGTTCTCCTCACCGGGGAGTTCGATCTTTCCATTGGCGCGATGATGTCCCTGGCCGGGGCGCTGAGCGCTGGGTTCGTCGCTATCACGGGCCTTCCAGTCGGTCTCGCCATCGTGATCGTCCTGGCGATCGGAGCGCTCATCGGTCTCGTAAATGGGGTGCTCGTCACCCTGTTCCGGGTACCTGCGCTCGTCGCCACCATCGCCATGGCCAGCGTGCTGGATGGAATCACTCTGTGGTACACGGACGGGGAGGTGATCTTCCAGGGCATCCCTCGGGGCTTCATCCAGATCGGGCGAGCCACGGTCCTCGGGGTGCAGACTCCGACGGTGTTCCTCATCGCCTTCGCCGTGATCCTGTTCATGGTGCTGAAGTACACGGCCACCGGGCGATCCATCCACGCGATCGGGGGCAACCGGGAGGCCGCCCGTATGTCGGGGATCCGGGTGAGCCGCTACGTCATCCTGGCCTTCGTGGTCTCTGGGCTCTGTGCCGCCTTCGCGGGGCTGCTCCAGGCCGCCCGGAACGGCTCCGCGGTGGCGTTCATGGGGAACCCGTTCCTGCTTCCCGCGTTCGCGGCGGCGTTCTTGGGCTCGGTGACCCTGCGACGGGGACAGTTCCATATCCTGGGCACGGTGATTGGAGTCTATTTCGTGGCGATCGGAACCAACGGTCTGTTCATCCTCGGGTTCCCCTTCTGGGTGAAGTTCGTCTTCTCCGGAGCGATCCTGATACTGGCAACCGCCGGCTCGAGATTCCTCAAGCGACGCGGATAGACGGACGTCTTCGTCCTACTGACTAGACCCCCGGATCTTCAGGCGCGGTGGCAGAGTGATCGATTCGGGCTTGCCGCCGTCGATCTGCCTCACTAGGCAGTCCACCGCCTCCCGCCCCATCTCCTCCAGCGGGATGGCGACGCTCGAAAGCGGCGGCTGGAGCATGGGAGCCACCTCGGTGTCGTTGTAGCCGACCAGTGCGACGTCGTCCGGAACGGTCATCCCCAGATCCCGGGCCGCCACCATGACCCCTATCGCCGTGGAGTCGTTGATGCAGAAGATGGCGGTGGGTCGAGACGCGGAGCCGAGGAGGGAGGCGGCGGCATCGAGGCCGCCGCCGATGCTGAACGATGAGGGCACGATCCAGGATCTCTCCGGGGACACTCCTGCCTCTTTGAAGGCTCGTCGGTACCCCTTCAGGCGGAGCGCCCCGGTGCTGAACTGCTGGGGACCGGCGATCATACCGATCCTCGTGTGTCCGAGCCCCAACAGGTGGCGGGTCGCCAGATAGCCACCGAGTTCATCGTCAGCTGCGACCGACGGATGGAGTCCGCTTCGCCGATTGAGCAGTACGAATGGGACCTGTCGCTCAGCGAGCTGATCAACCAGGGGATCCTTCCGCGCGGCGGTCGCGAGGATGAGCCCATCCACCCTGCGATCCAGCAGCACGTTGACGAGGGCTTCCTGGTTCTCCTGCTTGTCCCGGGTGCTGAGGGTCACGGCGATGTAGCCGCGGTCTCGGGCCCTGTCCTCCGCCGCCTCGCCGATCCGTGCCAGGACCCCGTCCGTGAGGCGAGGAAGGATGACACCGATCGTCAACGTCCGGTGGGTTCGGAGGCTCCGAGCCCAGGGATGTGGCTCGTAGCCAAGCTCCGAGGCGATGCGCTTGATGCGGTCTGCTGTCTCAGCCGAGATCCGATCATTGGTCCCCGGGCTCAACGCCCGGGAGGCGGTGGAGGGATGAACCCCCGCGGCCTCCGCAATCTCGTAGATGGTGACGGCACCGCGCCGCTCCGCTCGCGTCCGCTTGCGCCCCATGCTTGCCTACTCCATGATCGGCATCTGCTGATCGTGCCCGTGTCCGGCGGTTCCGACCATTGCGCCCATCAAGTCATGACTGTAGCATCGAGAGGCGAGCAATCGATTGCGCCGCCGGGCCTTGGCGCTTGCAGTAGTACCGGATGCGAGGAGCGGAGTGCTGCAGACTGGCGTGCTGGCCGACCTGATGGCCACGGCGAGGGGGGACGATGCCCCGGATATGATCGTCTCCGGGGGACAGGTGGTCAACGTCTTCCTCGGAGAGCCGGAGCCGGTGGACATCCTGATCAGGCACGGGAGGGTAGCCGGCCTCCGTGAAACAGGCTCGATCCCCGACGACTTCGAGGGTGAGGTCATCGATGCGGCTGGGAGGTTCGTGGTTCCAGGGCTGATCGATTCGCATTACCACGTCGGCGGCACCCACCTTGACATCTCGCAGCTCTCAACGGCGTTGCTCGCACGGGGAACAACCACCATCGCGACTGACTTCTATGAGATCTACACGATGGCGGGACCGGCGGGAGTGAGGTGGGCGCTTGATGAGGCGAAGCGGCACGGCCTCCGGATCCTCTATCTTCCGCCCGCTCACCTCATCGGGCTCGAGAAGGTCGGAACGTTTGGCTGGGACGTCTCCGTGGACGACATGATCGAGATGCTCCAGTGGCCCGAGGCTGTCGGGGTCATGGAGCCTCCGGCGGCCGCTGTTCTCACCGGCGACCCCGACATGATGCGGGTGCTCGAAGAGACCGTGCGATTGAAGAAAATCTTCGCCGGGCACGCGCCGGGCGAGACGGAGCTCAGGCTGCAGGCTTACATCGCCACGGGTGCTTCCTCCGAACACGAGAGCCAGCAGGCGGACGAGGCGCTGGAGAAACTCAGGTACGGGATGCGCCCGATGATGCGGGAAAGCTCGGCAGCCCCGAATCTGGCCAGCCTCATCGAGTTGGTGAATCGCCACCCCGCCGCGAGTCGCTACATGATGCTGTGCTCGGACGAGACCGATCCGGCCGACCTCATCGACAAGGGCCACATGGACAATAAGGTGCGGATGGCCATCACCCACGGGGTTGATCCCGTGACGGCTGTCCAGATGGCCACCATCAACGTAGCCGAATACTTCGGGGTCGCCGGCGAGATCGGGTCGCTGTCTCCGGGGAAGATGGCCGATCTCGTGATCGTCGATGATCTCGAGAGCTTCCGGCCGGTGGAGACTCTCGCTCAGGGCAGGCCGACCGGCGAAAGCGAGGCGTCGAGCCGATCAGCATCTCCGCCCGAGGGTGTCGTGAGCAAGATCAACACCCCTGCCTCCCTCACCGCCGAGGATTTCGTGGTTCCGGTTCCCACCGAAGGGGGGAAGGGCAGCGTGTCGGTGCGGGTCGTCGGGGTCGTCGACGGAAGCTTGGTCTCGGAGCCACGAGAGCGTCGATTGGAGGTATCAAACGGAGAAATCAAACCGCGTCCCGAGGATGATGTCCTGAAGATCGCCGTCGTTGAGCGCCACCGGGCCTCGGGGCGCATCGGCAAGGGATTCGTTGAGGGGTTCGGCTTCCGGGACGGAGCCGTGGCCATGACCTACTGCCACGTGTTCCACAACCTCTTGGTGATAGGTTCCGAGGACTCGTTGATGGCCAAGGCAGCCAACGCTGTGGCGGAGATGGGGGGTGGTGTCGCCGTCGTCGCTCGAGACGAGGTGATGGCGACGTGGCGCCTGCCGGTTGTGGGAGTGATGGGAGAAAAGCCGCTGGACGAGGCACGACGCGCCTTCGATCAGACCAATGAGGCGTTGCGAAGTATCGGGTGTGAACTCAGCAGTCCCATCCTGAGCCTGAGCTTCATCGCTCTTCCCACCATCCCAGCCTATGGTCTCAGCGACCAAGGACTCTTCGATGTTCAAGGACAGCGCTTCGTGGATGTGGTTGTTTCGGACTGAATCAGAGTAGCGACCGGGAGCGGCTGGTTGGGGACGTGCCACGGCACGCCCGTCGCTTCTTCAATACCTCCCTCATTGCGACACAGAGAAATGCCATTGATCTAGGCAGCCGTGTGCTGTCGTAGGCAGGCCGTCCCGCCGAATCCGGATGAACGTAGTCTGAACCTGCGCCCTGGAACGCAGGCGTCGCTTACCTTGCCTCCCATCTTTCTCCCGTCAGAGAACGGAAACGGTCGGGTAGCGACGGGTAGGGGTGAAAGCCAAAAGTCCTGCTCAGGGACCGTTCTGAGGCTCCGCCGCAGGTCACGGGCACCACATTGGCCAAGTTGCCAAAGGTGGGTCGCGGGTTCGAATCCCGTCGTCCGCTCCAAGAGAAACCTCAGGTCATCCTCCGCATTCGATCTCCTGTTACCCCCTTCCAGCCGGGTCTTCCCCCGCGAGAATCCCGTCTTTCTCCCGTCTCAGAATCCCGGAAGGGAGCGGCGGGACGGGATGGAACCCCTTCGGGATCTGGGTGGCAAAGCCGGCGGTATCCTCGATCACGGTGAAGCTGAGAACTCTCCACCGTAGAGAGATGTTCGAGGGATCCGGCTGCTGTGACTGGACTCCAGAGGGGCCAACGATATGCCCTGTTGGACCGGGCGATTCGACGAAGAGCACGATCCCTGGACGCCATCGAGTGGGCCTCTGCTCGGACCTGCGTGCTCCGGGTTGAAGGAGACCGAGATTCCATCAGCCAGGCGAGCCCGGAAACGACGTCGAGGTCCGGCGCCCAGACGCCGAGAGAGGTCCGCTATCTGGGGGCCAGAGCGCGAAGAGCGGGCTCTATGTCACCCTCGAAGGGCAGAATGCTCAGAATAGGGGTATCCACCCCGTTGTCGATGTAGCGCTGGATATGCTTCCGGCATGCATCTTCCGAGCCGTGGACGATTAGCTGGTCTATCAGCTCGTCAGTGACGGCAGCGAGGGCTCCCTGGCGGTCTCCCGTCTCCCATGCCGACCACATCTGCCGCAGGTCATCTCCCCGTCCCAGCCATGCATGAAACGACGCGTAGGCCGGCACGTTGAGGTACGTGCTTATCGCTCGGGCAGCGACACGGCGAACCACCTCCCCGTCCTCTGTGGGACACACAAAGATTCGCGCGGCGAGCTCCTTTTCAGCGCCCAGCTCCTCGGCGACGCGGAGTACATCGTCAGCGGAGAGCCAATTCGTGATTGCTCCGTCCGCCTCTTGTCGAGCCAGCCGAAGCATCCCTGAGCGTAGCGCAGCCAATAGGATGGCCGGCGGCTGGTCTGGAGGTCGGGCGAGGCGGAAGCCTCGGACGGAGAAGGAGTCGGACTCGATGTCGACCTTCTCTCCTGCGAAGGCCGAGCGGAGGAAGCGAAGAGTGTCCCTCACTCGTCCGAAAGGCCGCTCGAACGAGACGGCGTTCCATCCCTCGACGATGACATCAGTGGAGGTGCCGATGCCGAGGGCCGCACCACCGCTCGTTGAGGTGGCGAGTGCAGCGGCGGACATGGCAAGGAGCGCCGGGCCCCGCGTGAACACGGACACGATGGCCGTTCCGAGCCGCAGCTTGGGTGCCCAGCAGGCGGAGAGCGCCAACGGCGTGAAGGCGTCGTACTCGTTGGTCTCGCTTGTCCAGACGTCCGTGTAGCCAAGCTCCGGCAGCAACTCGACCAGCGCACGGTGTTCCTGGAGGTGGACGCCACCGAAGGGGATTGTCATACCGTACCGCTGCATCTATGCTTCCCCACCTTCAATCAGGCTGTCTTCACCGCTCAGGCGTCGGACCGACGTGGCGCCTGAGATCGGAGGCCTTACCCGCTCGTTGTCCACTCCCCGGGAGGCGAGGTCCCAGAAGACGTACGCAATGTCCCGGGCGCCCAGCGCACCACCAGGGTCGTACCACTGGTAGACCCAATTGCACATCCCAAAGATCGCGAGTGTGGTCACGCGGGAGTTGAGCGGCCGGAAGGCGCCGGACTCCATGCCCGAGGTCACGACCGAGTGCACCAGGTCGAAGTACCGGCGCCGCTTCCTCCTGATGGTCTCCTGATACTTCTTGGGCAACTCACGATAGTGCTCGAAGAACGCCCGCAGGTGTCCGCGCTGCGTTTGCATGAAGTCCAAGATGTCTTCGATGATGCCGAGGAGCTGTTGTTGCGCTGACAGGGAGGTCTTGCCACGCGCGAGTTGCCGCTCGATGAGGAGATCGATGATCTCCTCGTGGATCACGAAAAGGATGTCGGCCTTCCCCGAGAAGTAGTGGTACAACGTGGGCTTCCGGATGCCCACCGCTTCCGCGATGTCCTCCATGGTGGTGCGGTGGTACCCGACGTTGTCGAACAACCGGGCCGCCTGGTTCATGATGTCGGTCCGCTTGCGATCCGCGTTGGACCGGGAAACGCCCCGGGCCGGCCGCTTCGGGTGCCGATTCACCGTCGCCTCGGGACTCCTCTCCGTACTCATCGCTTCGATCGGGCCAGCCTGGGGTGCGGACCCCTTACTCCCGACCACTTAGTCGGGAGATACCGGGCGGCCCGCGCACGCCACGGTAGCACGGGCATTCGTCTCGAGACAACGACGGAGGGCGCACTTCAATCGGCATGCCCGGGGCTTGGATGCAGGTCAAAAGGCCGGCCTCACGTAACCTGGGCTCGGCCGTCCACCCCCTTCGGGCCGATCCCGAGCGCTTGACTGCTGGGTACGGAGTGTGCTTTCGTATGGAGTCGACCGACCGGGCGGTCGGGTCGGCCCAGGTTGGGGACCGAAAGGAGGCAGGATGGGGCTGCTGAAGCTTTCGGCTCTCGCCGTTGTGGCGCTTCTGGTGGGGACATCTTGCGCCGGTGGCGATGAGACCACGGGGAGCGGCGAGGGGGACGGTGCCCAGCAGGACTTCTCGATCGGCGTGGTCTTCATCTACGCGAATCCCTTCGCTACAGGCGTTGAGAACGGTATGCGTTCGGTGTCGGAAGAAGCCAGGGTCTCCGTCCAATTCGCGAACCCGAATGGCGACGCACAGCGCGAAGCACAGGCCGTGCAAGACTTCATCTCGAGAGGGGTCGACCTGCTCCTGTACGCTCCGCTGGATCCGGAGGGCTCGGTCGCCAACGCCCGAGCCGCGGCGGAGGCTGAAATCCCGGTGATCTGTTTCGACACGTGCTTGAGCGAAGAGGGGCAGGAACAGTACATCGAGGGGTTCGTGACCTCGGATAACACGAAGTTGGGGCTCCTGGCGGGGGAGCTCGCCGCCGACTACATCGCCACCGAGATGCGTGGGAGCGCCAGCATCGGGTTGCTCACGTGCGAGAGCATCGACATCTGCCTGCTCCGCAGGGAAGGGATCGACGAGGGGCTCTCCACCGTCGAGGTGGAGGTGGCCGCATCCCAGGAGGCCTTCATCCCCGACGACGCGGACCCCGCCGCCACTAACATGCTGACTGCCAACCCCGACATCGAGATGATGATCGCGGAGAATCAGGGTGGCCTGGTCGGCGCGGCGGCGGCCATCCGGAGCGCGGGGGTGGACGTGCCGGTGTTCGGGATCGACATGGATCCGGAGATCGGCCAGCTGCTGCTGGCCGAAGACGGAATCGTCCAGGGGACGGCCGGTCAGGACACGTTCCAGATTGGCGAGCTCGCGATGCAGATGGCGATCGACTTCTTGAACGGGGAGACCATCGCGGAAGAGCCCGTGCTGGTCGACCCGGTCGGATACTCCCGGAATGATCCGGCGGCGATCGAGGCCTTCCTGGAGGAGTTTGGAACCTAGGCCGCGACGGAAGCGACGTCACCCGCTGCCAGAGGCACCACACACCACTGTTGCGGCCCTGGCGGTAAGGGAGTTGACGAAGCGCTATCCGGGAACGACGGCATTGCTCGACGTGGACCTGGACCTTGCACCGGGAGAGGTCCGTGCCCTCGTCGGCAAGAACGGCGCCGGCAAGTCGACACTCGTTCGCATCCTCAGCGGAGCAGTTCGTCCGGACTCCGGCTCCGTCTCCCTGGCCGGACGCCCGGTGTCGCTCGGCTCCCCCGCCCAGGCCCGTGCCCTGGGGATCGCCACGGTCCATCAGGACTTCAGCCTGGTCCCCGAGCTGTCAGTCGCCGAGAACATCATGCTGAACCGATGGGGACGCCTGGGCCTGGTGAGCCGGTCGAGGATCGGACGCATCGCTGTGGCAACGCTCGCCCTGCTGGGGGTGGATATCGATCCGGACGCGAGGGTGGGGCAGCTCTCGATCGCCGATCGTCAGGTGGTGGAGATCGCGAAGTCCCTGGTGGCGCGCCCATCGGTCCTAATCCTGGACGAGCCGAGCAGCTCCCTTTCGGCGGATGAGATCGAGACGCTGCTCGATGTGATCCGCCGGCTGTCCACTGAGGGTGTCGCTGTCATCTACGTGACACACCGCCTGCAGGAGATTCCGAGGGTGGCCGACACCGTCACGGTCCTGCGAGACGGTGAGGTGGTAGGGACCCGACGAACCGAGGACGCGCCGCTCCAGCGGATCGCGGAGATGATGGTGGGGGGAACGTGGGAGCTGGCCCGGGTCCGGGACGTAGGCGGCAGACGCGGGGACCGACCGGTGGCCCTCTCAGTGCGGGGGCTCGCGTGGGGACATCGGCTCTGGAACGTGACGTTCGATCTGCACGAGGGGGAGGTGCTGGGGATCGCCGGCGCCGTGGGATCCGGACGGAGCGAGCTCCTCCGATGCATCTTCGGGCTGGAGCCGGGGTCGGGGGGGCGGGTGGCCGTCCACGGCCAGGTGTTGGCACGTCGTCGGCCGTACGGGATGCTCCGGCGAGGGGTGGCATTGACACCGGACGACCGCCGGGCCGCGGGGCTGGTCCAAACCATGTCGGTCGCCGACAACCTGATCCTGGCCAGCTTGGGTCGCGTGAGCCGTCGCGGCTTGATCTCCCGACATCGCACCACGCAGCTCGCCACTCGAACGATCCGGCAACTCTCCATCCGGGCGCCAGGGCCAGAGTCGTCGGTGGAGGTGCTCAGCGGAGGTAACCAGCAAAAGGTGGTCGTGGGCAAGTGGTTGAACGCGGGGGTGCGCGTCCTGCTTATGGACGAGCCGACCAAGGGGATCGACATCCATGCCAAGGAGCAGATGTACGAGCTGCTCCGCGAGATGGCCCGGGGCGGGATGGCGGTGCTCTTCGTCCCTTCGGAGCTCGACGAGCTGTTCATGGTCTGCGATCGGATCGTGATCCTTGCCAATGGCGTCGTTGCCGGCGACCGGCGGGTGGACGAGACGGACCTCTCTGAGCTTGTGGCGATGACGACGGTGGGCGGGTAGGGATGTGCTCTCGGAGGCTGGTCGCGTGGCTAGCTCGGGGGTCTCGCCATCTGGGACTCACCGTGGCCCTGCTCGCCCTGTTCATCGTCTTGTCCGTCTGGGCTCCGAACTTCCTCACCGCCCACAACCTCCTCAACGTGCTCCGGCAGGTGTCGTTCCTGGCCATCGTGGCCTGGGGCATGACGCTGGTCATCATCGGGGCGGAGATCGACGTCAGCGTCGGGTCGGCCGTGGCATTCCACGGGACGCTACTGGGCGTGCTCATCACTCAGGCCGAGCTGTCTTTCGGGCTGGCCATCCCGCTGGTCCTCCTGGCCGGGGCGGCGGTCGGCGCCCTGGCGGGTGGGATCCGGGCCATCTTCAACATCCCCTCGTTCATCGTGACCCTCGGCCTGTTCTCCGCCCTGCGGGGGGCCGGCTTGCTGCTGACGGACGCCATACCTCAGGCCCTCACCAGCTCCAACTTCCAGTTCTGGGGGAGCGGACGGGTCGCCGGGATCCCCGTGCCGGCACTGATCATGGTGGCGTCCTTCCTCCTGTTCTGGTTCATTGCGACGCGGACGACGTTCGGCCGCTCCGTCTACGCGGTGGGTGGCAACGCTGAGGCCGCCCGACTCTCGGGGATCCGGGTCACGCCGATCCGCGTCGCGCTCTTCGCCATAACCGGCTTGCTCTCCGCGGTAAGCGGGGTACTCCTGGCGGCCTCCCTCGGGGCGGGGAACCCCAGCGTCAGCCAGGGCCTCGAGTTCGACATCATCGCGGCGGTCATCGTGGGCGGGACGAACCTGTACGGCGGGCGGGGTTCCATGGTGGGCACGGCCCTGGGCGTGCTCCTGATCGGCATGCTCCAGAACGGGCTGGTGCTTTTGGGCGTGAGCCAGTACGCGCAGGGCGTGGCCCGGGGCGTGGTGATCCTGTTCGCTGTGCTGATCGGGTCCGCCCGGGTCAGGCAGGCCTCCCGACGTACGTTCATCCGACTGGTCACGCTGCTCCCCGGCGTCGGCCGACCCGCCCCGGGCGGAGAATCGGCACACGATCCCTCCCCGCCGCACGAGGAGTTGGCATGGACGGGTGACGTGGGTCGGAAGGAGGGGGGATGACATCGTTGTTCAGGGGAGCCCGACCGGGAGAGCCGCTCGAGGCTCGCGTGGCGCGCCTGGAAGACATGGAGGCCATCCGGAACCTCAAGGCCATGTACGCACGGTTTTGCGATCAGGGCTACGACGCGGACCGGCTGGCGGCCCTCTTCACGGCCGACGCCGTCTGGGAGAGCAACCTCTTCGGCCCCTTCGAGGGCCGCAAGGCAATATGGGCGTACTTCCGCAGCCTGGCCGACGGGGGGATCAGCTGGGCCTTCCACCTCATGGTAGCCCCTATCATCGAGGTGGAGGAAGGAGGCGCCGCCGCCACCGGCACCTGGTACCTCCTGGACCTGGCCACGTTCGCGGGGCCGGAGGACCCGTCAAGGCGCGACCCCGTGATCGCGACCGCACGATACGACGACGCCTTCGCCAAGCAGCACGGCGAATGGAGGTTCACCCGGATCAGGGCGGAGTTCTTCCAGGTCTCGAATCTCGCCGAGGGCTGGGTCCGGCAGCCGTTCCGACCGGACGTCCTGCCCGACGAGATGAAGGGGTCGCAGCGATGATCCCGCCCCTCTCCGAGGAGGAGCTCGAGCGGCTGGCCGCTCTATCCTTCCTTCACCTCGAGCGGCCGGAGCTGGAGGAGTACAAGCGTCTGACGGACGAGCTCCTCGAGGTCGTGGCGGACCTCGATTGGCTCCCCGCCCGCCTCGCAGTTGACGAGCCACCGGTGCCGGCGACAAGACGCCTGGGGGCCCCCCGGACCGAGGAGAACGATCCCCTGAACGCGGTCGTGCGGTGGTGCGACGTGAAGGCGGAGGTCGACGGACCACTCTCCGGCTGGACAGTCGCGCTCAAGGATTCTATCGCTGTGGCAGGCATCCCGCTCTCGTGCGGGTCCCGCGTCCTCCAGGGCTTTGTCCCGACGACGGACAGCGTGGTGGCGGACCGGATCCTCCGCGCCGGGGGGCGGATCGTGGCGATGACCAATATGGACGACTTCGCGTTCTCAGGCGGCGGGGACTCCAGCGTCTACGGGCCCACGCTGAATCCGTTCAATGCGGCCCGGACCGCCGGTGGGTCGTCGAGCGGGTCGGCCGCGGCCTTGCACTACGAGGGGATCGACGTCGCCGTCGGGACCGACCAGGGGGGATCCATCCGCCTGCCGGCGGCGTGGTGTGCGGTGGTCGGGCTCAAGCCCACCTACGGCCTGGTCCCCTACACGGGGATCGTGGCCATCGACCAGTCCGTGGATCACGTCGGCCCTCTGGCCCGCCGGGTGACAGACCTGGCCCTCCTCCTCCAGACGATCGAGGGCTACGACCCCACGGACCCGCGCCAAACGAGGTCCTCACCGGCCGAGGACTACGTTCGCGCCGCGACGGACGCCCCGGCGACCCTCGAGGGCGTGCGTCTCGGGATCGTGGAAGAGGGCTTCTCGGAGGACGTGGAGGCGGAGCAAGAGACGCGGGCGGCGGTGGAGGAGGCCATCGAGCGGATGCGCGCCATCGGGGCCGCCACAGTGGCCGTCTCGCTCCCGGAGCACCTCCTGGCGGGACCGATCGCCTTCGGTGGGGCGTTCGAGGGCATGACGGCGCTACTGAGAGCGGGCGGCAACGGCTACGAGTGGCGAGGCCGCTACTGGCCGGAGCTCGCGACCGCGATGGGGACGGGTCTGCGCGAGCACGCGAACGACCTGTCGCCGCAGGTCAAGGTGACCCTGCTCCTCGGTGAGTACCTCCGCGAGCGGTACTTCGGGTCGGTGTACGCACGTGCCCAGAACCTGAAGCAGGGACTCCGGCGAGCGTATGACCGCCCGCTGGCGGAGGTGGATTTCCTGCTGATGCCGACCGCCCCACGGCGGCCGCACCAGAACGACCCATCCCTCTCGATCTCGGAGCGGGTTCTGCGGGGGTGGGCGGTGCTCGCAAACACCACACCCACGGACCTGACGGGGCACCCGGCGATCTCCGTTCCCGTGGCCGAGGCGGAGGGTTTGCCTGTCGGGGTGATGGCTGTGGGGAGGCATGGCCACGACGCAGACCTAATTCGGTTGGCAAGCACATGCGAACGCACGCTCGGCTGGAAGCCGGGCTGAGGGAGAGGACATGCGATTCAGAGTCTTCACCGAACCGATGCAGGGGGCCTCGTACGAGCAACTCCTGACCGTGGCGCGGACCGCCGAGGAGTGCGGCTTCGATGCATTCTTCCGATCCGACCACCTCAGGTACATGGGAGAGTTCCTGAGCACCGGTGACGGCACGGGCATGCCTGGCCCGACGGACGCCTGGACGACCCTCGCGGGACTGGCCAGGGACACCACCGCGATCAGGCTGGGGACGCTCGTCACCTCCGCGACGTTCCGCCACCCCGGGATGCTGGCCATGCAGGTCGCCCAGGTCGATGCGATGAGTGGAGGCCGTGTGGAGCTGGGGCTGGGTGCGGGCTGGGACCGGAAGGAGCACGCGGCGTTCGGGATTCCTTTCCCGGAGAAGCGGGAGCGATTCGACAGGCTGGAGGAGGTCTGGGAGATCCTCATCGGCCTCTGGACCAACCCCGTTGGTGAGACCTTCTCCTTCCACGGCACGCACTACGTCCTTGAGGGAAACGCCGGCCTGCCCAAGCCCGCACAGGATCCCCATCCCCCTACCATCGTCGGGGGCGCCGGGAAGCGGCGGACGCCGGCGCTGGCCGCGCGCTTCGCGTCCGAGTACAATCTCACCTTCGGCCTGCCGGACGTGACGCCGGAGAACGTCCGCGACCACTATGATCGGGTCCGGCGGGCGTGCGAGGAGCACGGTCGGGATCCGGCCACGATGCGGATGTCGGTCGTCATCGTGGTTGCCTGCGGGACCTCCAAAGCGGAGATCGATCGCCGCTACGAGGCCCTGGGGCTGGAGATCGAAGGGCTCCGGACCAGCTGTGCCAAAGGGACGCCCGACCAGGTGGTCGAGCGCCTCGCCCTGCTGCGGGCCGATGGCGCCGACACGATCTACTTCTCCATCCTCGATCTCGACGACCTCGATCACCTCCGTCTGCTTACGGACGAGGTCGTCTCGAAGTTCGATCGATGAGCGTGGGGGGGCGGCTCCGCCGGGGGGGCTCCTTGTGAACTTCGCGTTCAGCGAACGGGTGGAGGACCTTCGGGGGCGACTGTGGGACTTCATGGAGCGGAGGCTGTTCCCCGCCGAGCCCGTATACCGGTCCCAGGTAGAGGCGTCCGGCGATCCCTTCTTCCGTCCGCCGGTCCTGGAGGAGCTGAAGACGGAGGCACGCGAGGCGGGGCTGTGGAACCTCTTCCTCCCGGACGGCCGGTGGGGGGCCGGGCTCTCGAATCTTGAGTATGCACCGCTCGCCGAGATCACCGGATGGAGTCCGCACATCGCACCGGAGGCTCTGAACTGCTCCGCGCCGGACACCGGGAACATGGAGATCCTTGCGGCGTTCGGAACGCCCGAGCAGCAGGAGCGCTGGCTGCAGCCTCTCCTTGCCGGAGAGATCCGCTCCTGCTTCGCCATGACCGAACCCGACGTGGCGAGCTCCGACGCTACGAACATCCGGAGCCGGATCGAGCGTGACGGCGACCACTACGTGATTCGGGGGAGGAAGTGGTGGACGTCCGGAGCCACCCGCGAGCGATGCAGGGTCGCGATCTTCATGGGGGTCACGGATCCCGACGCCGATCCGTACCGGCGCCAGAGCATGATCCTTGTGCCCATGGACGCGCCGGGGGTGACCGTGTCCCGGTCCCTGCGGGTCTTCGGGTACCTGGACACGTTCGACGCCGAGGTCCACTTCGACGACGTACGGGTTCCGGCTTCCTACCTGCTTGGCCGGGAGGGCGATGGATTCGCCATCGCCCAGGCGCGTTTGGGGCCGGGACGCATCCACCATTGCATGAGGTCCATCGGTATGGCGGAGCGAGCGTTGCGACTGCTATGCCAACGGGCCCAGGAGCGAGTGGCTTTCGGCAAGCGCCTGGCAGAGCAGGGTGTGATCCAGGACTGGATCGCCGAATCTCGGGCTGAAATCGAGCAGGCTCGGTTGCTGACGCTCAAGACCGCCTGGCTGATGGACACGGTCGGCAACAAGGAGGCCCGGGTCGAGATCTCCGCCATCAAGGTCGTGGCGCCGCGGGTCGCCACCCGCGTGCTGGACCGGGCGATTCAGGTGCACGGGGGGGCAGGGGTCGGCGACGACTTCCCCCTGGCCACCATGTACGCGCTGGCTCGGTCCCTTCGCATCGCCGACGGCCCCGACGAGGTCCACAAGCGGTCGATCGCGCGACAGGAGCTGCGCCGGTACGACGGTGGCGGGGGAGGGTACGACTCCATGTCAGCACGACCGAGGCGATGACTCGGCCACGAGCCCACGTAGGGATCGACCTGCCGAGGCTAGAGCCGTGGTTCGAGGACCATGTGCCGGATGCGGTCGCGCCGCTCCGCTTCGAGCAGATCGGCGGCGGACGATCGAATCTCACCTTCAAGATCACCGACGGCCGCGGGGCGCTATGGGTCCTGCGTCGGCCCCCACTGGGCAACGTGCTGTCCACGGCCCACGACATGCATCGGGAGTGGCGGGCGATCTCGGCGCTGAGCCCGACGGCGGTCCCCGTGCCGGACCCCGTGGCGTTTTGCGACAGCGATGAGATTCTCGGAGCGCCGTTCTACGTCATGGGATACGTGCAGGGCCATGTGTTGCGGGATCGCGACTCCGTCCTTCGGTCGCTTCCCGAGAGCGCACGGTACCAGTGCGCGAAATCGCTCGTCGACGTGCTCGCCACGCTGCATTCGCTCGACGCCGATGCCGTGGGGCTGGGCGACCACGGCCGTCGTGAGCATTACGTGCTCCGTCAGCTCCACCGTTGGTACCGACAGTGGAACGACTCGCGGATCCGGGAGCTGCAGCTCCTCGATCAACTGTATCGGAGGCTGGTGGAGCTGGTGCCCGCCCAGCGGACGGCGACCATCGTCCACGGGGACTACCGCCTGGACAACGCGATCGTGGATGGAGCCGGGACCGTGCAGGCGGTGCTGGACTGGGAGCTCTCCACACTCGGCGATCCCCTCGCGGACGTGGCCTCCCTGCTTGCGCAGTGGCGGGGGCCGGCCGCGCCGACCGACGTCCCCGGGTTCCCGCCGCCGTCGGAGGTGGTCCGGCTCTACAGGGAGCGATCGGGACGGAACCTACAGGACATCGAGTTCTACGTCGCCTTCTGCCATTGGCGCCTCGCGTGCATCCTCGAGGGGGTCTACGCCCGGTACCGTGCGAAGGTGATGGGGGAGGAGGACGTGGACCCCGACACCTTCGTGCAGGAAGCGGAGCGCCGAGCGGAGGCCAGCCGGACGGCGCTCGCGGAGTTCGAGGCTCGATAGGGGTAGCGACGATGCCACGCCATGTGACACTTAGGGTCTCGGAGCGCGTCGGGACCATCCGCCTCAACAGGCCTCCGGTAAACGCGCTAGATGAGGACCTCGTCCACGACCTCGTGGTGGTAGTCGGGGAAGCCGTGCGCCGCGACGACGTGGAGGCTGTCGTGTTCACCGGGGGAAGCTCCGTCTTCGCGGCGGGTGCGGACATCCAGATGATGGCGCGGCTCTCTCCAGCCGAGATCGCTCCTATTACGACCGCGATGCAGGATGCGTTCTCCATGATCGAGCGGATGCCGATGGTGACCATCGCGGCAATCAACGGATACGCTCTGGGGGGAGGGTGCGAGCTGTCCCTATGCACAGACTTCAGATATGCGGCCGACGACGCCCGGTTGGGGCAGCCCGAGATTCTCCTGGGTATCATCCCGGGATCCGGTGGCACGCAGCGGCTTCCCGGCCTGGTGGGTGTGTCCAGGGCCAAGGAGCTCATCTACTCGGGCCGTCAGATCGAAGCCGCCGAGGCCAAAGCGATCGGACTCGTGGACCAGGTCTTCCCGCCGGACGAGGTCCTTGAGCGCGCACATGAGGCCGCGCGGCGGTTCGCGGTGGGCCCCCTCCTCGCGCTCCGGGCGGCCAAGGAGGCTATCCGCGTCGGCGCCGCCCCGCTCCGGGACGTTGGGCTCGCGCTCGAGCGGCATGCTCTCATCGCCCTGTTCGGATCCGAGGATCAGCGGCAGGGCATGAAGTCCTTCCTCGAACGCGGCCTTGGGATGGCCCGGTTCCGGGGCCGGTAGGAGAGCACCCGATGGATCGGGTCTGGTCGCCGACGGTCGCCGTGGTGGAACGAGCGAACGTCACGCGGTTCATGCGCCGGCATAGCATCGCGGACGTCCGGGACCTCCATGGCCGCTCCCTGGACATCGAGTGGTTTTGGGACGCCGTGGTCCGCGATCTGGACATCGAGTTCGAGGTTCCGTACCGGGAGCTCGTCGACACGACCCGCGGCCCCGCCTGGCCGAGATGGTTCGTGGGTGGCGCGCTCAACGTTGCGACGCTCTGCGTCGATCGGTGGGCGGAGCGGACGCCGGACGCGGATGCCCTCATCTGGGAGAGCGAGGATGGCCAGCGCCGTCGCCTGACCTTCGTGGAGCTTCGCTCGCTGGTTGATGCCGCCGCCCGTCTCCTGCGGGGCCTGGGTGTCTCGGCAGGCGATACCGTCGGCATCTTCATGCCGATGGCTCCGGAGACGGTCGCCGTCTTCCATGCCTGCGCCAAGATCGGCGCGATGGCGCTGCCTCTCTTTTCGGGTTTCGGTGCCGAGGCGGTCGCCACTCGACTCAACGATGCGCGAGCCAAGGTGCTGGTGACGGCCGATGGGTTCCTGCGGCGAGGTCGCGTGGTCCGGATGAAGGAAACCGCCGACGCAGCGGCGGACAGGGCCCCGACCGTGGGCCATGTGGTCGTGTGGTCCAGGCTCCACCGAGCGGACGCGCCCTGGGACGGGAACCGCGACGTCCGTTGGGAGGAGGCTATAGACGAGCGGCCTGATCCATTCCCGACGCCAGCGGTCGACGCGGAGCACCCGTTGCTCATCGCCTACACCAGCGGCACGACTGGCCGTCCCAAGGGAGCGCTCCTGGTGCATGGCGGCTTCCTGGTGAACGTGGCCAAGGACGCCGCGTACCACCTCGATCTGCAGCGTGAGGACACGCTCTTCTGGGTGACCGACATGGGATGGATCATGGGGCCGTGGGAGGTCGTGTCCGCCGGGGTCGTGGGCGCGACGCTGTGCCTGTACGAAGGCGCGCCGTCCGAGCCCACGCCCGACCGTCTCTGGAACCTGGTGGAGCGATACGGGGTCACCATCCTGGGGGTGGGCCCGAGCCTGATCCGCGGGCTGGCGACGCATGGTGCCGAGCACGTGCGGTCCCACGACATCGGATCGGTGCGGATCCTCGGTGCGACTGGCGAGCCATGGCCACTCGATGCCTACCTGTGGTTGTTCGAGGAGGTGGGTCGCGGTCGATGCCCCATCATCAACATGTCGGGGGGAACGGAGGTTGGAGCCCTGTTCGTGGCACCCCTGCCGATCTCCCCTCTCAAGCCCTGCACCGTCGGGGGTCCGGCTCTGGGGATGGACATGCGGATCCTCGACGCGGACGGGAGATCGGTACCCGCCGGAGAGGTGGGGGAGCTCGTGTGCGCAAATCCGTGGCCCGGGATGACGCGGGGCATCTGGAAGGATCCGGAGCGCTACCTAGCCTCCTACTGGTCTCGGTGGGAGGGCCTGTGGGTCCATGGGGACCGTGCAAGCACAGATAGGGATGGCTTCTGGTTCCTTCACGGCAGGTCGGATGACACGCTGAACGTCGCAGGTCGAAGGCTCGGACCGGCCGAGGTGGAAGAGGTTCTGGGCCATCATCCATTGGTCGCCGAGTCCGCCGCGGTTGGCATCCCGCACAACGTGCAGGGTGAGAGCATCTGGTGCGTGGTGGTGACGGCGCCCGGCCAGACTCCCGCGCGAGCGCTCGGGGAGGATCTCGCCGGCCTCGTCGCGGAGCGCCTCGGCAAGCCGTTCCGACCACGGCGAGTGCTGTTCGTCGAGGACCTCCCGCGGACCCGCTCCTTGAAGATCATGCGGAGGGTCATACGAGCCGTCATCACGGGCGAGGATCCAGGCGACTTATCGTCGTTGGAGAATCCCGCGGCCGTGGACGCACTACGAGGTGTGCTTCGCGCCGACGGCGGCGGATAGGCGCAGCTCGAACCTCCGCGCCCTCCGACGTTCGTCCGCAGGACCCCATGGAAATGCACCGATATGACTCTCGGGTCCACTCTGAGAGGCGATGAGCCGGGGGCAGCGGGGAGTGAATTGCATGATGTAAGTCGAATCCGGTGCGGTGATACGAGTCGCACGAAACGGAGCGGATCGAAGCGCGGGCGCTTCCTGTCTGTCGGGGGACGGGCGGAACCAGCCGTGCTCCCTCTCCAGATCCGGAACGGAACCTCTGCCCGAGCTGAGCGATGAAACGTCTTCATCACGCGCGAACTGGTCTTGCATCCGTAGACCTGATATGAGGCGGCCGGTCAACTCGGGTCAGGGCGGCGCTCTTTCTGGTTGAGGAGACAGCGGGCGAGCAGATCGCAACGGCGATCGACCAGTCTGATGTCCGCGGATCGGAACCGCACATCGTCGATTCGCCGGAACCTGCCTCTTACTAGCGACCCGGACCAACAGCCGCATAGGCCTACCGAGGGTTGTTCCGTTCTCGACGCCCGCCCGCTGTCTCACGTGTTCGGGTTCCTACATCCGGTCGGTGTCGACGCCGGGTGAAAACTGAGCACTTTCCGCCGGCGCTTTCTGCTTCATTTTCGACCGGCGTTGACAGGTCGGTCATGAGGGCTCAGACCTCATATCGGATCTCACCTCGGGTACATATGGCGGGTACCAGGCGGTCCTCGCGATCCATGCTGAGGGCTCTATCGAGGCGGAAAAGCTCGCAATGCTCCGCTCGTTCGACCCACGCAGAGCGCGGCGGCTCACCTCCCACCTTGCGGGGTTGTCCCGGGGAGAGAGAGACGACCCCTCTGAGAGTACCTAGGGTCCTAGCAGAGCTCATCGTCGGCTCCGGGTGGCGCTCACCGAAGCCTGCCGGGCCGAGGCTTGACATCTAATCCACCCTCTGGGTAGGTTCTACCAACCGGATGGTAGGGGGTGACTGGGTGCAGGCAAGGTTCTGCGATGGCTCGCCCCAGGGGAATGCTCGGGGCGAGATCCGCCACCTTCACTCGAGCGCAATTCGCGCCTCGCGCTTCGTCCCCGGCCCAGGCATCTCGGTCCTCTTGCCGATCAGCGCGACGGTGGCGGCCGGCGGGGGGGGCGGAGTTCTCGTCGGGGGGCGTGAACCCTGAACGGGCTCCGGGAGGTGCTGCAGAACGCCGTCCCCTCAGGGGCACACCTCGCGCTTGGCGGGATGATGCTGTATCGACGGCCGGTGGCCGCCTGCCATGAACTACTGGAGATGGGCGCAACCGGCCTGACCGTCACGACCTTGGCCGCCGGCATCGAGACCGAGATCCTCGTGCAAGGCGGGGCGGTCGCCACACTCCGATCGTGTTACGCGGGCCTGGAATACTTCGGGCCCGCACCGAAGATTCGAAGGGCCGTCGAGCGCGGCAACCTCCGCTTCATGGATGAGACGGAGCTTTCTCTGGCAGCCGGACTTCTCGCCAAGACGCTGGATCTGCCGTGGATGCCGGTCAGGAATGCGATCATCGGCACTGATTATCTGAAGGTACGCCCGGACTTCGTGACGCTCGATGGAGCAGACGGGTCGTCACGCATGCTTCGGCTACCCGCGATCGCTCCGGATGTGGCGATCATCCATGTCGCCTACGCCGACGACAAGGGCAACAGCATCTTCGGAGGCGCTCCGGCCATCGATCGCGAGTTGGCCTTCGCGAGCTCTCGTGTGGTTGTCACCGCAGACCGGCTGGTTTCGAGTGATCAACTTCAGAGGCTGGGACCCTTCGATCTCCAGTCCTTTCAGGTTGATGCCCTAGTGGAGGTACCGGGCGGGGCAAGACCGGCCTCGTGTCAGCCCCACTATGACTACGACGCGCGGGCGATTCTCAAGTACGTAGAGGCGGAACAATGACCGGTGATTCCTACACCCTTGACGAACTGCTTTGCACCACGATGGCCCGCCAGATTGAGGACGGCGATGTCCTGCTGGAGGGAATTGGTGCGTTTCTGCCGACAGCCGCCTACGAACTTGCGCGACAGACCCACGCGCCGAACGCCGTCTCGTGGTCGCCGATCGGGGGAGTGTTCCGTTCCGATTCCGTCCAACTCGGTTTGGGCGAGTACGAACGCGAGACGCTCCGTGTGGCGCACGGCAGAGCGACGTATGGCGAGATCGCGCTGTGGTTCCTGCCCGCATACCTGCCCGCGGAACGCCCTCGCTGGAAGGAGTTCATGCGACCGGCACAGGTGGACCCGTTCGGCAACACCAACAATGTGGTCATCGGGCCGTATGACTCCCCAACCGTGCGCCTTCCCGGAGGGGTGGGGCTTCCTGACGGGTGTGCTCTCGAACGAGGCCTAATCATGTACGTCCCCCGACATGACCGGCGGACCCTCGTCGGGCAAGTCGACTTCATTAGCGGGGTCGGCTGTCTGCTTCCCGACGGGAATTCCGAGGGAGTTGCTAGCAAGCCAGAAGTTATCACCACAGATCTCGGCGTCTTCGAGTTCGAGGAGGGTGGCGGGCTGCGCGCGAGGTCGCTGCATCCCGGCGTGGGGACCGCCCTTGTCCGGGAGCGAACGGGCTTCGACATCACGGTTCCGGACGACGTGACATCGACCCCTCTTCCCACCCCCGAGGAACTCAGGCTTCTGCGCGAAGTGATTGATCCACGCGGCTTGCGCCGTCTTGAGCTGCTGGCGGGGCGTGAACGTCTTCGACTGATCAGGGAAATCATCGAGGAGGAGCCCGCGCCCTCGTCAGAAAGAGCGGGGCGGGTGAGTACCTAATGGGGGCCGCGGGGCGAATCGGGGGAGCGTTGAAGGCCGTCGGCCCAGAGATTCGATTCGGAGGAGAACTCGCGGCCGCGATCGACGGACAGAGCCAAAAGGCACTCCTGGTCTGCAGCGCTCGGTCGAAGGCCTCCCCGACGGCGCGTGACCTACGGACTCTCTGGGGAGACCGGCTCGCGGTCGGGCCGTCGGTCCGGAGCCACACACCTCTGGAAGACGTGCATGCGCTCCTAGCTCACATACGGGAGTTGCGGCCAGATCTCCTTGTGGCGCTCGGGGGCGGGAGCGTGATCGACGCCGCCAAGATCGGGGGTGCGTACGGGCTGCACGGCGAACTCGACATCGAGGCTCCGGCGAGGCCGTCCGAATCCCAGATTCCGGTACTCGCCATCCCGACGACCTTCGCGGCCGCGGAGAACACCAAGGTGGTCGGCGTATCGGTCGGGCCGGCCAAGGCCATTCTTCGGGGCCCCTGGTTCGCGGTTGAGACCGCCGTCTACGTGCTTTCCGCCTTCAGAGACGTCCCCCGAGCGGTGCTACGCGATAGCGGAGTGAACGGATTCGTACACGCCGTCGAGTGCGCCTACTCTCGTGCCGCCAACCCCATCTCCGATGCCCTCAGTCGAGCCGCTGCAGCCACGTTCTGGCAGAGCCTTCCCAAGTGGTGGGGCGGGCGCGACGAACTCCTTGAGGCGATGGTTCGAGCCGGGATCCAGGCCGGCTTCGCGCTCCGCGACGTCGGCGTCGGCTTGGTGCACGCGCTGGGCCATGTCCTGGGGGTTCGGTTCGGCATGAGCCACGGCGTCTCGAACGCGGCGGCGCTTCTGCCGGGGATGGCGGTAAACCTCGAGGATTCGAGAGCGTTGCGGATCGTCTCCGAAGCCCTGAGTCTGCCGGCGGAGAAGGCGGCGGTCATGCGAGCGATGGATCACTGGCTCGAATCGCTTGTGTTACCGTCTTCGCTCGCTTCGCTACCGGCAGACATCCGCCACCTGGTGTCTGATTTGGCGGACGATTTCACGCTGCCGACCAATCCCGTCGCTGTGGACCGCGATGACTTCGCAGGAGCGATCGAGATTCTTGTCGGCATGAAATCCGGTCAGTTTGATGATGCCAATCAAGACATCCGCTCGAAGGAATCACACACCCAGAGAGAGGCCTAGCATGTCGGTGTCGCAAGTGGAGAAGCCTCGGCAGGTCGATCCGATCACGTTCGAGGTCGTACGCCGCGCCCTCATCGCCACCAGCAACGAGATGGCCTTGGTCGTGGCGAAGTCCGCATATTCGACCCCCGTCAATGAGGGGCGGGACTTTGCCGGCACCGTCTACGATCAGGCCGGTCGACTCGTTTCCCAAGGCGAGTTCGACATCCCGGGTCTCGTAGGCGTGACGCAACTCACCGTTCCGGAAGTGATCGACAGCATCGGCATCGAGAACATGGAGGAAGGCGACGTGTACATGGTCAACGATCCATACGTTGCCTCGACCCACTGCAACGACGTTCACCTCGTCAAGCCAATCTTCCATTCCGGGGATCTGGTTGCCTTTGTTGCCTCGTCGGCGCACTGGTCAGATGTGGGAGGAGTGGCCCCCGGCTCCCTGAATTGCTGGGCGCAGACATTCTTCGAAGAGGGAATCCGCGTTCCGACAATCACGATCTACAAGAGGGGAGAGCTCAATCAGGACGTGATGCGCGTGTTGCTCGCCAATATGCGCTCGTCATGGGAACGGCTGGGGGATTTCAACGCTCAAGTCTCGGCACTCTCCACGGGTGAGTCGCGAATCCACGCCATCATCAACCGGCACGGCCTGCAGACCCTGACACACACGATGTCGGAAACGCAGGACCACTCGGAGCGTCTGATCAGGGCATATCTCTCTGAGATTCCCGACGGAACGTACCGAGCCGAGGATCGGGTGGATCAAGATCTCGCAACGGGAGAGCCGAAAGTCATACGGCTCGAGCTGACGATCACCGGGGACCAAGCAATCCTGGACTTCAGAGAATCGGATGAAGCCGCGCGGTCGGGCATCAACTGCACCCTTAGCGCTACCACGTCAGCCGTCTTCATCTCGCTTGCTTCGGTGATGCCCCCCATGCCGATGAACGCCGGCGTGATGAGGCCGGTGGACCTGCTGGTGACTAAGGGTTCGCTCCTGTGGGCCCAGCCGCCCAGCGCCGTCTCCGGCCTTGGGGCGACGTCGATGGAGTGTGTCATCGGCTGCGTGACCCGCGCCCTCAGCCACGCTCTGCCGGAGCGAGGCGCTGCCACTCCGTTCAGCATCTTGAACGCCGTCTTCGCCGGCCACGATTCGCGACCCGGCTTCGGAGAGGAGTTCATCAACTACTCGTGGGGGTTTGGCGGACTCGGGGGGACCAAGCTCAGGGATGGAGCCTCCGTCGTGGGTTCGTCGTACACGGCGAGCACCCAAAACATTCCCTGCGAGCTGCAGGAGCGTCGTTACCCAGTCCTCTGGGAGCGCTACATGTTTCTCGATGATTCAGGAGGTCCAGGCATGAGACGCGGTGGGGTGGGGTGCGACCAGCTCATCTCCTTCCCGTATCAGGACGCCACGGTCTCGTGTATCGGGAACCGTGAGCGATTCGGGCCCCCGGGCGTGTTCGGAGGAAAGACCGGAGGACGGGCCCGCCTAGTGCTGAATCCTGACGCGGAAGGCGAACGAAACATCGGGATCTTCGCCGTGAACGAACCGGTGAAGAAGGGAGAGGTGTTGTCGTTCTGGTCGGCCGGAGGGGGAGGCTACGGCGATCCCCTGCAGCGAGAGCCGGAACTGGTTCTAGAAGATGTCATCGACGGGTTTGTCTCGGTCGAGGCGGCCAGATCCAACTACGGAGTCGTCATCCGGGAGATCGATCGTCGAACCCTGGCCTTCGAGGTCGATGGGCCCGCCACACGGGAACTCCGGGCCCAAATGAGGGAACTGGCCGAGGAGGTGGTGCCCCAGTGAGCGGCGGCCGCTATCGAATTGGGATTGATGTGGGGGGCACGTTCACTGACTTCGTTCTGTACAACGTCGAATCGGGCGACATCGCGACGCTCAAGGTGCCGACGACGCCGGAGGATCCTTCGACGGCGATCCTGAATGGGATCTCCAAGCTCCACGTTGACCTTGCTGACGTGTCGGACGTGACGCACGGCACCACCCTCGCGACGAACGCCCTCATCGAGCGGAGAGGCGCCCGCACTGCCTTCTTGGTGACCGAAGGTTTCAGGGACACCCTTGAGATTCGCCGAGCCAATCGTCAAGAACTCTTCTCAGCACACTGGGTTCCTCCCCTTCCGTTGATCCCACGCCGTCATCGCATGGAGATCCGAGAGCGCCTGTACTGGGATGGCGAGATCGCCGTACCCCTGGACGAGAAGCAGGTGGACGACGTCATCGAGACGCTCCGCGCGCGAGACATCGAGTCCGTCGCGATCTGCTTCCTCCACGCGTATCAACACCCGGTGCACGAAGAGCGTGTCCGCGCGAAGGTGCGTGAGGCGATGCCGGACGCGTTCGTCACCATCTCCTCGGAATGCTCGCAGGAATTCCGGGAGTTCGAGCGGGGAAGCACGGTTGCCGCAAACGCGCTGATCGGTCCCAAGGTCGACCGCTACATGCGGGACCTCAGTTCGCGAATCCGTGAGGCCGGCCTCGTCACCGACGTCGCCATCATGCAGAGCAACGGCGGCACCTGCACGATCGAGGAGGCCGGTGCTCTGCCGGTCAAGCTCGCCCGTTCCGGCCCTGCGGCGGGCGCGATGGCTCTTGAGAGTATCGCGGAGCTGACAGGGCATGACCAGATCGTAGGGATCGATATCGGTGGGACCTCGGCGGACGTATCGGTCGTCGTGGATGGTCGTCCTCGCTGGACGAGTCCGCTACGCATCGAGTGGGGCGTCCCGCTGCTCATGCCAAGCGTCGATGTGGTTTCGATTGGAGCCGGCGGAGGCTCTCTCGCGTCCATTGACGCGGGGGATGTGTTGCACATGGGCCCGGAGAGCGCCGGTGCCGATCCGGGGCCTGCCTGCTATGGGCGAGGTGGAACCAGGCCCACGGCGACGGACGCGCACGTCGTGCTCGGGCATCTCTCTGCCGACGGGCTGGGAGCGGCCACGGACTTCGAACTCCGTCCGGAGCTTGCGTCGCGGGCGATCCAGAACGATGTGGCCACACCTCTCGGGCTCGGAGTGGAAGAGGCCGCCGCGGGCATGCTTCGGATTCTCGACAGCGCCATGCTGCAGGCGGTCCGCTTTCTGACCCTCGAGAGAGGCTACGACCCGCGTGAGTTCGCGCTCGTCGCCTTTGGCGGAGGCGGGCCCTTGCACGTCGTGCAACTGGCCAGAGAGCTCGGCATCTCGACCGCGATCGTTCCGGTGGCCCCGGGGGTTCTTTCCGCCTGGGGGATGCTCACCGTGGACATGGTGCAGGATCGAAGCTGGACCATCCTGCGGCGACTGCGCGCCGTCGACAACGAGGAACTGGGGAAAGTTCTGGCGGATTTGCGGAGCCACATCGAAGAAGCCTTCGTCCGGCAAGGGATACGGCTCGTCGACGTCACGTTCGAGTACTTCCTCGACATGCAGTACTACGGGCAGACGTACTCACTGCCGGTCGGCCTCAGCGAACTCGAGTCCCGGATCGACGTGGGGGCGGATGAGTCGATCCGACTCAGCGAGGAAGGTGCTATCTCGGTCCCGCTCGACACGCCTGCTCGCGAGGGCCCGGTCGTGACCGACGAGGTGATGGCCAGAGCCGTGGAGACGTTCCACCGGGAGCACGAGCGCGAGTACGGCCATGCCGACCGAGATCAGGAGCTGCAGGTCGTCCACGCTCGAGTCTTCGGTAGGGCGAAGGTTGATCACCCTGCTCTCGAGGCCCAACCCGAAGGGGACGAGGATCCGTCCAAAGCTCGCGTCGGCAGCCGCGCGGTTCGATTCGAGGCGGGAGTAGCCGAGACGGATGTCTACCAACGGGAACGGTTGGAGCCGGGCAACCAGATCCAAGGTCCCGCAATCGTCCAGGAAGCCTCTTCGACAATGGTGCTCCCCCCTGCGGCGACCGCCAAGGTGGACCGCTTCGGCAATCTGATCATCCAAACAGGAGGCAGTCCTTCAGGGGCGCCGAGGAACAGTCGGGCGGAGCGACAGCCGGTGCAGGCGAGAGGACGGTGAGGCACATGAGCGTGCGTGTGCGAAGGCGCTGAGGCGATGGGTTCGGTGAGACACGAAAGGAGGATTTCATGAATCGTCGGATGGCGGTGCTGTTCGCGATCACCCTCCTCGTGGCCGCCAGTTGCGGCGACGATGGCGAGCCCGCCGCGGGAGGCGACGGCACGACCAACGGGGACGGCACCACGGAGCAATCAGCGTGTGTCGAAGAGGCTCAGGCGGCCGTCGACGCCGCGCGGGAGCCGATCGAGCTCAAGCTGCCGCCGACTCCCCTGGATGTCGACCAGCTCCAAGGCAAGAAGATCTTCCTGCTGACGTCGCAGATCGTGGAGTTGTCCGAACTGATGGGCAACGGATTCGAGGAGGCCGCCGCGGCACTGGGTATGGAAGCGGAGGTCTTCAACGGGGAGGGGCAGGTCGCCACATGGAACCAGGGCGTCCGTCAGGCGGTCAACGAAGAATATGACGGCATCGTCCTTCTGAGCGTTCAGCCCGACCTTGTCTCGGAGCCGCTCGAGCAGGGGATCGAGGATGGGATGGCTGTCGTTGAGATCTTCAACGGAAGCCCCGTCCCTCAGGACGAGCTCGACCCGCGCGTCGATGCGCAGGTCACTCCCGACTTCTTCGCCAGCGGCAGTCTAATCTCGGACTGGATCATGGCGGATTCGGGGTGCGATGCGACGGTGGCCGTGTTCGGCGCGGAGGTCATCGGCGTCCAGTCGAACATGATGCAGAGCTTCGAGGAATACCTCCCCCAGGAGTGCGCCGATTGCACGCTTTACGTCGAGCGCATCGACCTGGCCAATATCGCTGGCGAGATGGAGACAAGGACGCCGAATATCCTTCGGCGGGATCCCGACATCGACTACCTCGTGCCTGTGTTCGATGCGGCGGCCACGTTCCTGATTCCCGCAGCTCAGCAGGCCGGTTTTGAGGGGAAGGTGCTGAGCCACGATGGTGTCCCCGCGCACCTCGATCTCGTTCGCTCAGGCGAGCAGGCGCTAGATGTCGCGTTCCCTCCGAACGAGTGGATGGGCTGGGCCCTGGTCGACCAGTTGGCTCGAGTGATTCTCGAGATGGAACCCGCAGAGTGGACTGTTCCGGTTCAGCTGTTCGATCAGACCAACATCGGCGAGGAAGGCGACGAGTTCCCCAACTTCGTGGGCTACGAGGAGCAGTTCAAGGGGGCATGGGGCGTGTGACGAATCGCGTCGGGACCGGTCCTCTTCGAGGAGCCTCGAATGAAGAACCTTCAGGATCGCGGCGGCGAGGTCTCAGATAGAGGGAAAAGGGCCGACGTGACCACCCAGGAGGACGAGCGGACGAGTCCAGTTAACGGTCTTCGTACGCTCGCCGCCCGCTATGGCGTGTTGATGTTTCTTCTCCTCATGGTGGTGGTCTTCTCGGCGTGGCTTCCCGATAGATTTGCCACGCTTGGCAATTTCCAGACCATCGTCAACTCCTATGCGATCCTGATGCTCCTAGCGGGGACGGCGACACTTGTATTGCGCACGGGGGATTTCGATCTTTCGATCGCCAACACCATGGTGTTTTCTGGGGCCGTGGCCACGGTGACGTCCACGAACGGTCTGCCGCTGCCGGCGGTCCTCGGGCTGTCCATTGCCGTGGGGGTGGCCGTCGGGGCCGTGAACGGCTTCCTTGTCGTGAAGGTAGGCGTCGGCTCACTCATCGTGACCCTAGGGATGCTCACCGCGCTGGGCGGCTTTACCTTCGGAGTGACGGGGAACGCTGTCGTGGCGGGTGTGCCTGCCGACATCCGCGCGGTCGCTCGTACTCAGGTCTTTGGGATCACCACGTTGACGCTGATCGGATGGGCCTTCATCGCTTTGCTATGGTACGTGTACGAGCGAACGCCGGTCGGGCGTCACATGCTTTTCGTGGGGGGCAATCCCGATGCGGCTCGTCTCGCGGGGCTGCCGGTAGGCCGAATCCGTTTTCTCACGTTCATGGTGTCATCGTCGATGGCCGGCTTCACCGGCTTCCTATTGGCCGGACAACTCGGCGCGATGGACCCGAGCATCGGTCCGCAGTTCCTGCTGCAGCCCTTTGCGGCTGCGTTTCTCGGGGCGACGACGATTCACGTCGGCCGATTCAATGCCGTTGGAACGCTGGTGGCGCTCTATCTGATCGCCGTCGGCATCACAGGCCTTCAACTCATTGGAGCCGAGCCCTGGGTCTCCAGCGTGTTCAACGGCGGTGCTCTAGTGACGGCGGTGACCTTGGCGCGCCTGGTCGCGCGGGATAGATGACTTCGAAGATGCCGCCCGACATTCATGGCTTGACGCGCAACTCTGGCGGGACGGCTCCGCTCCCGGGCAGTCTGGCTCTGGAGGTAAGGAAGGTATCGAAGCGGTTCGGAGGCGAGACGGCGCTGTCCCGCGCGTCTTTGAGGGTGGGCCGCGGGGAGATCCACGGCCTCGTCGGCGAGAACGGTTCGGGGAAGAGCACGCTCGTGAAGATTCTGGCGGGCGTGCATTCACCGGAACGCGGAGCCAGAATCCGTTGCTGGGGCGAGGATGTAGCACTGCCGGTTCGGTCTCCACAGCGCCATGGCATAGCGGTGATCCATCAGGATCTCGGGCTCGTACCTGAGATGTCGGTGCTCGAGAACCTCGGCGTCTCGACATCCTATGGGACGCGGGGTCTGCGGCCGGTCCGGTGGAAGACTGAGCGACGGGCAGCAGCAGCCTCACTTGAGCGCTTGGGCGTGGAACTGCCGCTCGGAGCTCCTGTGGGGACCCTCAGCCCCGCGGAACGGGCTTTCGTAGCCGTCGCGCGCGCCGCTCGGGTGCTCGCCGAACACAGCGCCAGCTCCCTCTTCGTGCTCGATGAGCCCACCACCTACTTGGCGACCGACGAGGCTCAGCGGGTGCTCGACCTGATGCGTCAAGTGGCCAGCCGCGGCGACAGCGTCATCTTTATCAGTCATTACCTGCATGAAGTCCTCAGTACCTGCCACAAGGCAACCGTGCTTCGCGATGGCGAGGTCGTGGGCTCGATGGACGTGAGTAGGCTGAGCGAGTCCGAACTCATCGGCCTCATGCTCGGCAGGAAGATGCTCGACTTCTATCCCCCACCACCAGACTGGCGGCCGGGCGAAGTGGAGCTCTCGATTCGAGGAATGGAAGGAGAAGTCGTTCGCGATTTCTCCCTTGAATTGAGGTCTGGGGAGATCGTGGGGGTGACCGGAGTGACGGGAGCTGGGCACCAGGAGATTCCGTATCTGGTGACGGGGGTCCGCCCGTCTCGTGCAGGCTCAGTCGTCGTGCGGGGCTGGGGGCGGCTTGAGGGCGGCCCTGGCTCTGCAGCAGATGCCGGAGTGGTGCTCGTGCCTTCAAACCGGCAAACGGACGGACTGTGGCTAGCCGCCAGCGCTGGTGAAAACATCACCCTTCCAGTGCTAAGGGACTACTTCCGAGGCGGTCTCATTCGGCTCGGGGAGGAGAGAAATGAGGCCGCGGCATTGATGCGGCGCCATCTCGTGGCTCCGTCGGATCCAACACGGGAGGCCTACAGCTTCTCTGGTGGAAACCAACAGAAGATCGTTGTGGCGAAATGGATGCAGGGACGCCCGAGGATCCTCTTGCTCGATGAGCCGACTCAGGGCGTCGATGTGGGGGCCCGACGAGAGATTCTCGAGATCATTCGGGAACGGGTCCGTGGAGGTTCGGCGGCGCTCATCGCCTCATCAGATCACGAGCAACTGGCCGCAACCTGCAATCGGGTCGTCGTCCTCCGAGACGGCTTGGTTGTCGGGAGGCTCCGGGACGGTGAGGTCAGTGAACGGGCGATTCTTGACTTGTGTCATGCGTCGAGTGGTCCCCCAGAAGGCGAAAAGTAAGGAGATGGCGGTGGGGAGAAGAACAGGTGTGGCAGCGGAAGACGTAGGCCCACGAGTAACGATCGACTCCATCAGACGGGCAGGGGCCACGGTCTTCCGACATCGTGGCTACCGAGGTGCGACCCTCAATGAGATCGCCGATCTTGTCGGAATACACAAAGCCAGCTTGTACCACTATATCGAGAGTAAGGAGCATCTCTTGCTCGACATCCTGGAACAGGGCCTGGAGCCATCCTTCGAAGCCTTGAGGAGGATCTCTCAGGATGGCAGCCTCGCGCCCGGAGAGAAACTCTACTCGGCGTTGCACGCGACGGCCCTGCAGGCCTGCGTCGAGAAGGAGAGCGTCGCTGTCTACATGCAGCGACTGGACGACGACATTCGGGACGTCGACCGCAGGGACAAGTACCTCGAGGGGCGCCGCACCTACGAGCGGCTGATTCGCGGGATCGTCGGAGAGTGCCTGGTAGAGCAAGGTTTACCCGACGATCCTAAGGTCGTGACCTTCGGCCTCTTGGGGATGGCGAACTGGGCCGCGCAGTGGTTTGACCCGGAAGGACCCAGCACCGCCGACGAGATCGCCCACGCGTTCGCAGCATTGGGTCTTCGCGCCCTCGGTTATGGAGAGGCCGACCTGACCGCTGGTTACGCGGGAACCAGGGCGCGGGAGATGGAGATGCCATCGATATCCGGTCGAGAGTGACTCGTTTGGAGTAGGTGTGCGGATCGAAGGCATAGGGGCGGTTGGCTTCGTCGGGCCACTCGACGAGCCACTAGACGAGTTGATCTTTGAGGCGACCCAACTCGCTTTACGAGACGCCGAACTCAACCTCAACTCCGTCGGCGGCATCTTTCTGGCAGCGTCGGACCTATTGGACGGCAGGGGCATCTCCACGATGACCCTGAGTGCGGCCGCAGGGTCCTTCGCGAAGCCCGAGATCCGTGTCTGCGAGGATGGCATAGGCGCCCTGCTTCTGGCTCGGTCATTTCTCCGAGCAACGAACGCGGAGCCGGTCATCGTCGCGGCTTGGAGCAAGCTGAGCGACGCTGATCCGGAAGCAATCGAGCGCACCGGTGTTGAGCCCATATTCAGAAGGGACGTCCTGCTCTCCGACGAAATTGTCCGGGGGTTGAAGCGGTCCCGAAGGCAGGGCCGTGTGACTACCACATCGAAGCGATCAGTTCGGCCCGTGGATGGAGCGGTTTCCCTGGTCGCATCCCGAGGACGGGACGGAGGGACAGAAATCCGGGGACTCGCCACGTCTACAGGCAGATACTTGGATGGAAATGAAGATTCCGTGACCCGCATCAAAGCGGCGTCCGAGGCGGCCTGCCGCGACGCCTCGGTGGCCCCCGGCGATCTGGCGACGGTTTTTTCCTATCAACTGACGGATGAGGACTTCTCGCGGCTGCGCGACGCGCTCGGGCTTCCTGAAACGGTTTCGGTGACCGGAGAGCCCACGGTACACATGGGATACGCAGCGGGACTCTTCGCGGTGTCCAGGGCCGCCCGTCTTGAAACGGGGACTAGCCTGGCGTTGGGAGCGACCGGTCTTGCGGGTCAATCGGCCTACGCTGCGGTTGTGGGGGGTGGGTGATCCTTGCTTCCTCCTGCTGTCATAGGTGTTGGTCAAACGAAGTATGCCTCCGCACGAGTTGAGGTCAGCACTCCGGAGCTGATTTTCGAGGTTGCCTCCAGGGCATTTGCTGACGGGGCGATTGACTTGTCTGACATTGATGCGGTCGTGTTTGCCTCGGCCCCTGAGGTCTTCGAGGGCGTCCACGAACCACAACGCTGGTGCGCTGATGCATTTGGAGGCGTGAACAAGCCGGTGTTGCGAGTTCACACCGGCGGGGCCACAGGGGGATCTGCAGCGCTTGCCGGTGCGAAGCTCGTTGCGGGGAGAACCTTCGAGACCGTCCTGGTTGTGGGTGTGCAGCGCACGACCGAGGCGGAGGATGCACAGCAGATCTTCACCACCATCTTCGATCCCATATTCGAGCGCGACATCCAACTGAATGTGATCACCAGTGTCGCCCTTCAAGCTAGCCGCCAGATGCAGCTATTCGGAGTTACGGAGGACCATTTGGCGGCCGTGGCGGTGAAGAACTTCGAGAACGCGCGCCGGAATCCCTTCGCACACTTGCAACTGGAGGTGTCGGAGGCGGACGTGATGAAATCCCGGATGCTCGCCTGGCCTCTGAGGCTACTGCATGCATGTCCGCGATCCGATGGGGCCGCAGCCGTCATCATCACCTCAGGCGAGAAGGCGCGACAAATGCGAACACGTGCTTGGGTGATAGGAGGCGGTGAGGCGGCGGACGTCTATCGGATAGGTGACCGCATCCACGATGCAGGCTGGGACTACTGCGAACAGAGGGCCCTTCACTGGGCCGCAGCCGAGGCGTACGCGCAGGCGGGGATCACGGACGCTATCCAACAGGTGGACGTCATCGAAATGTACGCTCCCTTCTCAAACATGGAGATCGTCTCCTACGAGGCGCTGCAACTCGTTCCTCGTGGCGAGGGAACGAGGTTACTAGAGGAGGAAGCCACTGGACTCGGCGGTGAGATTCCAGTTTGCCCCTCGGGAGGCTGTCAGACAGCCAATCCAATCGGCGCAACTGGCTTGGTCCGATTTGCGGAAGCTGCTCTTCAGGTCATGGGGAGGGCGGGTGAACATCAGGTGGATGGAGCGCGCGTGGGCGTTGCAACGGCAACGGGTGGGATTCATCAGTTCTTCACCGTGGCGGTGCTGACTTCTGAACTCGACGTGATCTAGGGGGCGCAGCAGATGGAGAAGGATGTCCCAAGGATGGCCGGCGAGTGGCACATTGAGTACAAGTACTCGATGGGGAAGGCTGCGGCAGCATTCTTCGCCGCTCTCCGAGAGCATCGCATTCTAGGGAGCCGTTGCGGCGAATGCGGCCGGGTTTCCGTACCCCCTAAGGCATACTGCGAGTTTTGCTTCGTTGAGGTATCGGATCTCCGGGAGGTAGGCCCTTATGGGCAGATTGAGAGTGCGACGGTGGTCACGGCAGAATTCAAAGGGTCACCGCCGGTTCCCTACTGCGTGGCGTTCGTCCAGTTGGACGGTGCGAGCTCATCCATCGCCAACTATGTGCGCGGCGTGGACATGGACGGTCTAGAGGATGGTGGAGAACTACCTTCAGAAATTCACGTCGGGGCCAAGGTGAGAGCGGTGTTTGCGCCGGAAGCCACAGGGCGGGTGACCGACTTTTGGTTTGAGCCCGCTGGAGAGAGGGTGGACTAGCCAATGACACTTCGAGACTCTCAACGGCTGATTCACAAGGAGCTAGAGCGGGCGGCGAGCGAGGTACCCGACCTCGAGTGGCTATGTTTCCTCGACTATGGGACCAAGACGCTAGAAGAGCTATGGACGGAAGTGCGGGGCTTTGCAGCGAGCCTTCAGGAGTTGGGGATCGAGAAAGGCGACCGCATTGCCCTCATGGTTGGGAACCGGCCCGAGTTCGTGACCGCTTGGTTTGCGACTCAGCTTGTGGGAGCGATCTCGGTCCCGCTCAACACGGCCTTCCGCGGGAATGTACTGACACACATGCTCGAGCTGGTTGAGCCGAAGGTGGCCATCTGCGAGGCGGCCTCTTGGGGAAGAATAGATGATGCTTGGAACAGCCCGGAGCCGCTCAGCAAAGGGATCGTCCTTTCGGACGAGTCGGGGGCGAAGCCCGGCGGAGCACGACGCATCGATCGCTTCGTCGACTTTGACGACTTGATGGTCGATGGCTCGCCGGATGTTCCGGAAATGCAGCCATGGGATTCCGCGTCTGTCATGTACACGTCAGGCACGACAGGTCCCTCAAAGGGCGTGATCTGGACGCACAACTTCACGATGCATGTTGGCGAGGTCTGCGTTGAGAGCATGCGGTACACATCGGATGACGCCCTCTATACCTCTCTGCCCCTGTTTCACGGGAATGCTTTGAATACATCGCTTATTCCGGCCCTTCTTGCACGCGCGCCTCTAGTGGTAGGAGAGAGGTTCAGCGCCAGTCGGTTCTGGTCGGAGGTTTCTCACTCCGGCGCAACCGAAACGAACATCTTGGGAGCTATGTCGGCAATGTTGCTCAAGCAACCCGAGAGTCCGGACGAGAGGACACACAATCTCAGGACAGCACTAGTCATACCGGCAGCTCCGGAGATCTACGAAGTGTTTCAGAAACGGTTCGGAATCACCCCGATCGAGGCCTACGGACTTTCCGATGCGGGCCTTCTTCTGTGGACGCCCCCGGACGAGGAGCCACGCCCAGGGTCGTGCGGACTCCCGACTCGAGGGTTTGACTGCCGACTGGTCAACGAGGACGACGAGGAGGTGTCGAGGGGCGATATCGGCGAATTGGTAATCAGACCCTCCATGCCGTGGATCACGAACGTTGGTTACTGGGGGATGCCCGATGCAACCGTTCGAGCTTGGAGGAACTTCTGGTTCCACACGGGTGACCTGATGCGGCAGGATGCCGACGGCTGGTTCTACTTCGTGGACCGAGCAAAGGATGCGATTCGCCGGCGTGGGGAGAACGTGTCCTCCTACGAAGTTGAACAAGCACTTCTCCTGCACGATGGAGTCATCGAATGCGCTGCTTACGGAATCGTCGATGAATTGGGTGAGGAGGAGGTTGCGATCGCTATCGTGGCCGGAGAGGATTTCAGCCCCGACTCAGTAATCGACTACTTGGAGCCCAAACTCCCGTACTTTGCCGTGCCTCGGTACGTTCGCTTCGTGCCGGAACTGCCCAAGACCGAAACAGAGAAGATTTTGAAGCAGTCACTGAAGGCCGAGGGGGTGACGACTGATACCTGGGACCGAGTAGCAGCGGGACGGACCCTTTCGCGCTGATCGCACGGCGGGGCGGCACGCTTTACCAGGGGGCATCGGAGCAGGAGACGGAGGAGGATTTGAATGCCTACGGTTTTCCGGAACGCGACAATAATTGATGGAACGGGTCGCGATCCTGAAGAGGGACAAGATTTCGTTGTCGATAGCGACGGTCGAATAGTCTCTATCGGCCGCAATCTTCCGGAGGAGGCGGATGCCCACGAAGTAGACCTCAGCGGCAAGTTCGTGATGCCGGGGATGATCGACTGCCACTTTCATGGTGTCTATGAAGAAGTCTCCTGTTACGAAGACTATGATCTTCGTCGTCCAATCGAAGAGAGCACCCTGTACCACGCCAAGAATGCTCAGACAATTTTGGAATCAGGTTTCACGGCTGCCCGGGAGGTGGGTACACGAGGATTGGTTTCGGTCTCGACGAGTAAGCTCATTCAAGAGGGCGTACTAAGAGGTCCCCGACTGGTTCCAGGCGGCCGAATCATTTCTTCAACGGGAGGGCTCACTGATGCCTACGGGCATTGGGTGAATAACGAACATGCGCTCGGATACGTCGTTGACGGGGTCAATGATGTGCTCAAGGCGGTGCGTGAGCAAATCAAGTATGGAACGAAGTGCATCAAAGTTGAGGCTAGCGGCGGGGGAATCACCCTATACGCAGGCTCGGACAAGCAGACCATGACAGAAGAGGAGATGCGCGCCGCCGTGCACGAAGCGCACCGCAACGGCGTTCGCGTCGCGTGCCATGCTATGGGCACTGAGAGCATCAAGAATGGAGTGCGGGCTGGCGTTACGACGATTGAGCATGGCTCCTTCCTCGATGAAGAGGGCGTCGGCCTGATGAAGGAGCGGGGTACCATCATGACTCCAACGATCTCGGTGCTCTACTTCTATGTCCACAAAGGATCCGAAGTAGGTTTTCCCGACTGGGTTGTCGAGAATCTTCGCGCGGCTCTTAAGTCACACATCGAGAGCTTCAAGATGGCTGCGGACAATGGAATATCTATGACCGTAGGAAGCGACTCTGGGCATGCGTTCAACCCGCAGGCTGGTATCGCTTCTGAACTCGAGTTGATGGTGAAGTACGGTTTCAGCCCGATGCAAGCGATCTGCGCGGCAACCCTCAATGGCGCTAAGGCAGCGGGTATCTCCAAGAGTATTGGCTCGCTGGAGCAGGGGAAGCTGGCAGATTTCCTGGTCCTTAACTCAGATCCCTTAACGGACATTGCTCTTCTTCAGGACCGGGCAGAGATCAAGGGCGTCTATCAAAGCGGGGTACTCAAGGCCGGGCAGGAGTTTCATTTGCCCCGGGGACAGTTCTCGTACGACGTTGCATCCGGAGAGGAAGTTCCAGAACACCTCAGCCTCGGTGGAGAATGCATGGTTCCTTACGAGGTCGAGCTCTCTTGATGTTGGAGCTGGACTCAATCAAGACAAGACGCGCTTCCTCACGGCGTTCTCCGACTTCTCCCCATGCCAACCCCCGGCATCACAGCGTGCTGGCACTCCCAGAGCTAGAGGAGCCGGGCCCGCCCCCACATGGTCCGGCGGCGGCGGAAGCCATTACGTCCCTCGAAGACACCGAACCCGCCGGCGAGGGCGTGGATGCGGCCCCGGGCGCTCTCCCGGCGGGGAGAGGCTACTGCCACACGGACCAGGCAGCTCCCACAGCGGGGAGGCCGCCTTCTCCAGGACTGCCCGGACGTCCCGCTCCAGGGCGGGGTTCAGGAAGCGCCCCCCGACGCCGGCGGGCCCCCGACGGGCTCTCCAGGTTCCGACCTTCAGCTTCCAGGCCGCCGGACAAGCGATCGGCTTCAGGCGTCAGCAGGGCCTGCCGATGCCCATACGAGCGGCTCCAATCGGGAGGTCCAAAAGATGCAGCAGACGTGGGCGGCCGGGAGCGGCCAGGCGAGTGCGGGTTTCGGACGGCTGGTTCCGGCTTGGAAGGCTGCAAGCCCCAAGTTCCGAGAGGAGATAGTTCGGCAATCCCTGCAGCCTGGAGAGTCCGTCTTGGCAAGTAGTGGGTGCTACTTCCGAAAGCGCGGGTTCCCGGTGCATCACCAAGGCTGGGTAGTGGTGACGGATCGGCGCCTCCTGGTCTTCCAGGCCAGGGCGGGTTACACCCGCTTCCCGGGATGGATGTTCTTCACCGGCGTCCTTGCTGGTCTTCTGGCCTACCTCGTTCTGATCCCAGGCCGTCCGCCTCGACTGGTGGCCGAATATCGACGGGTAGACGTCCAGGGGCTTTGGCGACCGGGGGGAGGGGAAGGGGTCCTGCTCCTCACGGACGGCGCCAAGCCGCTGCGGTTCGGCCGTCTCAGGAGAGGGAAGTCCATCGAGCAAGCGCTGCCCGGATTGCCCGCCCCAACACTCCGCGCTTGACCTGGCACGTCGCGGATTAGATGAATCCTGATGGACCTCGAGCTGTGGTGCTGCCAGCCGCGTGACGCCGAGCAGTGACGCGAAGGTCGCCGTCAAAGCACAGTCCGATCGGGTCACCCCGCCCAACCATGAGGCCCCACCCGTACCACTTCTTATGCAGCAGGCGCAATCTGGCCCTCTTCGTCTATCGGAAGGCTGATCGGAGGACTGGGCTGCTTGTCCTGCTTGATTGGTCGGCCCACATTATTCCGTCAAACTCCAAACGATGCCTCCGCGACCTGTCGCATTGAGCAACTCGTTCGCTCGGCTGAACGGTCTGCTCCCGAAGAACCCCTTGCTGGCGGAGAAGGGTGAGGGGTGCGACGACTCGATGATCCTCTCTGGGAGGCTCTCGGGGTTCAGGCCGCCCGACGGGGCTACCGGGTGGCGTTCGCCACCGCCCACGAGTGGGTCCTGCAGCTGGGGGCGGCCAAGCGTGCCGGCAGGCTGGAGGCGGAGCTCGAGCGGCTGGGCCGGATCCCACTGCTCATCGTGGACGAGGTGGGCTAGATTCACTTCGACCCCGAGGCCGCCGCGCTGTTCTTCTCCCTCATCTCCCGTTACGAGCGTCGCTCACTGATCGTGAGCTCCAACAAGACCTTCTCGGCCTGGGGAGAGATCTTCGGGGATCCCGTGGCCGTGGCGGCCGATCTTATGGTGTGTGCCCGCTAAGAGCCCGGAGTACCGGTTCGTTCCGTCACAATGAGTTAGTGAGCAAAAAGAGCAAGAAGAAGCGACAGAGACGGTCAAAGGGTCGATCGCCAGCCCCTCGTCGTGCCCGGATAGGGGTCGATCTCGAAACGCTCTGGGAGAAACGCCGGGCGGGCGCTCGCAACCTCGCCGGTGTCACGTACCAGATTGCGGTGACCGCCCACCTGCTCGTGGCCGGCCGCGCCGGAGCGTTGCCCATCGTGTCAGTGGTCCCCGAGGGTTTGGAGGACGTCGATTGCGCTCTGGATGCGGCTTCCTGGGAGGCCTCCCGCCTGTACGTTCAAAGCAAGGAGCGCGTCGAAACGGGGGCCGCGTTCGGCCTCGCTGATTTCGCCGACTTCTTAGTGCACGCGCTCGAGGCGGCGGGAACGAGTGTGGATTCCCGGCTGGCTCTGGTGACCAATGGACGCTTTGGGAGCGGATTGGGGGAAACCGGTTGGGAAACGAGCGTTGTGGACACGATCGAGTCCACCACGCTGGAGGAGCTTAAGGGAGTGCTCCCGGATTTGAGGCCCGGGGAGGTCGAAGAGGTACTGGCCCGCACACACCTGGTCAGGGTCCCCTTCGACGTGGGAGGTCTTACCACCGTCGGACTAGCGGAGGCTTTCGACATCGTTCCCGCCGTGGCCTCGTTAGTAGTGGCGAAGCTCTCAGAGGATCTAACCGAAATGGCCGCGGCTCAAAGATCCACGTTGCCAACCGCTCCGGCCAAGCGCACAGTTGATGACCTCGTCACCCTGGTGAACGATGTCGTTCGTGTCGCAGATGCGACTGCTCTAATGAAGGCGGAGCTTGAAAGGATCGTCGTCCCCCTGGATCTTCGTCCCAGGATCAGCATTTCCACGGAAGACTTTCTCGCCGGCGTCGATGTTCGTCCCGGTCATATCTCGGCCCATCTTGACGTCCCACGGCCAACTCACCTCGAACAGATCATCCATGGACTAGAAGAGAAGGACTTCGTTCTGGTAGTAGGAGCGTCTGGAGCCGGAAAGTCGGCGCTTGTGTGGCGCAGTGCATATTCACTATCCGGTTATCTGCGACCGTTTCGGTTGTGGTCTGTGCGGCCGGATGAGGTCAACGACATCCTTGATTATGTCGATGCACTTGCTCCATCGGAGATTGCTCCTGTTTTGCTCTGCGCTGACGATCTCGGACGACCTGCCACGTCGGCCTGGGAAGCGCTAGCGACCGCCCTCGTCGAGCGTCCAGGAGTCAAGCTCCTGGGGGCGGCGCGCGAGGAGGACTTTCAGCCTTTGCTAGCAGCAGGGAGAGCAGTAATAGTCCGGCCCTTCCTCGATCGTCCCTTGGCGAGCGCCATCGCAAAGGTCCTGAGGTCGCGCGGCGTCGCGACCCGGCTCAGCGTAGATGAGGCATTCGCGCGATCGGGGGGCCTACTCATGGAGTTCCTGACATTGATGGTCACCGGTAATCGATTGGAATTGGTCGTGGGCGAACAGATCCACGCGCTTCTGGAAGCTGAAAGGACGACCGAGCGCGAGGCACTGAGGTGCATATGCGCGGCGCACGTCCTGGGAACGGGCCTGGTTGCCGATGCCTTGCCGGAGCTTGTCCCCGATAATCGAGAACTTCCGTCGGCGCTGAAGCGGCTGAGTAACGAGCATTTTGTCCTTACAGAGGATGGGGAGACCTGGCGCGGTCTACACGAGCTTCGTTCCGATGTCGTAACGCAGCACCTCCACAAAACCCCACCCCCCACAGCGGTAGCGACATGGGCGCGCCTTCTTACCCATATGCAGCCCGATGACCGTCCCCATGTTGCTTCAAGGGCCGCGCGCATTACGGACTACGACCTTGAACCCCTTACAGAATCCGTTGCATCGCTTGCCTTAAGCACGGACGCTTCGGGCGCGCAGGTAGCTGACCTGTTCCAAGGTTTCGCTCACGCCGATGCTTTACGGCACGCAAGGGAATGCTATGGGGTCATTCGAAGCTTCGGGCCTCCAAAGATGGGCATCGTTGACCTATTGCGAGTGCTTGCGGCGAAACGGTTTCGAAATATCGACCTACTGGCAGCCACCGGGGCACAGATCGACCCCGTCTTCTACCGAATGGCCGACGCGCTGCCCAACCCGCCCGACTTCCGAAAGCGCGCCGTCGAAGCGACTGGTATCGATCGCATTGTGGAGCTGGTCGTTGGAGAAGAAGCAAACGAAGCAGCGAGGCTACTGGAGACGTGTGAAGGAACAACTTTCCACCTGCGAGAGGACCGCGCTGCGGCCATTTGCGCGGCTCACTCCGGCGCTCCCATGCGCTCCAAAGCAAGGCTCGGTGCCACACTCATCGCTAATGGTGCCCCGGCGGAGATGGTTGAGGCGTGGCTCGGGGACGTCTCAGCAAGGCTTCGAACTCTTCGTGCAGAGGAGATCGTCGTGCGCGACTGCAGCGTCACTGAGGATGCGGGTGACGGTCGCGTTGTGTCCCTCACGGTCTTAACTCTTCCGGCACCAGACTCAGACCCACATGGCCAAGCGGTCGACATGGCAAGGATCGCGTTAGACGTCTGTCCCGACGCGAGCGTCGCCGAGATAATCACGCTCGGAGCTGACGGCGAGCGCTACACGCAGCAAGGAAACGAAACCGCCTATAAGCGTCTGCCGAGGGAGAACCTTCCTCGTGCACCCGAGACGACAGAAATGTCGGAGCTGATGAACGGGGCGGACGAGCTCACGGCTACGAAGTACTGGACCGATCGGCTACGAGATCAAGCCGAGGCTTTCGCCGATGCCCGCCATGTTCTCGAGGGCGCAGCGCAGAGGCTCCTTGACCCAAGAGACAACGGCCGGGCGCGCTGGGCGGCGAATATCGATCACTTTCGAAAGAAGGCCGCGGCGCTACCGTCGGCTCCACTGTCGGAGGCTCTCGGGCCCGTTCCCTCAGAGCAGGACCGCCGTAGGCAAGATCCTGCCAGCGAGGCTTTGCAGATGTTGTCGGCGGCCCTCGGCCAACTTGTTGCCGAGCCTCCGGCGCCGCCGCCCCATCGCCTCCGGGGTATCGCTGCGCAGCTACGACGGGGTCTGCGTGAACTCGAGCGAGCCTTGCTGGGGGGGAGCCCGGTTCTCGCGGACATCGGAGACCCTCTTCCTCCAGACATGGCCGAGTTTGTGGCTTCGGTTGCCGACTTGCTCATCGTACTGGCCGAGCATCCCGACGTACTTCGAAGTGGCAGGAGGTTCGCCAAACAGAGTTGGACGGATCTCGCGCGGATCGTCATATCAGAGCACAGGGATCCAGTTGTTCATTCAGAACGGGAGCGCATCGAACGAGCGATGGTGGGCCGTTCCGTCCAAGGCGAGCTCAGCTTCATTGCCCCGTCCTCACAGCAGCTTCCATCCAGCGACGTTGTGGACGGCCGTTGGGTTGTAATGGTGGACGTCTCCCAATGGGACTCGGGCAGTTTCCTCGAAGACATCCCGACCGATGAAGCGCAAGAGCTCTCTCACCGAGTTCTTGCTATACCTACCCGGTACGGAATGGCGATCCCCGCGGGGGCGGTGGTTCTCACGTCCAGAGGAGTGGAGGGGATTTCGTCCGTTCAGATACGGGAGACTGCGGATCAGATCGGACTCCCGGTGCATGAACCGCACACGTATCGTCTGGTGAGCGCGGCTGTCCCTCTTATCTTGCGCGCCTCAGGGCTCATCGCCGCGACGCAGATCGGGACGGCTTCGGCGGCTGATGAATCGGTCCCCGATGAGGCGCGGGCTCTCCTTGAGGAGGCGCGGCGGGTCGGGCAAGAGATCCCTGCCTCCGAGGTCGCGGCGCGATGGAGTGAGCTCTGCGACGCGATTGAGCTGGAGGTTGGAGGCGGACGGCGTGATGGGCTGGCCGCTCAGGTAGCCCGGGTCGTTAGGGGCGAGCAACCTGGCGATCTCGTGCTTCTTCTTCAGCAGGTTCTTGGTGGCGCCGCGTTCGGAGATTGAAAGATCCGAGTGGTTACACCCCTCAGAGGCGAGTGCGTCTTATCTGCCACCAGGCCTTCCCGCTAACGCGCCGCAGGCCGCAGAAAAGCCGCCCGCTGAATACAGACCCGTGGGGACCCGTAGGAACCATGATGCTCAAGTGATGCTCCTGACCAGCAGGTTCATGAATTCCTGGAGGTCAGAGGCTGTCGCGAAAACCCCCTGGATGGGCTGGCCTCGCGGTAGCGGCGTTGGGAGAATGACATCGGTGTAGCTCACTCCTATCTGCGCGGAGGCAGCCGATGGCCTACAACTTCGTCACCTGC
>JBOGVS010000022.1:0-54982 GCA_050692555.1 Actinomycetota bacterium
ACCCAGGAAGGCGAGCTGCTCCGTGAGCTGACGCTCGACCCGACCCGCGACTACCAGCCCCTGCGGAGGTCCTGAAGGTGGAAGGATGTCCCAGGACACGCGTGCACGATGTCCCGAGACATCACAAGCGTGCGAGAGGGGGGATTTGAACCCCCACGCCCTTTCGGGCACCGGAGCCTAAGTCCGGCGCGTCTGCCGGATTCCGCCACTCTCGCGCCTTCGGAGTATAGGCCCGGCATCCTTGACCGAGCGCCCGGCCCTCGGCTAGCGTGCCGTCCGTGGCGACCATCGTGATCAAGGGCGGACCACGGGCAGGGGAGCGGATCGAGCTGGGGGAGGGCGAGACCCTCCTGGGCCGGGCCTCGAGCGAGTTCCTCAGCCACGACGAGGAGATCTCCCGCCGCCACGCCGCGCTCCGAAGCACGGCCGGAAGGCTCGAGGTGGAAGACCTGGGGTCGGCGAACGGCACCTTCGTGAACGACCGGAGGATCGAGGGGCGGATCCCGTTGTCCTCCGGCGACGTGGTCCGCCTGGGCCGGACCTCGTTGGAGGTAGAGATCGTCGTGGAGGAGCGTGCCACGGTGATCCGAGGGGTAGCTCCTTCGCCGGTCGCCACCCCTCCTCCGGACACCCTTCCTCAACCACCCGTGCAGGCCCCCGCTGGGCCGCCGGCGTTCACGCCGCCGCCCGCCGCGGCTCAGCCTCCGCCGATGACTCCCCCGGCCGCGCAGCCGTATGCCGCGCCTCCCACGGCTGGTGGGCCGGGCATGGGCCTGGCGGCCGCACTGGTCCTGTTCCTCGCCGCATTGATCGGCCTGATCTGGGCGATCCCCGAAGGGCTCCGGCTCATCGATTCGGCTGACTTCCTCTCGGGGGGGTTTTTCGCGCTCCTGCTCGGGGCGCTGATCCTGGTGGTGGTCGCTGCGGCGTTCGACGTCCCAGGAGGCATCGCCCTGATGCGCTCTCGCCCCAGCGGACGGCTCCTGGCGATCTTGGGGGGCGCGGCCGGCTTCGCGGGCCCCGTGATCTTCGCGATCTCGGTGATAACCCAAGGAGGGTCGCCGGGCATTCTCACGTGGCTCGGAGCGGCCGGTACCGGACTGGCGCACGGCGTGGGCCTGGTTCTGGGACTGATCGCCGGCCGCCGGCGGGTTTCCGGGTACTAACTTTGCAGCGCTGCTGTGGGCCGCGCAGGACTCGAACCTGCAACCTTGGGCTTAAGAGGCCCCTGCTCTAGCCAGTTGAGCTAGCGGCCCGGGCCGGGTGACCGAGGGGACTCGAACCCCCAACCTTCGGGACCACAACCCGACGCTCTAACCACTTGAGCTACGGCCACCACGTCAGCCGATTCTAGCAGCGGCCCGGTACCGGTCACGGACAGCTCTTGGTCGGACCTTCCCCGTCCCCCTGGAGGCACAGGTCCCGTCCGGGGCCCCCGAACAGCTTGTCATCACCCCCCGTCCCCCTGAGCTCGTCCTCTCCGGCTCCTCCGATCAAGACGTCGTCGCCCTTGCCGCCCCGGATGCGGTCGGGGCCGCCCAGCCCCCGAATCACGTCCTTCCCCTTCCCCCCGACCAACCGGTGGTTCCGGCCCCCGGTGCCGGTCACCCGGTCGTGGCTCCGCCCCCCGACGGCGTTCTCGCACTCGAGGACCAGGTCGGTGCCCTGGCCCAGGGCCACGTGCTTCTTCAGGTTGATCTTCACCGGAACCCGCGACGACCGGAGCGTGTAGGTGTCGACTCCCAGGCCTCCGATCACGGTGTCGTCTCCCGGGCCGGCCTTGAAGAAGTCCTTTCCGTTGCCTCCCACGAGCATGTCGTTGCCGCCCACTCCGGTGATCCGATCCCGTCCTGCCCCCCCCAGGATGTGGTTCTCGCGGTCGTCGCCCTCGATCCGGTCGCCGAGCGGTGACCCCACCACGTTCTCCAGGTGAAGCAACGCATCCGTCCCCCACCCGGTGGCTTCGCCGGCCCACAGCTTCACCCTGGCCTTGAACGGAGAGGCCGCGTAGGTGACGGTGTCCCGGCCCTCCTGGCCGTCGATGTGGTCCGAGCCCGAGTCCCCGTCGAGGGTGTCGTCGCCGGGACCTCCCTCCAAGCGGTCGTCGGAGGTTCCACCGGTCAGCACGTCGTTCCCCTCGCCTCCCAGGATCTGGAGGGCCACCGGGGTGGCCCCTCTCGCACCCTGCCCCCCAATGCCCACCAGGATGTCGTTGCCGCTCTGCCCTTGGAGGCCGAGCCCCCCCACGCCGGTGAAAGTGACGTCCACATCGGGGTCGGCGTTGAGCAGAACGCCCCCGTCTCCCGCCACGAACGTGTCGTCGTTCGCACTGCCGTTGATCACCACCCGGTCTCCGCCGTCGCCCTCCAGCGTGACCTCGAACTCGATCTCCGAGGTGCTCCGGCTCTCGGGAGTGGCTCCCGGCTCGAACGGCCCCCCACTCATATCGATGACCAGGGCGTCGCCGGCGCCGGCGGTTCCCGAAACCGCGATCACGTCGGTGTTCGACGTGGTGGCCATTCCGCAGGCGGTGCCGTCGACCACGATCTCGCCGCCACCTCCGCGGGAGACCGTGGACGATCCTGACAGCTCGATCGTCACCCGGTGGGCGCCGCCGTCGAAGGAGCACGTCACCGCGGCGGCGGGGAGGGCCGGGCTCAAGAGGAGGAGCCCGCCTACGAGTATCGACAGCGTCCGCATCCGCCCAGGGTTGCACAGGTCGAAGTTCAGGCCAGTCCCACCGCACCGGCCGCCGCGCCGAGGGCGGCCCCGGCCAGCACCACCCAGGCCACGGGGAGCCGGGCCAGGATCGCGGCCAGGGCCCCGGCGAAGATCACCATCCGGACCGGCCCGGCCAGGCCCACGCGCCCCAGATCGACCGCGGCCGCCGTGATGGCCCCCAGCGCCCCGGCGGTAACCCCCTCGACGAAGGCAGCCACCCCGGGGTGCTCCCTGAACCGGCGAAGGAACGGGCCGGTCCCGGCCAGCACCACGACGAAGGACGGGAGGAACACCGCCGCGGTGGCCACCAGGGACCCCAGCCATCCCTCCACCGCGAAGCCCACGAACGCCGCGGTCATGAGGACCGGGCCCGGCGTGGCCTGCCCGAGAGCGATGCCGTCGAGGAACTGCGCCTCGGTGAGCCATCCTCGAGCCGTAACCACCGGCGCCAGGAGGGGGACCAGGGCCAGCCCTCCGCCGAACAGCAGCAGGCCGGTCCGAAGGAACACCCAGGCCAGGCCCCCCAGGCCCCCCAGACTGCTCCCCGCGGCCACCGCCAGCGGAGGCACGAGCCAGGTCCCCAGGCGGCCAACGCGCGCGGTCGCCAGGAGGCTGGCGGCCCCGGCCCCCAGGATCACCAGGGGAGAGAGGGCAGGGAAGGCCAGGGTCAGTGCGAATGCCACTGCGGCCAGGACCGGCTTCATCCAGCCACCGATGATCCCGGCCCGGAGCCGCCACGTCACGCCCAGGATGGCGGCCACGGCGACCGCCTGGATCCCCGCCAGGATGTCGTCGCGGAGGCGGAAGGTTCCGGCCCCGAAGTAGGTCCACGAGAGCGCCAGCACCATCAGGAACGCCGGGACCATGAACGCCAGGCCGGCCACCACGCCCCCCAGGGGACCGGCCCGGAGATAGCCGAGATGGATGGCCACCTCGGTGGAGTTGGGCCCGGGGACCAGGTTCGTCACCCCCACGACCTCCAGGAACCTCCGCTCGTCGATCCAACCCCGCCTTTTGACCAGGTCGTCGTGCATGGCGGCGATGTGGGCGGGAGGGCCTCCGAAGCCCACTACGCCCAGGCGGAAGAAGTACCGAGCCACCTCGCCGGTGGAGGCCATGCGGGGACCATATACGGCCGGCCCTCGTTGACCAGGATGACCAACCCCGTCATAGTCCCTATCGGCGGAAAGGGGACGAACCGGAAAGGAGCTCTGATGATGTCGAAGACTGCTCGGATCGTGGTGCTGGGGACGGCGGTGGGAGTGGTCCTGATCGGATTCGCGGTTCCCGCCGCCCAGGCCGCCCCTCGCTGTTTCGGGAAAGTGGCCGACTACGTGGGGACCAACGGGAGGAACATCGTCCGAGGGAGCTCCGGGAACGACTCGATCGCGGGGCTGGGCGGGAACGACGTGGTCGTCGGCCGAGGCGGGAAGGATCGGATCTGCGGCAACTCGGGGAACGACGTGCTCCGGGGTCAAGGCAAGAACGACCGGCTGGCCGGAGGACCCGGCAACGACGTCCACACCGGGGGCGGCGGGAACGACACGATCCTGGGCGGCCCCGGTGACGACAGGCTTCTCGACCAGGCCGGCAACGACCTGCTGATCGGAGGAAGCGGCAACGACACGTTCGACCCCCGGGCCGGAGACGATCGGATGTTCGGCGGCAGCGGGAACGACACGCTCGTCGGGGGCCTGGGCAACGACACGTACGACGGGGGCGACGGTTTCGACCTCGCTTCGTTCCTCCAGTCGACGGCGGGAGTGGATGCATCGCTGGCGACGGGCGTGGCCAGCGGCGAGGGGTCCGACTCCCTAACCGCCATCGAACACCTGGAGGGCACGGAATTCGCCGACAAGCTCGTCGGGGATGCCAACGCCAACCGCCTGTTCGGCCGGGGCGGCGACGACTGTGACTCCACCGATCCCGGGTGTCCGAACGGGGGCCTGGGGTTCGGCTTGTACGGGGGAGCGGGCAACGACGAGCTGTACGGCGAGGATGGTGACGACGACCTGCGGGGCGAAGACGGCGACGACCTCCTCGACGGCGCCGAAGGCGCTGAGGACAACGGCGGCGACCTGGTCGACGGCGGCAACGGCAACGATCGGTGCCTGAACGGCGAGTTCATCTTCGCCTGCGAAGCCACCGTTCGGTCGGGCGGCGCCGCGGAGGCGACCCACCGGCGTTGAGGGGCCGCGGCACGGCCCGGCTGACGGCTGCCGCGCTGATCGGGCTGCTGGGGGCGACTCCGGCGATCGGCCAGACCGGCGACGGCCGGTGTCTGGGGAACGCCGCCACGATCGTGGGAACCGATGGTGACGACCGGATCGTGGGAACCCGGGGCGCCGACGTCGTCCGGGGGCTCGACGGGCAGGACCGGATCAACGGCCTGGGTGGCGACGATCGGATCTGCGGCGACGACGGCCACGACACGCTCCGGGGCGGCCGAGGGGACGACCTTGTCGACGGCCACGAAGGCGCCGACACGTTCTTCGGCCATCGAGGCGACGACGAGCTGGTTGGAGAGAGCGGCCTCGACACCATGCTGGGCGGTGACGGCAACGACCGGATGGTCGGGGGCAGGGGAAGCGAGCTGATGATCGGAGGGCTCGGTGACGATCGGTACGTGGGAGGCCCGGGCAACTTCGACCTGGCGTCGTACTTCGCCGCTCCGGTCGGAGTCACCGTCGACCTCAGGATGACCACCCCGCAGGTGACCGGAGAGGGGACCGACACCCTGGCAGGCATCGAGGGCGTGGAGGGATCGGAGGGCAACGACGTGCTGATCGGCCAGGACGTTCCGTCCGTCAACGGCAACGGGCTGTTCGGGTTCGGGGGAGTCGATCGGATCCAGGGGCTGGAGGGCAATGACTTCATCGCCGGAGGCCCGGGCAGCGAGGAGGCCCCGGCCGGCATCCTGGACGGCGGTGCGGGAAACGATCAGGTCTTCGGGGAGGATGCCGGGGTCCTCGGCGACGGCGCGGGAGACGACGACCTGGTCGGGGGAACCGGGGACGACTACCTGGAGGGCGGGGGGAACGTCACCGGGCCCCCACAGGGGGACTTCGCGGACGGCGGCCCCCACGTGGCCGGCGATCAGTGCGCCGGCGTGGAGTCCGCGGTGGAATGCGAGAGGTTCTCGCGGGGCACCGATGCGACTCTCCGTCCCTGGCAGGAGGGCCCGCACGCTTCGTGGCTCGCGGTGCGCTCCCGCCGGTTCCGCTAGTCGGCCCCGGCCTCCGCCGGCCCCAGAGACTCGGAGACGGACACGGTGATCTCCGCGCCCTCCCCGGCCAGATCGGCCAGGAACTCGGTCGCGGGGACCGCGGTCTCCGGCGGATGCACCCCGGCCGGCACCCGTCCCTCGGCCAGCCATCGTGCGGCCGTGGCGACGGGGACGGCAGTCCCGAACGCGCCGGCGTCGATCCCTTCGGGTGTGGGCCGGAGCAGCACCGTCCCCACGAACGCCGCCGGCCTGCCGCGGAGCGGCCCGGTGGCCTCGACCACCAGGGCCTCGGTGTCCTCCGGCGGTCCTTCTCGGGCCGGGAGCCTGGCCAGGACCATGCGGAGGAGCTCTCGGGGGATCACCCGCCCCGACGGCGTGTCCACCGGTTCCTCGGAGGCCAGTCCCAGCTCCGCCAGGGTCCGGAAGCCCCCCGCCACCCCCGCAGGCAGGGCCAGCCGCCACCGGACGTCGCGGACCCCGGGGATGGTGCGGGGGAGCGTGGCGATCTCCGAGTGCAGGGTGTACACGGCCTCCAGCCCGCCCACCGGCTCGGGGAACCGGTACGGGATGGCTCCCGAACCGGCCGGGACCTCCTTCAGCTCTCCGCCCTCGAACACCATGGCCGGGATGGTGAACTCGTCCAGGATGGTTTCCGCGGAGTAGGGGACCCCGAACCCTGATCCGGGCTCCGCGGCCCCATCGAAGATGTCGACGGTGTGGACCTCGTCCAGGCGGTCCGCGGCCAGGCGGGCCAACACGTTGGACGTTCCCGGGCAGCACCCGATACCCAGGATCGCCGGGACGCCGGCTTCCCGGAACCGGTCGTCGAGCTCGAGCTGGCGAAGGGTGGTGTGGTACAGGCCGCCCAGGTCGGCGTAGGGCACCCGGGCTTCCAGCGTCGCCTCCATCACCTGCAGGTTGAGCCGGTACGGGACGCACGAGGCCAGCGCCTGGGATCCCCGGAGGGCGTCGGCCAGACCGCCGGCGGCGACGTCCACGCCCCGGCTCTCACCGCGGCCGGCGGCGGCCACCGTACGCTCCGCCCGCTCGGCCTCGGTGTCCAGGACGAACAGGTCGACCTGGGGATGGCGAGCCAGGAGTCGCGCCGCCGCGGAGCCCATGACCCCCGCCCCGAGCACCGCGATCCGCATGCGCGCGAGCATACGGGAGCCCGAGCGGGCGGGGAGGTTCCTCGGGGGAGGGTGGCGGATGTGACCGATCCCCTGGGTACCGGACTTCAGGAAGGCCTCGGACCGACCGACTATCTGAGGGGAGGCAACAAGGGAGCTGGTCATGCCCAAGGTGCTGGTGGTCGACGACGATGTCAGCGTCCTGTGGATGATCCGGCAGCGACTGGCCATCGAGGGGTACACGGTCGTCGAGGCCCAGGAGTCCCAGGAGGCCTGGCGGCTCCTGTCCGAGGACCTCCCCGACAGCGCCCTCATCGATCTGGCCCTCCGGACGGAAGAGGACGGCTGGACCCTGATCGCCCGGATCCGGGAGGACGGGCGGTTCGCCCATCTCCCGGTGGTGGTGATGACCGGGATGGAGGTGCCGGACCTCGAGGAGCGGGCCGCCGATCTGGGCTGCCCGGTACTGCGGAAGCCGTTCTCGCCGAACGATCTGGTGCATGCCATCCGGGACGCCATCCGGGACGCCATGGCCGCGGTGCAGGTGGCCCTCCTCCTACCGGGCTACTCGGTGGAGGGGACCATCTACGTTCCGGGGCGCCGGGGGCGGTTCTCCGACGCGTGGGACAACGTGATGCGGGAGGACCGGACGTTCGTCCCCGTGACCGACGCCACGATCACCTCGACCAACGGCGCCACCGTGGCCAAGGAGGCCTTCCTCCAGGTCCGCAAGGAGTCGATCCTGGGTGTGTACACGCTCGATCAGCGCTTCGATCCCTACAGGCGGCCCGCATCGATGATGCGCTGAAGGAACCGGCGGGTCCGGGGTTCGCCGGGCTCTGAGAACATCCGCTCGGGAGGTCCCTCCTCCAGGATGACCCCCTGGTCCAGGAAGCACACCCGGTCCGCGATGTCGCGGGCGAACCCCATCTCGTGCGTGGCCAGGATCATGGTCATCCCTCCGGTGGCCAGCTCCCTGATCACCTCCAGGACCTCGGCGATCAACTCAGGATCCAGGGCGCTGGTGACCTCGTCGAGGAGCATGATGTCCGGCCGCATGGCCAGGGCCCGGACGATGGCCACCCGCTGCTGCTGGCCACCGGACAGCCGGTCCGGGTACTCGCGTTCCTTGTCGGCGAGCCCGAACCGAGCGAGGAGTGCTCGGGCCTGGTCCACGGCCTCCCCCCGTGGCAACCCCAGGGCCTCGATGGGGGCCAGGGAGATGTTCCGGAGGACGTCCATGTGCGGGAACAGGTTGAACGCCTGGAACACAATTCCGATCCGTCGGCGGACCCGGTTGACGTCGATGCCCGGCGATGTGATCTCCTTTCCGGCCAGGAGGATCCTTCCTTCGTCGATCCGATCGAGGAGGTTGATGCACCGGAGCAGGGTGGACTTCCCCGAACCCGATGCGCCGATGAGGGCCACCACCTCGTGTGGCCGGAGGGTCAGGTCCACGCCGCGGAGGACCTCGAGGCGGCCGAAGGACTTGTGGATGGCCTCGCAGCGCAGGGCCTCGCTCACGCCACCGCTCCCGTCTGCCGACGGGCCCGCTCCCGGGAAACCAGCCAGTCGGTGAGCCGGGCCAGGGGGATGGTGACCAGCACGAACAGCATTGCCGTGGCCAGATACGGCGTGTAGTTGAACGCGCCGGCCACGTCGACCTGCGACTGACGGAACGTCTCCAGCACCCCGATCAGGGCCAGGAGCGCGGAGTCCTTCTGGAGCCCGATGAAGTCGTTGAGTAAGGGCGGGATCACCCGGCGGACGGCCTGGGGAAGGATCACGAACCGCAGCGCCTGCCACCGTGACAGGCCCAGGGATCGGGCCGCGGCGGCCTGGCTGGGGTGGACGGACTCGATCCCCGCGCGGTACACCTCGGCCACGTATGCCGAGTACACCAGCACCAGGGCCACGATCCCCCAGAACAGTGGCGAGGTTGGGACGCCCCGAAGCTGGAGCGCCGGAGCTCCGAACCCCAGGATGTAGATCACCAGGATGGTGGGGATGCCCCGGAACAGGTCGGTGTACGCGACGGCCAGCACCCGGACCGGGAAGAACACCGGACCGGGAAGGCTTCTAAGCACCGCGATGAACAGGGCGAACACCAGGATGAACACCTCGGCCACGCAGAACGCCAGCACGTTGGTAAGGAACTTCTTGGCGATTGTGGGGAACGACTCGGCGAAGAGCTCCGAGTTGAAGAAGGCCCGCTTGACCTCCGGCCACCCCGGGGAGTTGACGACCAGCAGGATGAGGACGGTGAAGAACACCGCCGTGCTGGCCAGGGCGATGACCACCCCGCGAGCTCCCTCGGGGCCCCCGCCGCCCAGGATCCGGGAGCGGCGGTCGCCCACCAGCAGCTCGTCGGGTGGGTGATGAGGAGCCGAGGGCGGGCCGCCGATCGCGCTCACGCGCCCGGAGCGGCCGCTACTCGAGGACGGGGGCGTCGGCCTTGTCCGCCAGCCACTCCTGCTGGATGGCCGCCAGCGTTCCGTCGGCCTTGAGGGTCTGAAGGGCCTGGTCGACGCAGGGGACCAACGGGTTGCCCTCCGCGAACACCATGCCGAAGTACTCTTGCTCGCCGACGGTGGGGAACTGACCGACGATCACTCCGTCCTTCACCTGGACGGCGGTGATGAAGAATGCCGTGGGAAGGTCGACCACCACACCGTCAATCTGGCCGTTCTCCAGGGCGCTGATGGCATCGTTGTTCGTGTCGTACACGCCCGGGTCCTCGCTCGGCTGGATGTTGTTGACGATGTAGTCGTAGCTCGTGGTCCCGATCGGCGCCCCCAGCTTGGCGTCCTGGAGCTCCGCCAGGCTGGTGGACTCGGCGATCGGGTTCCCCTCCACCGCTACAAGGGCCTGGTTCACGTCGTAGTAGCTCTCGCTGAAGTCCACGGCCTGGTCCCGCTTGGATGCGTAGGAGATCTGGTTGATGTCGAAGTCAAAGTCCTTCTCTCCGGGCTTGAAGGACTGGTTGAACGGGACCTCGACCCACACCACCTCGTCCTCGGCGAATCCCAGCTCACCGGCCACGGCATACGCCACGGCGCTCTCGAACCCCTCGCCGGTCGCCGGGTCGTTGATCTCCCAGGGGGAGTCCTCGGAGGTCCCGCCCTCGAACCACGGGGGGAAGGCGGGGTTGTCGGTTCCGATGGTGAGCTGGCCGGGCTCGAGCAGGTTCAGGTTTTCCTTCTGGCACTGGTCCGCCGCCGGGCTGCCGGTTCCTCCGCCCGCCTGCTGTTGCTCTTGAGGCGCACATCCCACCAACGCGATCGCCGCGGCGACGCCCGCGACAACGGCCCTCCGCATGATCCCCTCCTGGTCCTGGCGGCGGGAGCCTAACAGGATTCGGTCGTGATGCGCCCGATGCGAACCTCCGGTCTGCCCCCGGTGCGGAACAGGTATCCTTCGGCCGTGAGGTCGTGGGCCTCTGGCGCGCGGTGGGCCGTGACGCTCGTGGCCGTGTCCGCAGTCCTGTTCGCTCCCGCCGCCAACGAATCACCCCTGGGCTTGACCCAGAGTCCCCGTGTACCGATCGAGGCTCGTGTTCTTGCGCCGACGGTCCGCGAGGGGATCGTCGCCACAGACCCGAGGCTGACGATTCGTCACCCTCGCACGGGTGACTTTCGGTCGTGGCCGGAGGCTGTTGCCTTCGCCATTGCCGCGGCTGCGGCCGCCATGCTGCTGACTGGGGCCTCGCTCGCAGGGGGTCTTCCGTCGAGAAGCGGGCCGCGCCTCATCGTCTTCCGGAACCCGGTCCCCCGTGGACCACCGGGGCTTCAGGCCGCCTAGACCCTGACAGTCCCAGCCGCAGGCCCCCTCTGCGGTGCGATCCGGAGGCGACCCATGCTCCAGCATCGAGCACCACGCGTGCTCTTCATTGTGCCGGAAGGCTTGCGATGAGAGCTCGTACCAACCGGCTGCTTGTCATTGCCGTGCTGCTGGCGGCGTGCTCGGGCCCGCCTCCCACGGTGGATCGGATCACCGTCGCCAATCCGACCGAATACGACCTCGACACGGAGGTCACCGGTGGGGACCGGCAGGGCTGGCTCCCTCTCAGCGTCGTGGAGGCCGGGACGGAGGTCGTGGTCCGAGATGTGATCGACCAGGGCGAGGAATGGATCTTCCGCTTCCGGCACTGGGACGAATCCGTGGGCGAGCTCCCTGTCGCCAGAGAGGAGCTCGAGCGAAGCGGGTGGAGGGTGGAGGTGCCGGAAGAGATCGGAGAGCGGCTGCAGCAGCTCGGGACGCCTCCGTCGGAGGGATCGAGCCAGGAGGTGGTGTGATGCCATGACCGAGATCAGGGAGGTCGAGCTCCCCGGCGTCGGGGTGCGGTATGAGTTCATCACCGACGAGGGCAAGCGGGTGGGCGTTGTTTCGCACCGATCCGGCCGCCGGGAGGTCTATCTGCCCGACCCGGACGACCCCGATCGCTTCAAGCGTGTGCTCGGACTCAGTGAAGAGGATGCCCGATCCCTCGCAGAGGCGCTTGGCGCGTCGCGGGTCGCCCAGGAGCTGGTCGAGCTGCAGCAAAGGATCGAGGGGCTCGCCATCGACTGGCTTCCGGTGCGGGCGGATTCGCCGTACGCGCGCCGAACGATCGGTTCCGCCAGGGTGCGGACGCGAACGGGGGTCTCCGTCGTGGCCGTCCTGCGAGGGGACCAGGCCATCGCGGCTCCGGGACCCGAGGTCGAGGTGAGGCCCGGCGACTACCTCGTGGTGGTGGGGACACCCCGGGGCATCGAGGAGCTCGTCGAGCTTCTCCGGACCGGGTAGGCACGCGGGCGTGCCGTCGTCACCCGTTCTGATCGAGCTCGGTGCCGTGATCGTCGGCCTGGCGATCCTGGCCCGTCTCGCCAGCCGGCTGGCGATCCCCGCGATCCCTCTGTACCTGCTGGCGGGGTTGGCATTCGGGAAGGGCGGGGTGCTTCCGCTCGTCACGACTGCCGAGTTCATCGAGGTCGGGGCGGAGATCGGGCTGATCCTGCTCCTTCTGAGCCTCGGCCTCGAGTACTCGGCGCGAGAGCTGGTCTCCACCCTCAAGGCGCAGCGTGCCGCGGGCCTTTTCGACGCGGCACTCAACTTCACGCCGGGATTCCTTTTCGGTCTCATTCTGGGATGGGGGGTGTTGTCGGCTGCGGTGCTGGGCGGGGTCGCCTACGTGTCGTCCTCCGGAGTGGTGGCGAAGCTGCTCCATGATCTCGGCCGGGTCGGCAACAGGGAGACTCCCATGGTGCTGTCGATCCTGGTGATCGAGGACCTGGCGATGGCGCTGTATCTGCCCCTGCTTGCCAGCCTGTTGATCGGAGGAGTCACGCTTGCAGGCGTCGGTACCGCCGCGGCCACGGTCGTCGGGGTCGTGGGATTCCTGGCGATCGTGCGGCGAGTGGAGGTCGGTGTCGGGAAGCTCCTGTTCAGCCGATCAGACGAGGCCCTTCTGCTAACGATCCTGGGACTGGCCGTGCTGGTCGCGGGCATCGCCGAACTGATCCAGGTCTCCGCGGCCGTCGGTGCCTTGCTCGTCGGGATCGCGCTGTCGGGCCCTGCGGCTCAAGGCGCACGCGCCCTGCTGGCACCCCTGCGCGACTTCATGGCCGCGATCTTCTTCGCGTTCTTCGGGCTCAGCATCGACCCGAACCTGATCCCGGACGTGCTGGGGCCTGCTCTCGTCTTGGGGGGCGTCACCGCCGCGACGAAGTTCGCTACCGGCTGGTGGAGTGCCCGCCGGGCGGGGATCGGTCCGCGTGGGCGGGCCCGGGCCGGTGCGACCCTGATCGCCCGCGGCGAGTTCTCGATCGTCATTGCGGGCATCGCGGTTGCCAGCGGGCTCGGCTCCGACGTGGGTGCGCTGGCGATCACGTACGTGCTCGTGCTTGCGGTGGTTGGACCCGTGGCGGCCCGGGTGTCGGAGCCGATCGCAGATCGGCTGCTTTTCCTCAGGGCCTCCAGTGAGGCGCGGAGGTGAGGCCGTTCGCCTGCTGTTTGTAACCCGACCTTGTGGAGCGTCAAGAAGCCTGTCGGAGGATCCGGCGCTCCCTTCATTCAAGGAGGTATGGGATGACAACCGCCGAAACCGTTCGCGAAAAGGCCCTCACGCTCGCCCAGGCCGGGCCAGCGACCGAGGAGGCCGTCCAGGAGCTGCTCGCAGCCTGTAAGGGCAAGCGCGTGCCCGTTGTCCTTGCCCGTCAGCAGGTCCTCGAAGACGTGGAAGCACGCTCTTCGGATCCTGTCGTGAGCCGGGCGGCGGAGCTCCTTGACCAGGTTCTTGGACGCCTCCCGTTGGAGTGAAAACGGTCGGTGCGCCGGGCAGGATTCGAACCTGCGACCCGCTGCTTAGAAGGCAGCCGCTCTGTCCCCTGAGCTACCGGCGCGCACCGTCATTGTACGGGCCGATGCACCGGGCTCCGGGAAAGCCGAACCTTGACGAGCCGCGTCGTCGGTCCGATAGTTGCCAGCGACGCGACGACACGGGAGGGCGCCGACCGATGTTCACCGCACCCACCATCTTCGGAGGACGAGCGGCGAAGTGGCTGTGGATCACGGCCATCTTCGAGCTGGTCCTGGCAGCCGTGTTCCTGGTGATCGGCCTCATGGTGCCGATCCTCCGGGGCGGGTTCACGCTCACGGCGGGCATCCTGGGCGTGGTGGGCTTGGGCCTGATGGTGTGGGCGCGGTCGTGGTCCAAGAAGGCCGCTGAGGCGAACCGGCTGAAGACCCAGGGGGTTCCCGGGCAGGCTTCGATCATGGGGATGCGGCAGACCGGCGTGTACCTGAACGAGCAGCCCCAGATCGAGCTCCAGCTCCAGGTCCAGACCCAGATGCACGGGCCGTACCAGGTCACGGTGAGGGAGTACGTCCCCCTGATGCTCCTCGGTACGCTGTCGAGCGGTCGGCCGCTGCCGGTGAAGGTGGACCCGGCCAACCCCAACAACCTGGTGATCGAGTGGGAGAACGCCATGTCGATGCCCATGGGGGCGGGAATTCCCATGGGCGGGATGCGGGTGGACCAGGCGGGCCAGATGCCGGTGGCCCCGCCCCCGCTTCCCTCCGCTCAGGGTGACGAGGACAAGAAGCGGATCCTGGCCACCGGGACCCCCGGACGGGCCAGGATCATCTCCTCAGCCCCCACCGGCCAGATGGACGACCGGGGGCGGCCCATCTACAGCATGATGCTCCAGATCGAGGTCCAGGGCCGGCCGCCGGTGCAGGGTCCGGCCATGGCAGGGATCCCACCGGAGCGCGCCGAGCAGCTGGAGCCGGGGGACGAGATCCCCATCAAGGCGGACCCGGCGAACCCCACATCGATCGCCGTCGACTGGGACAACGCCTGAGCGCTGGAGCGGGTGAGGGGAATCGAACCCCCGTCACCAGCTTGGAAGGCTGGAGCTCTACCATTGAGCTACACCCGCGCAACGTTCAACTGTAGCAGCGGGCACCCCTAGAATCACACCTGCGGGGCGTGGCGCAGCTTGGTTAGCGCGCGGCGTTTGGGACGCCGAGGTCGGCGGTTCGAATCCGCCCGCCCCGACCGTGAGGCTAGCCCGAACGGGCTACCTGAAATAGTCCTTTCGGGGGATACCGGGAGGCCTGGGGCGTCGCTACGCTCTCCGCAAGGAGCAAGGAGGAGCGAGATGCACGTGCCTCAGAAGCGTCAGCGGTGTCCCCACTGCCGGGCCCTGGACGTGATCCCCATCCTGTACGGGCTGTCCGCTCTGGAGCGCCTCGACGCCGAGGCCCGGGGCGAGGTCATCGTGGGCGGCCCCCTGCCGTTCGCCGAGCAGTGGCACTGCCGGAGCTGCGGCTGGGAATGGGGCCGGGTCCCCACCGAGACCTACCCCTCGCGGCACGCCCTCACCGCCTAGACCGAATGCCCGCCCTCGGGCCGGCGGTCCGCGGCGTGTAGTCTCTTCGAGCGCATGGAAACCCGCCTGGAAGAGACCGGGAAGCACACCGTCAAGCTCGCCGTCGAGGTTCCCCCCGAGGAGACCAAGCCGGTTCTCGACCTGGCCTACCAGCATCTGGCCGGCTCCATCAACGTGCCTGGGTTCCGTAAGGGCAAGGCGCCCCGCAAGGTCATCGAGGCCCAGGTGGGCCGGGGAGCGGTCCTTCAGGAGTTCCTGGAGCATGCCCTCCCCACCTTCTACCTCCGGGCAGTCGGAGAGCACGGCCTGGCCCCGATCGCCGATCCCGAGTTCGACGACGTGGAAGTGGCCGACGTGGAGGCCTCGGGGATCCGTTTCACCGCCACCGTGGAGGTTCGGCCCCGCCTGGAGTTCTCCGAGGAGGACTACAAGGGCCTGACCCTCCACCGCCCCAGCCCGGGCGTCAGCGAGCGTGAGGTGGACGAGCAGCTCGACCGCCTTCGGGAACGGTTCGCGGAGCTGGAATCGGTCGGCCGCGCCGCCGCCCGCGGGGACTTCGTGGTGGCCGATGTCCGGGCCACGGTCCACGGGCGGGAGGTGCCGGAGGCCGGCGGGCAGGGCGTGCTGTACGAGGTGGGCAGCGGGGGCATGGTCCCCGAGCTGGACAAAGAGCTCGAGGGGGCCCGGCCGGGAGGCATCCACAAGGTGAACGCCACCCTCCCCGAGGGCTCGGGAGACCGGAGCGGCCAGGAGGTCACGTTCTCGGTGCTGGTCAAGGAGATCAAGGGCAAGCGGCTGCCGCCCCTGGACGACGACTTCGCCCGAACGGCCTCCGAGCTCGACACCCTCGATGACCTCCGGGCCGACCTTCGGACCAAACTGGGAACCTTGAAGGAAGCCCAGGCCGATGCCGGGGTGCGGGATGCGGCTCTTCAGGCCCTTGCCGAGAAGGTGGACGTGGAGCTGCCCGAGCGGTTGGTGGACCGGGAGACGGAGCGGCGGGTCGAGGCGGCCCGGCAGCGGGCCGAGCGTGGGGGCACGACCCTCGAGGAGGTCCTCCAGGCCTCCGACGTGGATGAGCTTCGGTTCCGCTCGGACGCCCGGGCGCATGCCACCCGGGCGATCCGCGCCGATCTGGCGCTGGAAGCCGTGGCCCGGGCCGAAGGACTCCGGGTGACCGACGAGGAGCTGAACAAGACCATCGAGGACCTGGCCCGTGACGCGGGGCAGAGTCCCAAGGACGTGCGCCGAGCACTCGAATCGAGCGGACAGATGACATCTCTGGCCGGTGATATCATCCGAGACAGAGCCCTCAGCCTCGTCGTGGAGCATGCGAACGTGGTCACTGAGGGTGCAAGCATCTCCGAGGAAACCGAAGGGAAGAGCTGATGAAGAACTACCTGGTGCCGGTGGTCATCGAACAGACCAATCGTGGCGAGCGCTCGTTCGACATCTACTCGCGGCTCCTGAAGGACCGCATTGTGTTCCTCGGCACCCCGATCGACGACCAGGTGGCCAACCTGGTGATGGCCCAGCTCATCCACCTGGAGTCCGAGGAGCCCGACAAGGACATCAACATCTACATCAACTCACCGGGCGGCGACATCACCTCCTTGTTCGCCGTGTACGACACCATGCAGTACATCAAGTCGGACGTGTCGACGGTGTGCATGGGCCAGGCCGCCTCCGCGGCCGCCGTGCTCCTGGCCGCCGGGACCAAGGGCAAGCGCTTCGCGCTGCCGCACTCCAGGGTCCTGATCCACCAGCCGCACGGCCAGGCAGGGGGGCAGGCCGTGGACATCGAGATCCAGGCCAAGGAGATCCTCCGGTACCGGGAGCTCCTGGACCACATCCTGGCCGAGCACACCGGTCAGGCGCTGGACAAGGTGAAGAAGGACACCGACCGGGACTTCATCATGACCGCGGAGCAGGCCAAGGAGTACGGGATCGTGGACGACGTGATCACGTCCCGACAGCTTCAGGCCGAACTGGCGGCCGCGGGCGACGGCAAGGCGTAAGATACCGGGGTCCGACCAGAGGGGAGCCTCACGGGGGAGCCGTGGCGAAACTCGGAGATTCGGATCTTCTCAAGTGCTCGTTCTGCGGGAAGTCGCAGAAACAAGTCAAGAAGCTGATCGCCGGCCCCGGCGTGTACATCTGCGACGAGTGCATCGACCTGTGCAACGAGATCATCGAGGAGGAGCTCTCCGACACCGCCGAGCTCAAGCTGGAAGACCTCCCCAAGCCGCGTGAGATCTACGACTTCCTGAACGATTACGTCATCGGCCAGGAGCAGGCCAAGAAGGTCCTCTCGGTCGCGGTGTACAACCACTACAAGCGGATCCAGGTCGGCCCCCAGGACGACGTGGAGCTCCAGAAATCGAACATCCTGCTGTTGGGGCCCACCGGATGCGGAAAGACCCTACTGGCCCAGACCCTGGCCCGGATGCTGAACGTCCCGTTCGCCATCGCCGACGCCACCGCGCTGACCGAGGCCGGATACGTGGGCGAGGACGTGGAGAACATCCTCCTGAAGCTGATCCAGGCTGCCGACTACGACGTGAAGAGGGCGGAGACCGGGATCATCTACATCGACGAGGTCGACAAGATCGCCCGGAAGTCCGAGAATCCCTCGATCACCCGTGACGTCTCCGGGGAAGGGGTCCAGCAGGCCCTCCTGAAGATCCTCGAGGGGACCACGGCCAGCGTCCCGCCCCAGGGCGGCCGCAAGCACCCCCACCAGGAGTTCATCCAGATCGACACCACCAACGTGCTATTCATCTGCGGCGGCTCCTTCTCGGGGCTGGAGAAGATTATCGAGACCCGCATCGGCCGCAAGGGCGTGGGCTTCGGCGCCGACGTCCGGAAGGTAGAGGAGAAGGACCTCGGCGAGATCCTGGCCAAGGTCCTGCCAGAGGACCTGCTGAAGTACGGGCTGATCCCGGAGTTCGTGGGACGGCTCCCGGTGATGACCCACGTGCACAACCTCGACCGACAGGCCCTGATCGACATCCTGACCAAGCCGAAGAACGCGCTGGTCAAGCAGTACCACAAGTTCTTCGAGTTCGACGGAGTGGAGCTGGAGTTCACCTCCGAGGCCCTGGAAGGCATCGCCGACCAGTCCATGCTGCGGGGCACCGGGGCCCGTGGTCTTCGAGCCATCATGGAGGAGGTCCTCCTTGGAGTGATGTACGACCTGCCGTCCGAGAAGGACGTCCGGAAGTGCGTGGTGGACAAGGACGTGGTCGTGTCCGGGGTGAACCCCTCGCTGGTCCGCAAGGCGGAGCCGGTCCGCCCGCCTCGCGTCCGCCGCGAGCGCTCCGCCTGACCGTCCGTTCGTGACCCGGCCCCGTTCCTCCTCCGCTGAGGTCCACGTGCTCTTCGAGGGGTACACCGGCGAGCACACTGCGTCCACCGTGGCGTTCATCCGGGACGGCGATACCCGGATCGTGTGGGACCCGGGGATGGTGCCGTCCCAGAGGGTGATCCTCGAGCCGCTCGCTCGCTTGGGGGTGGCCCCGAGGGACGTCACCGACGTGGTGCTCTCCCACCACCACCCAGACCACACCATGAACGCGGGACTGTTCCCGATCGCCCGGGTTCACGACCACTGGGCCTGGTACCGCGGCGACCTGTGGGTGGATCGTCCCGCCGAGGGTTTCGAGGTGTCCCCCTCGGTGACGCTGATCGAGACCCTGGGACACACCCCCCAATGCCTCACGGCGCTGGCAGGGACCGCGGAGGGACAGGTGGCACTGACCCACCTGTGGTGGTTCGAGGGCGGCCCGCCTGAAGATCCCTACGCCACCGATCTGAAAGCCTTGCACGACAGCCGAGACCGGGTTCTTCGCCTAGCCGACATCATCGTCCCGGGGCACGGCCCCATGTTCCGGACCGGCTCCGATACGCCCCGCTGAAACGTAGGCTTACCGTTGATGTCCGTACATCCGCCGACCCCGACTCCTCGGTGGCCGGCGTTCACCGCGGCCGCCACCGCTCTCGCCACCGACGTCGCATACGTGGTGTTGATCTGGAACGAGGGGCGAGAGGATCTGCGGTGGATCGGTGATCCGGAGATCGAAGAAGCCCTGTACCGAACCCTCCCGGCGCCGTTAACGGCGAGGGTCGTGTTCATCGCCTCGGCCATCGCGGTTCTGGGGCTTGCGGCCCTCGCCGGAGTCGCCATACGCGACTCCCGGCTGGGCGGATTCTTCGCCTGGGCGGCTGCCGCGGGTCTGTTGGGGCTGGGGATCCTCGGGGCCATGTCGATCGGCCTCCTCCTGCTGGTCGCGGGGGCATTTGCCCTGGCGTCCGCGGTGGTCGTGAGCGGCCATTCGTCGGTCGGAAGAAGGTCCGTGGCTGCCGTCTCCGGGTCGCTCGGGGCAGTCACGTCCCTTGCGCTGGGGCTCTGGCTCACCGGAGCCTTCAGGTAGGACCGGCTACACTCGGTTGGCTACCGATGGGGACGACCGATCGCGCTATGGCGCCGGCGTACGAGCCCGCCGAGGTCGAGAAGCGCTGGTACTCGGAGTGGTTGGACCGCGGCTACTTCCACGCCGAGCCCAACCCAGAGAAGAAGCCGTTCTGCATCGTCCTGCCGCCGCCGAACATCACCGGTGCTCTGCACATGGGCCATGCCCTGGAACACACGCTCCACGACATCGCGGTTCGCCGGAAGCGGATGGAGGGCTTCGAGACCCTGTGGCTGCCGGGAACCGACCACGCCGGGATCGGCACCGAGGTCCTGGTGAAGCGTCAGCTGGCCGACGAGGGGATCGACTTCCAGGAGCTCGGCCGGGAGGGGTTCGTGGAGCGGGTGTGGCGATGGAAGGAGCGGTACGGCAACAGGATCGTCGAGCAGATGAAGCGGCTGGGGAACTCGTGCGACTGGGGTCGCCTGCGATTCACTATGGACGAGGGCCTTCAACGCACGGTGCGAGTGGCCTTCGTGCGCCTGTACGAGGACGGCCTGATCTACCGGGGCGAGCGGATCATCAACTGGTGCCCCACCGATCGCACCGCGCTATCCGACTCCGAGGTCGAGCACGAGGAGGTGAAAGGAGAGCTCATCACGTTCCGTTACCCGCCGTCCGACGGCACGGGCCATGTCGACGTGGCCACCACCAGGATCGAGACCATGCTGGGGGACACCGGGATTGCCGTGCACCCGGACGACGAACGGTACCGGGACGTGGTGGGGAAGACGGTCCGGCACCCGTTCACCGGTGCGGAGCTTCCGATCGTGGCGGACCCGGCGGTCGACCCTGCCTTCGGCACCGGGGCGGTGAAGGTCACCCCCGCCCACGATCCCGCCGACTTCGAGATCGCCGAGCGCACGGGCCTTCCCGCCCTCAACATCCTGAACGCGGACGGCACCATCTCTGCCTCCGCGGCCGAGGAGTTCCGCGGCCTCGATCGGTACGAGGCCAGGCGGCGGGTCTTCGAGGCCCTGGATCAGCGAGGGCTGATCGTGAAGGTGGAACGGCCGTACGTCCACCCCGTGGGGCATTGCTACCGGTGTGGCTCGGAGATCGAGCCGTGGCTCTCGGGCAAGCAATGGTTCGTGGCCGTGGAACGGCTCAAGGAACCGGCTGGGGAAGCAGCGGTGGACGGGCGCCTCCGGTTCTTCCCGGAGCGGTGGCTGGGACCGTACACCTCGTGGCTGGAGAACCTCCGTGACTGGAACATCTCCCGGCAGCTGTGGTGGGGCCACCGGATCCCGGTGTGGTATTGCCCGAACGGCCACCAGTTCGCCTCGCTGGAGGACCCCGCGGCCTGCACCGAGTGCGGTGCCAAGGACATCGAGCAGGACCCCGACGTCCTGGACACCTGGTTCTCGTCCCAGCTTTGGCCGTTCTCCACCCTGGGTTGGCCGGACCACACGTCGGACCTCGAGTACTTCTACCCGACGTCGCTGTTGATCACCGGGTACGAGATCCTCTACCTGTGGGTGGCCCGGATGGTCATGTCCGGCCTGTATCTGGCGGGGGACATCCCCTTCCGCCACGTGCTGGTCCACGGACTGGTCCGGGACGAGCGGAACCGGAAGATGTCGAAGTCGCTGGGCAACATTATCGATCCCCTCGATGTCATCGAGCGGTACGGAGCCGACGCGCTCCGGTTCGCCCTGGCCCGTGTGGCCGGGCCCGACCAGCAGAACATCCCGATGGGGATGCGAGACGCGGAAGGGGGGCGCCACTTCGCCAACAAGATCTGGAACGCGGGGCGGCTGGTGCTGGGAGCGTTCCAGGGCGGGGCCCCGGTGCTCCCGCCCGAGGACACCCGCACCCTGGCGGAGCGGTGGCTCCTGTCCCGTCACGAGATGTGCCGGGCGGAGGTCGATCGGGCCATGGAGGCCTACAGGTTCGATGACTCGGCCCGGACCCTGCACCGGTTCCTGTGGTCCGAGTACTGCGACTGGGGACTGGAGATGGAGAAGCCCCGCCTGTACGAGGGCGGTCCCGCAGAACGGTCCCAGGCCGCGTCGGTGCTGGCGTGGGTGCTGGAGCGCACCCTTCGGCTCCTCCATCCGTTGATGCCCTTCGTCACCGAGGAGATCTGGCAGCGATTCGGTCTCGGAGAGTCGATCGTCATCGCCGACTGGCCCGAGGCGCATCCGGAGCAACGTGACCCTGACGCCGAGCGGCGATTCGTATTCGTGGAAGATCTGGTGAGCGCCGTCCGCAGCTTCCGGAGCGGCCACCGTCTTGCTCCCGGCACGCCGCTCACCGTGAAGGTCCGTCCCTCGGAGAGGGAGCACGCCGACGTCCTGACGGAGCTCGACGAGGCCATCCGTCGGCTGGGCCGCATCGAGACCCTGGAGGTGGCCGGTGACGGCCTGGACCCGGCCGGGCACGCCCGGCTGGTGGTCCGGGGTGCGGAGGTTCTGGTGCCCCTGGCCGGGGTGCTGGACCCGGCCGCGGAGTGCGCCCGGATCCGGAGCCGCCTCGACGGCCTGGGGGCGGAGGCCGAACGTTCAGCCCGGAAGCTCGACAACCGGGGGTTCGTCGACAAGGCGCCACCCGACATCGTGGAGAAGGAGCGGGGGCGTCTCTCCGCGCTGGAGAGCGAGCGGGCGGTCCTAGAGTCCCAGCTCACCGAGCTGGGCTGCTAACCCGCCACATGCGGTTCGAGGAGGCCCTCGAGGAGCTGGAGTCCCGGGGTCCGGGCCGGATGGTCCCCGACCTCGACCGGATCAGGGCCCTGGCCGAGCTCCTGGACCACCCGGAGCTTCGATACCCGACCATTCACGTCACCGGGACCAACGGGAAGACCACCACGGTCCGGCTGATGACCAGGATCCTGTGCGCCCACGGCGTCTCGGTGGGCGCGTACACGTCTCCGCATCTGGCGTCGGTTCGCGAGCGCCTGGCCCTGTGCGACGACCCGATCTCCGAGGAGGAGTTCGGGGAGACCTTCGAGCACCTCGACCCGTTCCTGGGGGAGGTGGACCGGCGGGGCGAGCTGGTCACCTACTTCGAGGCGCTGACGGCCATGGCCTATCTGTGGTTCGCCGACAAGCCGGTCGACGCCGGCGTGTTCGAGGTGGGGATGGGAGGGGAGTGGGACGCCACGAACCTGATCCGCAGTGAGGTCGCGGTGTTCTGCTCCATCCACCTCGACCACCCTGAGCTGGGATCCACGGTTGAAGAGGTGGCCGGGGAGAAGGCCGGGATCATCAAGAAGGAGTCGATCGTGGTGATCCAGGATTCCGGCCCCGCGGTCCTGGCGATCGTGGAGGCCCGGGCGAAGGAGCTCGGAGCTCCGACGCTGATACAAGGCCGGGAGTACCGGATCACGAACGCGGTGCCCGCGGTGGGAGGCCAGGAGATAGCGGTGGCCACCGAGCGAGGGCGATACGAGGATCTGTTCGTCCCTCTGTTCGGCCGGCACCAGGCGGAGAACACGGCCATGGCCGTGGCCGCCTCGGAGGCGTTCCTGGGCCGGGAGCTGAGCCCCGACTCACTTCGTCAGGCCCTCGCCGGTGCGACGTCGCCGGGACGGCTGGAGGTGGTGTCCCGGCATCCTTTGGTGGTGCTCGACGGGGCCCACAATCCCCACGCCGCCCGGGCCCTGTCGGCCGCGCTGCCGGAGGCGTTCACGTGGCGACGCCTCCATCTGGTGCTCGGGGTCCTGTCGACGAAGGACGTGGCCGGGATCCTGGCACCGCTGGCGCCGCTCGCGGATACGACCTATGCCTCCGCGAACTCCAACGCGAAGAGCCTGTCCCCAGAACAGATGGCCGCCGCCTGTCGCCAAGCGGGAATGGCCGCTTCGGCGTACCGGTCGGCGGGCGAGGCTCTCGATGCCGCGGAGGCCGCGGCAGAGGACGACGACCTGATCCTGGTGACGGGCTCTCTGTACACTGTCGCGGACGCCCGCCCCCGATACGCCAAGGACTGAACGCATGGCCGCAGAAGAGACGCTGGTGATCGTGAAACCCGACGCGGTGCAACGCGGGCTCATCGGCGAGGTCCTGGGCCGCATCGAGCGCAAGGGACTTCGGATCGAGGCCATGCGGCGGACGCGGATCGATCGGGACCTGGCCGAGCGCCACTACGCCGAGCACCGGGAGAAGCCGTTCTACGACGAGCTGGTCGACTTCATCACCTCGAGCGAGGTCGTGGTGGCCCGGGTGTCGGGCGAACAGGCGATCTCGGTGGTGCGGACCCTCATGGGCCCCACGGATCCCGCGGCGGCCCCGCCGGGCACGATCCGCGGGGACTTCGGAACGGTGATCACCCACAACTTGGTCCACGGATCCGACTCGCCCGAGTCGGCCAAGCGGGAGCTGGACCTGTTCTTCGGCTGACCCCCGGCTGTTCCTATAATCGGTCCGGCGGGGGAAGGCCGCCGGCGGGGTTGGGATGGCCTTGAAGGCGTTCTCGAAGAGAAGCGCGGGGGAGCGCCTCCGGCAGGCCCGCATGGATCGGGGGCTGGACCTCGACCGCGTGGCCGGGGACACGGGGATCGATCTGCGCATCCTGGAGGCTCTGGAGCGCGATGCCCCGCCGGAGGAGCTCCACGGCCCGGTCTTCGCCCGGGTCCACCTGCGCGAATACGCCCGCCACCTGGGCCTGAACCCCAAGCCGTTGGTGGCGGCCTACCGGGACGCCCATCCCGAAGCGGAACGCCCGCTGATGGGTCCGCCCGTTCCCCTCGAGCGCCGCCGAGGCGTGTGGCTCGGCCGCATCCTGCTGGTCCTGTCGGTGGTTGTGCTGGGGACGGTCACCGTGATGAACGCCCGCCGGGACTCCGAGCCCCAGACCCCCGCCCGGACACCGGGCCCCGCGCCGGCGAGCCCGTCGGTGGAGGCGTCCCCTTCTCCGACCGAGACCACGGTGTCCGACGAGATCGAGCTCACCCTCCGGGTGGTCGACGCTCCGTCGTGGATCCGGGTCAGTGAAGACGAGGACGTCCTCCATGAGTCGACGGAGCAACCCGGCTTCAGCCAGACGTTCCACTCCGACGCCCAGCTCAACCTGAGACTGGGCAACGCCGGGGCGGTCGAGGTGGTCCTGAATGGCGAGGAGCTGGGAACCGCCGGGGGCCTGGGGGAGGTCTACGAGGGGACGATCACCCTCGACGAAGGAGAGGTCCGAATAGAACCGATCGTGTGAGGCGTGCGGGGTCCCTCACCCCGCCCGCCGGAGGGCCAGCACAGCGTTCTGGCCTCCGAAGCCGAACGCGTTGGACAGCGCCAGTCGCACCTCGGTCTTGCGGGCCTCGTTCGGCACGTAGTCCAGGTCGCACTCGGGGTCGGGCGTCTCGTAATTGATCGTCGGCGGGATCACTCCGTCGTGCGCCGCCAGGGCGGCCACTGCCGCCTCGGCCGCCCCCGCCGCGCCGACCATGTGACCGGTCATCGACTTCGTGGACGACACCGCGATCCGGTGGGCGTGGTCACCGAGGGCCTTCTTGATCGCGCGTGTCTCCGCCGCATCATTCAGAGGAGTGGAGGTGCCGTGGGCGTTGATGTAATCGACGGCCTCGGCGTCTTCTCCGGCGTCGGCCAGGGCCATCTGCATGGCGATCACCGCGCCGGCGCCCTGCGGCTCCGGCTGGGTGATGTGGAAAGCGTCCGCGGACGTTCCGTAGCCCGCGACCTCGGCGTAGATGGTGGCGCCCCGCTCCCGGGCCCGTTGCTCCTCCTCCAGGATCAAGATTCCGGCCGCCTCCGAGATGACGAAGCCGTCCCGGTCCGCGTCGAACGGCCGGGAGGCCCGCCCGGGATCCGGGTTCCGAGACAGGGCCTGCATCTGCGCGAACGCCGCCAGCGCCAGGGGCGTGATCCCCGCCTCCGTTCCCCCGGCCACAGCGAGATCCGCCATCCCGTGCTTGATGTACCGGTACGCCTCGCCGACCCCGTGGGCCCCGGCCGCACACGCGGTGGTGATGCAGGCGTTTGGGCCGGTGAACCCCAGCTCCATGGCGATGGTTCCCGACGCGGCGTTGGGCATCATGGCCGGTACCGTGAACGCGGAGATTCGGTCCGGTCCACGCGATGCCAGGATGCGGACCTGGTCTTCCATGTACTTGAGGCCTCCCACGCCGGTGGACACGACCACCGCGGCCCGCGCCGGGTCGATCTGCGGGTTCCCCGCGTCCTCCCACGCGAGCTTGGCCGCCGCCACCGCCAGGTGCACCACCCGGTCGGTTCGGCGAACGGCCTTCCGGTCCATCCAGGCCTCTGGCTCGAAGTCCTTCACCTCGCCGGCGATCCGGACGGGGAACTCCGAGGCGTCGAACTGGGTCACCTCGCCGATCCCGGAACGTCCCGAGGTCAGCGCGTCCCAGAACGCCGGACGCCCCGTCCCCACGGGGGTCACCGGCCCGATGCCGGTGACCACGACCCGCCTCTCTTCGGTCATCCCTTGAGCTTCCCCTCGACCAGGTCCACGGCCTGGCCCACGGTCTTCACGCCCTCCATCTCCTCCTCGGGGATCTCTACGCCGAGCTCCTCTTCCAGAGCCAGCACGGCCTCCACGAGGTCCAGGCTGTCCGCGTCGAGGTCCTCCTCGAATCGGGCCTCGGGGGTCACCTCGTCGGGCTCCCGGGCCAGCTGCTCCGCCAGGACCTTTCGAACGCGCTCTTCGATCTCGTTCCGCTCCATCGTTCCTCCCTCGATCAGGCGGTGAGGCCGCCGTCCACGGCCAGTACCGCACCGGTCACGTACGAGGCGTCATCGCCGGTCAAGAACCGGATCGCCGCGGCCGCTTCCTCCGGGGTGCCGATCCTTCCGGTGGGGATCGACTCCAGAAGCCGACCCCGGGCCCGGCCGGGAAGGCCGGAAGTCATGTCGGTCTCGATGAAACCGGGGCACACGGCGTTGGCCGTGATCCCCCGGCTTCCGTACTCCTTCGCCAGCACCCGGATCATGCCCACCATCGCGGCCTTGGACGCGGAATAGGCGGCCTGCCCGGGATTGCCGCGCATCGCCGCCGCCGATGAAACGGCCACGATCCGTCCCCATCGCGTCTTCATCATCGCCGGGAGCGCGGATCGGATGCACAGGAACGCTCCGGTCACGTTGACCCGCATGACGTGTTCGAACTGGTCGACGGGATACCTGACCGTCAGCCCGTCCCGGTTGATCCCCGCTGAGGCCACCACGATCACCGGAGGATCCGCCCATTCGGTGACGGCGCGGAATAGCTCGGCAACCTGCTGCTCGTCGGAGACGTCGGCGCGGAACGCCGCCGCGGTTCCTCCGGCCTCCTCGATCAGACCGACCGTCTCCTTGGCCCCGGCGTCGTCGGAGTGGTACCCGCAGGCCACCGTCCGGCCGTCGGCGGCCATGGCCACGGCGGCGGCTCGTCCGATCCCGCCGGAAGCGCCGGTGACCAGCGCGACTCGGTCCGTCATGAGCTCGCAGGGGCCTCGGCCGTCCACCGAAGGACGTTGGCCCCGTAGGCCAGGCCGGCGCCGAAGGCCACCGTGAGCACCACGTCACCGGGAGCGAGCCGCCCCGCCCGCCAGGCGTGATCCATGGCGATGGGCACGGAGGCCGCAGAGGTGTTCCCCACCATCTCCAGGTCGACGAATACCCGCTCCTGGGGGAACGACAGCCGCTCCGCCACCGCCCGGATGATCCGGCCGTTGGCCTGATGGGGGACCAGCAGCGATACGTCGTCGGGCGCCAGGCCGGTCTTCTCCAGCAGGCGGGAGCACACGTCGGCCATCCCCACCACGGCCCGCTTGAACACCTCTCGTCCGTCCGCCATCCGGATCTTGTGTTCTCCCCGGGCGGCGGTGTCGGGGGAGGCCGGGGCCCGGGACCCCCCAGCGGGGATCTCCAGCAGGTGAGCGTGGCGACCGTCGTTCTCCAGGATCGAGCCCATGACGCCGGGGTCCTGGCCCGGCACCAGCACCGCGGCGCCGGCGCCGTCACCGAACAGCACGCACGTGGTCCGATCGTCGAAGTTGAGGAACCGCGACAGCACCTCGGTCCCGATCACCAGGACGGTCTCCGCCCCACCGGTGGCGATCTGGGCGGCGCCGACCTGGGTGGCGTAGATGAATCCGGCGCAGGCGGCCGCCAGGTCGAAGGCCGCGCCGGTGATCCCCAGCCGGTCCTGCACGAACGCGGCGGTCGAGGGGAGCGGCTGATCACCGCTCACCGTGGCCACCACGGTGAGGTCCACCGAGGCCGGGTCGAGGCGAGCGGCCTGGAGCGCTCGTGCTCCGGCGTCCGCGGCAAGGGTCGAGGCGGTCTCGCCCTCTCCGGCGAACCGGCGGGACCGGATCCCGGTGCGGGAATGGATCCACTGGTCGGTGGTGTCCACGATCCGAGCGAGGTCGTCGTTGGTGACCACTCGCTCGGGAAGCGCTGAACCGACCCCCGCGATCTGGGCGAACCGCTCGGTCATCCGGCTTCGGGCTCGATGGCCATCACTGCCGCGCCGGCCAGCACGGGCTCGCCTTCCAGCACCAGCACCGAGGCCACCCGACCGGTAACCGGGGCCACCACTTCAACTTCGCGTGCGCCTTGCTGAACGCGGGCAACCGCTTGGCCCTGCTGCACCCACTCCCGTCCCTCGCGGAAGGCTCGGGGAGGTAAGAGCCTCAGCCGCCCGGCCCCGGGGGACACGACGACGCGCAGTGTGGTGGGACGGTGAATACCGCGCCCGCGAGAGCGATCGAGCGACCTCACGCGGTCCGAACCCCCTCGGCGGCCAATGCCGCCGCCCCGGCGGGTGAGCCCACGGCAACCGCTCGAACGCCCGGCACGCATCGCCTGACCAGCTTGGTCAACACGTCGCCCGGGCCCACCTCGACGAACAGCTCCACGCCGTCCTCGGCCATGGCCCTCATCGATCGCTCCCACCGCACCGGCGAGACCAGATGCCGGGACAGCAGGTCGCGGAGCGCCGCGGGCCGGGTGGTGGGTCGCCCGCTGGCGTTCGGAACCACGGCCACCCGCGGCTCTGTGAACTGGAGCCGGGCCACGGCCTCGCGGACCCTGGGGAGCGCGGGCTGCATCAGCGGTGAGTGGAACCCACCCGCCACGTTCAGCCGAACGGCGCGAGCCCGGCGGCTCTGGGCCAGCTCCTCGGCCCGCTCGACGGCGGCCACCGTCCCCGACACCACCGTTTGCTTCGGGCTGTTCTCGTTCGCCACCGTGAGCACGTCGCCTCGTCCGGCCACCCGGACGATGTCCTGGGCCTCGGCGGGAGAGATACCCACCAGGGCGGTCATGGCCCCGGGGTTTCGCTCCGAGGCGTCGTGCATGGCCAGGCCACGCTCAACGACTGCCTCCAGGGTTTCCCGGAACGGGGTGGCCCCCGCCGCCGCCAGCGCGGCGAACTCGCCCAGCGAGTGGCCGGCGGCCATGGCGAAGTTCAACCCTTCCGATTCCAGGATCCGGTGGCCGGCCAGGTCGCAGGCGTACAGGGCCGGCTGGACCACGGCGGTGTCGGCCAGCCGATCGTCGTCGCGGCAGGCCTGCACCACGTCGTAACCAAGCACGTCGGAGGCCTCCTCCAGGGTGGCCAAACCGGCGGGATGGTCGGTCCAGGGGTCCGCCATCCCCGCATACTGGGAACCCTGGCCGGGGAAGAGCACTGCTGTCTTCATTTGCATGTCTCGATTCATGGGCAGGTTGGGCGAACGGGCGATCCGGTGCGGGCACACTCCGGAGTCCTCCCTAGCATACCGACCCCGAAAGGCCGTCAACAGTTACGTGGACGGCACAACCTCCCGTCGGGTAGGTTGTGAGAGGCGGCGAGCGGCCCCACATTCTCTCTTGCACCATCGGGGTCCGTCCTGTAGAAAGGGTCGATGCCGCTCGACCAGAGCAGGCTTCCCGAAGACATGGGTCCCCAGTCATCAAACGACCACCGTGATCGACCGGAAGGCTTGACCGGCCTTCTTGGTCGAGACATGGCCGTTGACCTCGGCACTGCAAACACCCTGGTCTACGTGCGGGGGAAGGGCGTGGTGCTGAACGAGCCTTCGGTGGTGGCCATCAACACCGAGACCAAGCAGGTCCTGGCGGTGGGGATGGACGCCAAGCGGATGATCGGCCGGACGCCGGCGCACATCCAGGCCATCCGGCCACTGAAGGACGGTGTGATCGCCGACTTCGACGTCACCGAGAAGATGCTCCGGTACTTCATCCAGAAGGTCCACACCCGGCGGTTCCTGGCCAAGCCACGAGTGGTGGTGTGCGTCCCCTCCGGGATCACCGGGGTCGAGCAGCGCGCCGTCGAGGAGGCCACCATCTCCGCTGGGGCGCGGGCCGCGTACATCATCGAGGAGCCCATGGCCGCGGCCATCGGCGCCGACATGCCGATCCACGAACCGATCGGCTCGATGGTGGTGGACATCGGGGGCGGCACCACCGAGGTGGCCGTGATCTCCATGGGCGGCATCGTCACGGCCACGTCGGTACGGGTGGGCGGCGACGAGCTCGACGAGGCCTTGATCCAGTACGCCAAGAAGGAGTTCTCCATCGTTCTCGGCGAGCGGACCGCGGAGGAGCTGAAGAAGGCGGTCGGCTCGGCGTTCCCCACGCCGGACGAGAAGATCGCGGTGATCAAGGGACGGGACCTGGTGACCGGCCTGCCCAAGGAGATTCACATCTCCTCGGAGGAAGTGCGCAAGGCGATCGAGGAGCCCGTCAACGCGGTCATCGACGCCATCAAGAACACCCTGGACCGGTGCCCGCCCGAGCTGGCGGCGGACCTGATGGACCAGGGGATCGTGCTCACCGGCGGCGGCGCGCTGCTGAAGGGTCAGGGCGAGCGGCTGAAGCACGAGACCGGGATGCCGGTCCGGGTGGCGGTGGACCCGCTGTACTGCGTGGTGCTGGGATCCGGACGGTGCCTCGAGGAGTTCGAGGTCATGAAGAGAGTCCTGGTCTCCTCCGGTCGCCGCTAAGGCGGCCCGACCGTGGCCACGTACCGGCGCATCCGTAGCACCCGCCTCTTGGTGTTCGGACTCCTGGTGGCCAGCCTGGTGACCATCACCCTGGACGCCCGTGGTGGCCGCGAGGGACCGATGGCCGCCATCGGCCGGGCCGCAGCCGCGGTGGTCACCCCGCTCCAGGAAGGCATCGCCGCGGTGTTCCGGCCCGTCGGATCCTTCTTCGGGAACCTCTTTCAGGCCGGGTCGCTGGCGGAGAAGAACGCAGCCCTCGAGGAAGAGATCTCGCTGCTGCGCCGGGAGCGTCAGGAGGTGCTGACCCTCCGGAGCGAGAACGCCGAGCTCCGGGAGCTGGTGGGGATCGAGGATGAGGTGGGCTACGACACGTTTGGGGCCACGGTCATCGGCGAGGCGCCCTCGAACTTCGAGTGGGCGGTGACCATCGACCGCGGCGCCGACGACGGTGTCACCCTGGACATGCCGGTGATCTCTGGACTGGGCCTGGTGGGTCGGGTGACGGAGGTGTATCCGACGGCGGCGAAGGTGATGCTGATCATCGATCCTGATTCCTCCGTGGCCGTCCGGCTGGCCTCCAGCCGGGAACGCGGCCTGCTCCACGGACAGCGAGAGGAGCCGCTGACCTTCGAGCTGATCGACGCGGAGACCGACGTGGCCCCGGGGGAGATCGTGGAGACCTCCGGCTATCAGCTGGAATCGGGCCTGGAGAGCGTGTTCCCTCCGGGGATCCCCATCGGCGTGGTGGAGCAGGTCGATCCCGACGAGGGCGGCCTGTCCCCCGCGGTCCTGGTCCGGCCCAACGTGGACTTCTCCACGCTGAGCCACGTGCTGCTGGTGACCCGAGTTCCTGACGTGACCAGCGTGGACGAGCAGACGCCGATCGAGGATCCCAGCCCTCCGCCCCTCACCGACAACCAGGACGAGACCGTGCCACCCGAGGAAGAGGTAACTCCCACGCCCACGACCACGTTCCGCTAGTCACCGAGGACGTACCAGGGCCGGCTCCGTAGAATGGCCGGGTGCGACGCACCCTCGCCTGGGCCGCGGTCGTCGTCACGGCCCTCCTCCTACAATCGACGATCTTCTCGCAGATCAAGCTCGGCGGTGCCAAGCCCGAGCTGATGTACCTGGTGACCACGCTCCTGGCCATGCTGGAGGGGCCGTCCTCCGGGGCCATCGGGGGTTTCACCGCGGGGATGGCCCAGGACTTCCTCCTGGACCAACCCAAGGGCATCACCGCCCTGACCCTGACGCTCCTGGGCTACGTGGTGGGGATCACCAGACAGTTCATCACCACCCAGAGTCCCGCGCTCCCCATGATCCTGGTGGGACTGTCGACCGCGGCCGGGGTGGTGTTCTACGGGTTCGTGTCGTTCCTCCTGGGCCAGCTGCCCGTGGGCCCCCTGTTCCTGCTGCGCATTGCGCTTCTGTCGGCGATCTACAATGCCGTGCTGACTCCCCTCCTGTATCCGGTGCTTCGCCGGGTTGCGGAGCTCTCCCGGGTCAAGAAGGTCTACCGGTGGTGACGTGACCGATCCCAAGCTCGGCCGGCGGATGACCGCGCTCGCCGCGGTGATCGCCTTCGCGTTCGCCGCGCTGGTGACTCGGCTGTGGTTCCTCCAGGTCCTGGCCGCCGAGCAGTACCGGGAGCGGGCGGAGGGCAACTTCGTCCGGCTGATCCCGGTTCCCTCGGCGCGTGGCAGGATCCTGGACCGCAACGGTCAGGCCCTGGTCGAAAACAAGTCGGCGGTGGCCATCACCATCGATCGGCAGGAGGTCAAGAACGTCGAGGAGACCCTGTTCCGGCTCTCGCAGCTCCTCGAGGTCCCGGTGGAGGAGCTGACCAGACGCTACAACGACCCCGACTTCCTCCCGTTTCAGCCGGTGCCGGTGTACGTGGGCGCGCCGGAGATCGTGGCCCTGTATATCAGGGAGCACTCGGAAGACTTCCCCGGCGTCGACTACCAGGAGATGGCCGTCCGGGAGTACGTACACAGCGACCTGGCGGCGCATCTGCTCGGTTACCTCGGGGAGATCAGTCCCCAGGAGCTCCGTGACCCGTCGTTCTCCGACCACCGCCCGGGGCAGCTGGTCGGTCGGGGAGGCGTCGAGCAGGCCTACGAGCGGTACCTTCGAGGCGAGGACGGCTGGCTCAAGCAGGAGGTCGATGCCGGCGGCGAGCTCCAGGGGAGGCTGGGGTTCGAGGACGGTAAGCCCGGCAACGACCTGGTGCTGGCCATCGACGGGGAGATCCAGACCCTGGCGCAGTCGACGCTCCAGGAGGCCGTGAGCGCGGCCCGGACCATCGTCGACTCCGAGTCGGGCACCTACCTCAAGGCCACCGGGGGAGCGGTGGTGGTGATGGACCCGAACGACGGACACGTCCTGGCGCTGGCGTCCCTTCCCTCGTACGACCCCGCGATCTTCCTCGACGGGCTCACTCAGCAAGAGTTCGACGCGTTGAAGCGGCCGTCGGCGAACTTCCCCCTCAGCAACCGGGCCATCGCCGGTCAGTACCCTCCGGGGTCCACGTTCAAGCCGTTCGTGGCGGCCACCGCGGTACGGGGGGGCTATGCGGAGACCAGCGGGTTCTATCCCTGCCCGGCCGAGTTCGTGGTCCCCGGCGACACCTCGGGCACCGTGTTCCACAATTGGAAGGAGAGCAGCGCGGGGACGATCTCGTTCGCCGAGTCGCTGATCCAGTCCTGCGACACGGTGTTCTACAAGTTCGGGCTGGACTTCTGGGCCGATCGTCAGGGCCGGGGCGACTTCATGCAGCACGAGCTGCGGAAATGGGGGTTCGGCGACCTCACCGGGATCGACATCCCCGGCGAGACACAGGGACGCGTCCCGGACGCCCGGTGGAAGCAGACGGTGCATACCCAGTATCCCGATCTGTTCCCCGAGCCCACGTGGCTCCCCGGCGACAACATCAACATGTCCATCGGCCAGGGGGACCTCCTGTTGACGCCGTTGCAGCTGGCCACGGCCTACAGCGCGATCGCCAACGGGGGCACCCTGTACCGGCCACAGGTCGCGCTCCGGGTCCAACGGCCCGACGGGACGGTGATCCGGCGGTTCGAAGGGGAGCGGACCGGAAAGGTGCCGGCCACCAGGGGCACGCTGGCCGCCATCGCCAACGCCCTACGGGGGGTGGTGTCATCGGGCTCGGGGACGGCCACGGCGGCGTTCGCCGGCTTCCCCCTTGACGAGCATCCGGTGGCCGGGAAGACGGGCACCTCCGAGGTAGCCGGGAAGCAACCGGACTCGTGGTTCGCGGCCTTCGCTCCCGCGGACGCTCCGGAGTTCGTCGTGGTGGCCGTGGTCGAGCAGGGAGGCCACGGCTCGCAGGTGGCCGCCCCCATCGTCCGCCGGATCATGGAGGGGCTCCTGGACCTGGAGCCCGGGGCCTTTCAGATCAGCGAGGGAGCCACGGACTGATGGAGGCTACCTTCGGGCGGTGGATCGGGCGGGACCAGGGGATCCTCCGGCACATCGACCCCACCCTGATGTTCACGGCGATCGCTCTGTCGACCTACGGGCTGTTCATGGTGTACTCGGCGACCCACCAGGGCCTGGCCTCGCTGGGCGAGGATCCCGGGTTCTACCTGAAGAAGCAGCTCGCGTTCTTGATGCTCGGCCTGGTGGCCATGATCATCACCGCGACGTTCGACTATCGCCTGGTCAAGGTGTATTCGGGGATCGCCTTCGGAGTCGTGCTGTTCCTCCTGCTGCTGGTGCTGACCCCCATCGGCCAGGAGACCGCGGGGGCCCAGCGGTGGATCACCTTGTTCGGATTCCAGTTCCAGCCCTCGGAGTTCGCCAAGCTCACGTTCGTGGCGTTCCTGGCCGCCTACCTCTCGGAGCTCCGGGAGGTACGGCTGGACAACGTGTGGCGGGCCGCGGCCATCGCGGGCATCCCCATGGCACTGATCTTCCTCCAGCCGGACGTGGGGACCACCATGGTGTTCGCGGCGGTCCTCATCTCGTTGCTGGTGGTGTCGGGGGCGCGGGCCCGGCACATCGGGATCATGGTGCTGGCGGCGATCTTCGGGGCGATCATCGCCTTCCACCTGGGGATCGTGAAGGACTACCAGATCGCCAGGCTGACGAGCTTCCTGGACCCCGCCGCCGACCCACTTCGAGCCGGCTACAACCGGGCCCAGGCCGAGATCGCCATCGGCGCCGGGGGATTGACCGGCAAGGGCTACCTGAACGGCACCCAGACGAACCTCGATTTCGTCCCCGAGCAGCACACCGACTTCGTGTTCACGGTGGTCGGCGAGGAGCTCGGGTTCCTGGGCGCCGTGCTGCTCCTGGGACTGTTCGCGGTCCTGTTGTGGCGCGGCTTCCGGACCGCACTGTTGTCCAAGGACACCTTCGGGACCTATCTGGCCACCGGGATCGTGGCCATGATGGCCTTCCAGACCTTCGTGAACGTGGGGATGACCATGGGGATCATGCCGGTGACCGGGATCCCCTTACCTCTGGTCTCCTACGGGGGGACCTCGATCCTCACGAACTTCATGGCCGTGGGTCTCCTGCTGAACATCCACATGAGGCGGTTCAAATAGGGGCGTCCGCCGGGGGCCCTGCTATGCTGGATGCAGTGCCCTCGAACCATCCCTCGCTTGGTTCCTCTCCTCCCGGAGAGCCGACCACGCCCTCGAACGTCCGTTCGTCCGACCGCGCCGTGAGGGAATTGGGCACCGCTGAGATCGTGCTGGCCCGGCAGGCCGAGGCCCGCGTCGCATCGAGCGACGCGCGCGGCCCGGCCCCGAGGCCGGAAGGGAGCCCCAGGCTCCCCGAGTGGAAAGGAACGTGGAATGACGGAGCAGGCTCCGGATCTCCCGGCCGACGCCGAGCAGAGATCCCAGGAGGCCGGCCCCCGCCCCCGGCGTCGCCGGAGCAGGGGCCGAGGAAGAGGCTCGTCCCGGCCGAGCACGGCCGAGACCAAGCAGACAACAGAACAAGCCCCGCAGCAATCACAGGCTGACGCCCCGCCGGAGGCCGGCGGGGACGACCAGGCCAAGAAGCCCGCGGCGCCGCGTCGGAGCGGCCGTTCCCGGTCCCGCCGTCGAGGCGGACGAGGGGGCGGGGGGGCCAAGCCCGAATCGGGGACGGAGACCGGCGCCCAGGCCGGGCGGTCCCCGAAGACCGAGAAGCCCACGGAGCAGGCCACCCAGCCGAAAGCCCAGGGCGATGGGCAGTCGAGGACGCAGCCCGACACGGCTGGGGGGAGCGAGGCCCAGGAGGATGGGGCCCAAACCGCTCGCCGCCGCCGCCGCCGACGCCGACGGAAGTCCCCGGCCACCGGAGCCCCGAAGACCGGTGGGGACTCGCCCGCCAGCCAGGTCGCCGAGCCCGCCGTGGCCGAAGCGCCCAAGGCCACCTCGGCCGCCGCAGCGCCCACGCGGACCTCGCGGCGCGCTCGCCGACCCGGTACCGACCGCCGTCACCGGCGCCCCCCGGTCCACGCTCCCCGGCGCACGGACAAGACCATGTTGATGACCGAGCGGGAAGACCGCCTGCAGATCGCGGTGGTCGAGGGGCGGGACCTGGTGGAGCACTACGTCACCAAGAGCGGGGTTCGCTCCATGGTCGGCAACATCTATCTGGGGCGGGTGCAGAACGTCCTGCCGGGTATGGAAGCAGCCTTTGTCGACGTCGGACGGGGCCGGAACGCCGTCCTGTACGCCGGGGAGGTCTCGTACGACGAAGACGTGGAGGCCGGCCAGCGCCGGATCGAGTCGGTTCTGAAGGCCGGACAGTCGGTCATGGTCCAGGTGACCAAGGACCCGCTCCGGGGGAAGGGGGCCAGGCTGACCGCGCAGATCAGCCTCCCGGGCCGGTACCTGGTGTACGTCCCCGACGGAGGGGCATCCGGGATCAGCAGGCGCCTGTCCGACGAAGAACGCGAGCGACTGCGCAAGATCATGAAGAAGATCCGGCCCTCCGAGGCCGGGGTGATCATCCGAACCGCGGCCGAAGGGGCCTCGGAGGAGGACCTGGCCGCCGACCTCGATCGGCTCAAGAAGGCCTGGGAGTCCATCCGTCGCAAGGCCAAGCGAAGCCGGGCTCCCAAGGAGCTGTACGAGGAGCCGGAGCTCATCGAGCGGGTGGTCCGAGACGTGTTCTCGCCGGCGGAGTTCCAGCAGATCGTCACGGACTCCCCCGAGGTCTTCGAACGGGTGTCCGGGTATCTCCGGGACGTGGCCCCCGATCTGGTCGACCGGGTTTCCCTGCACCAGGGTTCCCTGGCGCTGTTCGAGGAGTTCCACGTCGCCGAGCAGATCCACAAGGCCCTGGAGCGAAAGGTGTGGCTCCCGTCCGGTGGCTACGTGATCATCGACCGGGTCGAGGCCATGACCGTGATCGACGTCAACACCGGGAAACACGTCGGCAAGACGAACCTTGAGGAGACCGTGGTCCAGACGAACCTGGAAGCCGCGGAGGAGATCGCCAGGCAGCTTCGGCTCCGAGACATCGGCGGGATCATCGTCGTGGACTTCATCGACATGCTGTTCGAGCAGAACCGCGCCCAGGTGATCCGGAAGCTTCAGGAGAACCTGACCAGGGACAAGACCCGGTCGCAGGTGTTCGACATCACCCCGCTGGGGCTGTTGGAGTTGACCCGGAAGAAGGTCTCCGCGGGGCTGCTGGAGTCGTTCTCCGAACCCTGCCCAACGTGCGAGGGCCGGGGTATCTTGCTGACTCACGATCTCTAGCCGGACATTCCAAGGAGGGGCCTTGTACGCGGTGATCAAGGTTGGAGGAAAGCAGGAGCGGGTCAAGGCCGGCGACGTCATCGAGGTCGAGTTCATGCGCGTCGATCCGGGGTCGGCCGTGGAGTTTCAGCCGATCCTGGTGGTCGACGACCAGGGCAGGGCTCACCACGGCAAGGAACTGGAGAAGGCCAAGGTGGTGGCCACGTTGCTCGGGGACAAGAAGGGCGAGAAGCTCCGGGTGTTCACGTATCGATCGAAGTCCGGCTACCGGCGGAACATGGGGCATCGCCAGCGCCTGACCCTCCTGGAGGTCCAGGAGGTCGGCCTGGGAACGCGTCGGGCCACCAAGGAGGCCGCGGAGAAAGCCCCGGAGGAAGCCCCCGAGCCGGAGGAAGCCCCCGAGCCGGAGGCCGCTCCCGCCAGGAAGCCGGCTGCGAAGAAGCCCGCGGCGCGGAAGCCCGGCGCCAAGAAGCCCGCCGCCAGGAAGCCCGCCGCGAAGAAGACCACCACCCGGAAGAAGCCCACCGCCAGGAAGAAGCCCACCGGCGGCTCGGGACGGTCCTGATATCCTGGCTGGGCCATGGCTCACAAGAAGGGTGCCGCAGCGTCCCGGAACGGCCGGGACAGCAAGTCGAAGCGTCTCGGGGTGAAGGCCTTCGGCGGTCAGGCCGTGCAGACCGGGGCCATCCTGATCCGCCAGCGGGGGACCAAGATCCATCCCGGCACCGGCGTTCGCCGGGGCGGCGACGATACCTTGTTCGCCACCGCGCCCGGCGTGGTGCGCTTTCACAGCTCGCGCGGGCGTCGCCTGGTCTCGATCGACGGCGCCTGAGCCGCTAGCCCGCCCCCCGAGCCGCCCGGATCGCCTCCACCCAGCCCTCGATGGTTCCCTTCAGTCGCTTGTTGGCGGCCCGCAACGTCATGGCCGAGGCGGTCTGCTCCAGCCCTTTCGTGGGAAGGAGCCAGGTCGCCGGGCCGCGACGACCCGTGCCTTCCCGGACCCCGGGCAGGGGCGGCGGGCGAGCGAAGTAGAAGAACAGCACGGCCAGGTCGGCCCGCGCGCTGGTGTAGGTGACCTCGAGGATCGGGGTCAGGCGCCGCCGCCGGGCCCTGGCGATCCGGTTCAGGGGGATCGGGAGAGTGTTCTCTGGGATCCCCCCCTCGTCTTCCGGGTCGGAGACGAACGTGAGGCTCTCCCGCTCGAGGGTCAGCAACCCGGGGATCGACTCCGGTCGTCCCGGCCGGACCAGCCACACGCGTCTGGGCTCCGGTGCCACGGCCGAACCTATACTCGCGCACGATGACGGGCTTCGTTGACGAAGCGACGATCTTCGTCCGCGGTGGCCGCGGCGGAGACGGAGCGGTGTCGTTCCGCCGGGAGGCGCACACCCCCCGCGGCGGTCCCGACGGCGGCGACGGCGGCGACGGCGGCGACTTGGTCCTGGAGGTCTCCACCGACGTGTTCGACCTGTCGTGGCCGGCCCGGAACCCCCACCAGCGTGCGGCCGACGGGGGGAGGGGAGAGGGGTCCAATCGCCATGGGGCCCGCGGCGCCGACGTGGTTCTCACGGTTCCCGACGGAACCGTGGTCCGTGACGAGCGCGGCCTGGTGGCCGACCTGGTGGGCGAAGGCGCTCGCGTCGTGGTGGCGGGAGGAGGGCGAGGGGGCCGGGGAAATGCCTCGGTGGCCTCCTCCCGGGATCGCGCCCCTCGAACCGCGGAACGAGGCGAGCCGGGCGAGGAGCGCCGCCTGCGGCTCGAGTTGCGGCTGGTGGCCGACGTCGGCCTGGTGGGTCTCCCCAACGCCGGGAAGTCCACGTTGCTGTCCCGGCTGACGTCGGCGCGTCCGAAGATCGCGGACTATCCGTTCACCACCCTGACGCCGAACTTGGGTGTCGGGGAAGACAGCGAGAGGCGGTTCGTGCTGGCCGACGTGCCCGGGCTCATCGAGGACGCTCATCGAGGGAAAGGTCTCGGCGACCGCTTCCTCCGGCACGTGACCCGATGCCGGGTCCTGTGCTTCGTGGTCGATCTGTCCGCCGAAGACCCGGCGGGGGATCTTGCCGCGGTCCGCCGGGAGGTGGAGGCCTTCGACCCCGACCTGGGCGCAAGGCCGTGGATCGTGGCGGCCACCAAACGAGACCTCGTCCCACCGGACGAGTTGGCCGACCGGCTGGCCCCCCTGTCCGACGTGGCCGAGACCGTGGCGGTTTCCGGGGTCACCGGGGAGGGGATCGATGTGCTGGCCGCTCGCCTGGGGGAGCTGACCGCAACTGAGCCCGAGCTCGCGCGGGTTCCCCGGATCGTCCTCCGGCCGGGCCGGGATCCGTTCACCGTGCGACGGGTCGCAGAGCGGCGGTACCGGGTGGAGGGACGAGCCGTGGAGCGGTGGGTTCGGGAGGCCGACCTGGACGACCCCCGCGAGGTGATCAAGCTCCAGAACCGCCTGCGGAAGGCGGGGATCGAGCGCCACCTGGCTCAGGAAGGCGCTCGGGAAGGCGACGAGGTGGAGATCGCCGGCCGGGCCTTCGAGTACTTCCCGGAGCCCATGAGGCGAGGGAACGAACGGTGAACGAGCGGCTGGTGGTCAAGGTGGGGTCGTCGAGCCTCGTGGACGCCGAGGGCCGCGTGGCTCGCCGGAAGCTGTCGAAGGTGGTCCGCGAGGTTGCCGCGGCCACCGGTGGCGGGCGCCGGTGCGTGCTGGTGACCTCGGGGGCGATCGCCTCCGGGCTGGTGCCGATGGGCCTGACCAAACGGCCGAAGGACATGCCCGGCCTCCAGGCCGCGGCGGCGGTGGGGCAAGGCCGATTGATGGCCGAGTACACGAGGCTGTTCGCGGCCCGAGGGGTGGTGGCCGCCCAGGTGCTTCTGACCCAGGAGGACGTGGTCCGCCGCCGGCACTTCGTCAACGCCCGGAACACCATCGACCGCCTGCTGGAGGCGGGCGTGGTGCCCGTGGTGAACGAGAACGACACCGTGGCCACAGCAGAGATCGCCTTCGGGGACAACGACCGGCTGGCCGCCCTGGTGGCGGTGATGATCGGCGCCGACCTCCTGGTGCTCCTGTCCGACGTGGACGGCATCTACACCCGAGATCCTCGCCGGGGGTCGGTGACCCGGGCCCGGCTGGTGGCCGAGGTCACCGATCCCTCGTCGGTGAAGGCCACCGGGCCGGGGACCGGGGCGGCACGAGGAGGGATGGCCAGCAAGCTGGAGGCCGCCGGCATCGCCACGGCCGCGGGGATCGCGGTGGTGGTGGCCGGAGCCCACCGCCGGGACGTCCTTCCCAGGATCCTGGCTGGGGAGCAGGTGGGCACGTACCTTCCGCCGCGGGCTTCGAGGAAGCGGGCCCGCAAGGCCTGGATCGCCTTCGCCAGCGGGATCCGGGGCAGGGTGCTGGTGGACCCGGGGGCCGAGCGGGCCGTGCGCGAGGACGGCCGGAGCCTCCTGGCCGCCGGGGTGACCGGCGTGGAGGGAGACTTCGACCCCGGCGATCCGGTGGAGGTGGCGGGGCCCTCGGGACGGGTATTCGCCAGGGGGATCGCCAACTACTCCAGCCGGGAGCTGCCTCGCCTGGCCGGGCGGTCCAGCGCCGAGCTCACCACGATGCGGGGCGGGCCGTACGATAAGGAAGTGATCCATCGTGACGAGCTGGTGGTGATGCCGTGAGCGACCTCGACGGGTTGGCCGGGCCGGCCAGGAAAGCGGCCACCGCGCTGGGGGCGATGCCCTCGGAGCGGAAGGCGGCGGCCCTGGAGGCCATGGCGGACGCCCTGGCGGCCCGAACCTCGGAGATCCTGGAGGCCAACCGGGGCGACGTGGCCCGGGCGGCGGAGGAAGGGGTCACCGACGCCGTCACGGACCGGCTCAGCCTGGACCAGGACCGCATCCGACAGATCGCCGACGGTGTGCGGCAGGTCGCCGCCCTTCCCGATCCCGTGGGCGAGGTCATCGAGGACCGGGTCCTGCCGAACGGGCTCCGAGTGGAGAAGGTCCGCGTCCCGCTGGGGGTCATCGGCGTGATCTACGAGGGCCGGCCGAACGTGACGGTGGACGCCGCCTCCCTGGCGGTCCGGGCCGGCAACGCCGTGCTCCTGCGAGGCTCGCGGATCGCCGAGCGATCCAACGTGGCGCTGGCCCGGGTCATCCAGAAAGCCGGTGAGACCGCGGGCCTCCCTCCCGCGGCCATCCAGGCCGTCCCGCCCACCCGGGAGAGCGCCAAGGAAATGATGCGGGCCCGCGGCCTCATCGACCTGCTGATCCCTCGCGGCGGCCAGGACCTCATCGACACCGTGGTTCGGGAGTCGCAGGTCCCGGTGATCGAGACCGGGGTGGGCAACTGCCACGTGTACGTCGACCGGGACGCCGACCTGGAGAAGGCCCTTCGGATCCTGGTGAACGCCAAGGTCCAGCGCCCGGCGGTGTGCAACGCCGCGGAGTCGTTCCTGGTCCACCGGGACGTGGCCGGTGACTTCCTCCCCAAGGCCCTCGCCTCGCTGGCTGAGCACGGTGTGACGGTGTTCGGGGACGACGAGGTCCGCGCCGCCGGCGACGCGGTTGCGGTCGCCACCGACGAGGAGTATCGAGCGGAGTTCCTCGATCTTCGGATCGCCGGGAAGGTGGTGGGGTCGCTCGATGAGGCCATCGACCACATCAACGAGTACGGAACCAAGCACACCGAGGCCATCATCACCGAGGACCGCGATGCCGCCCGCCGGTTCGTAGAGGCCATCGACGCGGCCGCCGTCATCGTCAACGCGTCGACCCGGTTCACCGATGGGTACGAGTTCGGGATGGGAGCGGAGATCGGGATCTCCACCCAGAAGCTTCACGCCCGAGGGCCGATGGCCCTTCCCGAGCTGACCACGTACAAGTTCGTGGTCACCGGCAACGGCCAGACTCGCGGGTGACCGACCTCCGCCGGGAGCTCATCGGGAAGGAGGACGCCGGCTGGGCCGGCTTCCGCTCGCTGATCGACCCGCTCACCCCCGAGCAGCTGACCACCGACGGCTACTACCCGGACTGGTCGATCAAGGACCTCATGGCTCACCTGGGAGCGTGGATGGCCGAGTGCGGACAGATTCTTCAGCAACGACGGATGGACACCTATCGGAAGTGGGACCGGGACGTCGATCGGCTCAACGCCGAGTGGCACTCGATCTGGCGTGAGGTCGAGCTCAGGGTGGTCCGAGCGCAGCTGATGTCCGCGCGGGCCCGGATGTTGGAGGAGTGGGGGCGGCTCCCGCAGGAGTATGTGGGCGGGATCGCCGAGGAGTGGTTCTTGGAGTCCGGCCCGGGCCACTACGAAGAGCACCTGCCTCGGCTCAGGGAATGGGTCGAGGAGGTTTCGGCCTGATCAGGCCTTGGTCCACGCCCCCGCGTCTCGAGACTGTTCCGTGGCCCGCTGGGAGCGGGGGATGGTCAGGTACAGGACCGTGCCGATGACGCCAACGGCCGCGGCGCCCGCGCCTGCGATCAGCATCGTGGTTCGGGCCCCAAACCCCTGGACCAGGCCCCCGCTGCCTCCCAGAGCCACGATCTGGGCCGCCTGGATCAGCCCGTAATACGCGGCGAAGGCCCGGCCGCGGAGCCGGTCGGGCACTCGGTGGTGTAGGAGGCTCCGGATGGCCACCAGCTCGGTCCCGTTGGCGATCCCACCGACCAGGAACCCCGCCACGGCGACCGGGAACACCGCGGCTCCGGCCGCCACGACGACGGCGCTGCCTCCCACCACGGCCCCAACGAGCAGGATGGGGGCCAGCCTGGGTGGGGTGGCGAACCGTCCCGTGAGCGTCGAGCCCACCACCATCCCCAGAGTCCAGGTGGTGATCAGGATTCCGTACCCGGTGTTCCCCGCACCGAGGACGTCCTTGGCGAAGAACACCTCGGCCACGTTGTCGGCCGCCGCGAAGACCACCACGAACCCCAGGACCAGGACCGTCAACCGGAGAAGCCGGTCTCGAGCGATGAACACCATCCCCGCCCGGGCCTGGCCGCGGGGACGCTGGCCCTCTCCCGACCCCTCCGCGACCGGGGGGCGGCGCACGGTGAGGAACGGAACGACCGCCGCGATCACCAGGAACGTCCCCGCGTTGGCCAGCAGCGTGGAGTTCGCTCCCAGCGTCTCGGTCAACACCGCCGCCAGGAGTGGACCGGCGGTGGCCCCTCCCCACCGGGCCACCTCGAGGTAGGCGTTGGCCTGGGTGGTGCGGTCCTCGCCGACGGCTCGAGGGATCAGGGCGAACAGGGCCGGTTGGGTGACCGACAGCCCCGTGCCCAGCAGGAACGACAGGGCCAGCGTGGGGGCCAGGCCCGGCGTGAAGGCCAGGGCCGCGGCCACCCCGGCCTGGAACAATGCGGTCACCGCAAGCAGACGGACCGACTCCAGCCGGTCGACCAAGAGCCCGGAGATCGGGGCGAACAGCACCGGGGGCACCAGGCCGGTGAGCAGGAGGCCCGCCACCGCCCACCCGGAGTTGGTCATGGCCTCCACCCGGAGGGTGAGGGTGATCAGGGCGACGTAGTCGCCGAGCGAGGAGAGAGCGAAGGCCACAAAGATCAGCTGGAAGTCGCGGCGTCGCAACAACCCCATCCCGCCGTAGTCAACTACGGGCGGACCGTTCGGCGCTAGCGCAGAACCTCAGAAATCCCCAGGAAGCACAGCTCCGGAATTACAATCGCGTGATGGCGCCGGAGCGACGGCTCGGGGTGATGGGAGGAACGTTCGATCCCATCCATCACGGCCACCTGGTCACCGCCGAGGAGGCCTACTGGCAGTTCGGCCTGGACGAGGTGGTGTTCGTCCCCACCGGACAGCCGTGGATGAAAGATCACCCCGACGTGTCCCCGGCCGAGGACCGCTACCTGATGACGGTGATCGCCACCTCCCCAAACCCGAGCTTCACGGTGTCGCGGGTCGAGATCGACCGCGAGGGCCCCACCTACACCGTGGAGACCCTTGAGCTGCTCCATGAGAAGTACGGGGAGCGGGCGGAGCTGTTCTTCATCACCGGAGCCGACGCCATCCTGGAGATCTTCCACTGGAAGGATCCCGAGGAGGTGCTGGGGCTGGCCCACTTCATCGCGGCCACCCGGCCCGGGTACGACATCGCTGCGTTCGAGGCCGAGGAGCCCACCCACCACCCCCGGGTCAGCGTGATGAACGTCCCGGCGCTGGCCATCTCCTCCACCGACATCCGCGCTCGGGTCAACGAGGGGCGGCCGATCCGATACCTCGTCCCGGAGGGCGTGAAGACCTACATCGACAAGGCCGGCTTGTATCGGTGAAGACCCGGGACGACCTCGGCGACTGGATCTGGGACGACCGGGATCCGCTGGAGGCCGATCCGCTGGGCGATCCCCTGGCCGAAGGGATTCTCGCGGCGGCCGCGCGGCGCGGGACGGTGGCGCTTCCCGCGGATGGGGAGTCGAAGGAGGGAACCGGAGCCGACGGCGCCGGGGCTTCCCTTCCGAAGGCTCACCTCCCCAGGGCCATGGCTCGTCGCCATTGGCAAGGCTGGTCGGTGAGGAGCCTGATCGTTACCGGTCTGATCGTGGTGGCGATCTTCGTCGGTGCGGTGGTGCCCCAGGTTCTCCCCAAGTCGACGACCGGGGAGCAGCGAGCCGGTTCGGTTCCCTCGGGGACGCAGCGCGTGGTGGCCTGGTCCGTGTCGGACGGCGATGGGCCTGAGGCCACGTATCTCGCCGTGGTGGCCGCGGGGGGCCCACCGCCGGTCGCCCTGGCCATCCCGGGTCACGCCACGATCAGCGTCCCGGGTCAGGGCCTGGCCACCGCAGGTGAGGTCGCGGTCGAGGGAGACGGCGACCTGATTCGCCTGGCGATGTCCAACCTGCTGGGGGTGACCGTCGATGTCGCGGTGGCGACCTCGATGTTCGACCTCCGAAAGGTGGTGGACGGGATCGGCGGGATCGAGCTGCTCGGGGAGGTCATGGACGGCCGGGACGCGGCCCGGTACCTGACCCGTGGACCGGTCGGCGAGGAGCGGTTCCTCCGGTGGCAGGACGTCCTGGAGAAGCTGTTGCCGGCGGCCGCGGACCGGACCGAGGGGCTCGCCGGCCTTCCGGCGAGGCTGACCTCGATCCTGGACCGGGCCGCCTCGGCCGGCGCGGAGGTCGTGCCCCTGCCGGTCCTCGACCTTGGCGGGGGCCTGTACCGGCCCGACGTGGACGCCGTCGAACGCCTGGTCGCGGAACGCTTCGAGGACGGGCGAACGTTGGAGCAGGAAGTGCTTCTGGTGGTGTTGAATGGGGTTGGCGTGCCGGGCATCGGGGAAGGGGTGGCGGAGATCCTGGTCCCCGAGGGGTTCCGCTTGGTGGCGTCGAGCAACGCGGACACGTTCGGACTGGAGGAGACGAGGATCATTGCATCGTCACAGGACGACCTGGGCGCCGCCCGGCGGGCCCGCGACCTGCTGGGCGTGGGGCAGGTCCAGGTCGGCAACCAGAGCGCCGGTCTGGCCGACGTGACCGTGGTCGTGGGACGCGATTTCGGGAGGCCATGACGGGGTCCCGAGACCTGGCCGTCGCCGCAGCCCGGGCAGCCGCCGACAAGAAGGCCCGCGACATCGTGGTCCTCGACGTCCGAGACCTCATCGTGATCACCGACTACTTCGTGATCGCCTCCGGCGCCTCCGACCGCCAGGTGCGCACGGTGGCCGACGGCATCGAGGAGGCCCTTCGCTCCCACGGACGGAAGCCCGTCCGCCGGGAAGGGGTCCGCGAGGGCCAGTGGGTGCTCCTGGACTTCGTGGACTTCGTGGCCCACGTGTTCCGCGACGAGGAGCGGTCGTACTACGAGCTGGAGCGGCTGTGGGCCGATGCCCCCGGCGTCAACTGGGAGGCCAGGGCCGCCTCCAGCATCTGACGCCCCCGGCGTACCATTTGGAAGTGAGCATCGACACGGCCGATGATTCGCTGGCCTCGGCTCGCGAGGCGTTCGACCGCCACGCCTGGCGGGAAGCGTTTGACCGCTACCACCAGGCCGAAGGTGGCGGTGCAACCCTCTCGCCGGGCGATCTGGACCAGCTGGCCCAGTCCGCGTGGTGGATCTCCCGCATCGACGAGTGCCTGGACGCCCGTGAGCGCTCCTACCAGGCATACCTGGACGCTGGCGACATGCGGCGGGCGGCCTACGAGGCCATGTGGGTGGCCCGAGACAACTTCATCCGGCTCCGTGAGTCGATCGGGAGCGGGTGGTACCGGCGGGCGGAGCGCCTCCTCGAGGAAGAGTCGGAGTCCGTGGAGCACGCCTATCTCGAGCAGATGCGGGCGTCGATGGCCCTCGGCAGCGGCGACCTCGAGGCCGCCGTGGAGCATGCCGCCAAGGCTGTGGACCTCGGAGCTCGATTCGGTGACAAGGACATCCAGGCCCGGGCGCTGACCGCCCAGGGCGAGGCCCTGGTGGCCCAGGGCGAGGTCGAGCAGGGGATGGCCCTGTTCGACGAGGCCACCATGGCGGCTGTTGGCGGCGAGCTCAGCCCCATGGCCACCGGCATCGTGTACTGCAACACGATCGGGATCTGCGCGGAGATGGCCGACTATCGCCGGGCCGGGGAGTGGACCGAGGCGGCGAAGCGATGGTGCGAGCGGCAGGCCATCAGCGGGTTCCCGGGCGTGTGCCGGGTCCAGCGTGCGGAGGTGGTGCGGCTCCGAGGGGCGTGGGTGGAGGCCGAGCGAGAGGCCCGGGTGGCCTCGGCCGAGCTGACCGAGCACGGCGTCCTGAAGTTCGCCGGGGCCGGGTGGGCCGAGGTAGGCATGATCCGGCTGCGGATGGGTGACCTGGATGCCGCCGAGGAGGCCTTCGGCCACGCCCACGAGCTGGGGAACGACCCCCAGCCCGGCCTGGCCCTGCTTCGGTTGGCGCACGGCGACCCGGCCGGTGCCCTGTCGGCGATCCGGCGGGCGCTGGATGGTACAGCGAGCGCGCTGGGGCGAGCGAAGCTCCTTCCCGCCGCGGTGGATATTGCCCTCGCGGCCGCCGATGCCGGCTTTGCCAAGCAGGCGGTTGACGATCTGGAAGAGATCGCCGCCCGGTACAAGACCCCGATGCTCCACGCCAGCGTGGCCGGCGGCCGGGGGGCGGTCCGGCTGGCCGAGGGCGACCCCGCCGGGGCGATCGAGACCCTGGGCCACGCCATCCGACACTGGCAAGCGGTGGAGGCTCCCTACGAGGGGGCCAGGGCGCGAGAGACCGTCGGGTTGGCGTACCGGGCTGCCGGTGAGCAGGAGCAGGCGCGGTTGGAGCTTCGGACGGCTCGCTCGACGTTCGGAAAGCTGGGTGCGGTTCTCGACGAGCGCCGGGTGGCCGAGCTCCTCGGGGAGGAAGCTCTGGAAGCGCGCCGGGTCAGGAGGACGTTCATGTTCACCGACATCGTGGGGTCCACGTCGCTGGTCGAGGCCATCGGCGACGAGGCCTGGGAGGACATCCGCCGGTGGCATGACCAGGCCCTCAGAGCCTCGTTCCCGGCCTACGGGGGCCGGGAGGTGGACCACGCCGGAGACGGGTTCTTCGTGGCCTTCGAGGACCCGGGCTCCGCGATCGAGTGTGGTGCGGCGATCCAGCGGCTGCTGGTCGAGCACCGGCGGACGAACGGGTTCGCCCCCCGGGTACGGATCGGCCTGCACGCGTCGGGGGCCACCGAGGCAGGCGGCGGCTACGGAGGAAGGGGTGTCCACCAGGCTGCCCGGATCGGGAGCCTGGCGGGCGAGGACGAGATCGTGGCGAGCGAGGAGACGGTCGATGCCGCCGGCGGCCGGTGGGCGATCTCGGAGCCACGTGAGGAGCACCTGAAGGGCATCACGGAGCCCGTCCGCGTGGTCACCGTGGCCTGGAACTAGCGACTGCTAGAATCGTTTGACTCGGGGCTGTGGCGCAGCTGGTAGCGCGCCTCCATGGCATGGAGGAGGTCAGGGGTTCAAATCCCCTCAGCTCCACTTGACGTTCCGGGGCGCGAACCAGCGCCGGAAACCTTGTACGTGGGCTCGATCTGCCGACCGCTCATCACCGTGATCTCGTGGATGAGCTTCCGCAAGAGCGCCTTTCGCTGCTGGTTAGAGCCGCCATCGAGCAGTTGGCGGAGGTCCATGGCCCACTCGGCAATCTCCTCCCTGTGAGCCGCTCTGAGGACTCGTGAGATGGATTCTGAGCGAGATCTCGCTCGTCGGCCTCAAGGGCCTCGGTCCTGGCACGGAGCCGCCCGATCCGCTCCTGGCAGTCCGCAGGGGAGAGGCTCCCTTCCTCGAAGGCGGCGAAGTAACGCTCCAGCGCCCGCTGCGCCCCGGGAATCTCCTGTCGGATGGCCGCAGCCTTCTGCTCCGTTTCCTTCGTACCCTCGGCATGCTGGCGGTTGGCCTCCGCCAGCGCTTCTGAGATGAGCTCGGTGTTGGAGAAGACCTCCGCCACCTGGTCCAGAACCGCCTCCTCCAAGGGGATCGCGGGGGAGCCGGTCCGCGCCGCACGAGGCCGTGCCGTACCGGTACCGGGTCGAGCACGTGTAGTAGGTGTAGGGTCGGCGTCTTCCGTGCGCGGACTTCCCCACGTAAGCGCGGCGGCACCGTCCGCAGCGGACGAGTCCCGAGAGCAAGATCGTCGACCGCCGAGATCGGCGCGGCCACCGGCATCGCCTTCCTACCCGCGGGCTGGTCCAGGCCGCGGCCGAGCCCACCCGCCGGGGTGGCGGCAGCGCGATGGTGGAAAACCCGGTGACGCCCTAGACTCCACGGCCGTGAGCCGGCCCGCAGCGCCGACACCCCGGTCCTCGCTCGGCCTGATCGCTGCGGCCGGCGGCGCCATCGCCGTGGTGGGTACGTTTCTGCCCTGGGCCAGCCTGGATCTCGGCCCCCTGGCCTCCGGGCCGGCTCGAGCGTTCATCGATGACCACGCCTCCGCGGGCTTCGCGGCCGGGTGGCCGGGGACCGTCGTCCTCGTCGCGGGGGCCCTGGTCGTCGTGGCCGGCATCGCGGTGGCCCTCTGGGGAGGTCGGGCATCGTCGCTGATCGTGGTCACCGGCGCCGTGATCATCGTTCTCGCGGTGATCGTCGCCTTCACCCAGCTGGGAAGCATGGTCGGCGACGCGGAGGTGGATTCCCGGGCGTCGTTCGGGGAGGTCGCTTCGAGCGTCGGGCTGCTGGTGTCTGCCGCCGGAGGCGTGCTCAGCCTTGTGGGAGGGATACTGCTCCTGGCTCGATCGGCCGTCCGTTCGCGCGAGCTGTAGCTCCCTGCGGTTCATAGGGCCATGTGGACGCGGTTCGCGCACCGGTCCTTCAAGACCACAATTTGGCTCACGAGCCTCGACCCCATCACGGGCGATGTCGGCGAACTTCGCCGCGAGCTTCGCCGCCGCCTCGTCGCCCCGTTCCTGCGTGAAGAGGGTGTACCCGCGGACGTCGGCGATCAGGAACGTGCTGATCTGAGCGCCCTGGGAGGGCGTCGTCCCGGCGCGGGTCGTCCGGTTGATCGGGGCCGGCCACGAGCGCATTATCCGCCGCCCGCCGTCGCATTTGGAAGACGAACGGCTGCCACCGCGGGTGCCTACCCCGGCGACCGGCACCGGGCGTTCCCAGGCTCGACTGGGGGCCGTGGCCCATGAGACGATCCGGCACAGAGGAGGTGACCGAACGATGTCGCTCTATCTGTCGAGGTTCAGCTATACGCCCGAAACGTGGGCGAGGCTGATGGCGAACCCGGAGGATCGTCGGGAGGCTGCTCGGTCGTACATAGAGTCGGTTGGCGGGAAGTTGCACGGGTTCTGGTACGCGTTCGGCTCGCACGACGGCTACAACCTCTGGGAAGCGCCCGATAACGTGTCAATGGCCGCGGTCGCGGTGGCGATTACCGGAGGGGGCGCGCTGAGTTCGTTCGAAACGACGGTCCTCCTGACTGTCGATGAGGCCATGGAGGCGTTGCGGAAGGCTGAGCAGGTTCGGTACCGCCCGCCGGGCGCGTAGCATCGGAGGACGTCCAGACGCATCACGGCGTTCTGGTGCGCGCCAACCGTCAGGAGGTTGATGCCTTTCGTTTGAGAGGACGCTTCTCTGTCACGGGCTAGCGGTCGGACGTCCACCGGGTGCTGCCGAGTGGGACTCCGCGTTCGACCAGGATGCATGTCTGCATGCTGACTGCCACGCCCCCTCCGGCTTCGTCGAGGAGCGCCGCCCCACCGAAGAGCTTGCGTTCCTTTCCTCCGACCGGCCAGCCGATGGCCACGTAACGCTGGTCCGCGCGAACCTCCCCGACGAGACGGGTCGCGAAGCGGCCCGAGACGACCTGGGCTTCCGAGTCCGGCGGGACAGCGAGGATCAGTGCCCAGATCGCGGGGCAGTCGAGGGCGGACCAGATGATCTCCGGGGGCACCGTCTCTCCAACGCCGGCGGTCGACCGAGATGGGATCCAGGGGGCCGCAACGATGTCTTTCCCGGGAACCGTTCCGGGGAAGATGCGAAGCCCGTCGCCGGGTTGCCTTGCCGGGCCACAGCAGAAACATTTGGGGAAAAGATGCCTGGTGAATCCGAGGTATGAGCGAGAGGCCTGTGTGGCCTCCTGATGGATATGGCGGCCGGGACGGAGACCTCCTCGATGCGACGGGTCCCCTCCGCGAGCACGTCCTCCCCCGATCGCAACACGACGTCTCCGTCATCCTGGTGATCGAGCGTGAGCGATGTGTCGACGGGTATCGGCCTTCTGAGGGTTACCTCGAGCGCTCTCTCATCTCCGGCCACGGCCATGCGGCCTCCGACGTATCCGCCGAGCGCAACACCGGGGGATCCCCGAGTACCGGCGTTCGAAGATCAGGGCCTGGCTCGTCTGTGGTTCGCCGATCGTTACCACTCCCCGCTGGTCAGGAGACGATTTCCCGGCAGCGACGGCTCATTCAGGCCACTTCCCGTATGAGATCTCGCAGGTTCGAGCGGGGCGACTCAGCAGTCGCCCCGCTCGTGACCCGTGTTGGCTGGGTCCCCTGGACGAGAATGCGCTCCACGGCCATGTGCCAGTTGTCGAGGTCGAAGAAGGTAGCCCCCGAGCCAAGACGGGCCTGGACCTGCACGGTGTGGGTGCCGGCCCCCACCGTCCTGGATCGGTCCATGGCCGAAGCCTCGTAGTCGATGTTCGCGTCCGAGACCCCCCCGGAGTCCCACGGGGAGACGTTGGGTGGGTCCGCCTCGACGCCTCCGATCAGGATCCTGACGTAGCAGCCGCCGCCCACACAGATCGAGGAGGCGGTGAACCGCGCCACGATGAGCGCGTTGGTGCCCGCCGGAACGTCGATCGTGGCCGTGGCCCCGGTCACATCGGTAAAGGAACCGGAGGGCACATTGTGATGTGGACCGGTCGCCACCTTGACCTCGTCCACCGCAGCGATGGCCGCGTTCACGGGGGTGAGGGCCTGGTTCACGACGTTGTTGGCGACTTTGGTGGAGATCTTCTTGGAGATCTTCCTGACGTTCTTCTTCTTGATGACGGCCCCCACGGGTGAGATGACCAGGCCCGCGATGAGCAATCCCAGGAGCGCCAGGACTGCGACTCCTCGTATCAGGGCTCTACGATCTCGTCTCTCACTGAGGTCTCCCTTCCATCGGAAAGCTCCGGGCGGGCGCCGGGGCGAATCTCCACGAAGCTGGGTTCCTCCCGGGTCGGGGCGGGGGAGCACGGGCGGCCTGTGCGCCGCGGAAGCCAGCCTGCACGTCCGTCTTCCCCTTTCCCCCACGCCTGGGCAGCCCGATGCTAGTCGAATCCGGCCGGACCGGGCAATGGGCAGACTCGTCTCAGTTGGACGAGCCGAACGTGATCAGGTTGGCGGTACCTTCCGGGACCGGCACGGTCGCGGTACCGTTCCGATGGGCCCGGGATACACGCGCACCGTCCAGGAACACCTCCTGCCGATGTGAGAGCCCGGTGAGGGTGAGAGAGGTGGTGCCATCGGTGGTCACTGAGACCACCGCATCCTCGGAGGGGACGATCCCGGCACCTCTGAGGCGAAGGGTCATGGCCGCGACGTCGGTGAGGTTCAGATCCACGCGCGATTCGGCACGCGGAACGTCGCCGAGCTCCCAGGTCAGCTCCTCTCGGATCGCCGGCGACGGCTCAGCGTCCGGCCGCGGTGACGTCATGACCGTCGGGGTGACCCCAGGTTCCGGCAGGGCCAGGGAGGTGGCTTCGATCGCCGCCGACGTGGCCGCGCCGCGGATCACCGGATCCCGCACCCACCAGGCCCCCGCTGGGGCGATCCCGTACTCGGTGTTCACTCCCTCGACGTCGCCGGCGAACCACCGATAGGTGATGCGGCCGGGAGCGTGCTTGCGGGAGCCCTGGGCCCCGACCCAGTCGGCGACGTCCCGGTAGCCGTCCTTGAGCTGCACGGCCACGTGGTCCTCGGCGGCGTACTGGTCGAACACGTACCGGTAGCCGAGGGCCTGAAGCTGGTCGACGGTCTCGCGGGCGTCCGGAAAGGGCACCAGCTCGTCCAGCGCGCCGTGGAAGTGATAGATGGGCTGCCACCGCGCGTTGCCGATCCGGGGCAGGTCGGTGGATGCGGTCCCCGACAGGATGTACGTGGCCGCGAACAGGTGAGGGTGGTTGAGCATGATGTGGTACGAGCCGAAGCCACCCATGGATACCCCGCCGAGGATGGTGGTCTCGGGGTCCAGGCGGTACGCGGTGGCCACTCGGTTCCACACCTCCCAGAAGTCCAGCTCCATCTGCCCCCGCCACCCTCCACTCGGGCCCCGGCCAAGCGGGCTGACGCAGATCGAGGATCGCTCCTCGCAGAGCTGCTGGAGGAAGCTCGGCGCCACGGCGGGGGAGGAGTTGTGGTTGGAGAACGCGCCGTGCAGGTACCAGGTCAGGTTGGCGGGATCGGCCGCAGGGTCGTAGTCGGTGGGAACGTATGCCATGTACGGCTGGACCCGCCCGCGGTACGTGGGGGTGGCCCCGTTGACGATTCCCTGGTCGAACTCCTGGGACGAGACATACCAACGGTTCACGTAACCGGTGACCAGGGGCTCTGGTTCGGACTCCCTCGCCAGGACCAGGTCCCAGTCCAGTGTTGCCTCGAAGGCGCTCACGTCGCCACCCAGGCTGAGGGCGGTGGCCTGGGCGGTGTCGAACCAGGCGTTGCGGAGCCGCGGCTCGTCCTCGTCGTACCTGCGGAACGTCACGTTGTACACGTTGGGCTGACCCGGGGCCGCTCCGTGGGTGGGGGTGAGCTGAGCGAAGCCGTCTCCCGCCTCGTTCGCCAGGCCCGCGGCCAGACGCACCGTCCAGTCACCGAGTGGCGGGAGCGCGGACCGGGGGATGCGGACCAGGAAAGACCGGGCATCCGCATCCACCACGTGGGCGCCGCCGATGTCCTTCACCGGCGTCCGGTCGCCGGAGGCGGGGTCGATGACCCAGGCGCCGGCTCCGGAGACCAGGATGACCCGATCGATCCCCGGGGAGGAGATCCCGGCGTTGCCCGGCCACGCCGCCGTTCCGGTGGAGGGGTCCGCGTCCGTGTCCAGGGCGAACGCCGCGACGGGCACGTGGATGTCCACCAGCGTGCTCCAGTCGACCCGCCACCATGTCTGCGCTCCCGTGCGGCCGATGGCGGCCCGGAAGATGTCTGCACCGTTGCGTGCCTGGCCGGGGTCGGGGTAGACGTACGTCCCCGCGCTGGGCGCGCCGACGGATTCGTTCATGGTCGGGGACGGGATCCCCACGGCACCGTTGTCGTCGTACAGGAAGTCGCTCCAGAAGAACGCTCCGCACGCGTACCGGCCGGTCCCCGAGGTGCGAGGGAACCCATCGCCGAAGGGCCACCCTGGGGGCTGGGGGAGCGCCGGCTCGGGCCGGTACAGGGCCGGTGGACCGTCGGCGGGAAGGTCCTCGGGGACGGCCTTCGAGGTCCGATGGCACGAGCCCGGATCGCCGGCCCTCGCCCTGCTTGCCCCAGGACCTGCGGAGGCGGGTGGAACCGCCACCGCCAGGAAGGCAAGGAGTGCCAGCCCGTATCTCCCCGCCCTGCTCATGGGTACTAAGTTCGAGCCCTGAGGGAGGAACACCTTCAGGCTCGGGGAGGCGCCCGGGGGGGCTAATGGCTCCCGTACGGAGATGCCGTGAGGCATGCTGTGCCCGAGCCCGCCGGCGGGTGAGCACTCGCGAGGGCTGAGCCCTGAGCTCTAAGTCTAGAGCGTGCCCCCGCCGGTTGGTGAGGCGGCGAGACGGCCGGTGGGATGTCGTGCTCCGAGCACTGATCCATTAGCGCGCCGCAAGCCTCCTCCGGGCACCGCGCGGCCCACGGGCGGACGAAGGGAGGCGATGGGATGATCTTCGTGGGGATCGACTGGGCCGAGGCCCACCACGACGTGTGTGTGCTGGACGAACGCGGGGCCGTCCTGGCCAAGGGACGGGTCCCCGACGGTGTGGAAGGGGTGGCCCGCCTGCATGAGATGGTAGCCCCCCACGCCGAGGAGCCAGCCGAGGTCGCGGTGGGCATCGAGACCGACCGGGGGCTGGTGGTGGGGGCCCTGGTCGGCGCCGGGTACCTGGTGTACGCGGTGAACCCCCTGGCCGCCAGCCGCTACCGGGAGCGACACACCACCTCCCGGGCCAAGTCGGATCCTGGAGACGCCAAGATGCTGGCCGACCTGGTCCGCACCGACCGCCACAACCACCGGGAAGTGGCGGGAGACTCCGACCTCGCCGAGGCGGTGAAGGTGCTGGCCAGAGGTCACCAGAGCCTCATCTGGTCGAGGACCCGCCAGACGAACGCGCTGCGGAACGCCCTGCGAGAGTTCTACCCCCCGGTTGTGGGCTCGCACCGCCCGTGGATCTTCCCCCGATGCACGTCCCAGGCGGCGAGGTAGGCGAGAGCTCCACCGCGGCCGTACTCGTGCTCGACGCGCATGGGCCGACCGGGTGCCGGCGGG
>JBOGVS010000023.1:0-53538 GCA_050692555.1 Actinomycetota bacterium
AACAGGTTGCCGTCGTGCTCGACGGCAACCGCCCAGGCGGCGTCCAGCACGGCCTCGGCCGCCCGGAACGCCGCCAGCTCGGTCGCTCCCAGCTCCCGCGAGGTTCCGTCAACCGTCACGGTCCGGCTGCCCGAACCACCGGGACCGACCAGGTAGAAGCGAGCGGGCACCGGGGGATCCGCCGGCTGCGCGGCCGAGACCAACGTGATCCCGGAGTCCTGGAGGATCCGGGCCGCGGTGATCTCCGCAGCGTCGCAGGCTTCGGCGACCACCGCCACGGTGGGCGGCTCGTCCGGCGGATCGCTGGCGAACTCCCGAGCGGCCTCAGCGGCGTCCTCCGCCGAGCACCGACCGGGGAAGGAGTACACCTGGAGCCGGTGGCCGCGGAGGGTTTGCCGGGCCTGGAGCGAGGCCCGAACCCCGAGAAGGCCCGGCTCGCCTGGAGGGAACAGGGCCCCCACCAGGACCGGCTCCCCGTGTTCGAAGGTGGCGCACCCGTACCGGTGGTCGGGGCACCCGGGCTCCGGCCGCGACTCCAGAACCGCCGCCACCGTGCTGGCTACCAGGCCGATGAGGAGCGCGGCGCCGAGCCACTTCAGGGCCCGACGGGAGAGACCGGTGATGGGATCCACAGATGTGCCGGGGACGGGATTCGAACCCGCAAGGGCTTGCGCCCAATGGATTTTGAATCCATCGCGTAGGCCAAGTTCCGCCACCCCGGCTTGCATAGAGTCTAGCCGCAACGAGCCAGGTTCCTCACTTCTTGGGGCCGATGAAGCGGTCTAGCGCAGCCACGCTCTCCTTCTTAGACACGGAGATGATCCAACGGTTCGAACGACTCCAGGAGACACCAAGGAGATCGCAGCCCCAGCAGAACAAGCCACGGATGTCGTCGCTGCGATTGGAGAACTGGTAACCAGGATAGACGTACTTCCCTCTGATCCGGTCAGGTCGGCATCCATCCGAGTGGATCAATCCTCGCAGGAAGGGTCGCGGGTCCTTCTCGACAATCTCACGCTGCCAGGGCTCGAGCTTGATCGGGCGGAGATGTTTCCGACCCAACCCGTGCTGCGGGAAGACACAGGGCCAGTGCTTCCAATACGCAGAGACATGAACGCATCCGGGACGTTTGCGCGTCCCTGCCTTGCAGCCATCGGATCGAATGACGGACATCGCTCTGACGCATTCGGCGATGATCTCTTCGTAACGACGGTCCATGACAACCTCGAGCCGGTACACACCTCGGCGTATGTGGACAATGGTTCCGTCTCCCAGATACAGCCCGAGCAGATACGAGTACGCGTCCGCCAATAGGGCGCGGCCGTGGCAGCGTGGACAGCGTGCTCCGAACGCAGGCCCGGTCGCGCCCTCACGGTTACGGAGCCAGGACAGAGGTTTGCGCCGCCATCGGGCGACTGAGGGAACCGAGACGCCTGTGGCGCGACTGATCTGACAGTTGTTGAGGCCCAACCCGATCAGGCTGCGGACCAGGTCGACCTCTTGCGGGTTCGCGTACCTGCGGGCCATATCGACGCACCGAGTATGGAGTGCGCCAGTGACATGAACGCGGCGAGAACCGCTACTTGGCTTCTGTCACGGAGAGGACCGCTGCGGTTCCCAGCAGCGTGCGGAGCTCGGCGACCAGGCCCGCGGAGGCGTCCACCCGATAGCCATCCGAGAGCCGGAGGGTCTTGGCGCCACCGTCCGACTCCAGCCGGAGGACCACGGGTACCCGGCCCGGGTGGGCCGCCAGGGTCTCCTTCAACCGGTTCACCATCCCGTTGGTGCACTCCCCGGTGGGAACCGACAGCGTCAGCGGGTCTGACGGCGCGCGTGGAGTGTCACCGGCACCGTTGCCCTCCTCCTCAAGCTCCTTGATCTCCGAGGCAACCACCTGCAGCTCCCGACCTCGCAGGTCGATCCGGCCACGGACCAGGACGATCCGGTCCCCTACCAGCGTCCCGTTGGCCTGTTCGAACAACGACGGGAACACCACCACCGGAACGCCACCGGCAAGGTCCTCCAGCCGGAAGATCACGTAGGGCTCACCCTTGCGGCTGAACCGCCGGGCCAGGGTGGTGATGACCCCGCCGATCCGGACCACGTCGCCGTCACCCAACGAGACCAGGTCCATGACCTCGTGGTCGGTATTGGCCACCAGCCGGTCCCGGACCGCCAGGAGCGGGTGGTCGGTGACCCACTGCCCGAGCATCTGCTTCTCCTGGGCCAGCAGCGCGGCCTTCTCGAACTCCGGCCCCTGGAGCACCGCCTCGTCGATCTCGTGACCGGGTCCCCTTCCCCCGCCGAACAGCGAGAACTGGCCGGTGGCCTCCGCCCGGCGCTCCGCGAGGATGGGACCGGCCACCTTCTCGTACCCCTCCAGCAGCGCCAACCGCGCGTATCCCAGGGCGTCGAACGCGCCCGCCAGGATCAGGCTCTCCAGCACCTTCTTGTGCAGGACGCCGGGATCGACCTTGCGGCAGAAGTCGGTGAACGACTCGAACGGACCCTTGGTCTGCCGGGCCTCGATGATCTGGGCCACGGCACCGGACCCCACGTTCCGCACGGCCGACAGGCCGTACCGGATGTCTTCTCCGGCCGGGGTGAACTCCTGACCCGACGCGTTCACGTCGGGGGGCAGGACCGTGATCCCCATGAGCCGGCAGGCGTTCAGATAGAAGGGCTTCTTGTCCTTGTCGTCCTTGACGCTGGTGAGCAAGGCCGCCATGTACGCCACCGGGTGGTGGGCCCGCAGGTATGCGGTCTGATAGGCGATCAACCCGTACCCGCAGGCGTGCGAGGCGTTGAAGCCGTAATCGGCGAACGGCATGATCAGGTTGAAGGTGTCGTCGGCGAGCTTTGCCGAATAGCCGCGAGCGGTGGCCCCCTCCACGAACTTCTCGCGATGCGGGATCAGCTCCTCGCGGATCTTCTTCCCCATCGCCTTCCGGAGCAGGTCGGCCTCGCCCATGGTGTACCCCGCCATCCGGACGGCGATCTCCATCACCTGCTCCTGGTAGACGATGATCCCGTACGTCCCCTCCAGCACCGGCTCCAGGTCCGGGTGGGCATAGGCGATCGGCTTCCGCCCGTGCTTCCGCTCCGCGTACTCGACGTGCATGTTCGCGGACAGCGGCCCGGGACGGAACAGGGCGACCAGGGCCATGAGGTCCTCGAACCGGTCCGGGGCCAGCTGCTGGACGAGGGAGCGCATGCCGGGGCCCTCGAGCTGGAACACCCCCGTGGTGTCGCCCTTGCGGAGCATGGCGTACGCGGCCTCGTCGTCGAGGGGAAGGTGATCGACGTCGAGGTCGGTCCCCTGCTCCCTGAGGATCCGGAGGGTGTCCTCGATCACCGAGAGATTCCGGAGCCCCAGGAAGTCCATCTTCAGGAGGCCCAGCTCCTCCACCCCGTGCATGTCGAACTGGGTGACGATCCGGCGAGACTCGTCCCGAGAGTCCTTGGACAGCTTGAGGGGCAGGTACTCGACCAGGGGCCGGTCCCCGATCACCACCCCGGCGGCGTGGACGGAATCCTCCCGCCGGAGCCCCTCGAGCTCCCGGGCGGTGTCCACGATCTCCCTGGCCTCGGGCTCCTTCTCGTAGGCCTCGGCCAGCTCACGTGAGAGCTCCAGGGCCTTGTCGATCCGGTACTCCCGGCCCAGGAGAGCCGGCGGGTACATCTTGCACAGCCGGTCACCGACTGAGGCCGGGAACCCCAGCACGCGGGCGGCGTCCCGGATCCCCTGCTTCCCCTTGATGGTCTGGAACGTGATGATCTGGGCCACGTGGTCGTGCCCGTACCGGTCGCCCACGTACCGGATCACCTCGTCCCGCCGGCGCTCGTCGAAGTCCATGTCGATGTCCGGCATGAGCTTCCGTTCGGGGTTCAGGAACCGTTCGAAGATCAAGCCGTACCGCAACGGGTCCAGGTCGGTGATCCCCAGGGAGTACGACACCACGGACCCGGCAGCCGAGCCCCGGCCGGGTCCCACCCGGATCCCGTGGTCCCGGGCGAACCGGATGAGGTCCCACACGATCAGGAAGTACCCGGCGAAGCCCATCGAGCAGATGATCCGGAGCTCGTGCTCGAGCCGGTCACGAACCTCCGGCGTCACCTCGCCGTACCGGCGGCCGGCCCCCTCCTCGGCCAGCTCCCGAAGATGGGTCTCCAGGTCCTTGCCTTCAGGCGGCTCAAAGCTGGGCACGTGCAGCGGCGCAGTGTGCTCCACCAGCGGCGCCTCGAGGGCCGGGATGGTGTCTACGGACTCCGCGATGGCCTGGGTGGCGTCACAGGCCTCCGGCAGCTCCCGGAACAGCTCGCGCATCTCAGCCGCCGACTTCACGTAGAACTCCTCCGTGTCGAACTTCAGCCGGTCCGTGTCGGCCAGTACCTTCCCCGGCTGCTGGATGCACAGCAGCACGTCGTGCGCCCGTGCCTGGGCCTTCTCCGTGTAGTGGGTGTCGTTGGTGGCCACCAGCGGGATGTCCAGGTCCCGGGCCATGGCGATGAGCTCGACGTTGACACGCCGCTGGTCGGCCAGCCCATGGTCCTGGAGCTCCACATAGAAGGAGTCGCGACCGAAGATGTCCCGGTAGGTGGCGGCGGCCTCGCGGGCCTTGCGGGTCTGACCCGCCAGCAGGTGGCGGCACACTTCCCCCGCCAGGCAGCCGGTGAACCCGACCAGCCCCTCGGAGCGCTCCGCCAGGAGGTCTTTGTCGATCCGGGGCCGATGGTAGAAGCCCTCGAGGTGGGCGTCGGTGACCAGCCGAAGGAGGTTTCGGTACCCGGTCTCGTTCCGGGCCAGGACGGTCAGGTGCCGGTAGTTCTCGTCGTTCTCGCCGGGGGTCCGGTCGAACCGGGACCGGGGCGCCACGTAAGCCTCGACCCCCAGGATCGGGGTGATCCCCCGGGCCCGGGCCGCCTTGTAGAACTCCAGGGTCCCGAACATGACTCCGTGGTCGGTGACCCCCACCGCCGGCATCCCCAGCCCGGCCACCTTCTCGAGCAGGGTGACCACCTGGGCTTCGGGGGGCGCCGTGAGGCGGGAGGCCCCGTCGAGCAGGGAGTACTCGGTGTGGGTGTGGAGATGGACGAAGTCGCCGTTGCCGCCCACCGAATCCAACCTAGACCCCGCCACTGACCCTCTCTGTGGAAATCCTGTGGGAAAGTCACAGCCTTGTAATTCCCTGCCGCCGAACTCTATACTGCCCCCCGAGCCCCATCAAGCGTCCCAGGTCAGAGGCCCCATGAAGCTCTCGTTCTCGAGCATCAACACCTACGAGACCTGTCCGGCCAAGTTCCGGTTCCAGTATCAGGACCGCCTCCCCACCGGCCGTTCCCCGGCCCTGGCCTTCGGGGACTCCCTCCATCGGGCCCTGCACCGATTCCACGACCGTCCGGTCCCCGTGGCCCCCTCCGCGGAGGAGCTCCTGGAGTGGCTGGAGGACGTGTGGGTCTCCGAGGGCTACACGAACGGAGCCGAGGAGCGGCGGTACCGGGATCACGCCCGCCAGGTCCTGTCCCAGTATCACCGGGACAACGCGGCCCAGTACCGGATCCCGGCAGCTCTGGAGCACCGGTTCGAGATCGACGTCGAAGGGGTGACCCTGGCCGGGATCATCGACCGGATGGATCGTCTCCCCGAAGGCGGGTACGAGATCATCGACTACAAGACCAACCGCCGGCTCCCCACCCGGTCGATGGTCGACCGCGACCTCCAGCTGTCCATCTACCACCTGGCCGCCCGGGAGCTGTGGGGGATCGAGCCGGAGCGCCTGACCCTGTACTACCTGCTGGCCGGACAGCGGATGAGCACCACTCGCTCGGCGGCGGATCTTCAGGGGCTTCGGGGACGCGTGGGGCAGGTAGCGGGGCTTATCGAGGCCGGCCGGTTCGAGGCCCGGGAGAACGCCCTGTGCCGGTGGTGCGACTTCCAGCCGAGGTGCCCCCTGTTCCGCCACCGGTACGAGCGTGATCGGGCGCCCGCGCGGATAGGGGACCTGGTCGACGAGTGGGTCCTCCTGGCTCGCCAGGAGACCGATCGGCAGCGGCGCATGGACGAACTCGGCTCCACGATCGCCGCATACGGGTTAGAGCACGGGCTCCGCCGACTCTACGGCAACGATGGGGCGGTCGAGGTGGTGGAGGGCGAGGACGGTCATGGGGGGTCCGTGAAACCCTCGAGCTCTCTGAGCCTGGACCGATCGGGGAAGTAAGGAGACGGGGGGCGGGAAACCCGCCCCCCGCTCGTCGGCCCCGCTCCTACGGTCCGCCGGCGAGGCCGGGCTTGGCCTCCTCCGCGGTCTGCTGGCCGAACGCCTCACCGCCCGACTCGGCCTCCTCCGAGATGGTCTCGCCGAAAGCCTCGCCGCCAGCCTGAGCCTCCTCGGCCGTTTGCTGGCCGAACGCCGAGGCCTCCTGGCCGCGGCCCTCGTCCCCCGGGCCACCGGGGTTGCCGGGCGGCCTCGCCGCCCCGTCCGGCTCCCCGTCACCGGCATGCGGTGGACGCGGCTTCGGTCCGCACGCGGCCTGGGGGTCGAACTCGCCGGTGGACTCGTCGTGGAGCGGGGCCTGCTCCCCCACGCACCCCGTCCACGCCTGCATGGCTTCGACGAACGCTCGGGCCCTGGCTCGATTGGCCTCGGCGGTCGCCATTCCGGCCTGCGCGGGTGCGGGCACCCCGTCTGCAGCCTCCGCCTCCTCCGGGGGCACGGTCTCCGGGATCCCGGGGGGCGGGACACTCTCGGGTGGCCCCGAAAGCGGCGCACGGTCGACCGACCGCGAGAACGCCGCGGACGCGATCCCCGCCGTCACCAGGAACGCTCCGGCAACCACCCCGATCACCCACCGCCTCATCACTCATCACCTCCTGGTCGTGGCCCGCCGGCCTCGTCGGGCAGCTCGGGAACGGTGTCCGGAGGCGGGAGGCTCTCACCGGACCCACGTGCTCCCGATCCGCCCCCGCCTGATCCCCCGCTTCCGGAGCCACCACCTGATCCACCATCAGACCCTCCGCCGCCGGATCCTCCGCCTCCCCTGGAGCCATGGTCGGAACCTCCGCCTCCGGACCCACCGCCGGCGCCTCCCGAATCCGTCGATCCTCCGCCGCCGGAGCCTCCTCCCGCCCCGGCCGGCACGTCCGAACCTCCGAGCTGCCCCGGTACGTCGCCAGGGACGGTGTCTGGAGGGGCGCCTGGACCGGGGGCCGGAGGGCCTCCCCGGTCCGCAGGCCCGTCTCCTCCAGATGAAGTCGTCCCGGAAGGAGCCTCGCCGGGACCACGGCCGTCGGTGCCCGGAGGGTCGGCCCGCGGAAGGTCGATCCCCACCACTGCGGCGATGCGGGCCACCGCTTCCTGGACCGGTTGCGGCAGGACCCCGGCCGCAGCGAGACCCCCCGACAGCACTAGCACGGCCGCCAGCCCGACGGCCACCACCCGCACTCGAGCACGGCGCCGGGGGCGGGCCACCGCTCGCTCCATTTCGGTGATCAGGCCTTGTCGGCGCGCGGTGGCGACATCGGACGACAGGCGAGCCCCGAACACCGTCCTCAGCGCATCGACGGCGGCCATCGCCGCCCGCACATCCTCCTCATCAGTCCTCCCCGGCATGCCACACAGGACGGCCTCCGTCCGCGACGGTGTCAGCAGATCGTCCATCTCACCGAAGCCATCGGGAGCGCCGCCCATCAGGTAACGGCCTCCCGGGGCGCCAACCGGGCCAGGCGGGACAGGCCGCGCTGCTGAAGCATCTTCACCGCGGGCTGCGTCTTCCTTAGGATCTCCGCGACCTCGGCTACCGAAAAGCCCACCAGGACCCGGAGCAGGACCACCGCCCGCTGGTCGTCGGTCAGCCGAGACACGGCGTCCACGACCCACGCCGCCTCAAGCCGGGCCATCGCCTCCCCCTCCGCATCTCCGACCTCCCCGAGCCCGCCCAGCACGTCCGGCGCCGTGGCCTGCTCTCTCCGCCGGGCCGGACGACGCCGCTCGTCCACCAGGCGGTGATGCGCGATCGTAAAGATCCAGGACCGGAAGGCAGGCTCCTGACCACGGAAACGGCGCAATCCACGGATCATCGCCAGGAAGACCTCCGAGGCCAGGTCCTCCGGTTCCGCGGCCCGATGGGCGCGCAGATAACCGACGACCCCCGGGGCCAGGTCGTCGTACAGGGTCTCCAGGGCGGCCGGGTCGCCCCGCCGCGCGGCCCGGAGGACCACCGGAAACCGGTCTCCCAACGTCACCGCGCTCGCACCACTGTAGTTATCGATAGGAACTGGCCGGAGGTATCGGGATCGGCGGCCGGCGCGCCACCCATCGGGGGCCGAGGGGCACCGCCCGGACTCGAGGTATCGATCGGTGGAGTTTGCGCGCGGAACGGGAACGACGGGACCAGGAGGGAGGACCCGGCCCCGTCGTGCCCGCTCGTCCCTTTCCCCGGCGGCCGGCCCGTTGGAGGGGCCGAGGCCACGGGCGTGGTTCTCTCCGGGGTAATCGCTCGGGGATGCCAGAAGGTGACGGCCTGGGATCAGGTTGTCGGTCCGGATCCCACCCTGGCCCGCTCCAGCGCGGCCGTGAGGTCCTCGGGGAGGGGTTCCTCCAGCTCGATCCGCTGGCCGGTGATCGGATGGTCGAACGCCAGCCGCCACGCATGGAGGAACGGACGGCGAAGCCCCAGGCGGCCGGCATCATCCCCTCCTCCCCCGTAGGCCCGGTCACCGAGGATGGAGTGCCCCACAGCGGCAAGATGGACCCGGATCTGATGGGTCCTCCCGGTGCGAGGCCTGGCCACCAGGAGGGTCGCTGCCGCGAGCCGCTCCCGGATCTCGAAATCGGTGGCGGCCTCGACCCCCGACGAGGTCCGGACGGCGACGCGGGCCCGGCGGCGCCCCAGCGGGGCTTCCACGGCGAACGAGTGATGGGGCACCTCGCCCCGCACCAGGGCCTGGTACTCACGCCGGACCTGCCGGGCGGCCAGCATGGCCATGAGGCGGCGATGAGCCCGGTCGTCCTTGGCCACGATCAGGAGCCCGGACGTCCCCGCATCCAGCCGGTGAACGATGCCCGGCCGGTCCGGTCCTCCCACCGCGGACAACGGCATGTCCATCCCCATGAGCCGGTTCACCAGGGTCCCGCTCCGTCTGGTGGTCGTGGGGTGAGTGACCATCCCCGGAGGCTTGGCCACCACCGCCAGGGACGGGTCTTCCCATCGGACCGGCACACCGCCGGGCTCCGGAAGCACCTTCTCGGTGCGGAGGTCGGCGTCCACGATCTCCCCGCCGCGGAGCCGGAATCCCTTGGGGCGGCGAACGCCGTCGACGAGCACCGCCCCCCGTTCGATGGCCCGCTGGACGTCTGCCCTGGGAACCTCGGCCAGCCGGGCCACCACGGCGTCCAGGCGGCCCGCCTCGGCCCGACCCCGCCACCGCTCCTCTGGCGTCGGTCACCCCTTCTCTCGGTCCCGTCGGATCCCGTGGAGCAACAACACCACCACCCCCAACACGATCGCCGAATCCGCCAGGTTGAACACCGGCCATACCTGGAAGTCGATGAAGTCCACCACCTCGCCCGCCAGCCCGGGCCCTCGGATGAGCCGGTCGGTGAGGTTCCCTGCCGCCCCGCCCAGGACCAGGCCCAGCCCCACCGCCGAGGTGGTGGTGGCCAGCCTGGTGGAGACCAGCACGACGGCGCCGATGACCACCACGCTGATCACCACGAACAGCCACGGCACCCCGCCGAACAGCCCGAACACCCCGCCCGGGTTCGTGGTGAACCGCAGCTGCAGCACTCCGGGGATGAGGTCGATCGGCGGCCGGCCCTGAAGGGAGCTTTCGGCCACGCCCTTGGTGATTCGATCGAGGACGTACACCCCAGCGGCGATGGCGTACAGGGCCACCGCACGCCGGGTCGCCGACCCTCTCAGCCGGCCCGCTCCTCCGCCTGCTTGTCCCTGATGCAGAGGGTGGCGTACGGAAGGGCCTTGATCCTGGCCTTCTCGATGGGCTTCCCGCATCGCTCGCACAGACCGTACGTCCCCTCTTCGATCCGCTCCAGCGCCCGGTCGATCTTCTCGGTGAGATCCCGGATGTTGTTGGTGAGCGAGAGGTCTCGCTCCCGCTCGAAGGTGGCCGTGCCGGAGTCTGCGTAGTCCTCGTCGAACGAAACCTCGCCGGAGATCTCCGACTGGGGGGTGCCGAAGGACGACTCCTCGATCTCGGCCCCCTGACGCTGGAGCTCCTCCCGCTCCTCCTGGAGGCGTCGCCGCAGCTCGGCGAGCTCTTTGCTGCTGAACGGGGTCTTGGTTCTGGGCATCGCCGGCGCACGGTAGCACGGGCCCTCAGGACCGGCAATGAACCCTGATACGATGCACGCACAGGCGAAGACGGGAACCGGTAGGGGGAACACGGCCCACCAAAGCGAGCCGGGGACGGTGAAAGCCCGGCGGCGAGCCGCCCCCGAAGATCCTCCCCGAGCCGCCGCCCGAACGGGGAGCTCGCTCCCTCAGTAGACGCGGACGGGTCCGCCCGTGACAGCGGAGGCTGGCGCTGCCAGCCGGGAGCGGACGGTGCCGTGAGGCGCCGTCAAGCGGGGTGGTACCGCGGGGCTCGCGCCTCGTCCCTGCCGGGACGGGGCGCTTTCGTTTGGGAGGAGAGTTCGTGACGAGATTCGAGCCGGTCGATTCGCGGGTGGACCTGCCGGTGTTGGAGCGGGACATCCTGGGGTTCTGGAAGGACGCGGGCATCTTCGAGAAGACCCTGGCCGCCCGGGAGGGAGCGCCGAAGTGGGTGTTCTACGAGGGACCCCCCACGGCCAACGGACGGCCGGGCATCCACCACGCCGAGTCCCGGACGTTCAAGGACATCTATCCCCGGTACCGCACCATGACCGGCCACTTCGTCCCCCGGAAGGCGGGATGGGACTGTCACGGGCTCCCCGTCGAGCTCGAGATCGAGAAGGAGATCGGCACGAAGACGAAGCGGGACATCGAGGCGTTCGGAATCGCCGAGTTCAACCGCCGGTGCCGGGAGTCCGTGACCCACTACGTGGAGGATTGGGAGCGGCTGACCGAGCGTCTGGGCTTCTGGATCGACCTCTCCCAGGCGTACTGGACCATGGACCCGCAGTACATCGAGAGCGTGTGGTGGTCGCTGAAGAAGCTTCACGCCGACGGGCTCCTGGTCGAGGATCACAAGTCGGTGGCGTACTGCCCCCGGTGCGGGACGGCCCTCTCGGACCATGAGGTGGCATTGGGCTACACGACCGTCGACGACCCCAGCGTGTATGTGCGGTTCCCGATCCTGAAGTCTCCCAAAGATCCCACCCTGGTCGGTTCGTCGTTGGTCGTGTGGACCACCACACCGTGGACCCTGGTCTCCAACCTCGGTGTGGCCGTGGCCCCGAACGAGACGTACGTCACGGCCGAGAAGGACGGGGAGAGCTATGTCGTGGCCCAGGGGCTCGTGGACCGGGTCCTCGGCGACGACGCGGTCGTCCACGGGACCATGAAGGGAACGGCTCTGGTCGGCGTTCGGTACGAGCCCCCCTACCAGAACCTCGATGGCAACGCCCACCGGGTGGCCGCCGCCGACTTCGTGGGCATGGACGAGGGCACGGGGCTCGTGCACATCGCCCCCGGCTTCGGTGCGGAAGACCTGGAGCTGGGGAAGCGTGAGGGGTGGCCGGTGTTCCGTCCGGTCGACGACGACGGGCGGTTCACACCGGAGACACCCGTCGAGTTCGTCCGGGGGAAAGGCGTAAAGGAGGCGGACCCCGACATCACCGAGGACCTCAGGCGCCGGGAGCTGTTGCTGCATGAGGAAACCTATCGGCACACATATCCGCTGTGCTGGCGGTGCGACACCCCCCTGCTGTACATGGCCCGGACCTCCTGGTACGTGAAGACGACGGCACGCAAGCAACGGCTCCTGGAGATCAACGAGTCCGTGAACTGGTATCCCGACCACATCAAGCACGGGCGGTTCGGAGACTGGCTGGAGAACAACGTCGACTGGGCGCTGTCCCGGGAGCGCTACTGGGGAACACCCCTCCCGGTGTGGCGGTGCCCCGACCGCCACGACACGGTGGTGGGCTCGCTGACGGAGCTCTCCGAGCTTGCCGGTCGCGACCTCACCGATGTCGATCCCCACCGTCCGGCCATCGATGAGGTGGCCTTCCCCTGTCCGGCCTGCCGGCAGGAAGCCCACAGGGTGCCGGACGTCATCGACGCCTGGTACGACTCCGGGGCCATGCCCTACGCCCAGTGGGGCTACCAGCCCGACCTGGGGCGTGGCCTGGAGGAGAAAGAGAGATGGTTCCCCGCGGACTTCATCTCCGAGGCGGTCGACCAGACCCGCGGGTGGTTCTACTCCCTGATGGCGGAGGCTACCCTGCTGTTCGATCAGACCGCGTATCGCAACTGCGTTGTGCTGGGGATCATCCTGGCCGCCGACGGGCGGAGGATGTCCACGCGGCTGAGGAACGTCATCGATCCCTGGGACCTCCTCGACCGGCATGGAGCCGACGCCCTCCGGTGGTTCATGGTCACCTCCGGGTCACCGTGGTCGGAACGCCGAGTCTCTCAGGAAGCGGTGGGGGAATCGGTACGGCACTTTCTTCTGACGTTGTGGAACGTGTACTCCTTCTATGTGACCTATGCGAACGCCGACGACGTCGACCCGGCCGACCACGACGTGCCGGTGGCGGAGCGTCCGGTTCTGGACCGGTGGATCCTTTCCCGCCTGGCCGCCACCGTCGGTCGCGCCGGGGAGGGCCTGGAGGGCTACGACGCTACGGGCGCCGGACGGGCCATCGCCGGGTTCGTCGACGACCTGTCGAACTGGTACGTCCGCCGAGCTCGCCGGCGGTTCTGGAACCCGGCGGGTAACGGGGAACCGGGCACCGGGGCGGTGGCCGCCCACCTGACGCTGTACGAGTGTCTGACTACGCTTGCCCGGGTGCTGGCGCCGTTCACTCCGTTCGTGACCGAGGCCGTGTGGCGGAACCTGGCCGCCGGTCGGAACGGACACGTCGAGTCCGTCCATCTGGCCGACTACCCCCAGGCCGATCCGGCGGCTCGCGACCCGGCCCTCGATGCGGCCATGCAGGCGGCCCGCGACGTGGTTTCCCTGGGGCGAACCGTTCGAACCGAGGCCCGGGTCCGGGTGCGGCAGCCCCTGTCCCGGGCGGTGGTTCACTTCCCCGGCGACCCCGTGGTGCTGGAGCCGTTGCTCGACCTGATCGCCGAGGAGCTGAACGTCCGCGAGGTGGTGTTCGCCGAGTCCGCCGAAGAGCTGGCCGGTTGGCGGGCCAAGCCGAATTTCCGAGTCCTCGGCCCGCGGTTGGGGGCGGCCGTCACGGACGTGGCCGGGGCCCTGGAGGCCGACGACGGCACGCTGGCCTCGGCGCTGGCCCGCGGGGAAGCGGTCACGGTGGCCACCGCCTCAGGGCAGATCGAGCTGGGGCCGGGGGACGTCGACCTCTCGCAGGAGACGGCGGGCAGATGGGGTGTGGCCTCCGAGGGGGGGCTCACCGTGGCCCTCGATCTGGAGATCACCGACGAGCTCGCTCGCGAAGGTCTGGCCCGTGAGGTGGTGCGCCTGGCCCAGGACGCCCGGAAGTCCGCCGGGCTGAACGTCACCGATCGCATCGATCTGTGGATCGAAGCGGACGGCCCGGTGAGCGAGGCGGTCGAGGCACACCGGGAGTGGATCGCCGGAGAGGTCCTGGCCACCGCTCTGGAGGTGGGCTCGGCCCCGGACCGTGAGGCCATCCACCGCGAGGAGCGCACGGTCGACCGCCGTCGGGTGGCCGTAGCGCTCCGGCGGCGGGCCTAGCGCGAGTCGGGGAGCCGGAGGATCGCCACGAGCAGGGCAAGCATGGCCAGCACGCTGGCCCCGATGGAGACGTAGAAGAAGACCTGGCCCTTATCGAGCCCGAACAGCAGGCTCCATGCCGCGACCCCCAGCAGCACCCAGCTCAGGAGGTACATCCGGCCCGCCTGGGCCGACGAGCGCGCCGGCCTACTCCTCGCCCCAGAACAGCTCGCGGAGCGAGGGTTCGCCTTCCTTCTGATCGCCCTTGGGGCGCTGGGCGCCCTGGGGTGGCTGGCCCTCCGGCCCCAGGAACGCGCTCTCCCACGCAGCCAGCAGCGGGTCGTCCTTGGAGGGCTCCTCGTTGCTCGGGCCCCGCTCCTCGGTCCACGGGGAGGAGGCGGGAGTCGGTCCGGCCTCATCGGGGGACTCCTCCGCCGATCCCCACGCCGCCGAGGCGTCGCGGGGACCCTCCGCGGCGGACATCTCGGTCCGGGCCCCCTCGTCCAGGTCCGTGTCGGGGGACGGTTCATCCGTGGCGGTGGCCGCCGAGGGCTCGGGTGCGCTCTCCGCGGTTTCGGCGGGCCCGCCCGACGCGGCGGCGGCCGGCGGCTCTGCCTCGGGGGCGGGAACCGCGGCCGGGCCTTCGGCGGGTTTCGCCGGGCGGCCCCTGCGGGCGTCATCCTTCAGCGCCCGCGCGTGGCCCTGCACCAGCGAGGCCAGGCGCTGGAGGAAGTCTCGCTCCCGGACCAGGAACGATGCGGGAACCGGGCCGGGCGCCGCGCCGGTGGCTCCCCGGCGTTCGGCCTCCTCGACCAGACGAGCGGCGTGCTCCCGAGCCTCGCGCACGATGGCCTCGGCCCGCCGCTGTGCGGCATCGCTGCCCCCTCCCCCACCTTCCTGGAGCTGCTCGCGTAGCCGCTTGTTCTCTTCATGGAGCGCGGCGAGATCCTCGGTCACGTGGTCGAGGAACTCGTCGACGTCACGCTCGTTGTAGCCGCGGAACGCCAGCCGAAACACCTTCTGCTGGATCTCCACCGGCGTCAGCCGCTGCCGAGGGCCTTCTGGTTCGAAGCCCTGTTGCTGCCCTCTCTTCTCCTGCTTCTTCCTGGCCATGTGGTGCCTCCCGGTTTACAGACCGAAGCCGCACCCAAGCGCCGCCTGGATCACGCCGAGCGCGACGAACACGATGATCGGTGACAGATCCAGACCCATGGCCCCCATCCTAACGGGCGGAAGCAGCCCTCTCACAAGCTTGAGCACCGGTTCCGTGACATCGTGGATCAGATCCCACAGCGTGCGTCCGATGCCGCTCAGGGGCCGAGGGAACCACGACATGAGGATCCGGGCGAACAGCACCAGCCAGTAGATGGTCAGCAGGAGGCACACCACGGTCAGCACCGTGCCCCTCATGGCGACTCCTTCCGGGATGCGTCCCTGCCGCGGTCGGACGGTCAGGGATCAGAACTGATTGTAGAAACCGCCCTCGCGAAGACGCTCGCGCTCCTCCGCCGACACCTCGACGTCCGCCGGTGTCAGGAGGTACACGCGCGTAGCCACCAGCTCGATCTTGCCGTCGTGAGCGAACACCAGTCCCGAGGCGAAGTCCACCAGGCGTCGAGCGATCGAGTCCTCCGTCCCCTGCAGGTTCATGATCACCGGGACACCTTCCTTGAACCGGTCGCCGAGCTCACGGGCTTCGTTGAACCGCTTTGGTTCGGCGCGGTGGATGGTGCCGGACGATGTCCGCGACTTGGGGATGGTCCGGATGATGGCCTCGGACCCTTCCGACCCCAACGCGGGGTCGGCGTTCATACGGCGAGCCGAGTTCGCCGTGGCCAGCGTCGAGCGGCGCAGGCCGCCCTGAGACTCCTCGAGGTCCGCCTGCTCGGGGTGCTCGATCCCCTCGAGCTCGTCGTCCTCGACCAGCCCCAGGTACTTCATCGTCTTGCGCCACACTCCTGCCATCCGATTCCTCCTCGGGTCGAGACCCTCAGTGACGAGGACCGAAGATTGCCGTCCCGACGCGCACCATCGTAGCGCCTTCCTCGACCGCTGCCTCGAGATCGGCCGACATCCCCATCGATAGCTCACGCACCTCCTCGAATCGGCGCTCGAGCGCGTCGCGCAGCTCCCGGAGCCCTGCGAACGTGGGGCGAGGGTCCCGGTGCAACGGTGCGATGGTCATGAGGCCCCGGACCGCCAGTCCATCGGAGCCGTGGACCTCCTCGACGAACGCCGGCACCTCGTCGGGGGAGATCCCCACCCGATGTCCGGTGAAGTCCACCTCCACCAGGCACGGCATGGGACGGTTCCCCTCCGCGGCCAGGGCTCCCAGACGTTCGGCGGCCCGTCCGGGCTCGAGGGTCTGCACCACGTCCGAGCCGTCGAGGACCCTCCGGACCTTGTTGCTCTGAAGCCGCCCGATGAAGTGCCAGGTGGCATCCGGTGCGGCGGCCCGCTTGGCTTCCATCTGCTGCACGTAGTTCTCCCCGAACTCGCGGAGCCCGGCGTCTGTGGCCGCGGCCACGTCTTCCGGCTCCACCTCCTTGACCACGGCCACCAGGCGCACCTGCCGCGGATCCCGGCCCGCCCTCCGGCACGCCCCGGCGATCCGCTCCCGCACGGCCTCGATGGCCCCCTCCAGGCCCTGGATTCTATCACTCACGTTAACAGATGATGACAGAATCGATCTCTCGTTGCCTTGAGACGCCAGCAGGTCACAATCGCATCGCCAGCATGGCCTGCCGCCCGGTGCGGCCGTCCCGCCGGTAGGAGAAGAACCGGTCCTCGGCGCAGTGGGTACAGATCCCCGCGGATGCCACCTCTCCGATCCCCTCCCGCCTGAGGACCCCTTCAGCGGTGGCCCCGAGGTCCAGGAAGGTCCGCCCTCCCCGCCACTCGGTGACCGGGGCAGCCGCGCCCAGCTCCGCGATCACCTCCTCCCCCACCTCGTAGTGACAGGGTCCGATGGCCGGTCCGATGAATGCCCGAACCCCTCCCCGGTCCTCGAACTCCGACGCCGCGCGGGCCAATGCCCCCGCGGCCAGGCCTCGCCATCCGGCGTGAACGGCGGCCAGCCTCTGTTCGGACCGGGAGGCCAGGGCCACCGGCAGACAGTCGGCCACCAGCACCGCGACCGGCACCCGCGGCTCGGACACCGACAGGATGTCGGCTTCGGGAAGTGCTGCGGACGGCTCCGCAAAGCCCGCGGGCGCCCGGGACCGGCCCACCCGGTGGAGCGTGGCTCCGTGGACCTGCCGGGCCGTGGCGAACGGAGGGATGCCGAGCGCATCGATCACCCGGCGGCGGTTCTTCCCGACCCGTTCCGCATCGTCTTGGGTGCGGTAGCCGAGGTTCAGGCTGCGGAAGGGCTGTTCACTGACCCCGCCCCCGCGTTCGGTGAAGGCCACCAGGAATCCCGGGTCCTCGGCGACCAGGACGTGGAGATCGGATCCCAGGTGTCGTCGTTCCACGGTGTGCGTGGGGGACGGGGAGAACCCTTCCGTCAAGGCGGGGGAAGGGCGCCTCGTGTGGCCCTCCCCGCCCCCACGTTCAATGGGAGCCGAGCTCGCTCCCTCAGCTCTTCAGGAAGTCGGGGATGTCCAGGTCGTCTTCGCCGTCGCCGGCCGAGCCCACCGGGGCCGGCGCCGGATGGAACAGCTCGTCCTCCTCGTCGGAGTCGCGGAGCAACGACGGCACCGGGATCTCCTCCTCTTCCTCCTGCTGCCTCCGTGTGGGCGCGGCGGTCACCCCAGACAGCTCGGGGAACCGCGGGCCGCGGAACTCCGAACGCTCGAAGCCCGCAGCGATCACCGTCACCCTCACTTCGTCCGCCAGGGCGTCGTCGATCACCGCACCGAAGATGATGTTCGCCTCCGGGTGAGCCGCCTGGGTAATGGCCTCGGCGGCGGCGTGGACCTCCCGCAACCCCAGGTCCGACCCTCCGGCGATCGACAGGAGGAGCCCGCGGGCTCCCTCGATCGACGCCTCGAGCAGCGGCGAGGAGATGGCGGAGCGAGCGGCCTCTTCTGCGCGGTGGTCGCCGCTGGCGTGGCCGATTCCCATCAACGCGGAGCCGGCGCTCGACAGCACGGTGCGAACGTCGGCGAAGTCCAGGTTGATGAGCCCCGGGGTCATGATCAGGCTGGTGATCCCCTCGACTCCCTGATACAGGACCTGATCGGCCATCCGGAATGCGTCCAGCATCGAGGTGCTCTCGTCGGAGATCTGCAGGAGCCGGTCGTTGGGCACGATGATCAGCGTGTCCACGGCCTCCTTGAGCTCCTGGATACCTTCCTCCGCCTGGGTGGCCCGGTGGCGGCCCTCGAAGGCGAACGGCCGGGTGACCACGCCGATGGTCAGCGCTCCCAGCTCACGAGCCACCTGAGCGATGACCGGTGCCCCTCCGGTCCCGGTGCCCCCGCCCTCACCGGCGGTGACGAACACCATGTCGGCGCCCTTCAGGACCTCCTCGATCTCGGAGCGGTGCTCCTCCGAGGCCCGCTTGCCGATCTCGGGGTCGGACCCGGATCCCAGACCTCGAGTGGTCTCCCGGCCGATGTCCAGCTTCACGTCCGCTTCGGACATCAGGAGCGCCTGGGCGTCCGTGTTCACCGCGATGAACTCCACACCCTTGAGGCCGGCCTCGATCATCCGGTTGACGGCGTTCACACCGCCACCACCGATGCCGATGACCTTGATCACCGCCAGGTAGTTTTGGGGAGCCTGCATCTCAATCGCCTCCGTGTCCGCCGGTCAGCGCCTGGGGGGCCCGCATTCCCGCGGAAAGGCCTCGCCTCAACCTCCACTTGATGTTGAGTGTTATGTAAACCTCACCTACAGCGCGAGAAGGTATCCGAATCACCGCTGGCTGTCAACCCCGCGGTAGCCGGACGTACTAGCCGGCAGTGAGAGCGGCCTCTCGACTAAGGGTGGGCGCCTGAGGGATGCTGACGTCGATGGCCTGGATTCCGACCCCCCGCTCCTCCGCCCAGCTCAGCATGGCCACCACGGCGTGGTTCTTGGCCTCCAGGTCACCGAGAGCCCCGTAGCTCACCCGCTCACCGGTCCGCAGGTCCACGATCAGCTCGCCGAGGACCTCTCGGACGGCCTCGGTTCGATCGAGGAGGGAGGCAGGCATCGAGGCGGCCAGGCTGAGGGCCGGACTGCCGGGGACCCCGGCTCCGGGGGCCAACGATCCGTCGGCGTCTCCGAGCGACGGGAGATCGGGAGGAGGCGAGCCCTGTACATCCAGGACCGTGGCATCCGCCGACAGCAACGCGGCCCCTCCGGTATCGGTGACCCAGCCCACCGGCCGGCGCTCCCGGACCGAGATGGTGATCCCCGCGGGCAGGTTCCGCGAGACCTCGGCCCACGCGATCCAGGGGTGCTTCACCAGCGACCGGGTGGCTTCCTCCACCGGCACCCGGAGCACGTTCGTACCGAGGGGGACCCCGGCCAGCTGCCGGACGGCTTCCTGCTGGAGGTACCGAGCACCGGTGACGTCGATCCGCTTCACCGCGAACAATGGTGAGGCCACCACGGTCCACACCCCCAGGGCCAGGACAACGACCGTGAGCGCCACGGCCGCCCCGGGAGACCGATGGTATCGGGCGCCCTCGATCCGGGGCTTCATCGGTCCGCTCCCACCACGTGGACCTCGGGCTCGAGGGTCACCCCGAACCGCTCGTGGACGCGATCACGGAGCAGCGTGACCAGGGCCATCACGTCACGGGCCGAAGCTCCCGGGCCCGCCATGATGAAGTTCGCGTGCTTCTCCGAGACTCGAGCCGCACCGACCGACAGGCTCTTGCCGCCCGCCGCGTCGATCAGCCGGGCGGCGTGATCGCCGGGGGGATTCTTGAACACGCTGCCGCAGTTCGGCTCGGCCAGCGGCTGGGTGGCCCGTCGCCACTCCCGGGCCTCGTCCATCTTCCGGCGGATCTCTTCCGGGCTGCCCCCGGCCAGTTGCACCGTGGCTCCCACCACCACGCCCGGGTCCGGCAACGCCGACCCGCGATAGCTGAACCCCGCCTTCCCCGCGGGGACCACCTCGATCTGGTCGGTGTCCAGCCGGAACACCTCCACGGTCTCCAGCACCTCGTCCAGCGCGTGGCCGTGCGCGCCGGCGTTCATGCGCACGGATCCCCCCAGCGAAGCGGGAATGGCCACGCCGAACTCCAGGCCGGCCAGCTCGTGGGCCAGGGCTACCCCGGCCAGGGCCGGCAGCGGCATCGACCCTCCCGCCGTGATCCGCTCGCCGTCCCTGGCCGCCCATCGGAACGTTCGTCCCAGGCGCACCACGATCCCGTCGAACCCGTCGTCGGGCACCAGGAGATTCGATCCCTTCCCGATGATCAGGTGATCCAGTCCCGTTTCCCGGAGGGCCCGGCCCACGGCGGTCAGGTCTTCGTGCGACATCGCTTCCAGGTACAGGGCCGCCGGCCCTCCCAGACGGAACGACGTCAGCGGCCCCAGAGGAAAGGACCGCCGGACCCGGTCCCCGGCGGTCTCCCGGAGGATCCGTTCGGCCTCACCAAGCGGAACCCGGTCACCGCCCACCGGCGGCTCCCTCCTCCAGCAGGGACAGGGTCTCGTCCCCCACCACGGTGATGTCCCCAGCGCCCAGGGTCAGGACCAGGTCCCCGGACCGGACCTCCCGGGCCAGGAATGCCGCCACCCCGGCCCGGTGTGGCAGGTAGATGATCCTCTTGCCCGGCGCGGCTTCCGCCAGCGCGTCCACCAGGAGCTTCCCGGTGATGCCGGGAACCGGCACCTCCCCGGCTCCGTACACGTCGGTGATCAGCACGACGTCGGCGCCCACCAGGCTCTCCCCCAAAGCTCTCCACATCGCCGCGGTCCTCGAGTACCGATGCGGCTGGAACACCGCCACCACACGATCCGCCCCGTTCCATCCGGCCGCGGCCAGAGTGGCTTCGATCTCCGTGGGGTGATGGGCATAGTCGTCGACGAACTCCGCGCCGCCGGCGGCGCCGCGATGGTCCCACCGCCGCCGGACGCCCCGGTACCCGCGAAGGGCGGCCGCGGAGGACTCCGGGTGGATCCCCACCAGCGCCGCCGCAGCCACCGCCCCTGCGGCGTTCACCAGGTACTGGCGTCCGGGGACCGAGAGCTCCAGCGACCCCTCCCAGGCCGGCATGTCGTGGCCCGCACGGACGTGGAGACGGCACCGGCTCCCGGCGCGGGACACCTCGACCGCTTCCAGGCGGACCTGGGCCCGCTCCGCCTCTCCGTACCACACCGCCGGCGTGCTGGCCTCCTGGACGACGCGCACCGCGCCCGGGTCGTCGGCACAGGACACCACCAGAGCGGCGCGCCGACAGAACGTCGCGAAGGCCGCGGCAACATCCTCGGCGTCCCCATAGAAATCCAGGTGGTCGGCCTCGATGTTGGTCACCAGCGCCAGCTCCGGCGACAGGAGCAGGAACGAGCCATCCGACTCGTCGGCCTCCGCCACGAACAGCGGTCCTTGCCCGGCACGGGCGTTGCTCCCACTCTCGTTCAGGTCACCGCCGACAACGTACGTGGGATCCGCGCCCGATCGCTCCAGGGCCACGGCCAGCATCGAGGTGGTGGTGGTCTTGCCGTGGGTTCCGGAGACGGCGATCCCTCGACGCTTCGCCATCAGGGCTGCCAGGACCTGGGCCCTGGCCAGCACCGGGATGCCCCGCCTGGCCGCTTCCCGGACCTCGGGGTTGCCCGGTGAGATCGCGGTGGAGACCACCACGGCATCAACGTCACCGACATGCTCGGCGCGATGACCGACATGGACGTCCGCCCCCAACGCTCGAAGCTGCACTACGCCCACCGACTCCTTGAGGTCCGAACCGGAGATCCGCACCCTCTCGGTCAGGAGGATCCTGGCGATGCCGCTCATACCGGCTCCTCCGATCCCCACCAGGTGAGCCGCCCGGACCCCGGACAGATCGGGAACCTCCAGGGTGGGGATGCTCCCTTCGGGAGGGACGTACTCCTTCACCGACGCCCCTCCTTGGCCACGGAGACGGTGAGCTCGGCCAGCGCGTCGGCGGCGTCGGGCCGGCCGAATGCTCGAGCGGCTGCGGCCATGTCCTCGAGGGACCGGGGATCCTCGAGCAGCTCACCCAGGACCTCGGCCAGCCGGTCACCGGTGGCCTCGTCGTCGGGGATCATCCGGGCTCCGCCCAGCCGCTGGAGGGCCCGGGCATTGGCCTCCTGGTGTCGGCCCGTGGCGTAGGGATACGGGACCAGTATCGAGGGCACCCCACACACCGAGAGCTCGGCGATGGTTCCCGCGCCGGCCCGAGCCACGGCCACGTCGGCCACCGCGTGGACCAGCTCCATCCGGTCCACGAACGCGGCGGTTCGCACCACCAGCCGTCCCACGGCGGGAAGGTGATCCCTGACGGCCTGGTGATGGGCCAGGCCGGTGATCACCAGGACCTGCAGATCGGAGCGATCACGCAAGATGGTGCTCAGTCGTACCGCGGCCTGATCGAGGCGAAGCGCTCCCTGGCTTCCGCCGTACACCGCGATGGTCCGTCTCCCTTCCTCAAGCTCCAGCACTCGGAGCCCCTCTTCCGCCAGCGCGGCACGGTCTTCCCGCGCCCGAACCACCGCCTCCCGGACCGGGTTGCCGGTCACCTCGGTTCGGCAGCGGCGGGGAAACCGGCGAGCGGCTTCGGCGAAGGACAGGGCCACGGCGCGGGCCCACCTGGCCGCCACCCGGTTCGCCAGTCCGGGAGCGGCGTTCTGCTCGTGAACGACCAGGGGGACCCTCTCCCGGCGGGCGGCCAGCGACACCGGAACGCTCACGTAACCACCCATCCCCAGCACCGCATCGGCGCCCCGGACCACCCGGCGGCTGGCCCGGGCGGCCCGAAGCGCGGCCACGGGAGCGCGCACCGTATCGACCGAGAGCCTGCGGCGGAACGGAAGAGCGGCCACGGGCTCGAGCGGGAACCCCGCCTGGGGTACCAGACGGGCCTCCTGCCCCTCGGCACGGCCGACAAACAGCACGTCGGCCTGCAGTCGGTCGCGAAGGACGCGGGCCACGGAGAGCGCCGGGTAGATGTGCCCGGCGGTCCCGCCGGTGCCGATCACCACGCGCACCTGCTACCTCGCCGACCGCGAGCCGGACCGGCCCACCGACACCAGGATGCCCACGGCCGCCAGGCAGACCACCAGCGAGGAGCCCCCGAACGAGACCAGGGGGAGCGGCACGCCGGTGATCGGCAGCAGTCCGCTGACCGCGCCGAGGTTCAACAGGGCCTGCACGCCGAACCACCCCACGATGCCCGCGGCCAGGAGGCGGCCGAAGGCGTCGGGGGCCCGGAGGGCGATCCGGATCCCCGCGTACACCAGCATGCCGAACAGGAGCACCACGGTCAGGCTGCCCAGCAGCCCCAGCTCCTCTCCGATGATCGAGAAGATGAAGTCCGTGTGCGCGTTGGGGACGTAGGACCACTTCTGCCGGCTGGCCCCCAGTCCCACCCCCAACGTCCCGCCCGAAGCCAGGGCGATCAACGACTGGATCGTCTGGTACCCGCTTCCCTGCGGATCGGACCATGGGTCCATGAACGAGACGAACCGCGTCCACCGGTAGCCCTCCACGTAGACCAGGCCGAACCCCAGCACGGTGATCCCCGCGGTCCCCGCGAACAGGTGGCGAAGCCGGGCCCCGGCCGCGAACGCCAGGCACAGCACCGAGCCCACCAGGATCATCGCCGTGCCCATGTCGGGCTGGAGCAGGATCAGGCCGGATACCACCACCATCACCGGAGCCAGGGGGACCACGAGCTGACGGAGATCTCCTACCCTCGCCCACCGCTTCGACAGGAGCGTCGCGGTGAACAGGATCACCGCCAGCTTGGCCGGTTCGGATGGCTGGATGGTCACCGGCCCCAGCTGGATCCACCGGGCCGAGCCTCCGGCCACGGTCCCCACTCCGGGAATCAGGACCAGGACCAGCAGCGAGACGCTGACGATCAGGAGGGGGAGGCACAGCCGCTGCCAGGCCGCGTGTCGCATGCGGGAGGTGAGCCACAGTGCCCCCCCACCGATCGCCGCATACGCCAGCTGCCGGAGGAAGAAGGGAAAGCTCGAGCCGTACCGAGCGAACGCCGACACCGACGAGGCGGACAGGACCATCACCAGCCCCAGGACCGTGAGCGCGGCGGTGGACATCAGGACCAGGCTCACCGCGCGGTCGGTGCGTGCGGCGATCACGCGAGCCGAGGCTCGCTCGCCGGCTCGGACCAACCGGAGATGGGCTCGGCGTCGTTTCAGACCGGTCCGGGCGGCCGTGATGCTAGCCACGGGTGGCTCCCGTCGCCCCGGTCGGTTCCAGCGCTCGGGCAGCGGCCGCGAATCGCTCTCCTCGGTCGCGGTAGTCGCGGAACATGTCCTGGCTGGCGCACGCGGGAGCCAGGAGCACCGTCCCGCCCGCCGTGGCCAGCCGGCGGGCTTCCGCCACGGCCTCCTCCATGCTCCCGGCCCGCCGTACCGGCACCCGGCCGGAGAACAGGGCCTCCAGCTCGTCGGCGGCCTCGCCGATCACCACCGCTCCCGCCAGGCCGGGGATCGCCGCGGCCAGCGGTGAAAGGTCGATGCCCTTGCTCCGGCCACCGGCGATCAGCACCACATCGTCCAGGCCCGCCAGCGCTCCCAGGGCGGCGTGAGGGTTCGTGGCCTTGGAGTCGTCCACGTAGCGCACCCCGTCGATCTCAGCGACCACCGTCCCCCGGTGCGGGAGCGGCGTGGACTCCACGAGGGCCTGCCGGACGGCGGCGGGGTCCAGCCCGAACGCCAGTCCCGCGGCGGCGGCCGCTGCCGCGTCGGCCACGTGCGACGCGGAGGTGGACGCGGGAATCCCCAGCGACGCCTGGTCTCCCACACGCGACACGACCTCGCCACCGACCATCCCCACCTCGCCCGGCCCCGGAACACCCAGCGAGAACCACGTCACCGTGCAAGGCGCGGTCCGCGACACCTCCGCCGCGTGGGCGTCGCCGCGGTTCCCCACGTGGACGTCGTCGCCACGCTGGCGGGCGAAGATCTGTCGTTTCGCGTCGCGATATGCGTCGAAGGATCCGTGCCAGTCGAGGTGGTCGGGCGCCAGGTTGAGCAGGACGGAGACCCGGGGATGGAACGACTCCTGGAACCGAAGCTGGAAGGAGGAAGCCTCCACGGCCAGCGCGTCATGGCCTTCCGTGGCCGCCAGGGAGAAGGGGTAGCCCACGTTGCCACAGGCGATGGCGTCCATGCCGCCGTCGCGCATGGCGGCGGCGATCATCTCCGTCGTGGTGGTCTTGCCGTTGGTGCCGGTCACCCCGACGTACGGACACCCGGCCAGCCGGGCGCCGAGCTCCAGCTCGCTCCACAGCGGGATGTTCCGTTGCCGGGCCCACGTCAGCACGTTTGCGCGTTCCGGCACGCCCGGACTGGTGACCACCAGGTCGGCACCCTCGAGATGCTCGGGTTGATGGCCACCGGCCAGGACCTCGGCACCGGCCGCCTCTGCCTGGTCGGCCCACGCCGCCACCTCCTCGCGCGGGCGGGTCTCGGTGATCCGGACCCGCGCCCCATTCGACCTCAGCACCCGGGCGGCGGCCGCACCGCTGGCCGCCAGCCCCACCACCACCACTCGCCGCCCGGCCAGGTCGCTCACGTGACTCCGCCTCTGGCCAGGAAGTCCGCGTAGAACATGCCCAGCCCGAAGATCACGGCCAGGCCGGCCACGATCCAGAACCGAACGATGACGGTGAACTCGTGCCACCCCAACACTTCGAAGTGGTGGTGGATGGGGGCCATCCGGAACAGACGCCGGCGGAACAGCCGGAACGAGATCACCTGCAGCATGACGGAGGCGGTCTCCAGAACGAACAGCCCGCCGAGGATGGCCAGCAGCAGCTGGGTCCTGCTGGCGATGGCCAGGGCCGCGACCAGACCCCCCAGGGCCAGGGAGCCGGTGTCCCCCATGAAGATCTTCGCCGGGGCCGCGTTCCACCACAGGAATCCGGCGATGGCTCCAAGCGACGCCGCGGACAGGATGGCCAGGTCCAGCGACGTGGCCAGCCCCACATCGTAGCAGCTCGACACGGGAAGAACCGAACAGGTGTGGCGGAACTGCCAGAACGTGATGATCACGTACGCCGCGAACACCATGGCCGTCGAGCCGGAGGCCAGGCCGTCGAGCCCGTCGGTGAGGTTCACGCCGTTCGACGACGCCGCCACCATGATGAACACCCACAGGAAGAACGCCACTCCCAGGTCGAAGCCGGTGTCCCGGATGAAGGACAGCTCAGTGGATGCTCCGGTCAGCCGGGTGATGCCCAGCGCGAACACCACCGCGATCACGGCCTGGCCGGCGAGCTTGGCTGCCTTGCCCAGGCCCAGCGACCGCTGCCTTCGCACCTTCAGGAGGTCGTCGGCGAATCCCAGCAGCGCCAGCGCCGTTCCCGTGGCCAGGACCAGGAGCCCGGTCACCGTGAGGCGCCCGAACACCAGCCCGGTGGCCAGGTAGGCCAACCCCAGGGCGCCGATGATCACCAGGCCGCCCATCGTGGGGGTGCCCATCTTTTCCTGGTGCTGGGGGTAGTGGGGCCCGGCCTCCCGGACCCGCTCGCCCCAGCCCAGGACCCGGAACAGCCTGATGGCCACCGGGGTGAACAGGAGCGTGATGAACAGGCCGACCGCCGCGGCGATCAGGACGCTGGTCACCGGGCACCAGCCGTCCGGCCCCGGTCATCCTGGAGGGCGGCCGCCAGGCGTTCCAGCCCCGCGACCCGAGACCCCTTCACCAACACCACATCGCCCGGCCGGCCGAGTGCCCGCACCGCGGCGACCGCCTCTTCGACGCCCCTGCAGGTGGTGATTCGGTCGGCTTCCACGCCCTCCCGGAGGGCTCCCGCTCCGATCAACCGGGCCCCGCGGCCCACCACCACCACATGGTCGATCCCCAGCCGGGCCACCAACTCTCCCACCCGCTCGTGCTCCCGGTCCGCGATCGGACCGAGCTCGGCCATCTCCCCGAGCACCGCGATCGCCCGCCCGGCGTCGCTCTTGGGCGATTCCCCGCGGGCGGCCATCCACGCCAGGGCCTTGAGTGCGGCGGTCATGGAGGCGGGGTTTGCGTTGTAGGCGTCGTTGATCACGCGGAGGCCGGTCCCGCTCTCGGCCACCTCCATCCTCCACGAGGAAACCTCGGCGTCCTTCAGAGCAGCCGCGCACTCGCCCGGCGACAGCCCGAGGGCAATCCCACAGGCGGCGGCGGCCAGGGCGTTCCAGGCCATGTGCTCGCCGGAGACCGACAGCTCGACCCGTTCGGTACCGCCCGGAGCCCGGAGCGTGAACGAGGGACGGGCCAGCCGGTCCAGGCTCAGGTCCTCGGCCCGGACCTCCGCGTCCTCCGCGGTTCCAAACAGCAGCGGCCGGGCTCGGGTGCGAGATACGAACGTCCGGACCACCGGGTCATCGGCATTGAGGACCGCGGTGCCCGACTCCGGGAGCGCCTCGACCAGCTCGGCCTTGGCGTCGGCCACGGCCTCCGCCGAACCGAACATCGCCATGTGGGCCATGCCCACGTTGGTGACCACGCCGATCGAAGGACGGGCCACGCGGCACAGCGCGGCGATGTGACCGGGGCCCCTGCTGCCCAGCTCGGCCACCACGACCTCCGCGTCCGCCGAGGCATTCAGCATCGTGAGCGGCACCCCCACCTCGGTGTTGAACGACCTCGGGCTGGCGGACACGCGATACCGGCCCCCCAGGACCGCGGCGGTGAGGTCCTTGACGGAGGTCTTCCCGGTGGACCCGGTGACCCCCACCACCTCCGCGGCCATCGACGCCCGCTCGTCGGATGCCAGCTCACGTAGCGCGCTGTCCGTCTCCTCGACGACCACCACGGGGCGGTCTCCGCTGCTGGAATCCGAAACCATCGCCGCTGCGGCCCCCCGCACGAATGCCTCTCCCACGAATCGGTGGCCGTTCATCCGTTCACCGTGGAGCGCCACGAACAGGTGACCCGGACCCACCGCCCGGCTGTCGGTGGCCACACCGTTGACCCAGACGTCGTCGCCCAACAGCCGTCCGCCCACCGCCCGGGCCACCGAGGTCAGGGGGCGGGCCTTCACGGCTTCACCCCCAGCATCGCCTCGAGCTCCACCTGCGCCACCTGCCGGTCGTCGAACGGGATGGTGCGATCGGCGAACTGCTGGCCGGTCTCGTCGCCCTTCCCGGCAATCACCACGACATCGCCGGCGCCCGCTTCGCCCAGCGCCACGCGGATGGCCAGGCGGCGGTCCGGCTCCACGAGGAACCGGCCGTGGCCACGACGGGCGCCCGGCTCGATCTCCGCGATGATGGCCCCAGGATCCTCGGATCGAGGGTTGTCGCTGGTGATCACGGTGAAGTCGGCGATCGTGGTGGCCACCTGTCCCATCACCGGTCGCTTGGCGCGATCACGGTCGCCGCCGCAGCCAAACACCACGATGATTCGATGCCCCTCGGCCAGGGATCGAGCGGACCGGAGCGCACTCTCCAGACCCCCAGGCTTGTGCGAATAGTCGACGACCACGGTGAACGGCTGACCTGCCTCCACCCGCTCCATCCGCCCGGGGACCGCGTCGAGGGCTGCGATTCCTCGTGCCGCCGCGCCCGCATCGATGCCGAGTTGGCGTGCCGCCGCGAGGGCCGCCAGACAGTTGTAGACGGTGTGGGCCCCCAGCATCGGGGAGCGGATCACGATGCCATCCGTCGTTCGAAAGCGGATGCCCTCGGCGCCGGATTCCACGTCGACCGCTCGCACGTCGGCGCCTTCGCCGATGCCGTACGTGATGATCGGAACGTCTTCATGCAGCAGCGTTCGTCCCTCGGGCGAGTCATGGTTGATGGCCGCTCTCTCGGCCATGGCCGGCGTGAAGAGCGCGGCCTTCGCCCGGAGGTATTCCTCCATGGTCTCGTGATAGTCCAGGTGGTCCTGGGAGAGATTGGTGAACACCGCACACCCGTACCGCACACCGCCCACGCGGTGCTGGTCCAGACCGTGCGAGGAGACCTCCATGGCCATGGCCCGGACGCCCGCCTCCGACATCTGGGCCAGCACTCGATGAAGGTCCGGGGCCTCCGGAGTGGTCAGGCCCTTGTCCGCTTGTCGCCCGTCGATCCGAACCCCGGTCGTTCCGATCACGCCGGGAACCAGCCCTGCCTCCCTGAACACACGCTCCAGTAGGTACGTCGTGGTGGTCTTGCCGCTGGTCCCGGTAACGCCCGTGGTGACCATGTGATCCGCGGGCCGGCCGTAGTGGGCCGCGGCCACGGGGCCCATGGCTTCGCGAACGACCGGTACCAGCACCTGCGTGACTCCCTGGGGGAGGTCCAGCCTCCGCTCGGCCATAACCACGGCGGCACCAGCCGATGCCGCTTCCCGGGCGAAGTCGTGACCGTCGACCCGGGTGCCGGGGACACAGAAGAACAACCATCCCGGTCGGACCTCGGTCGAGCGGTACGTCACGCCGGCGACGGGCACCCCGGCGTCACCGAGGACCCGCGCCGAGGGCAGTTCGGCGGTGAGATCGGACAGTGGTTGAGGGTCGAGCGGCATGTCGGTGTCCCGGGCACGCGACGCGGCCCCGGATGAGAGCGATTGTATCTCCTGGACTTCCGCGCTCATCCCTCCACCAGCGCCGGAGGCGTACGTGGTGGGTCCGTCGTGGGGACGCGAAGGCGGGCCAGAGCGAAGTGGGCCACCTCTCGGAACAACGGCGCCGCGGCCACGCCTCCGTACACCGTCTCGGGCTCGTCGAGGATGGCCGCTACCACCAGGCTGGGGCGCCTGGCGGGGGCGAAGCCCATGAACGATGCGACGTACTCCTCGCTGTATCCCCTGATCCCTTCAAGGGGCTTGCGAGCCGTCCCGGTCTTCCCCGCCACCCAGTATCCGGGGATCTGGGCCGCCTGTCCGGTGCCCGACTGCACCGCCCGGGCCAGCATGCCGGTCACCAGCCGGGCCGTCCGCGTGGACACCACCCGCCGCCGCTGTCCGGTGGCCCAGGGGAGGAACCCTCCGGATCCGTCGACGGTGCCCTTCACCAGCCGGGGCTCCACGCGCACTCCGCCCGCGGCGATCGTCGCGTACACCGACAGCATCTGGAGCGGGGTGACCGCGATCCCCTGCCCGATGGGGATGGTCCCCATGCTCGTGGACCACCACTCTTCTTCGGGCATCAGGATGCCGTCGGCTTCTCCGGGGAACCTGATCCCCGTGGGCGTGCCGAAGCCGAACGCCCGCAGATACCGGTCCAGGGTCTCCTTCCCCAGCCGTTCCGCGGTCATGATCGTTCCCACGTTGCTGGACTGGGCGATGATGTCGGTGAGGGTCATGGTCGTGGGGGCGTGCCGGTGCGAGTCGTGGAACCATCGGTTCCCCACGAAATACCGGTCCGGCACCGCCAGTCGCTCGCGCAAGCCGACCCGGTGTTCCTCCACCGCGGCGGCGGCGGTAATGACCTTGTTCACGGACCCCGGCTCGTAGACGTCGGTGACGTTCCGGTTCCGGGTCCGGCCCGGCGTGACCTCCGTGAACTCGTTCGCGTCGAATCCGGGGCACGTGGCCATGGCCAGGATGTCGCCCGAGGAGGGGTCCATGGCGATGACCATCCCTCCCTTGGCGCCGTTCGCCTGGACGGCCTCGGCAAGCGCCTGCTCGGCATGGAACTGGATCTCCCGGTCGATGGTCAGGACGAGGTCGTCACCGCGTAGCGGCTCGATGTCCTCGCGGAGCCCCTGGGGGATGGCTTGTCCCCCGGGGTCCTGCTCGAGGAGCACGCTGCCCGGCCGGCCGGCCAGCAGGTTCTGATACTGCAGCTCGATGCCGGACAGCCCTCCCCCATCGATCCCCACGAAGCCCAGCACCTGGGACGCCAGCTCACGTCCCGGGTAGTACCGCTTGCTCTCCTCCAGCAGCCCGACGCCGGGCAGCTCCAGCTCCGCCACGCGTTCGGCCACCCGGAGGTCCACCCGGCGGGCCAGGTACACGAACGGGCCGCCGGTGACCAGGAGGCCGAGGAGGTCGGATGTGGGCAGTTCGAGCACCTCGGCCAGGCGATTCGCGGTTTCCACCGGATCCTCGACCAGCGCCGGGTTCGCGTAGATCGCCCGGGCCGGGAGGGACAGGGCCAGCTCGTGCATCGCTCGGTCGTAGATCGTCCCCCGAGCCGGGGCCAGGGGGATCCGGCGGAGTCGCTGGTCTCGGGCGATAGCTCGATAAGTGGGAGCATCCCGGAGCTGGAGCACCACGAGCCGGGCGGCCACGCCCCCGAAGGCCAGCGACAGGACGATGAACAGGGAGGTGAGCCGCCCGGCGGGCGGGCTGCTCCTCACCCCCTTTCCTCCGGGGGCAGGGTCTCGACCCGGCGCGGCCGGATCAATCCGGCGTGGGCGGCCTCCCGAGCAATGCGGTCCGGAGAGGACAGCCGGGCCACCTCGAGACGCATCAGGTCGTTGGCCACGTCGAGCCGCTCGGCCTGCCGGGACAGATCCGAGACCCGGAACGCCCCCTCCGCCAGCAGTGCCTGGGCGCTGGTCAGCCCGATGACCAGCGCGGTCACCAGCACCACCGCCAGCAACAGGAACGGCGCTCTCCGCCGCGACTTCGTGGGGCGGGAGGCGGGATGCCTCCGGCCGGGAACCGCCCTGAGAGGGCGGCGAGAGCGAGCGGGACCACGAGCCGGAACACGACGTGCGGGAACGGCCATCTACGCCGCCTTCCGCTCCGCGGCACGGAGCTTCGCGCTGCGAGCTCGAGGGTTCCGGGACGCCTCGATGCGGCCGGGACGAACCACCTTCTTGGTCAGGATCTCGAGGCGTTCGTCTGTTGCCATGAACCGCTTGACGATGCGGTCCTCGATCGAGTGGTAGGAGATCACCACCACACGGCCGCCGGGAGCGAGGAGCCGGACCACCTGGGGAAGGGAGGCGTCCAGCTCCTCGATCTCCCGGTTCACCTCGATCCGGATCGCCTGGAACGTCCGGCGAGCCGGATGAGGTCCCCCGCGACGCCGGGGCACGGCGGCCGCGACCACCGCGGCCAGCTCGCGGGTGGTTCGGAGCGGCGCGCGGTCCCGAGCCCGAACGATGGCCCGGGAGATCCGGCGGGCGTAGCGATCCTCTCCGTACTCGAAGATGACCCGCGCCAGCTCTTCCTCTCCATAGGTGTTGACGACCGTGGCCGCCGTGAGGTTCCCCTCCCCCATCCTCATGTCCAGCGGGCCGTCCGCCCGGAAGGAGAACCCTCGCTCGGCCAGGTCGAGCTGCATGGAGGACACACCGAGGTCGAACAACACGCCGCCGACCTCTCGGAGGCCGGCGCCTCGGGCCACCTCCGCCACCTCCCCGAACCGCCCCTGCACGGGACGGAATCGCCCCGCATGGCCGGCGAGGCGATCGGAGGCCGCGGCCAGGGCCTGCGGGTCCCGGTCCACGCCCACGACCGTGCCCACCCCCGCCTCCAAGAGCGCACCGGCGTGCCCTCCGAGGCCCACCGTGAGGTCCACCACGACATCCGCTCCTTTCAAGAGCTCCACCACCTCACCCACAAGGACCGGCTCGTGGACGACCTCAGCCAAGCACCCGGACCAGCAACAGACCGAAAGCCGGCACCACGGCGACCACCGCGGCGAACATGGCCAGCAGGAACAGGCTGTGCACGGTCTCCCGTGACAGCGTCATGCGCCCCCTCCTCTCAGTCCCTCAGGGATTAGCGCGCCCGACGTGTACCGCTCCTCCACCGCCGGAGCGCGCCGTTCCCACGCCTCCTTGGACCACAGCTCCACGTGGCTGCGGTTGCCGATGGCCTTTGCCTGCTTCCCCAGGTCGGCCTTGTCTCGCAGCCTTCGGGGGATCACCAGCCGGCCCTGCTCGTCCAGCCGGCTGGGCTGTGCGTTGCCGAACACCATCCGGCGATAGTCCCGGTTCTCGCGGAGGGCGACGTCGAGGTCCTCCAGCTTGGCGGCGGCCTGGTCCCAGTCGGCCAACGGATAGACGTAGATGCACCGGTCCTGTCCGAGCGTGAACATCACCCCGTCCCTGAGCTCCTCACGCCAGTTCGTGGGCAAGGAGATCCGCCCTTTGGGGTCCACGCTGTAGTCGTGCTCGCCGTACAGCCCGGCCACCGGCCCTCGCCTTCCCCTCCGCTAGAATGCCACTGTTATGCCACTGGTACTCCACCCGGTCAAGGCGAAGAGGCGAATTACAATGTTGTAATACGAGCTAGCTAGATTGGGCCAGTCAGATCGGGCTCGGCGCCAGGTACTGCTCCCACTCCGGCTCCAACCGGCCCACGGACAGGCGGAACCCGTCCCGTGGAGCGAACGGCACACGCCGCAGGACCAGGCCGGCCTCGTGGTGGAGGCGGTTCTCCTTCTTGGAGTTGCACCGGCGGCACGCGGCCACCACGTTCTCCCACGTGTGCATGCCCCCGCGAGAGCGAGGGATCACGTGGTCGACGTTCTCGGCGGCTCGCCCGCAGTACTGGCAGGTCCACTCGTCGCGGGCGAACACGGCCCTCCGCGTCAGCGACGCCTTGGCCCTGTACGGGACCTTGACGAAGTAGTTGAGGCGAACGACCGAGGGAGCCGGGACGCTCAGCTTCTCAGAGCGGAACACCATCCCGTTGCTCTCGAGGATCTCGGCCTTTTCCTTGAGGATGAGCACCACGGCTCGCCTCGCGGCGACTACCGCGAGGGGTTCGAACGAGGCGTTCAGAACCAGCGATCTCCCCAAGCGAACCATCCTCCGTGCTCGGTGGTGCTCATTATACGGGCGCCTCGGTTCGGTCCTTCTCAACAGGTACTTGACCCCGGGGGATCACAGGCGTGTAATTCGCACGGGAGGCGGCGTTGACAGCGCCGATGCCCCAAGGATGAAGGGCGCCCATGACGTGGGGCCGCGCGGGGCGTCTCAGGGATGAAGGGCGTCGGCCGCGCCGCCTCCCTCTTTCGTCCTCCGTTCCCGAAACCTTCGGACGCCATCGGCAAACTCGGGATGTTCGGCGGTGGGGGTCCCCAGCTCGGCCTCCAGGACCAGCCCCTCCCCCAGCGGAACTCCGAACGTCGCCAGGGCGCTCCGACGATCGGAACGCAGGCTGGTCTGTCCGAACGAGGCGATCCGCGCGGCCAGCTCCATGGCCCGCGCCAGGGCCTTTCCGTGCGGGACCACCTCCTGGGCCAGGCCCATGGCCAGGGCCCGGGAGGCCTCGATGCGCTCCCCGGTCTCCAGGACGTACAGGGCGTTCCCGGTCCCGATCCGCCGGGTCATCCGCTGAGTGCCGCCGTCCACCCAGGGCACCCCCGCTTCCCGGTTGAGCGCGGCGAACACCGCGCCCTCACCGGCCACGGCGAAGTCGCACCAGCAGGCCAACTCGATGCCCCCGCCCACGCAGTAGCCCTCCACGGCGGCCACCCGCGGCTTGCCCGGCTCCAGATTCGAGAAGCCCAATGGGGCGTGCTCCACGGCTCCGGGGCGTCCGATCAGCTCGTCGATGGCCCTGAGGTCGGCGCCGGCGCAGAAGGCCCTACCCCCCGCTCCGGTGACTACCAGGACCCGGGCGTTGTCGTCGGCGCCGAACTCCTCGATCGCGGCGGTCAGCCCGTCGGCGGTCTCGCCGTCGATGCAGTTGCGCACCTCCGGGCGGTTGATCGTCAGCAGGGTGACCGTGCCGCGGCGCTCCACCAGCACCTTATTGCCGGGCATGGCCGGGCGATGATAGCGGAGTGCCGGCCGCCAGTCCCCATTACGGGCCGCCACCGTAAGATGTTGTGAGACTCGGGGCGAACCCCTCGACGCCGGGTGACGGAGGTAAGGATGGTGGAGGAGGCCAGGAGCAGCTCAGCGGAATGGGCCTGGTTCCAACGCACGTTCGAGGCCCTCGCCGCCAACGTCGAGCGGGTCATCCAGGGGAAGACCCACGAGGTTCGCCTGGCGCTGGCGGCTCTCTGCGCCGAGGGCCACCTGCTGATCGAGGACGTCCCCGGAGTGGGCAAGACCATGCTGGCAAAGGCCATGGCCAGGTCATTCGACTGCTCCTTCCGACGCATCCAGTTCACCCCCGATCTCCTGCCCACCGACATCACCGGGGTCAACGTGTTCAACCAAGAGCGGGGGGATTTCGAGTTCAAGCCGGGGGCCATCTTCGCCAACATCGTCCTGGGGGACGAGATCAACCGAGCCAGTCCCAAGACCCAGTCGGCGCTCCTGGAAAGCATGGAGGAGCGCCAGGTGACCGTGGACGCGGTTAGCTACCAGCTGGGTGTGCCGTTCATGGTCATCGCCACCCAGAATCCCATCGAGCACGAGGGCACCTACCCGCTCCCCGAGTCCCAGCTCGACCGATTCATGATTCGGCTGGCCATCGGGTACCCCTCGGCGGAGGCCGAGGCGGAGATCCTGGCGACGCACGGCACCGCGTCCACGCTCGAGCAGATCGAGGCCGTCGCCGACGCCACCGCCGCCGCCCGGATGATCGCGGTGGCCCGTGAGGTATACGTTGCCGATTCCCTCCGCCGGTACATCGTCGACATCGCCGACGCCACTCGACGGCATCCGGACGTGTATCTCGGCGCCAGCCCCCGCGCCGCGATCATGCTCCTCCGCGCGTCCCGGGCCTTGGCCGCCGCGGACGGCCGTGACTACGTCGCTCCCGACGACATGAAGGCGCTGGTGATTCCGGTCCTCGGGCACCGGATGATCGTCTCGGCCGACGCGGCCATGAGCGGGCGGGGCACCAAGACCGTGCTCCACGAAGCGCTCGACGAGGTCCCGGTCCCGGTCAAGGGCTGAGGGTGCTCACCGGCCGGGCATTCGCGGTCCTCGGCGCCGGGGCGGCCCTGTACGTCGCCTCCAGGCTGGTCGGCTCGCCGGACCTGCACATGGTGGCCCTGGGTCTGCTGGCGCTGGTCCCGGCCGCCGCGTTCCTGGTCCGGGTGAACCGCCAGCGGGTCACCTCTCTCCGCCGGCTCTCCACGCGACGGACCTTCCCGGGCGGCCGGGTCCGCGTCGAGCTCGAGATCCATGGGGACGGCCGGAGCCGGGCGCCGTTCCTTCTGTTGGAGGACCGGGTCCCCCCCGGGCTCGGGCCTCCGGCACGCGCCGTGGCCGGCGATCTCCCCCCCGGCGGCCGGCGAGTGATCTCCTACGACCTGGTTCCCAGGGCTCGGGGCCGGTACCCGATCGGTCCCCTGCGGGTTCTGGTCTCCGACCCTTTCGACCTCATCCGGCACGTGGTGCCGTTCCGCGAGCGGCAGGACCTCGTGGTGTACCCGGAGGTCGAGGATCTCGGAGGGGCCCGGCAGGCGGCACCGGCCGGATCGTCCGGCGACTCGTCGAGCCGTCAGCTGTTCCGTTCGGGTGAGGACTTCTACACGATGCGGCGGTACGAGGTGGGGGACGACCTCCGCTTGATCCATTGGCCCAGCGTGGCCCGGACCGGTGATCTGATGATCCGCCAGGACGAGGCGGCCCGGCGGGCCTCCGCGGTCCTGTTCCTCGACACCCGTGAAGAGGCCCTGGGGAGCTGGCCGGAAGCGTTCGAGCGAGCGGTGTCCGCGGCCGCATCGATCGGGGTGCACCACCTGCGGGCCGGATACCGGGTCCGCTTGGCCACGCCCGAGCAACCCCCCCGTTATCTGGATCGCGACCAGATGCTCGACCTGCTCGCCGTGTTGCAACCGTCGCGTGTCACCAGCCTGTCGCCCGGCCTGCGGCGACTGCGAGACGCCAGCTCCGGAGGCGCCGCGCTCCTGGTCGTCACCCGGGTCCCCTCGCCGGCCGAGGTGGCCGAGCTGTCTCGGGCGGGTTCCGGCTACGGGCCTAAGCTGGCCGTCCTGATCCATCGGGTGAACCCCGACGATCTGCACCTCGAGGCCAGGCACAACCTCGATCGAGAGACCGAGCTCGCTCGACGCTCCCTCGGACGGGCCGGGTGGGACGTCATCCTCCTGCCCCCCAACGGAAGGCTCCACGACGCATGGACGCTCCGGACCAAGCGACCGGCGATCGCCGCTTCCTGGTAATCGCGCTCGGCGTGCTCGGCGTGGTCACCGGTGCCGCGTTCGGCCGGGTGTTCCTGGGCTCGGCTCCGGCCGCCCGGCTGGCGGTGGCCGGCGGTCTGGCCGTGGCCGTGGCCGCGGCCACCCAGCGACGGCACCTGGGCCTGGCCCTCCTGGGAAGCCTCGTCGCCCTGGTGGCCTATGCCGCCTGGGTGGTGTTCCCCGAGACGGGGTGGCTGGGCCTGCCCACCTGGGAGACGCTGGTGGCCATCTCCGACGCCCTGGGCCGGGCCCCCGAAGCGGCGGCCCGGGAGGTGGCCCCGGCCCGGCCACTGGCGCCGCTGATGATCGCCGGACTGATCGCGGTGTGGTCAGCGTGCACCGCGGCTCACACATTGGCCGTGCGCTCGAGGAGCACCGTGCTCCCCCTCCTTCCGGGCGCGGCGCTCCTGGCGTTCGCCGGCGTGGTGGCGGAGGACGGGTCCCGCCCCGGGTACGTGCTCCTGTTCCTGGCGGCCGCATTCGTCGTGCTGTTCACCGGCGGCGTGCTCCGGCTGCTCGACTGGGGACCGGTGGGCCGGCGGCCCGGCCGCCGCGTTCGACTGGGTTCCGGCAAGGCCGCCGCGCGGGCACGGGTGGTGGGTATGGCGGCCATCGCGGTGGCCGTGCTCCTGCCCGGCCTGCTGCCGGGGTTCGGCGGCAACGCCGTCCTGGCGATCAAGGGACCCGGCGGCCGGGTGGGGATCAGCCCGATCGTGGACATCCGTCCCTCGCTGCTCCAGAATCCTCCGGCCACCCTGTTCTCGGTGCGGGCCACCCGGCCGGCGTATTGGCGGATGGTGGCCCTGGATAAGTTCAACGGGCGTCTGTGGACCGCCAACGACCTCCAGGCCCTCGGGGGTGAGGAGCTGGAGGGCATCGAAACGCTCCCCGGACCGACCCCGTTCACCTCCATCCGGCTCGAGCACCAGGTGGAGATCGAGGACCTGTCGACGTCATGGCTCCCGGTGGCCTATCAGCCGGAGACGGTAGCCCTGGGCGACATTCGGGCCCGGCACGACCCGGCCTCCGGGATGATCGTCCTGGACGAAGAGGCCGAACGGGGGATGACCTACGAGGTTGTCTCGCAAGTCGCCGCCCCACCTCCAGCCGAGCTGGAGACGATCGATCCCACCGGGTCCCAGCCATCCCGGTTCACCGAGCTGCCTCCGAACCTTCCGCTCAGGCTGTACGCGATCGTCCAGCAAGTCACCGGCACGTCGGTGACCCCCTTCGACCAAGTGCTGGCGCTCCAGGAATACCTCCGCACGTTCACCTACGACGAGAAGGCCCCCGCCGGCCACGGAACCGACGACATCCTGTTCTTCTTGGAACGCTCACGTCGCGGGTACTGCGAGCAGTTCGCCGGCACCATGACCGTGATGGTTCGGGCGCTGGGCTATCCGGCACGCGTGGCCGTGGGGTTCCTCCCCGGGAGCCGTGATCCTCGGACCGGCGGATGGGTGGTGACCTCGAAGGACATCCACGCGTGGACCGAGGTGTACTTCCCGTCCTACGGCTGGCTGGCATTCGAGCCCACCCCGACCAGGTCGAACCCCGTGGCCCGGTACCTGGCCCAGGTCCCCGGCGGGCCGAGACCCGACGCCGACATCCCCGGCGCGGGGGGAGCCGTCGGGGCCCGGGGGTCTCGCGGGCAGTCCCAGCGAGAGGCCTTCGAGAGTCTGCCGACCGGTGGAGCCCAGCCCTTCCAGCCCGTACCGGTGCCGGCCGCGGCGCGCCCGGTGCCGTGGGGACGGGTGGCGTTGGGGTCCGCGGTGGCCGCGGCGGCGATCGCGGTGCTGATGACACTGGGGAAGATCGCCGCCCGCCGGCTGATGATCTCCCGGGCAACTTCGCCTCGCCGAAGGGTCATCGCCGCCTACGGGGTGTTCGAGGAGGGCGCCGCCGACGTCGGGTTGGGACGCCGCCCCGGGGAAACGCCGTGGGAGTACCGGCGACGGCTCACCTCGGAGCTGGCCTTCCGGGACGGGCACCTCGAACGGCTGACCCGGCTGGCGGGCCTGGCCCTCTACGCGCCGGGCGAGGTGGCTCCCGAAGACGCCCGGGAAGCCGTCGGTGCGTCACGGAGGGTGTTGGCGGACCTCCGGCGCCACGCGGGAGCGATCCGGACGGCCGCCGGGGCGATCAGGCCCGGGCCTCGGCCTTGACCTGGCGAGTGGCCTCCCGGAGGACCCGGATGAACTGGTCCCGATCCCTGCGGAAGCCGCTCACCTCCGCGTCGACACTCCGGGCGATCTCGTCGATGGCCAGGAAGAACGCCATCTGCCCCTGGCGAAGTGCATCCACCACCTCGCCCTGACGCCTGGCCACCTTGAAGATGCTCTTGCCGTCGGTGATCAGCTTGACCTCCGACAGGTGGCCTTCCAGGTCCGCGTTGCGCCGCAGATAGTCGTAGGCCCGGCGGACCCGCTGGAGAGACATCCCTCCGTCGAGCAACGATTTCACGACCCTGAGGGCCACGAGATCTCGGAACGAGTACAGTCGCGGGACCCCGGAGCGCCCGCCGGTCTGCTGTACCGAGGGAAGCACCAGTCCGATCTGATCCCAATACCGAAGCTGACGGGGCGTGCACCCCGTCAGTCGAGACGCTTGATGCGACGTGAACCCTTCCACCGCGACCCTCCGACTCCCCAACCTACCCCTCGACAGACGGGGCCCGGTCCACGCGGGCAGGCACGAGGCGGCCCCGGGGGAAGGAACGTCCAACCGTTGTAGACCAAAGCGCGGCCCGGGAGCAACAGCGCTGGTAGACGAGACGTGAACGCGTGGGAACCAGAGTGGGCGGCTAGGTGCCCTGCCGTCGCCCGCCGCGGAACCGCTCGGTGAGGCGGGCCAGGAACGCGGGGAGCGAGAACCGCCCACCGCTGCCGACGGCGCGGATCTGGTCCCCACCCATCCGGCGGAGCTGGTGATACACGAGCAGCGCGGAGGCCAGCATCACGCCGAAGCCGGCGATGGCCACCCACACCGACACGGCGAACATCATGAGCATCACGAAGCCAGCCAGAAACAGCAGCGCGCCCCAGCGGATGCGACGGGCGACATGGGAGGACAGGGACGACTTGGCCACCTGGTCCGCAAAGCGAGGATCCTCCTCCTGGAGGCGTCGCTCAATCTCTTCGAGGACCTTCTGCTCGTGGTCTGAGAGCGGCACCGACCGGCCTCCGAGACTTGCTAGACGGACCCCATTATACGAACGAGGGCCGAACTGGTCACACGGGGCGCTCGCGGTCCAGGAGCGCGGCCGGGAACGCCGCCCGGGAACCGAAACGCTGCTCGATCCGGTCCAGGGCTCGCTCGGCGTCCTCCCACCGGCCCACCCTGACCATGGCCAGCTGCTGGGCCCCCGAGGGCACCAGCCCGGTGCCCGCCACGCCGAGGAGCCTGATCCTCGGCCGCTTGCCCGGTATGGACCGATACAGCTCGGCGACGGTCTGGTACAGGTCCGCTCCCGAATCGGTGGGGTCCGGCAGGGTCCGAGACCGGGTGAGCGTTGCGAAGCTGGCCAGCCGGACCTTCACCATCACGGTCCGGCACCGGAATCCCTCCTTGCGGAGCCGGGACGCCACCCGGAACGCCAGTCGCAGCAGCTCTCGCATCACGTCGCCCTCCGCGTCGAGGTCGCGGTCGAACGTCTCCTCGTGACTCACCGACTTGGGGGCCTCGTAGGGAGTCACGGGCCGTTCGTCGCGGCCGGCGGCCAGGTCCAACAGATGACGGGCCGATCCCTCCCCCAGGACCCGCTCCAGGACCCGGAACGGGGTCCCGGCGAGCTCCCCGACCGTCCGCACCCCGAGCCGCTCCAGGACCTCGTGGGTCCGCTCCCCCACTCCCCACAGCGCGCCCACGGGGAGGGGATGCAGGAACGCCAGGGCCTCCTCGGCGGGCACCACCATGAGGCCGTCGGGCTTGGCCCGGGTGGAAGCCATCTTGGCCAGGAACTTGTTGGGGGCCACACCCACCGAGCAGGGGAGGTCCAGCTCTTCCCGGACCCGGCTGCGGACCAGCTCGGCGATCCGAGCCGGAGGACCGAACAACGTGGTGGCCCCGGAGGTGTCCAGGAAAGCCTCGTCCAGCGACAGCGGCTCCACCAGCGGAGTGAACGACAGCAGGATCTCCCGGAGCCTGGTGGCGTAGGCCCGGTACGAGGTGAAGTCCGGCTCGACGAACACCGCGTCGGGACACATTCGCCGGGCCCTCGCCGAGGGCATGGCCGACCCCACGCCGAACCGCCGGGCTTCGTACGAAGCGGACATCACCACCCCACGAGGCCCCGGGCTGCCCACCAGCACCGGGCGTCCGGACAGGCCGGGGTCCTTCAGGACCTCGACCGAGGCGTAGAACGCGTCCATGTCGACATGGAGGAACGGTTCGGCAGGCGGTGGTCGCGCGGTCATTCGGCGCGGTCCGAGGCCGGCTCCGCCGTGGTCGTCGCTCCTCGACCGCGAGCTCCCGGGAGGCTCCCCAACCCCAGCGCGATGAACAGCACGGCGGAGACCACCAGCCAGGGCTGCACCGCGATCAGGCCCCCGGCCACCGCCACAACCAGCGCCGCGGCCAGCGGCCCTCCCTCTCCGAGCATGGAGTACACGGACGTCACCTTCCCGGGATGAGCGGCCACACGCTGGATCAGCGCCTGGCCGGGCGAGGAGAAGAAGGTGAACCCCAAGCCGAACAGGAACGCGCCCACCAGGCAGATGGTCGGCGAGGAAGTGCCGATGTACAGGAGATAGCCGACTCCTCCACCGGTGAGACCGAGGGCCAGCAGGAGGTGCTCTCGCCCCACACCGTGCTTCAGCCCCGCCAGGGCCAGGGAGCCCAACGCCGCACCGGCCCCCGTCACCGAGAACATCACGCCGAGGAAGTCCTGCCCTCGACCCAGCACGTCCTTGATGTACAGCGGCTCCAGGGTGATGACCACCCCCAGGAGCACGTAGGCGGCCATGGCCCGGACGATCAGGGCCCGGAGAACCGGGGTCCTCCACCCCTCTCGGAAGCCGCCGGCCAGGTCGGCTAAGAACGGCTCGTGCCTCTCTCCGCGGTCCTTCCGCCGGTCGGGGATCAGCATGTACAGCGGGATGGATAGGGCCACCGCGGTCATGGCCAGGTAGTAGGGGCCGTCGGAGCCGAGCGCGCGGACCGCCACCGCCGCCAGGGCGGGGCCGACCACCAGCGGCACTTGCCAGGCCAACCCCATCATGCCGTTGGCCTGGACCAGACGGTCCTCCTGGACCAGGAGCGGCACCAGCGCTCCCCGGGCCGGCCACACCACCGACTCGGCCAACCCGAACAGCCCCATGGCCAGCACCAGCCACGGAAGCGACGGGGCCCGGGACGCCACGAACAGCACCACGATGGCGCTGCCGTGGGCAAGGAGGAGGAGTCGCTTAGGGCTCCACCGATCGGCCAGGAGTCCGAACGCGGGAGATGCCGGGATGAACGTCAACGAGTACGCCGAGAACATGATGCCGAGCTGGCCCGGCGTCGCGTCGAACCGGAACACCGCCTCGCCTTCGATGGCCACGAAGAAGGACCACAGCCCCACGTTGGCCAGCATCTCCCCGAGGACCAGCCACAGGAACGGACGGATGGCCAGGAGCCGGGGCGGACGCCCGGAGTCGGGGTGCGGCCGGGGGACCTCGAGGAGCACCTCCTCGGGGACCGCGCGTTGTTCCGGGGGTTCGTTCACCATCCCGTGGACCCTCCGCTCGAATGCCACATCTTCCGAGGGGTCGATGCGTGACCGGGCGAGCCGGCCGCCTCCGCCATGACCTCCAGCAGACGGCCCCCGCGTCGGGCGGCGGCGAGGGCGACGAGGTCCCAGACCTCCTCGGCGATGATACTGACGCCCCCCACGCCGGTGCGCCGGAGCCGCCCCCACACCGCCAGCAGGAATCCGTGGAACACCGTCCGGGCCACCCGGTCCTGGACCCGTTCGAACACCGTGACGTCCACGGGCCCGGTGGCGTCGTCCAGCGTGAGGAAAATGATGCGCTGGCCGCTGCGGACCGCGGGGGTCTGCGAGGCCACCTTGACCCCGGCCACCATCACCATCTCGTCTCCCCGGCGCCGGCGCAGATCCGGAGCGCGCACCACGCCCAGGTCGGTGAGCAGTGGCTCGTAGAACGACAGCAGGTGGCGGCTGGCGTCGAGCCCCGTCACCTCGAGCTCGGCCCGAACGACCTCGGCCCCGGTGTACTCCCGGAGCCCGGGGGACTCTTCCTGGCCGCCGAACGCCAGCGTCAATTGCTCCCCCTCGCGCTCTGGTTCCGCGGTCATGGCCACGTACAGCCGGTCTCGGCGCGTCTGTCGCCGGCTCCCCACGGCCGCCAGCGTGTCGAACGCCCCTGCGTGGGCCAGGGCCTCGGTCACCGGACGGGACACGTTCGTCCGTCGCAGGAAGTCCCCCACGCCGGTGAACGGACGCCGGGCTCGGGCCTCGAGGATCGAGACGATCTCTGCATCGCTGATCCCATGCACGTCCTGCAACGCCAGCCTGATGCCGTAGGTGACGTTGGGGCGGGGAGGCCCCGCCCCTCCGCGGGGGCGCTCCGGCGAGCTTGCTCGGTCGCTCTCAGAGGGCGAACGGCGCGTCGCTGAACCCCACGAATCTCGCTCGCTTCGCTCGCTGCGATCCGCGGGGACCCCAAAGACCTTTCCGGGCCCTCCCGCCACACCGTTGCCGCCGCGCTTCGAGCGCCCTCGCTCACGCTCGCCTGCGCTCGAGGAGCCCCGCTTCGGGCGAGGCCTCCCCGCCTTCCCGTGTGGCTCTTCCCCATCGGTGGGTTCGACGGTGTAGGTCTTCTGGCTGCGGTTGACGTCGAGCAGGAGGATGGGGACGCCGAACTCCCGGGCGTCCTGGAGGATCAGCCGCCGGGGGTACATCCCCGGCTCGTGGGTGAGCACCCCGGCCAGGAAGTGCGCCGGGTAGTGGGCCTTCAGCCACGCCGATTGGTACGTGGGCACGGCGAATGCAGCGGCGTGAGCCTTGCAGAACCCGAACGAGGCGAACGAGGCCAGCTCTTGCCACACCTTCTGGGCGTCCTCGGTCCCCAGACCCTTCGCCGTGGCCCGGCTGAGGAACGCGACCCGGTGATCGTCGATCTCTATCTCGTCGTCGAGGTGGCGGCGGATCCGGTCGGCCTCGGAAAACGAGCAGCCCGACGCGGCCAGGACCTGCATCACCTGCTCGTGGTACACGATCACGCCGTACGTCTCCTGGAGGATCGGCCTCAGTAGGGGGTGGGCGTACCGCGGCCTCTCCAGCTGGTGCCGGCGCTTGATGAACGGCGTGACCATGTCCGACTTCACCGGTCCCGGCCGGAACAGCGAGATGTCGATGATCAGGTCCTCGAACCGGTCCGGCTGGAACTTCTGGAGCAGCTCCCGCTGGCCGGGACTCTCGATCTGGAAGCACCCGATCGTCCGGGAGGACCGGATCAGCTCGAACGTCTCCGGGTCGTCACGAGGCACCGCGTCGAGGTCCACGGCTTCCCCGGTGGTCCGCTCGACCTCGTCGATGCAGTGGTGCATCGCCGAGAGCATCCGGACCCCCAGGACGTCGAGCTTGAGAAGCCCCAGGAGCTCGACATCGTCCTTGTCGGCCTGGACCATCCGATGCCCGAGGAACGAGCGCTCCATGGGCACCCGGTCGGGAAGGTCATGGTCCGATAGCACGATGCCCGAGGGGTGGAGGGCCAGGTGCCGGGGGAACCCGTTGAGCCGCTCGGCCACCCGGAACAGCAGCTCGAGCTGCCCGGCGGCCAGGTTCGAGTCCCGGAGCTCTGGGAGCGCCTCCATGGCCTCCCGGATCCGGTGGGCCCCGATGTGGGGGAACGCCTTGGCCACCACGTCCACCTCGGCCTCGGGATAGCCGAGGGCCTTGCCCACCTCGCGCACGGCGGCCCGAGCCCGGTAGGTGTCGACCATCGTCACGCACGCGCACCGGTCCTCGCCGTACCGCCGGAGGACCATGTCGTAGACCTCCTCGCGGTGGGCGGATTCCACGTCAAAGTCGATGTCGGGCAGCTCGTCGCGCAGCGGGTTGATGAACCGCTCGAACAGTAGGCCGTGGTGGATCGGGTCGACCTCGGAGACCTCGGTGGCGTAGCACACCAGCGATCCGGCGGCCGAGCCCCGGGCCGCGCACCGGATCCCCATCTCCTTCACCTCGCGCACGATGTCTGCCACCGTGAGGAAGTACGCCGCGTAGCCCATCCGCCGGATCTGGTCGAGCTCCAGGTCGAGCCGGTCCTGGACCTCCCGGGTGAGCCGCATCCCCCGGGCCGCCAGTCCCCGGTGGCACCGCTCGGCCAGGAGCGAGGTGGCGCTGCGTCCGGCCTGCGCTGGGAAATCGGGGAAGTGCACCTCGCCGATCCCCAGGTCGAACGTGCATGCCTCGGCGATCCGCACGGCGTTGTCGCACAGATCGGGACGCTCCGAGAACCGCTCGCGCATCTGGGCCGGTGGCTTCAGCCACCCTTCGGCGTTCCGCCGGGTGACGTGGCCATCCGAGACCGGGACGATCTCCCGCATGCACTCCAACGCGTCGGCCAGGAACGCGTCGCCGGACACCAAATACCGCACCGCGTTCGTGGCCACCGCGGGAAGCCCGGCCTCTTCGGCGAGCCGGAGGAGCAACCGGACCTCCGCCGTGCTCCCCGGCTCCAGGAGGTCGCGGATCTCGACGAAGCACCACGGGCCGAACGCCTCGCGCCACGGCCGGGCCAGCTCCCGGGCCGCGCCGGGCCGCCCCGACAGCGCCCTCCGACCCGGCGGCGACTCCGAGCCCAGCAGACACACCAGCCCGTCCGCGGCGGCTATCACCTCCGCCGGCAAGAGCGACGGCTCCCCCCGCTCCCTCGCCATGTGCGCGGCGGTGATCAGCCGACACAGGTTGCCGTACCCCGTGGCATCCCGCGCCAGCAGGATCACATGGTGGGCGGCGGGGTCCTGCCGGAGGCGGGGCTCCTCGAGCGCAGGCGAGCGTGAGCGAGGGCGCTCGAAGCGCGGCGGCAACGGTGTGGCGGGAGGGCCCGGAAAGGTCTTTGGGGTCCCCGCGGATCGCAGCGAGCGAAGCGAGCGAGATTCGTGGGGTTCAGCGACGCGCCGTTCGCCCGCTGAGAGCGCCCGAGCAAGCTCGCCGGAGCGCCCCCGCCGGAGCGCAGGGCCCCGCCGCCGATCAGAGTGATCGAGGGTCAGGCGTTGCTCAGCGAGGGTGAGGCGGGCGCCGAGGATCGGCTTGATCCCGATCTGCTTGGCGGCGGCGGCGAAGCGAGGAGCGCCGTACAGGCCGTCACGATCGGTGAGGGCAACCGCGGGCATGCCGAGCTCGGCGGCTCGGATCACCAGGTCCTCGGGGGAGTAAGCCCCGTCCTTCAGGGAGAAGTACGACCGGCAATGGAGGTGGACGAACACCTCATGCCGCCGCCTGGTCGCGTCTCTCGAACATGTGTTCGACTCCCGAGTGACGGTACCCTCCGGGCGGCCGGGGTGTCAAGAGGCGGTCAGGTGCCCTGGAGACAGCCGATGACCTCTGCCGGAAGGCCCGGGAAGTCGAACGCTCCCTCCCCGGTGACGAAGTCGTAGGCGGTCCCCGCCCACTTCCCCGGGAGGTCCGGGTACCTCTGGCGCTCCTCGTCGGACCCCTCCTCGAGGAGGAACCCCACCCAGTCGGGGGACTCGAACCCCTGGGAGTCGAAGAGCGCCACCGCCACGAGACCCGACCCGAACGTGCGCTCCTCGATCAGCCACCGTCCCCGGAACGACGGGTCGGCCTCCAGGGCGGCCTTCACGTACCACCGGTCCACCCGAAGGAGGTACCCCTTGTCCGACGGCGGCGACTCCGGCCCTTCGAAGTACCGAAGCTCCTCGACATCGAACTCGCCGTCGACGTTCAACGTGCGGCGGATCACGTGGAACGGCAGCTCGGATTGCTCGGGGTCCTCGGGCACCGTCCAGCCATTTACACACGCGGTCGCGGAGGGAGCCTCCCCTCCCTCTTCCGCAGCGGGTTCGGTCGGCGAGGCTTCGGCTTCGGCAGAGGGCTGCGCCTGCGGCGATTCCCGGGCCGTGTCGCCGCCATCCGGGGCCCGGTCGGCGCACGCCGTCATCAACATGGCGGCAGCAATCACCAAGCGGGCCAGCGGGTTCCTGGACGTGACGGTATCCTCCGACAACCGGGAGCAGCCCAAGTATAGTGGGCCGATCCCACCCCCCAAGCAGCAGCGATGTATCCGAAACGACTGACCCGCCGGGAGTTCATGAGCCGTTCCGCGGCCGCCGCCGCGGGCGTGTACCTGTCTGCGTGCACCGGGGAGCGCATGTCCACGGCGCCCCGCCCCAGGCCCTCCTACGGCATCGATCCCACCAACCTCGACACGCAATGGCCGGTCAAGCGAGTGATCTACATCATGCTCGAGAACCGGAGCTTCGACCACCTCTTCGGCCGGTTCCCCGGCGCCAACGGGGTTCAGTCCGGAGTGAAGCTCGGGCAGGAGGTGTCGTTGATCGACGCCCCCGAGTGGCTGCCCGGCGACCTCCCCCACGACCTCACGGCGTGGCTCGAAGGCTACAACGACGGGAAGATGGACGGCTTCGCCCAGGGGACCTACGGCCCGTACTACGCGTACTCCCAATTCAAGCCAGAGGACATCCCCAACTACTGGCACTGGGCCCAGAACTACGTCCTGGGTGACAACTTCTTCGCGTCCGCCGCTGGACCTTCCTTCAACAACCACCTGTGGATGATCGCCGGACAGGCCGGCGGAGCCATCGACAACCCCGAGAACATCAAGGTCAAACGGTTGAACGACGGACGGATCTTCAAGTCCTGGGGGTGTGACGCCCACGGTGAAGACGCCTACGTCCTGGTTCGCGACGAGGTCGGCAACGTTACGAAGCATCCGACTTGCTTCCGGTTCAAGACCGTGGGCGAGCAGCTCTCGGAGCAGGACATCGACTGGGCCTTCTACGCGGCCAACCCATACCAGGCCGGGTACATCTGGAACGCATACTCGGCCATCGAGCAGGTGTACGGCAGCGAGATGTGGGACGAGCACATGTGGCCCGTCGACGACCTGTTCCGGGACATCGAGGCCGGCTCGCTCCCCTCCGTGACCTGGGTGACGCCGCGGTTCCAGCTCTCCGACCACCCGCCGTTCAGCACCAAGCACGCCCACAACTGGGTCACCGACATCGTCAACAGGGTCATGGAGAGCGAGATGTGGGACTCCGTGGCCATGTTCATCTCCTGGGACGAGTGGGGCGGGGTGTACGACCACGTGGTTCCTCCGAAGATCGACGCCTTCGACCTGGGCTTCCGGGTGCCGCTGTTGATGATCTCGCCCTATGCCAAGAAGGGGTACGTGGACGACGCCCTCGGAGAGTTCTCCTCACCGCTGCGGTTCATCGCCGACAACTGGGGCCTGGACTACCTGACCAAGCGCATCCGGACCTCCCACAACTTCGAGCACGTCTTCGACTTCCAGAGGCGGCCCCGGCCGCCCGACCCCTTGCCGAAGATCGAGGCCACCAGCACGTTCCACGACTTCCCCGAGAACTTCCCGGACTGGCCGGCCGAGCTCGACCCCGAACCGCCGAAGATCCGCTACCCCTGAAGGCCTGACCCTCCGGACCAGCTCACGCCGGTCTCCACCGAGTCCATCTCCGACACCGCGTCCACGTAACCGGTGGCCAGGCGTCCGTCGGGCTCGCCGGCCCCCAGAGCGGCCAGGGCCTCCGCCCACCGAGCCACGGCTCGGCGAGCGGGATCGACCGTGAGCCGCAAAGTCTCCTCGATGGCATGTGCGTAGCCCGCGGCGGTGGCCTCCGAGCGCCTGAGCCGGTCCATGTGCTCGCGGGCCCGGGCCCCGATGTCCTGCCGGAGCTTGGGGTCCCCGGCCAGCCGCCGGAGCGCCTCGGCCAGTTCTTGGGGGTCCGGACGGCCTCCGGGGATGCGGATCACCGCGTCACCCGGCCAGTCGAGGTACGTCCCGGTGGCCTGGACCACCACCGGCTTCCCCGCCGCCAGCGCCCGGATCAGGGTTCCGCTGACCTCGCCGCGGTGCGGGTACCGGAGGTTCACCACGACGTCCGAGGCCTGGAGCCAGGCGTAGAAGTCGGCCTCGGTCACGTCGGTGGCCACCGTGACGCGGTCTGCGTTCCCGTACTCCCCCATCGCGGCCTCGACGTCGTACCCGGGGATCCGCCGCCCCACGATGGCCAGGTGGACCGGGGGGTCGATCATCGCCGTGGCCTGGAGCACCGCGTCGAGGGCCTTTGCCTCGCCCACGTCTCCCAGCACGCCCACGATGACCTGCTCCCCGAGCCGCTCGCGGATCGCCTCGGCGCGCCGGCCGGCCTTCCTGGCGGCACGGAGAGGATCGATGACCGGGTGGGGCACCACGTACACGGGCGTCCGGGTCCCCAACGCGTCGAGGTACCGACGGCCGAACTTCGAATGCACCACCACCCCCCGGGCCCGGCGGACCACGTACGCGCACCAGGGGACCTCCAGGGGTCCGTGCACTTCGGGCCGGGCCTCCAGCAGCCGCTCTCGTGCCGCGTCCGCCTCCGCCTCGGTGCGGGTCCCCAGCGGGTCGCCGGCATTCAGGAACGCCCGAGCCAGGTCGTCCAGGGCCAGGTCGTGGAGCACCACGAGGCCGGGGCGGCGAACCGCCAGCCGGTAGATCTCGCCATGGAACTCGACGTTGTTCCCCAGGTGGTACACGGGGAGCGCGGCGCCGCCCACGAGCTCGTCGACGCGCGGAGGAAGGGGCCAGGGCGACACCAGCTCGTGGGGGAACCTCCGGGCCCGGAGGCCGCGCAGCACGGCCTCCGAGTACGTGGCGATCCCGGTGCGGGCCGGGGGAAGCGGGGACAGGAACGCGATCCGGCGACGCTTCCCTCTGGGCATCAGGACAGGATGCGCTCCACGACCTCGGGCCACTCCGGCACCCGGTCGCGAACCAGCTTGTGCCCGGCCTCCCCCATCTCCATGGCTCGCTCGGGGGACGCCGTGAGGTGCTCGAGGGCCCGGGCGATGGACCTGGGCTTCGGCTCGGCCACGAACCCGTTCTCGCCTTGCCGGACGAACTCCAGCGGCCCGCCGGAGTCGGCCAGCGTCACCACCGGCTTGCGGGCGGCCATCCCTTCAAGGGTCACGTACCCGTAGTCCTCGTCGTACGGGCCGTAGTAGACGCCGAGCGCTCCCCGGTACAGCTCCATCAGCCGCTCGCCGCCCACCTCTCCTTCCAGCCGGACCCGGTCGCCCAGCCCCCGGCGATCCATCAGCCGCTCGAGCTTCGGGGCGTCGGAGCCCGTCCCCACCAGCACCAGAGGGAGGTCGCCGCGGACGTGGCGCATGGACTCCACGACCATCGCCTGGCGTTTGAGCGGCTCGAGCCGGCTCGGGTACAGCACGTAGTCACCGGGCTCGCCGGGCTCGGCTCCCAGCAGCGTCTCGGTAAGCGGTGAGCGGTGGTAGAGCACGTCGGCCGACATCCCCAGCGACTCGCGGAGGCGGTCCCGGACGTTGGCCGAGTTCGTGAAGATCCTCTGGGCTTCGGCCAGGCCCACCCGGTCTGCCTTCCAGATCAGCTCGCGGACGGCCGGGCCGTCCGGGTGCATGGCCAGGTCCCCGTAGATCGGGTGGTCCCACAGCTCGTAGGCGGCACGGTGCTGATGGATCAGCCACACCACCTTCCGCGGATGCCGCACCAGGTACGCCGGGAACTTCAAGGCGATCACCATGTCGATGGGCATCCCGTTGGCCTCCGACAGGTCCAGGCTCCGCCACAGGCCCATCTGGTGGACCAGCTCGGTGGGCGGATACCACTTGAACGGGATCGGAAGGATGTCCACGTCGTGGCCCACCTCACGGAGGCCTCGAGCCAGGCCCTCGGTGTGGTATTCGCCTCCGCCGCGAGAGAACGGTGTCTGGGGATGGCAGATCGCGATGCGCATGCCGCTCAGGACCGCGCGGTCCCGGAGGCGGCCTGCTCCCGGACCCGCCGGCCCAGCACGGCGATCTCTTCTTCCTGTCGCCGGAGGTCGTCCTCGGCCCGGGCCAGTCGGTCGGCGAGAGCCACTCCGATCGAGGCCAGCTCGGCGGTGATCCGGTCGTAGCGACGGCTGATGGGACGGAACATCCGGAACATGATGATCTTGAACCGGCGCTTCCACCGGGAGCCCGTGGTGAACAGCGGGTCGCCCCAGGGGGCCGCTTGCCCCCACTGCCGGTGGAGCGTCTCGGCCAGATCCTCCAGCCGCTGACGCAGCTCGGCGGTGGGAGTCAGCGAACGGGCACCGGCATCCCCGGCCGCCCAGTAGATCTCGCGCTCCAGGGCCTCCCGGGAGCGCTCCGGTTCGGCCACCCGAGCATCATAGGCGAGGGAAACGGCCCCGGGGCCGGTTGCCGTTCCGATGCCGATGGGGTTTCCTAGCGCTTCCCATGTCCCCGCGGAGCACCGTTCCTGCCATCCTCGCCGTGCTGCTCGTGGCCACCGCGTGCACCAACCAGTCCGCCGGCGGCGGGACGAACGGTGCGTCCCCCTCGCCGGAGCCGAGCGCTCCTTCTACCGAGCCGCCCCTGGCCACGGGCCTCGCGGCCCGTTTGGCCTGCTCGATCCCCACGCAGTGGCTGCTGCGGATCTGGCGCGGCTACGACCCCGAGCGCAGCGCCGACGTTCAGATCCTCCCCAGGGTCCCCAACTTCGTCGGGGCCGGACTTCCCCACGTGGGGCCGTGGGACTTCACCTCGGACGTCCCGATGTTCTGGTACGGCCCCGGACACATCAAGCCGATCGGACCGGTGCAGAAGCCGGTGACCTCCGCCGACATCACCGCGACGTTCGCCAACCTCTTGGGCTCGAACTTCGAGGCGCCTGACGGCGCACCGATGCTCGACGGGTTGGTTCCTGTGGAGGACCGGGGAGAGCCGCCCCGGCTGATCGTCATGATGATCTGGGACGGAGCGGGGCGAGACGTCCTCGACGAATGGCCCGACGCGTGGCCGAACCTCGCGGACCTCCGTCCGGACGGTGCCTGGTACGACAACGCCGTGGTGGGATCCTCCCCCACCTCCTCGGCGCAGATCCACGCCACCCTGGGGACCGGCGCGTTCCCCCGCCATCACGAGGTGGTGGGACACAGCATCCGTATCGACGGCCAGATCGTCTCGCCGTGGAAGGACGGACCGAAGGAGCTCACCCTCCCGACGTTCGCCGATCACTACGACGCGGAGATGGGTAACCAGCCGTTGATCGGGCTGGCCGGAACGGTGCCCCTCCAGCTGGGGATGATGAGCCACGGCGCCTACCTCGAGGGCGGCGACAACGACCTCGCGGTGCTCCGGGTCCCCGGCAATGCCACCACACTGGGGGCCGAAGGAGTGGTGTGGAACCTCCCCGAGGGGTGGAACCAGTGGTACTCGTATCCCGACTACGCCAACGATCTCCCCGCGCTCGACACGTACTTCGACGACGTCCGGCTCGACGAGCGAGACGGGCAGCGCGACGGCGCTTGGCGCGGACATCCATACGAGGACTCGGAGGAGCTGCTCGACGGGTTCCACACGCCCGCCCGGATCCCCTACCAGACCCGGCTGGTGGAGGAGATCATCTCCCGGGAAGGATTCGGCGCCGACGACACGCCCGACCTCCTGTTCGTGAACTACAAGCTCATCGACACCCTGGGCCACCTGTTCGGCATGCAGGACCCCACGGTCGGAGACACGGTGGCGGTGCAGGACGAAGAGCTGGGGGCCTTCGTCGACTTCCTGAACCGGCAAGTGGGCGAGAACCGGTGGGTGGTGCTGGTGACCGCCGATCACGGATCACTGAAGAGCGCCGAGACGACGGGGGCGTTCCAGATCTCCTCCGAGAGGCTGCACGATTCGATCCAGGAGGAGTTCGACGCCGACGGTGACGACGTCCCGGTGATCGAGCAGGTGAAGCAAACGGAGATCTTCATGAACGTCCCCGAGCTCGAGGAGCAGGGACGGACCCTGGAGGAGGTGTCGGAGTTCATCATGGGGCTCCGCCAGGAGCAGCTGTCGATCCCCGGGCTGCCGGTTCCCGATCCCACCGGGAAGGTGTTCCAGGTGGCGTTCCCGGCACGGGTGCTGACCCAACGTCTGTCCTGCCTCCCGCAGAGCGGGACCCCTTAATCCCAGAGCCGCTCCAGGCGCCACCGGCCCGACCGGCGGTCGAGGTACAGGTCCACCACGGCACCTCCCCGAGCCTCCACCCGCCAGTACTCCCGGTCCCGGCCGTCTTCCCACCACCGACCCTCGATCCGCCACCGGCCGATCACGTCGGCGACCTCGTACCGCCGGGTCCGCCACACGAACGAGGCCGGCATTCCCGCGTCCCGCTCCACCTGCACCTGCTCGTCGTACCGCTTGGACACGGGGACCGCCTCATTCCACTTCTCATTTAAGCCTCGAACACATGTTCGAGGGACGACCGTACTCCCCCAGGTCAATCGGTGTCAAGGGAGCGACTTGACTCACGAAGAATGCCCGGGAAATCGCTTCGTTGCCTCAAAAGGAAATGCCCGCGTGGGACCCTTCCCCTGGCGGCCCCCCGAGGGGAAGGAGCGAGGCGGTGGGGCTCACCATGGCTG
>JBOGVS010000024.1:0-52401 GCA_050692555.1 Actinomycetota bacterium
ATCACCGAGGACGGCGAGCTGCTCCGGCACCTGATCCTGGACCCGACCAGGGACTACCAGCAGCAGGGGTGAGGGAAGCGTCTACGATGTCCCGAGACATCCGTCCACGATGTCCCGACACAACACAGCGTGGGGGGGGCAGGATTCGAACCTGCGTAGGCGTACGCCGGCGATTTTACAGACCGCTCCCTTTGGCCGCTCGGGCACCCCCCCGAACACCTCTAGATTACAGTAGGGCTCGTGGCCAAAGGTTCGTCGTTCGACATCGTGTCCCACACCGACATGGCCGAGGTGACCAACGCGGTCGACCAGGCCCGTCGCGAGCTCGTACAGCGGTTCGACTTCAAGAATACCGGGACCAGCCTGGCGCAGGACGAGGACATGCTGGAGCTGCGCTCCTCCACCGATGACCGGCTGAAGGCCGCCGTGGAGGTGCTCAAGGACAAGATGGTTCGGCGGGGGGTCTCGCTGAAGGCCCTCCGGGAAGGCCCGGTGCTCCCTGCGGCCAAGGGTACGGTCCGGCAGAACGTCCACGTCAATCGGGGGATCTCTCAGGACAAGGCCAGGGAGATCAACAAGTTCATCCGGGACCTCGACGTCAAGGTCCAGACGCAGATCCAGGCGGATCAGATCCGGGTGATCGGGAAGAAGAAGGACGACCTTCAGGCCGTGATCAGCGCGGTCAAGGAAAAGGACTTCGACATCCCGCTGCAGTTCACGAACTACCGGTAGGCGTCAGTCGCCGGTCTCCAGGACCCCTGTCGCGGTCCCGGACACCGTTCCGGTGGTGGCGCCGAGCGGCGCCCACGGCGAAGCTCCCGCCAGGTCCTGCTGGCCGACCAGCTGGGTGGCCTGCTGGGCCAGCGTGCCGAGCTGCACGTCGGCCTGACCACCCCAGTAGATCTCGTAGGCCATCTGCTGCAACGCGGAACGCGCCACCTCCAGCGAGGAGACCGACGGCTGGATCCCCGGCACCGCCAGGAGTCGCTGGGCTTCCGCTGAGGTGGTCTCGCCGCCGCCGGCCAGATCGAACAGCCGGGTCAGCCGGAAGCTCGAGCTCTCAACGGCCACACCCTCGGCGGGCGGCGGGCTCCCGGTGACCTGGGCCAGGTATCGCTCGGCGTTGGCCTCGGCGATCTCCAGGTACCGGTCCACCACGGGCTTGGGCGGGTGGGGGATCCCGTTGGGCTGGAACTCGAGATGAACGTGCGGGGGCGTGTAGATGGCGTTGCCGGTGTTGCCCACGTAGCCGATGACCTGGCCCATCCTCACCTGGTCCCCGATCTGGATCCCGGGCGCCCAGGCCGACAGGTGTGCGTAGAAGTACTGGATCCCCTGGGCGTCGGTGATCTCGATGGAGATCCCCGGAAGGTCGCCCACGTACTTCTGGGAGACGAACCCGTCCGCCATGGCCACCAGCGGCGTCCCGGGCCGGGCGAACATATCCAGGCCCTCGTGGTACCGGGTGCAGCCGTCGCGACAGGCGTGCCAGTCGTCGGTCCAGTAGGACAGCCCCATCACGGGGAACGGCGGAGCCACTGCGATGAGGGCCTCGTTCAAGGAGGTGTTGTATTCCTGCAGCGGCGTCAGGAGCTCGACCAGGCGGCTGGTGTTGTTGGGAGCGCTGACCACGAAGGGACCGGTGGGCTTGGGCGGCTTCTTGGGGACGACCACCTTGCTGCCCTCGCCCTTCTTTCCCTTCCCCCCCTGCTTGGTGACGCCGTCGCCTTTCTCCTGCCCGCCGCCACCCTTCTGACCGCCCTTGCTTTTGTTGCCGCCTCCGGTACCACCCCCGCCGGAGGGCTCGGTGGTGCCGGAGCCTCCCCCTCCAGGCTGGGTTCCCCCACCGGGGCTGCCCGAAGGGCTGGGGCTCGGGGAGGGGCTGGGGCTGGGAGCGCCCGGCGTGCCACACAGGCCGGGGATGGGGACCGGGGTGCACGGGTCGACCTGGGCCCAGCCGGCGAGGGGCGCCAGCGTCTGCTGGAACACCAGCAGGACCGTCACGGCCACGATCCGCGCCATTAGCTTCATAGGCAAAGGAGCCCGATGGGTGCGGGCCCCTCATTCATATTCGCCATCGGGCGGCCCGTTCCTTCCCAGGGCTGGGGGGCCGGGCCGTGACTCCAGGGGGATGCTACCGCATCGAGGCCAGGATGCGAAGCCTGCGGACCCGCTCCTGGGTGGGCGGGTGGGTGGAGAACAAGGAGGCCACCCCGCCCCCGCGGAGGGGGTTCACGATGAACAGGTGGGCCTGGGCCGGGTTCACCTGGGCCGGGACCTGCTTGGCCGCCGTCTCCAGCTTGAGGAGGGCACTGGCCAGGCCCTCGGGGTCCTTCGACAGCAGGGCCCCCGACTCGTCGGCCTGGTACTCCCGGGAGCGGGAAACGGCCATCTGGATCAGCCCCGCGGCGATCGGCCCGACCAGCCACAGAAGAAGGAACGACAGTCCGCCGATGGGGCTCTCGTCGTCATCGCCGCCGAAGAACAGGGCCATGTAGGCGAGATAGGTGAATGCCGAGCCGATGGCCGCGGCGATCGTGGAGACCAGGATGTCCCGATTCAGGACGTGGGAAAGCTCGTGGGCCAGCACCGCCCGGAGCTCCCGGCGGTCGAGGATCTGGAGGATGCCTCGGGTCACCGACACCGCGGCGTGCTCGGGGCTCCTCCCGGTGGCGAAGGCGTTCGGCTGGGCCATCTGGCTCACGAAGATCCTGGGCATGGGGGCCTGGGCCTCTGTGGCCAGCTCGCGCACGATGGCATACAGCTCGGGAGCCTGATCCTCGGTTACCGGCTTCGACCGAGTGGCGGCGATGGCGATCTTGTCGCTGGCCCAGTACATGGCGAAGTTGAACACCAGGGCCAGCCCCAGGGCGACGGTGGCGCCCTGGCCGCCGCCGATGGCCGCTCCGACCGCCACGAACAGGGCCGCCATGCCCGCGATCAGGAGCCAGCTCTTGACGTGGTTGATGCCGATCATGAAGGACATGGTATCGCTCACCTCTTGATTCGTCGGAGCCGGCACGCCGGGTTCAACCAACCAGGGCCCGCGCGGTGGCCAGGTCCGTGGCGATCCCCACCCTGACCTGGTCTCCGGGACAGGCGATCACCGCGTCCTGGCGCTCCCCGTCGGCCTGGAGGCCTCCCCCTGCGGTCTCCGTCTCCCGGTCGTTCTCGAACGCCGCGCCGTACCACTGGGTGATCGCCCCGCACAGGCCGGCTTCCTCGCCGGGACGCTCCGCCAGGGCGATGCCCACGGCGGAGTCCGGACCGCGGGTCCACAGATGGAGCTCGCCGCCGTCCCAGGCGGCCACGCTTCCCAGCGGATCGGATAGAGCGTCGCCCGGCCGGTTGCCGGGGGCCTGGAACAACCACAGGAGCTGGGCCGCCCCGAGCTGATGCGTCCCTTCCATCCGCCACCCCTGCCCCGGGCTCCCGGGGTCAGGGGGGTCGGCCGGCGGGCCCGAGCCGTAGCGCTCGGGGAACAGGATCTCCGCCGAGGTGGTGGGGGGCCGATCGTACGCTGCGTTCACCGCCTCCCATCCCCCCTCGGCGAACAGCTCGCACACGAACGACAACCCGTCGGTGTAGGGAAACAGGACCTCCTGCTGGAGGTACTGGGGGAACTGGGCCATCTGCGCCTGGGCGTCGGCGATCGCCGGAGGGTCGATGAGCTGCTCCTCCAGCGGCAGCCTGGCGGCGAACAGTGTCTGGGTCAGAACGGCGTCTCCCTCGACCACGGCGAGCGAGGCCACCTCCGAGTCCTTCTGACCGGGGATGGAGTCCTCGGGGATAGGAAGCTCCAGCCGCTGGTCGGCCAGAGCGTGTTCCAGCTCGTGCGCCAGGGCGATCTTGTCGAAGGCCGACAGGTCCTGTCCCGGTGTCCGGACCACCAGTTCGCCGGTCTCGGGCTCGTAGAACCCCGCCACCTGCGCCTCCAGTGCGTCCACCCAGATCTGCTGCAGATCGGTGCCCGGGGCGACGGCCCCCAGCGCGGTGAGGATCAGCTCCTCCGCCTCGGCGACCTCCTCGGTGTACTCCTCCAGGAACAGCTCCCTGATCCTGGCCGCGGTCTCCGGGGGCGACAGGAACTCCGCCTCGACGGGGCGAGCGAACTCCAGCTCCCGGATGTCCTCCACGGCCGCCGACACCTGCCGAACCTGATCCTCCGGTGAGCCTTCGATCCGCAGGGGCTCCCCGCTCGGCAAGCCCCCGGTCCCCAGGCACGACAGCAGATCCAGTCCCCCGCCCAGGCCTCCCTGGTCCAGCAGACCTTCAGCGCCTTCGAGGATCTCGTCGAAGGCGTCGCCGAGACCCTCCAACAATCCCCCGCCGCTTCCGTCGCCTTCCCCGCCTTCGGCCAGCTGAGCCTCGAGCTCCTCGATCCGCTCCTCGGCCGAGCGGAGGCGAACGAACTGGTACACGGCGATCGAGGCGGCCAGGAGGAAGCCTGTGGTGAGCAGGGCGATAGCCACTGCGGGGCCACGTCGAGCGGGCTGGGAGGGGATCACCTAGGGGAGGGTGGCATCTTGGGCAAACTTGGCGAACAGGTCTGGCGAGAGCCCCACGGCCAGCACTGCTGCCGCCGCCAGAGCAACGACCCCGGCCACCGCCAGGGGGGCTCGGAAGGGGCGGGCGTCGGGGACGTCCACGAAGAACATCTGCCTGACGACCAGGACGTAGTAGTACAGGCTGATCACGGAGTTCACCACCATCACCACGGCCAGCCAGGCCTGGTCGCCGGCGATCGCCGCCTGGAAGATGAACACTTTTGCGAAGAATCCCGCCAGCGGCGGGATGCCGGCAAGGGAGATCAGGAACATCCCCATGGCCACGGCCAGCCCGGGGGCCCGGCGGCCGAGGCCGGCGAAGTCCGAGATCATCGCTCCGGGAGCCTCGCGGGCCAGGGCGATGACCACGGCGAACGCGCCCAGGTTCATCACCCCGTAGATCAGGATGTAGATGACCACCGAGGAGAAGGCGAGCTGGTTGGTCTCGGCGGGATCCACCCCACCTCCGACCAGGGCGAACGGCAGGAGCATGTAGCCGGCCTGGGCGATGCTCGAGTACGCCAGCAACCGAACCACCTGGCGCTGCTGAAGGGCGATGAGGTTCCCGAGCGTCATCGTCAGGACCGACAGCACCGCGAACAACGGAGTCCAGAACTCGGCCAACGGGGCGAACCCCAGGAACATGATCTGGAGGAGCCCGGCGAACCCCGCGGCCTTGGAGGCCACCGAGAGGAATGCGGCCACCGGGATCGGCGATCCCTCGTACGTGTCCGGGGCCCAGAAGTGGAACGGCACCGAGGACACCTTGAACGCGAATCCGGTGACCACGAACAGGATCGAGGCCACCGCCAGTCCCTGGGGGGCGGAGCCCAGGCGGGCGGCGATGTCATCGAGCTTCAACGTCCCCGTGACCCCGTAGATCAGGCTCATGCCGTACAGCATCACCGCCGTCGACAGGATCCCGATCAGGAAGAACTTGAGGGACGCTTCGTTCGACCTCGGATCACGCTTCCGGAACCCGGCCATCAGCCACGCCGGCGCGGTCACCAGCTCCAGCGAGATGAACAGCATCAGGAGGTCCCGCGACGATGAGATCGTGAGCATCCCCAGGATGGCGGACAGGAGCAGGAAGTAGTACTCGCCCTGGTAGTACCGCCCGTCCCGGAAATAGCGGACCGACAGCAGCAGGACCGCCAGGGCAACCACCAGGAAGAACACCTTGAACAGGACCGCGAACGCGTCCGAGACGTAGCTCCCACCGAACGAAGCCCTGACGTCTCCGATCAGGGTCAGCTCGACGGCCAGCGCCGCCGCCGTCCCCAGGAACGACAGCACCATGGCGAACCACTTGCGTTGCGGCCGAAGGAACAGGTCGGCCACCAGGACCACCAGGAGGGTGCTCCCCAGGATCAGCTCCGGGGCCAGCGCGTGGTAGTCGATCTGGGGCATCGCCTCAGAGCAGCCCGGTCAGGGCCCCGACGGCCTCGTCGGTGACACCCAGGACGATCCGAGGGAACACACCCAGCACCAGGATCCCCACCAGCAGGGGGGCCCAGGAGACGTACTCGATGGCGTTGACGTCCACCAGGGACTTGTCCCGCCATCGATCCGACACCGTCCCCAGGTTCACCCGCTGGAGCATCCACAGGAAGTAACCCGCCGTGAGGATGGTCCCGATCCCTCCGAAGACCATCAGCGTCCTGAACAGCCCGATGGACAAACCTTCCGCCGGGTTGAACGACGCCAGGAGGGCGAACACCTCCCCCCAGAACCCCGCCAGTCCCGGGAGCCCCAGGGACGCGATCGCCGTGAATGCCAGGAGGCTGGCCAGATAGGGGACCTTCTGAAGCATGCCCCCGCCGATCTCCGCGATCTCCCGGGTGTGGTACCGCTCGTGGACCGACCCGGCGATGAAGAACAGCATCCCGGTGATCACCCCGTGGGCCACCATCCCGTAGATCGCCGCGTTGATCCCCACGGTGGTGAGGGTGGCGATCCCCAGCATCACGAACCCCATGTGTCCCACGGACGAGAAGGCGATCAGTCGCTTGAGATCACGTTGGGCCAGACATGCCAGCGCCGCGTACACGATGGCGATGGCCGCCAGGACCCCGATCCACGGGGCCCACACCCGAGCCGCCTCCGGCAAGATCGGGAGGGCGATCCGGACGAACCCGTAGGTCCCCATCTTCAACAGGATCGCCGCCAGGTGGACCGAGCCAACCGTCGGGGCCTCGGTATGCGCGTCCGGGAGCCAGGTGTGGAACGGCCACATCGGGACCTTGATGGCGAAGCCCAGGAACAGCCCGGCGAACACCACCAGCTGGAAGGTGCGGTCGAATCCCGCCTGCTGGAGGGCGATGATGTCGAAGGTGTTCGGCTCCGCCTGGAAGTACATGGCCAGGAACCCCAGCAGCATGAACACGCTCCCGAACAGCGTGTACAGGAAGAACTTGATCGCGGCGTACTCCCGGTTCGGCCCCCCCCACAGCCCGATCAGGAAGTACATGGGAACCAGGACCAGCTCCCAGAACACGAAGAACAGGACCAGGTCGAAAGCCACGAACGTTCCCGCCATCCCGGTCTGCAGCAGCATCAGGAGCGCCACGAAGGCCTTGGGTCGTCCGGGCTCGGGAAGGTACTTGAGCGTGTAGATCATGCACAACAGGCCCATCAGGAGGGTCAGCTCGAACAGCGGGAGGCTGACCCCGTCCAGCCCGAGGTGGTAGCGAGCATCGATCACCGAGATCCACGAAGCGTTTACCCGGAACTGGAGGGCCTCCTCGCCCATGGCCGTCCCGAACGCCCCCGGCGATGAGAAGTCGAACCCGAAAAGGATGACCACCCCAACCACCAGCGCCGCGCCGGTGAACGCCACCCCGAGCCACCGGATCAACCGGTCACGGTCCCGGGGGAGGAGAACCACCACCACCGCACCCACCGTCGGCAGGAACACCGCCAGCGAGATCGCCCAGTCGTCGAACGTCATCGCACCTCCATCAGATCCGGGTGTAGATCACGGCCAGGACGGCCACGCCGGCGAACAGGAGTACCGCGTACCGTTGCACGTTCCCCGACTGGATGTACCGGAGCAGCCCGCCGGTCCATTCCGTCCCGATGGCCACCCGGTTCACCGCACCGTCCACCACGTGGCGGTCGGTGGCGTCCGTAGCCCGGCCGAGCTTCCTGGTGATCCAGCCCACCGCGTTGACCATCCCGTCGAGGATGTAGGTGTTGGTCCAGTTGGCGAAAGCGGCGACCCCGTACTGGATCGGACGGACGATCCCCCGCAGGTAGATGTCGTCGAGGTAGTACTTTCGCTCCAAGAAGGTGTACAGGGGGCCCAGCCGGCGGAGGGGATCCGGCTCCCGGTACCGCCGATACAGGGCCGTGCCGATGGCGATCCCCCCCAGGGCCACCAGCACCGACAGGCCGGCCAGGGCGAAGTCGAACCCCACCACGTGGGCTTCCTCGCCGAAGTGCACCAGCTCCCGGAACCCACCCTCCACGAAGGGGGCCCCGAAGAAGCCGACCACGGCGGAGAGGGCGGCCAGCACCACCAGCGGAAGTGTCATCACCCTGGGGGACTCGTGCGGGTGGCCCTGGCCCCGGTACTGCCCGAAGAACGTGAGCCAGATGGCCCGGGTCATGTAGAACGCCGTGAGCATGGCGGTGATCACCGCCACCACCCACAGGCCGAACTGCTCCTCACGGAACGCCTCGGCGATGATCTCGTCCTTGGACCAGAACCCCGCCAGCGGCGGGATCCCCGCCAGAGCCGCCGAGCCGATCAGGAACGTCCAGAACGTGACCGGCATCGGCTTCCGCAGTCCTCCCATGTCACTCATGTTGTTGGAGCGGACCGCGTGGATGATGGAGCCGGCTCCCAGGAACAGCAACGCCTTGAAGAACGCGTGAGTGAACAGGTGGAAGAACGCCGCGGTGTGGCCTGCCGGCCCGATCCCCAGGGCCGCCATCATGTACCCGAGCTGGGAGACCGTTGAGTACGCCAGCACCCGCTTGATGTCGTCCTGGACCATGGCCAGGAGCGCGGCGATCAGCATGGTGATCGAGCCGATCACCACCACCAGCGTCAGCGCGTCCGCCGACGGGGCGAACACCGCGAACATCCGGCCCACCAGGTAGACGCCGGCCACCACCATGGTGGCCGCATGGATCAGGGCCGACACCGGCGTGGGACCGGCCATGGCGTCCGGGAGCCACACGTGGAGGGGGAACTGAGCGGACTTCCCGATGGCCCCGCCGAACAGCAGGATGGCTCCCGCGGTCAGCAGCCCCGTGGAGATCTCGCCCGCCTCCGCAGCGTTGGTGATCTCGCCGATGTTGGCCGTCCCCGCGGCGACGATCAGCACGAAGATGCCGAACAGGAACGGGATGTCCCCGGTCTTGGTGGTGATGAAGGCCTTGATGGCCGCGTCGGAGTTCTCCTTCTTCTCCCACCAGTGGCCGATCAGCAGGTAGGAGCAGATGCCCACCAGCTCCCAGCCGACCAGGAGCTGGATCAGGTTGTTGGCCGCCACGAGGTTGAGCATCGAGCCGGTGAACAGCGACAGGGCCGCGAAGTACCAGGTGAACCGGGGCTCCCCGGCCATGTACCCCACCGAGTAGATGTGCACCACCAGCGAGACCGTGGTGACGACCACGAACATCATCGCGGCCAGACCGTCGACGCTCACCCCGATCTCGAACGGGATCCCCACGTCGAGCCACCGCCAGCTTCGCCCGACGTCCTCGGCGCCCCCCACCACCTGGAAGAACACCACTACCGACATCACCCACGACGCGGCGGTGGCCAGGATCCCGATGCCCGCTCCGCGGAGCGGGGTCCGCTTCCCCACGAACACGATCACCAGGAACGAGATGAACGGGATGAGCGGGATCAGCCAGGACTGCTCAAGCATCGCTCACCATCTGAGGATGTCGACCTCGTCCACATTGATCGTCTCTCGGTTCCGGAAGATGAGGATGACGATGGCCAGCCCGATCCCCACCTCCGCAGCGGCGACCGTGATCACGAACAGCGCGAAGATCTGGCCCGTGAACGCGCCGTCCTTGAGGAACTGGCTGAACGCGACCAGGTTCACGTTCACGGCGTTCAGCATCAGCTCGATGGACATCAGGACCAGGACCCCGTTGCGACGGGCCAGGACCCCGTACACGCCCACCGCGAACAGCACAGCGGAGAACAGGAGGGGAAAGGCCAGGCGGATCATCGGATCAGGTCTCCTCCTTCCGCGCCAGCACGATGGCCCCGATGAGGGCCGCAAGGAGGAGGAAGGACACGACCTCGAACGGCAGGACGAATGAACGGAACAGGCTGTCGCCGACCCCTCCCGTGGTGCTGGCGCTCTCCACGTTGATCTCCGCCTCCCCGAAGGCGTCCCACACCATGATCGTGAGGCCGGCCAGGATGCCCACACCGACGATCGCGGCGAACCCACGCTGCTGGTTGTCCAGGGCCTCCCGCCCGATCGGCGCCCGTGTGAGCATCAGCCCGAACAGGAGCAGCACCACGATGGCCCCGACGTAGATGAGGACCTGGACCCAGGCGACGAACTCCGCGGCCAGGAGGAGGTAGACGCCGCCGACGGTGGCCAGGGTGACCACCAGGTACAGGGCCGCGTGCACCACGTTCTTCGCGGTGACCAGTCGCAGCGCCGCAACGGTCCCCACCACGCCCAGGACGGCGAACACCCATTCCTGGGCCGTCAACCGCCGCTCTCCTCGGCTCCCGGTGTGGCGATGGGTGCGGCCGAGGTGGGGGGCTCGGGGTGGGACTCGGCCGTCTCGGTCTGCTCCACCGCTTCCGCGCCCTCCTCGAGCTCCGGAGGCGGCAGGACCGTGTAGGTCCAATCGTCGAGGCGTTCCTTCTCGTGAAGCATGTCGCGGATGTCGTACTCGGCGTACTCGAACTCCGGGCTCCAGAACAGGGCGTCGAAGGGGCATACCTCGACGCAGATCCCGCAGTACATGCACAGGGCGTAGTCGATGGCGAACCGATCGAGGACCTTCGCCGATCGGGCCCGGCCACCGGAGACCGGGGCGTGGGTCTCCTTGTGTGACTCGATGTAGATGCACCAGTCCGGGCACTCGCGGGAGCACTTCCAGCACACCGTGCAGTTCTCGGGCTTGAGGGCGATCACCCCGCGGGTCCGGGGCGGGAGGTCGGGCTTCTCGTGCGGGTACTGCTGGGTGATCGACCGCGACAGGAACGTCTTCAGCGTGACCAACAGGCCCTTGAGAAGGCCCAGGCCGGGGAGCCCGGCGGCTCGAGCGGCGCCGTTGCCTCCGGTCTCCTGCGGTTCCACGGTGGCCATCAGTCAACCAGCACCTTGATCACGCCGGTGGCCAGGATGTTCACCAGGGCCAGCGGGATCAGGACGATCCACGAGAACCGCTGCAGCTGGTCCTCCCGGAGGCGTGGGTACGTCGCTCGCAGCCAGATGATCAGGAAGGAGATGGCCCCGATCTTGGCCGACATCCAGATCGGCCCGGGGATGAAGTCCAGGCCCGGCGGTCCCAGGTAGCCCCCCAGGAACAACACCGAGGCGATCGCCGAGAGGACCACGATGCCGCCGTACTCGGCCAGGAGGAAGAACGCGAACTTGAGCCCGGTGTACTCGGTGTACGCGCCGAAGATGATCTCCGAATCGGCGATGGGCATATCGAAGGGTGTCCGCGTCAGCTCGGCCAGGGACGCCATCACGAAGATCAGCAGGCCGACCGGCTGGACGATCACGAACCAGTAGTCCCGCTGGGCCTCCACGATCCCCACCAGGGACAGGGTTCCGGCCAACATGGCCACCGCCACCGCCGCCAGGATCAGCGGCAGCTCGTAGGCGATGAGTTGGGCCGCCGCTCGAACCGCCCCGATCAGCGAGAACTTGTTGGCCGAGGCCCATCCGGCCATCAGCACCCCGATGACCCCCACCGCGGAGATGGCCATGACGAAGAACAGGCCCGCGTCGAGGTTCTCCGCCCAGATGTCGGTGCCGAACGGCACCACCGCCAGCACCAGGATCACGGGGACCAGGACAACAGCAGGAGCCAGCGAGAACACCCATCGATCGGCGGCCCTGGGGATGACGTCCTCCTTCTGAACGAACTTGACGCCGTCGGCGATCAGCTGAGCCCATCCGTGAAACCGCCCCGCCTCCATCGGCCCGAGGCGGTGCTGCATGTGGGCCAGGATCTTGTGCTCCGCGTAGCCGATCCCCAGGGGAGCCACCAGGAAGAACCCCATCACCAGGACCACCTTGAGGAGGACCACCACCCACACGTTGGAGAAGATCTGGTCGATGAAGCTCACTCGGCGGGACCCTCTCCGGTGGTCTCCTCGCCGGGCCACGGCTTGGCCACCCGGGTCATCAGCTCGAAGTCCTTGCGCAGCGGATAGCCCTCGAACTGCTCCGGCAGCAGCAGCTTCACCAGCTGCGGGTGGCCATCGAACCGGATCCCCATCAGCTCCCAGGTCTCCCGCTCGTGCCAGTTGGCTCCGGGATACAGGTCGGAGATGGTGGGGGCCGCGGGGTCCTCGCGGTCGCACGCCAGCTTCACCCGGACCTGGTGACGCCGCGTCGTGGAGTACAGCTGGGTGACGATGTCGAACCCTTCCTCGCCGCGGTCCACGGCCGACACGAAGTCGATGAAGTCGCAGGCGAAGTCCTCGTCGTCGCGAAGGGTCTTGATCACGTCCCGGTAGCGTTCCGGGCCCACCCGGACCACGGCCTGGTCCAGGGCGTCGTCAACGGCCAGGAGGTCCTGGCCGAACCGGGCCCGCAGGCCCCGGACGATCTCAGCTGCCGGCAGGGGCCCCGGTGAGCTTGCCACTCCACTTTTCCCGGATGTCTTCCTTGCCGATCTTCTCCTGCAGCTTGACGATGCCGTGCAGCAGGGCCTCCGGCCTCGGAGGGCACCCGGGGACGTAGACATCCACCGGGATCATCTGGTCAACGCCCTTGGTGACCGAGTAGGAGTCCCAGTACGGGCCGCCGCAGTTCGAGCAGGAACCGAAGCTGATCACGTACTTGGGGTCGGGGATCTGGTCGTACACCCGCTTGAGTGCCGGGGCCATCTTGTCGGTGACGGTCCCCGCCACTACCAGGAGGTCGGCCTGCCGGGGGCCGTGGGCGACGGGGATCACCCCCAGGCGGATGAAGTCGTGCTTCGAGGTTGAGGTGGCGATGAGCTCGATCGAACAGCAGGCCAGGCCGAAGTTCATGACCCACAGGGAGTACTTGCGGCCCCAGTTCAGGAGGAACTTGACCGGCTGGAGGTCCACCAGGGGGGTCCGCTCGATCAGGCCCACCGCAGGACCCCCTTCCGCCAGGCGTACAGGAGCCCGGCCCCCAGGATCAGGATGAAGATGGTCATGGAGACCACCGCGTACATCCCCAGGTCCTCGAACACCACGGCCCAGGGGAACAGGAACACGCTCTCGACGTCGAAGATCACGAACAGGAACGCGTAGATGTAGTAGCGGATCTGGCTCTGGGACCACCCCTCACCCACGGGGTCGATCCCGCACTCGAAGGTGGTGAGCTTCTCGGGAAGCGGTCGCCGAGGCGCCACCGCCTTGGCCGCCAGGATCGCCACCGCCACCAGCCCCGCGCCGGCCACGGCGAGGGCCACGATGGTTCCATAGGAGCGGAGGTAGGCGTCCACGCTTGTGAAATCTTTCTCAAGCGCGATTCTACCAGCGCCCCCAGGGCACCAGACAAACTCCAGCCGCCGGCTCCCCCGCGTCCGGAAATCCCCGGACCGGTCCGCCAAATCCCCCGGTTGGGGGATGTCCCAACAGCCCCGCGTCCATAGAGTTACACGCATGGGATTCGATGACCCTGGGACCAGCCGATGGCTCGGGTGGACCGCGCCCACGCAGGCCTCTGTGCCGCACAGGCCGAGCTCTTGGAAGCCGTCGCCGATCTGGAGGAGTTCGAGCAGGCTCCTGGCGACCAGGAGGTCGCCCTGAGCACCCGGCTGGCAGCTAGGTACGGCGAAGGCTCCGGTACGACGGACCAGTGGGTCCGGATGGGCCGGGCCCTGCGATCCTTCCGGCCATCCGGGAGGCCCATCGGGAGGGACATCTGTCCTGGACCAGCTCAAGCCCCTGACCCGGTTCGCCACCGCTGAGACCGACCATCATCACGCCACCGAAGCTCCCGGGATCAGTCCCGCCGGGCTGTGGAGACAGGCGCAGCGTCACCGCAGGGCCGAGGTGCAGAAAGAGGCGGAGTCAGACCACCAGCTCCGGCAGGCGTGGATGGGGTGGAACGACGATCGCTCCCGGCCGGACCGTGGGGATCGGGCGGCAGGCACGGGTGGTGCCGGGATGGATGCGCCGCCAACTGGAGCACCGAGACCCCGAGTGCCGGTTCGATGGATGCGGACGGACGAAGTGGCTGGTCATCCACCACATCGTCCCCTGGGCCCGGGGAGGGCGCACCGACCTGGACAGCCTCATCCGGGTGTGCACCACGCACCACCGAGCGCTCCACGAGGGTGGCTGGAAGGTCACCGGCCATCCCGACCGGCACCTTAGGTTCCACGATCCGGGAGGAAGAGTCCTGGGAGCCCCACCCGATGTGCGTCGCCAATGGGCCGTGCACCAGCCCCGGTAGGCCGGCCGAGATGACGGTGCGACCGAGGTCAGGCGGGGGCGCCGCAGCGGACTGCGATGAACCCGGACAGGTGCACCAGGGCGTCCCGGGCCCGGCCCGGGGGCAGGGACTCGGCCTCCGCCATGGCTTGGCGGACCTCCCTGGTCACCGCGTCCCGGGCCCGATCCAGCACCCCGTCCGAGCGAACGATGTCCAGGGCTGCGGCAAGCCGCTCGTCGTCGGGCGGGCCGGCCGCAAGCAGGGCGCGAAGCTCGTCACGGCGAGCGGATTCGTTGAGCGCGTAGATCACCGGCAGCGTGTACACGCCCTCCTTGAGGTCGGAGCCCGGCTCCTTGCCCAGGATGGCGGCCTCGGCGATGAGGTCCATGATGTCGTCGGACAGCTGGAAGGCCAGGCCCAGGGCGTGGCCGAACCTCTCCAGTCCTTCGATCACCGGCGACTCGGCACCCGACAGCATCCCGCCCAGGCGGCACGAGGTGGCGATCAACGCCGCGGTCTTCCTTCGGATCACCTCCATGTAGGAGGCCTCGTCGGCATCGAGCCGGCCGAGGATCTCGACCTCTCGGATCTGTCCCTCGCATACCCGGGCGATGGTCTCGGCCAGGAGCCGGGTGACCTCGGTCCCCAGGTCGGAGGAGATCTGCGAGGCCCGGGCGAACAGGAAATCGCCGGCCAGGATGGCCACGGTGTTGTCCCACCGCGCGTTGACCGACGGGATCCCCCGCCGGGTGGCGCCCTCGTCGATCACGTCGTCGTGGTACAGGGTGGCCATGTGGGTGAGCTCGATGGCCGCCGCGCCGGGGACCAGGCGGCGGTCGGCGGGGTCGCCGAAGTGCCCACCCAGGAGAACCAGGAGCGGCCGGAACCGCTTGCCGCCGGCTTCCAGCAGGTAGCCGGCCGCCGAGGCGACCAGCGGAACCTCGGAGATGGTGGCCTCGGCCAGCGCGGCCTCCACCTCCTCCAGCCGGCTGCGGAGACCGGCCTCCAGGGAGGGGTCCGGTGCTTCCAGCTCCTTCCACGCCGCCCTGGTCACGTCGCCGAACCTACCATCTGAGGATTCCCGCGGACTGCAGTGGGTCGAGCAGGAGGCCGGGCACCACCCCGAGCACCAACGTGACCAGAGCAGCAACGCCCAGGACGAATGCGGGGGCCGGTCCGGTGGCCAGCTCGACCTCCTCCTGCTCCTCGGGCTCCTCCATGTACGCCAGCACGATGACCCGGAGGTAGAAGAACGCCGCCACCACGCTGGCCAGCACCGCGACGATCACCAGGGCCTCGAGCCGCGCGTCCACCGCGGCCTGGAACACGAAGACCTTGGCCATGAATCCCGCGGTGGGCGGCAGTCCCGCCAGGGAGAGCAGGAACACCGCCAGCAGGGCGGCCAGCCCCGGGCTTCGCCGGGCCAGCCCTCGATACGAACGCAGGGAGGTGCGCTGCTCTCCCGTTCGGGACACCAGGATCACCACCCCGAACGCCCCGAGGATCATGGCGGCATACGCGGCCAGATAGAACATGGCCCCGGAGATCCCCTGCTGGTTGGCGGCGGCCACCCCTACCAGAACGAACCCGGCATGGGCGATCGACGAGTACGCCAGCATGCGTTTCACGTCGTCCTGGGCGATGGCCAGGATCGAGCCGACCACCATGGTCAGGGCCGAGAGCGCGAACAGCACCGGGGTGAGCTCCCATCCCAGCGGTCCCAGGGACACCGAAGCCACCCGGATCAGGGCGGCGAACCCGGCCACCTTGGTACCGGCCGCCATGAACGCCGTTACCGGAGTCGGAGCGCCCTGGTAGACGTCCGGCGTCCACATGTGGAACGGAACCGCGGCGACCTTGAACCCAAATCCCACCGCCAGCAACCCGGCGGCGGCCAGCGGCAGCGCCAGGCTCCCGGTCTCCCCGGACAGGGCCCGGGCGATCCCTCCGATGCTGGTGGTGCCGGCGGCCCCGTAGGCCAGGGCGATGCCGTACAGGAAGAACGCCGAGGAGAACGCCCCCAGCAGGAAGTACTTCAGGCTGGCTTCCTGCGACGCCGCCCGTCGCCACGAGAAGCCGGCCATCACGTACAGCGACAGCGACAGGACCTCCAGGGCCAGGAACACCACGATCAGATCCGCGGCGGCCGTGAGGAGGGTCATGCCAGAGGTCGCGAACAACAGGAGCGCGTAATACTCGCCTCGGGCCTCGCCGGTCCGGGCCAGGTAGTGGAAGGAGAGCAGTATCCCCAGCAGGGCGCACGCCAGCACCACCAGCCGGAAATACAGGCCGAAGTCGTCCGTGGCCACCATCCCAGACAGCACTGTGGCCCTCTGCGGGGAGGGGCCGGCCAGCTGGGCCATGACCGCCGCCGCGGCGCCCAGGATCCCCAGGGTGGCGAAGGCCGCCATCGGCCGCTGGTCCTGCGATGGGCGGATCGCGTCGAACAGCAGAACGAAGATCGCCGTGCCCGCCAGGATCAGCTCGGGGAGGATGGGGAACAGGGCCAGGTCGGGAATCCGGACCTCCGGCATCACCCGCCCCCTTCGGCCTGGATGGGAGTGGCCGAGTCCGGCTCCACCTGGATCATCCGGGCATGGCGATCCGCGGCGGGTTCGATCCGCTCCAGGAGCGGCCGGGGGAACACCCCGATGGCCACGATGGCGGCCACCACCGGAACCAGGGCGGCGTACTCGCGAAGCGAGAGATCCGGGGTGCCGGCCAGCTCGGGCCGAGGCTCACCGTGCATGGCCCGCTGGTAGGCCCACAGGAGGTAGATGGCCGACAGGATGACCCCCAGGGCCCCGACCACCGCGAAGGCCCGGGAGGCGTCGAAGGTCCCCAGCAGGATCAGGAACTCGCCCACGAACCCGTTGAGCCCCGGGAGGCCCAGCGAGGACAGCGCCACCACCAGGAAGAACCCCGCCAGCACCGGGACCTGGCCGGCCAAGCCTCCCAGACGCCCCAGGTCCCGGGTGTGGGTCCGGTCGTACAGCATCCCTACCAACAGGAACAGCGCCCCGGTCGACAGGCCGTGGTTCACCATCTGGATGACGCCACCCGACATCCCCTGGAGCGTCCCGGCGAAGATCCCCAGCACCACGAACCCGAGGTGGGAGACGCTCGAATACGCCACCAGGCGCTTCACGTCCGATTGCATCAGCGCCACCACCGCCCCATACACGATCCCGATCACCGCGAGCACCGAGACGAACCCCCGGAAGTACGCGGAGGCCTCCGGGAACAGCGTGAGGTTGAACCGGATCAGCCCGTACGCCCCGATCTTCAGAAGGACGCCGGCCAGGATCACGGAACCGGCGGTGGGAGCCTCGGTGTGCGCGTCGGGGAGCCAGGTGTGCAACGGGAACATCGGAACCTTGACCGCGAACGCCACGAAGAACGCCAGGAACAGCCACCGGGCGGTGACCGCCGGGAGCGCCAGGCCCTGAAGCTCCCGGAGGTCGAATGTCGGCGTGCCGGTGACCGACCCCGACCGGAAGTACAGGAACAGGATGGCCACCAGCAGCAGCGCCGAGCCGGCCATGGTGTACAGGAAGAACTTGACCGCGGCGTACACGCGCCGGCCGCTCCCCCACACCCCGATGATCAGATACATCGGGAACAGCAGGCCCTCGAAGAACACGAAGAACAACAGGAGATCGAGGGCCACGAACGCACCGAGCAGCGCCGTCTCCAGGACCAGTAGCGAGGCCATGAAGTAGCCGGGCTGCCGCTCCATCTTCCACGAGGCCAGGACGGCCAGCGGCATGAGGAAGGTGGTCAGCAGGACCATGAACAGGCTCACGCCGTCGACCCCCAGGACGTACTGGAAGTTCAGCGGGCCCACCCACTCGGCCCTCTCCACCATCTGGAATCCGGCGGCCCCGCCCCGGAACTCGGCCAGGACGCCGAGCGATGCGGCGAACGTTGCCACCGTGATGACCAACGTCCACCACCTGGCGGCGTCGGCTTCTCGCTCCACCCGGGCCTCGGCCCGGCCCCGGAGTGCCAGCCGCCCGATGGCTCCCAGCACCGTCATCACCGCCGCTCCGCCGAGCGGCAGGAACACGGTCAGGGTCAACATCTATGACCTCACCACCACGACCAGGAGGACCCCCACCACCCCCACCAGGAACGTCAGCGCGTACATGCGCACCAGGCCGCTCTGGACCCGGCGACCCGTCCCGGCCAGGGCGGAGAACATCCGTCCCAGCCCGTTCACCGCCCCGTCGATGACCCTGGTGTCGACCACGAACGCCGCGAAGGACGACGCCGCCTTTCCGGGCAGGACCACCACCCGGCCGTACGCGTCGTCCACGTAGAAGCCGTGGGCCAGGGTCCGGTGCACGCCGGCGAGCCTGGACCGCAGGGTCTGCCAGTCGACCCGGCCGGATCCGTACACCAGCCATCCGGCCGCCAGCCCCGCCAGAGCGACGGCCGAGGCGATGACCGCCAGGGTGACCTCGGAGAGGCCCCCGGCCGCCGCGGCGCCGTGCTCAGCCTCGCCGAAGACCCCGATCAGGAACCCCTGGACCACCCCGGTGGTGGCCGACAGGCCCAGAAGCCCCCCGAACACCGCCCCGCCGGCCAGGATGACCATCGGGGCGGTCATCAGCAGCGGCGACTCGTGAATCCCGTGGTAGCGCTGGCGGCCGAGGAACGTCAGTGACACCGCCCGGGCCATGTACAGCGCGGTGATCCCCGCGGTGACCAGGGCCACCACCCACAGGCCGGTTCGCCCCGCCTCGTACGCGGCCGCCAGGATCTGGTCCTTGCTGAAGAACCCCGACAGCAGGGGGACCCCCGCCAGGGCCAGCCCTCCCGCGGTGAACACCCCCGCCGTCACCGGCAGCCGTCGCCCCAGGCCCCCCAGCCGGGTCATGTCGATCTCTCCGTGGGTGGCGTGCATCACGCTCCCGGCGCCCAGGAACATGGCGGCCTTGAAGAAGGCGTGCATCACCAGGTGGAAGATGGCCACGGCATAGGCCCCCACCCCCACCGCCACGAACATGTACCCGAGCTGGCTGATCGTCGAGTACGCCAGCACTCGCTTGAGGTCGTCCTGGCCCAGCGCGGACAGCGCCGCATACAGCGCGGTGACCACCCCCACGATGGCCACCACGCTGAGAGCCACCGGCGACGCCTCGAACAGCTCGTGGGTCCGGGCCACCAGGTACACCCCCGCGGTCACCATGGTGGCCGCGTGGATCAGCGCGGAGACCGGCGTGGGCCCCTCCATGGCGTCCGGCAGCCACACGTGGAGTGGGAGCTGGGCGGACTTCCCCACGGCCCCGGCGAACAGGAGCAAAGAGATCGCGGTGGCGGTGGCCGACGCCAGGCTCCCGGCAGCACCGAACACCTCCTCGAACTCCACCGAGCCGGTGGTGGCGAAGATCAGGAAGATACCGACCAGCATGGCGGTGTCGCCGATCCGGGTGACGATGAACGCCTTCTTGCCCGCGTCGGCCGCGGCCTTCCGCTGGAACCAGAACGCGATCAGGAGATAGGAGCACAGCCCCACGCCCTCCCAGCCCAGGTACAGCAGGACGAAGTTGTCCGCCAGGACCAGCATCAGCATGGAGAACACGAACAGGTTCAGGTACGCGAAGTACCGCGTGTACCGGGGGTCGCCGTGCAGGTAGTCGATCGAATACACATGGATCAGGAAGCCGACGCCGGTGACCGTGAGGGCCATGACCATCGACAGGGGGTCCACCCGGAACGCTACCGGAGCCACGAACGACCCTACCTGGATCCAGTCGTACACGTGGACGATCACGCTCCGCTCCCCATGGCCGAGGCCCAGGAGATCCATGAGCACCAGAACGGAGACGACGAACGAACCACCGACCAGCAGGGACGCCAGTCCTCCGGCCACCGGACGAAGCGGCCTGCCCGCCAGCAGGAGGACGATCGCTCCGGCCAGCGGCAGCCCGGGGATCAGCCAGACCAGATCGATCATTCCGCGGTCACCACTTCAGGAGGTTCACGTCGTCGACGTTTGCCGAGACCCGGCGCCGGAAGATCGACACGATGATGGCCAGCCCCACCACCACCTCGGCCGCGGCCACCACCATCGAGAAGAACGCCAGCACCTGCCCGTTCACCTCGCCGAGCTGGCGGGCGAAGGCGATCAGCGTGAGGTTCACCGCGTTGAGCTGGAGCTCGATCGACATGAAGATGATCAGGGCGTTGCGCCGAACCAGTACTCCGACCGTCCCGATCGAGAACAGCAGCGCCGACAGGACCAGGTAATAGGAGATCGGCGTTCTCACGGGACGGACTCCGGTTCGGCGGTCCGGTCGCGAGGGGGCGAGGGGACGAGCTCGGCCTCTGACTGGTCCGGGAGGCCGCGGGCCTTCCGCCTGGCCAGGACCATGGCCGCCACCGCGGCGACGATCAGGAGGATCGAGGTGACCTCGAAGGGGAACACGTAGTCCGTGAACAGCGTCCGGGCCACCGCACGGACGTTGTCACCCTGGGGTGCGGGACCCGGTGCGCCCGACAGGCCGACCCCCAGGCGCACGGCCAGCACCACCTCGGCCACCAGCAGGACTCCCAGACCGACCGCCAGGACGCGTTGTCCCCGGATCGTCTCCACCAGCGCCTCCCGGCGATCGATGCCCAGGAACATGATCACGAACAGGAACAGCACCATGATCGCGCCGGCGTACACGATCACCTGGACCGCCGCCAGGAAGTGCGCGTCGAGCAGCACGAAGAACACCGCCAGCGTGAACTGGTTCAGGATCAGCAGGAGGGCGGCATGAACCGCGTTGCGCTGGAACAGCATAAGGGCCGCGGCCCCCACGCTGACCGGGGCCATGGCCCAGAAGACGATGAGGTCCACGCCTACCCCTGCTCGGTTCCCGGCGCCGTCCCTAACGCCGGCGGCCGTTCCAGCAGCTGCTCCTTGACCAGGATGGCGTCCTCCCGGCTCTCGTAGGACATCTCGAAAACCGACGTCAGCGTCAGGGCGCGCGTGGGGCAGGCCTCCACGCACAAGCCGCACATGATGCACCGCAGGTAGTTGATCTGGTACGTCTTCGCGTATCGCTCCCCGGCCGAGACGGGCTGCTCCGGATCGTTGTCCTCACCTTCCACGTAGATGGCGTCCGCGGGACACGCCCACGCGCACAGCTCGCACCCGATGCACTTCTCCAATCCGTTTTCGTGCCGGTTCAGGAGATGACGCCCGATGTGCGACCGCGGGGGGAGCTCCTTGATCTCCTGCGGATACGAGACCGTCACTGGCCTGCGGAACATGTTCCGGAACGTGACCCCCAGGCCCTTGAACACCTCCCGGATCACGGTGCCACCTTCTGGGAAGGCTCCGCCAGGACCGGCTTGCGCCGAAACATCGGCCCCACCAGAGAAAGGAGCAGGGTGACGCCGGCCAGGATGGCCACCCACCGGAACAGCGCTTCGCGCCCGTAGATGTCGGGCAGCACCACGATGGCTCCGGTGGCCATGATCCACACCAGCCCCCAGGGGATCAGCACCTTCCACCCGAATGACATCAGGCGGTCGTACCGGAATCGCGGGAGCGTGGCCCGGATCCAGATGAACACGAACACCACGGCGATGACCTTAAGGGTGAACCACACCAGCGGCCACAGTCCGGGGAGGAAGTCGAACACAGGCCCCCGCCACCCACCCAGGAACAGGGTGACGATCACCGCCGCCAGCGTGATCGTGTGCAGGTACTCGGCCAGGAAGAACATGGCGAACCGGATCCCCGAGTACTCGGTGTGATACCCGGCCACCAGCTCGGTCTCGGCTTCCGGCAGATCGAAGGGAGGACGGTTCGTCTCGGCCAGCGCCGCCGTGGCGAAGATGAGGAACGCGGGGAACTGGGGGATCACGTTCCAGATCCGGTCCTGGCTGGCGACCAGCTCGGACATCCGCATCGTGCCCGAGTACATGAGGACGGCCACCACACCCAGCCCCATGCCGACCTCGTACGAGATCATCTGGGCGCTGGACCGGATCCCGCCCAGCAGCGGGTACGCGGACCCCGACGACCAGCCGGCCAGGACGACGCCGTACACCGCCAGGGACCCCATGGCCAGGACGAACAGGATCCCCACGTTGAGGTCGGCGAGCTGGAAGGGGATCTCCCGGCCGAACAGCTCGATGCCGGAGCCGAACGGAACCACGGCGAACGCCAGGACCGCCGGAAGCAGCGACACGATCGGAGCGAGCGCGTAGACGGGCCGGTCGACCTGGACCGGGGTGATGCCCTCCTTGAAGAACAGCTTGATGCCGTCGGCCAGCGTGACCAGGATGCCGAACGGGCCGGCTCGCTTTGGGCCAAGCCGGGTCTGCATGTCCGCCACGATCTTCCGCTCGGCCCAGATCACCAGCAGCACCGAGAGCAGAAGCGCAAAGAAGACCACCACCACCCTGACCAGGAGCAGGATCCAGTCGACGAGATCCATCAGCTCGCCGCCTCCTCTACCGGCTCGGCGGACTCCATCGCCTCGATGGTGGCCGACGCTCGCATATGTCCGGCCAGCAGCAGGTTGGCCCGGAACCCCTGCTGGTTCCACGGCACGAACACCGCTCCCGGGGTGATCCCGTCGCTCAGCCGAACCGGAAGCTCCGCCTCGCCGGCCTCGGTCTTCACCCGGGCCCGGCCGCCGTCCTCGAGTCCCAGCCGCCCGGCGTCCTCGGGGTGGACCTCGAGGAACGGCTCCTCGGCCAGGGCCTCCTTCAGCTCCCCGGCGCCCTCGGACTGGAGCCCCTCGTCCACCAGCAGCGGATAGGTGAACAGTACGGGGCCCTCGCCTTCGGACTCCTCACGACGGCTGTGCCCGGGGGTAAGGAGGATGTCGCGAGGCGCCGCCAGCCCACCCAGCTCACGCTGGAGGTCCTCGAGAGATCGGAACCCCATGTCGGCGTCGAGGGCCTCGGAGAGCTCCTGGAAGATCTGCCAGTCGGGCTGGGCCTGGCCTGGCGTGGGACGAACCGGTTGGATCCGCTGGCCCCGGCCCTCCCAGTCGGTGAAGTGACCGTCCTTCTCCAGGAACGCGGCGGCGGGGAGCACGGCGGCGGCCGAGTCCCGGTACCGCCCCACCGCAAGGTCCTGGACCACCAGGAACGGGACGTTCGCCACGGCCTTGGAGGCCAGGTCGGCGTCGGGGTGGTCGGCCAGGGGATCCGCCCCGACCAGGTACAGGACGTCGATCTCCCGGCGGACGGCGGCCTCCAGGATCGCCCCGCCGTCCCGGCCCGGTTCACCGGGAACCTCTCCCCCCCAAGCGGCTTCGATCTCCGAGCGCTCCGCGGGGTCGTCGACCCTCCGGCCGCCCGGGAGCAGTCCGGGGTGGACCCCGGCTCGCAGCGCCCCCCGGTCCCCCGCGCGGCGGGACAGGAACGCGAACCGCGCCCCCACACTCTGGGCCACGCTCACCGCCATGCTGACCGCGCCCACGCTGTCGGCCAGCCGCGGCCCGCAAAGCACCTGGGCTCGATCGCGTGCCTCGGCCATGGCGTCGGCGGCCCGCCCCAGCGAGGTGTCCTGGCCGTGGGCCGAGGCCAGCTCCTCCAGGATGTCGGCTTCACCGCCGGGCAGGCATGGGATGTGCTCGGCCACGTCTGTCAGGGCGGTGCGCCGGGGGTGCACCACGAAGACCCGGGCTCCCGACTTCCGAACCGCCTTGCGGATCCGCAGGTGGAGGATGGGAAGCTCCTCGCGCGCGTCGAGACCCACCACGACGATCACCGCGGCCCGCTCCACGTCCCGGTAGGTGACCGGCATCCCCGCGGCGGCCACCCGCTCCACGTCGGGGGGAACGTCGAGCGATCCCGACGGGCGGTGGTCAAGGTCGTTGGTGTGGAAGGCCGTCCTGGCCACCTTCGACATCGCGTAGGCGTCCTCGTCGGTCAGCCTCCCGCCGCCCAGGAAGGCCACCCGCCCGGACGCGGCGCGCTCCCCGATAGCCCGGAAGACCTCACCGAACGACACCGGCTCCAGGCCGGGAACCCGGAGGAGTGGAGTGGTCAGCCGGTCCCGGTCCGGGAACCGGATGGCGTAGCGGCCCTTGTCGCACAGCCATGCGTCGTTGACCTCGCCGTTGTCGCGGGCCAGATGGCGGACCACCTCGCCCCGGCGAACCTGGACGCTCAGGTTGCAGCCGCACGCGCAGTGGGGACAGACCGAGTCGGCGGACCGGACGTCGAACGGCCGGGCGGCGAACCGGTACGAGGTGCTGGTCAGGGCCCCGACGGGGCAGATCTGCACGGTGTTCCCGGAGAACGGAGAGCGGAAGTCCTCGCCCGGAGCGATCGACACCTGCTCCGCCGCTCCCCGGTCGAACAGCTCGATGAATCGCTCGCCGGAGATCTCGTCGCAGAACCGTGTGCACCGCGCACACAGGACGCAGCGCTCCCGGTCCAGGAGCACCAGCGGCGACAGAGGGATCGGCTTGCGGTACACCCGCTTGGGGTCGATGTATCGGCTCTCTCCGGGCCCCCAGGCCAGGGCCTGGTCCTGGAGGGGGCACTCGCCGCCCCGGTCGCACACCGGACAGTCCAGCGGGTGGTTGATAAGCAGGAGCTCGAGAACTCCCTCCTGAGCCTTGCGGGCGGCGTCGCTGGTGAGCTGGGTCTTGACCACCATCCCGTCGGCCACGGGCGTGGTGCAGGACGTCACCGGTTTCCGCTGGCCCTCGATCTCCACGATGCACTGTCGACATGCCCCCACCGGCTCGAGGTAGGGGTGGTCGCAGAACCGGGGGACATCGATGCCCAGGGCCTCGGCGGCCCGGATGACCAGGGTGCCGGCGGGGACCGTGACCTCGGTGCCGTCGATGGTCAGATTGACCATCTGCTCGTTCATCGCAGCACCTGGCCCAGCTCGACCTCGGCCCGGGTGGCCGCCAGCTCCCGAGCGTCCGGGGTGGCGATGGCCGGGCGGTCTTCCATCGGGCATCCGCCCCGCTTCACGTGCTCGACGTACTCCTCCCGGAAGTACTTGATCGACGAGTCGATCGGCGACACCGCGCCGTCGCCCAGGGCGCAAAAGGACTTGAACAGCATGTTGTCGCCGACGTCCTTCATGATCTCGATGTCGTCCAGCCGTCCGCCGCCGTTCTCCATCCGGTACAGGACCTTGGTCATCCACCAGGTGCCTTCGCGACACGGGGTGCACTTGCCGCACGACTCGTGGGCGTAGAACTGGGTGAACCGCAGGGCCGTGTCGACCACGCAGTCGGACTCGTCGAGGACGATCACAGCCCCGGTACCGAGGAGGGAACCGGCGGCCTGGATCGACTCGAAGTCCATCGGGGTGTCAAGATGGTCGGCCGTGAGAAATGGAGTGGAGGAGCCCCCGGGGGTCCAGGCCTTCACCCGTTTCCCGTCGGGCACGCCGCCGGCCAGCTCGTCGATGATCTGTCGGGCCGGCGTTCCCATCGGAGCCTCGTAGTTGCCCGGCCGGGCCACCTTCCCGGAGAGGGAGAACACCTTGGTCCCCGTGGACTTCTCGGGACCGATCGAGGAGTACCAGTCCGCGCCCCTGTCGATGATGTGGGGGACGGTGGCCAGCGTCTCCACGTTGTTGATCACGGTGGGAGAGCCGTACAGGCCTTCCACCGCCGGGAACGGCGGGCGGAGCCGCGGCTGGCCCCGCCGGCCCTCCAGCGAGTCCAGGAGCGCGGTCTCCTCACCGCAGATGTAGGCCCCGGCGCCGCGGTGGAGGACGATGTCCAGGTCGACGTCGCTGCCGGCGATCCCCTTCCCCAGGAAGCCCCTGTCGTACGCCTCGGCGATGGCTCGCTCCACCTGACGGGCGGCGAACAGGAACTCTCCCCGCATGTAGATGAACGCCGTGGTGCATCCCACGGCGTGGGAGGTGATGGCGATCCCCTCGATGAGCTGATGGGGGTCGCGCTCCATCAGCTCCCGGTCCTTGAACGTTCCCGGCTCGCCCTCGTCGGCGTTGACCACGACGTACACGGGCTTGCCGGTGTCCTGGGGGATGAACCCCCACTTCATCCCGGTGGGGAACCCCGCGCCCCCCCTCCCCCGGAGCCCGGAGTTCTTCACGGTCTCCACGACGTCGGCCGGGTCCATGGTCATGGCCTTCCTCAGCGCCTCGTATCCGCCGGCCTCGAGATACCCGTCGATTGTGTCGGCGCCATCGACGTCCCACCGAGCGGTCACCACCCGCTCGAACTCAGCCACGGTGATCTCCATCTGTTCGGGGGGTCCGCTCGCCTTCTCGCCCGCCGTCATCTCGATCCTGGCGAGCTACCCCCCCGAGGCCCCCCACCCCCGCGAGGATCCGCGCGGTGTCGGTGTGTTCCACCGGCTTGGGGCCCGCGTCCGGGGGAGGCACGGTGCCCTGGCGGAGCTGCTCGATGATCTCCCGCATCCGATCGCCGGTGACCCTGGCGTAGCTGCAGTAGTTGACCTGGACCACCGGCGCCTGGTCGCACGCTCCCAGGCACTCCGTCTCCTCCAGGGTGAACGCCTCGTCCTCGGTGACCACCCCGGACGCCGCACCGAGCGCTTCACGAGCGGCGTCGTGGAGCTCCCTGGCTCCGGCCAGCGCGCACGACACGTTGGTGCACACGGAGATCAGCCACCTCCCGGTGGGAACCTTCTTGAACATCGTGTAGAAGGTGGCCACCGCCTCGACCTCGGCGGTGGTGAGGCCGAGGATCCCGGCGACCTCCCGCATCCCCTCCCGGCTGACGTGGCCCTGCTCCGCCTGGACCAGGTACAGGAGCGGGAGCAGCGCGGACCGGCTGGTGGGATACCGGGCGATGATCTCGTCGGCCCTGGCTCGGAGGTCCTCGGAGAGCACGGCCATCAGCGATCCACCCCGCCCATCACCGGGTCCGTGCTGGCCACGGAGGCGATGACGTCGGCCACCAGCCGCCCCCGGGTCATCTCCGGGAGCGCCGGGAGGTTGCAGAACGAGGGGTCTCTGATCCGCACGCGGTACGGCCGGATCCCTCCGTCGGACACCACGTAGTAGCCCAGCTCCCCCCGGGGAGACTCCACAGGGGTGTACACCTCGCCGGCCGGGACCTTGATGCCCTGGGTGACGATCTTGAAATGGTTGATCAGCGCCTCCATGGACTCCTCCATGATGTGGCGCACGTACGCCTCCGAGTTCCCGATTCCGTCCGGCCCGGTCTCGAGCTGCGCCGGCCACCGGAGCTTGGGGTCCTCGATCATCACCGGGCCGCCGGGGAGGGAGTCCAGGACCTGCTCGCAGATCCGCACCGACTCCCGCATCTCCGCCACCCGGATCTCGTACCTCGCGTAGCAGTCGGCCTCGGTGCGGGTGGGGACGTCGAACTCGTAGCGCTCGTACCCGGAGTACGGCTCGGTCTTGCGAAGGTCGTGGGCCACGCCGGCGGCCCGAAGAAGCGGCCCGGTGACACCCATCCGGAGGGCCTGCTCGGCAGTGAGGATCCCCACGCCCCGGTTCCGTTCGGTCCAGATGGGGTTGCCGGACAGAAGCGACTCGTACTCGTCGAACCGAAGCGGCAGCTCCTTCAGGGACCGGCGGATCCCGTCCTCGGCTCCCCCGGGGAGATCCATGACCAGCCCGCCGATCCGCAGATACGCGTGGTTCATCCGGAGACCGGTGATCAGCTCGAAGATGTCCAGGAGCCGCTCCCGCTCCCGGAACCCGTACACCATCATCGAGATGGCCCCCAGCTCCAGGCCCGTGGTGGCCAGCCACACGAGATGGCTGGCGATGCGGTTCAGCTCGCACACCAGGACCCGGACGGCCTGGGCCCGGGGCGGCGCCTCGATCCCCAGGAGTCGCTCCACGGACAGGCAGTAGGCCAGCTCGTTGAAGAACGGCGACAGGTAGTCGGCCCTGGTGACGAAGGTGACGCCCTGCTGCCAGGTGCGGTACTCGGTGTTCTTCTCGATCCCGGTGTGCAGGTACCCGACGATCGGCTTGAGATCGACGATCTCCTCACCGTCGAGGGTGAGCAGCAGGCGGAGGACGCCGTGGGTCGAGGGGTGCTGGGGACCCATGTTGACTACCAGCAGGTCGTCCCGGAGCCGCTGGGCCGTGGTGCCCCGCCCCACCTCTGGGCCGGTCAGCTGATCGGGAACCTCGGCGGCCACGTCACAGGCCTCGCTCGTCCGGCGGGGGTACGAACGCCCCCTTGTACTGGGTGGGCACCCCGCCGAGGGGATGGTCCTTGCGTAGCGGATATCCCTCCCAGTCGTCGGGCATCAGGATCCGGCGGAGCTCCGGGTGGCCGTCGAACAGCACGCCGAAGAAGTCGTACACCTCCCGCTCCTGCCAGTCCGCGGTGGGGAAGTCGGCAGCTGCCGAGTCGATCCGAAGGTCGTCGGGGGGGAGCCCGGCCTTGACCCGAACGCGGTGGCCGTGCTCCATCGAGTACAGGTGGTAGGCCATCCACACCCGGGGGTCCCGGCCGGGCCAGTCGGCGCACGAGACGTCGGCGAGGACATCGAAGGCCAGGTCAGGTTGGTCCCGAAAGGCCCGCAGCGTCTCCAGGAGGTCGTCCCGGGAGATGGTCACGGTGACCTCCCCCCGAGCCACCAGGACGTCCCACCGCTCGCGGAGCCGCTCGGCCAGCTCTTCGGCCGTCACTTGAACGTGCCCCGCTTGGAGATCTTCTCGTCGAGCTTCAGGATCCCGTACATCAGCATCTCCGGACGGGGCGGGCACCCCGGCACGTAGATGTCCACCGGGACGATGGTGTCCACGCCCTGGACCACCCCGTAGTTGTTGAACATCCCGCCGGAGGACGCGCACACCCCCATGGAGATGACCCACTTGGGCTCGGGCATCTGGTCGTAGATCTGCCGCAACACCGGCGCCATCTTCTGGGAGACCCGCCCGGCCACGATCATCAGGTCCGCCTGGCGTGGAGAGGCCCGAAAGATCTCCATCCCCCACCGGGCCAGGTCGTGGTGGCCGGCGCCGGAGGCCATCATCTCGATGGCGCAGCAGGCCAGGCCGAACGTGGCCGGCCACAGCGACTGCTTGCGGGCCCAGTTGACCGCCTTGCCGAGGACGGTGGTCAGGACGCCGCGCTTGACCTCTTCCTCGATGGCTCGCTGCTCTAACTCGGCTAGTCGGTCCACTCCAGACCACCCCGTTGCCACACGTACACGTACGCCACGAACACCAGGGCGATGAAGATCACCATCTCCACCAGCCCGAACAGCCCGAGCTGGCGGAAGGTCACCGCCCAGGGGAACAGGAAGATGGTCTCGATGTCGAACACGATGAACAGCATGGCGATGACGTAGAACTTGACTGGGAACCGCTCCTTCGGAGTGCGCTCGGGGACGATCCCGCACTCGTAGGGCGAGAGCTTCGCCGGGGTCGGGCGACGCGGCGCCAGGGCCCGCGAGGCCAGCACCGAGGCCACCGCGAACACCACGCCGAGCCCCGCGAGGATCACCACCGGCAGGTACTGACCGAGTCCCTCGCTCATCGCATCGGAGAGATCCGCAGGATCCAGTCCATGACCCGGTCGTCGACGTCACCGCGAGGTCCGTCGGTGAGGTTCGCCAGCATCCGGAGGGCGAACCGCATCAGCCGCCGGTGCGGGAACCCGTGCTCCACGGCGTACCGCATGATCAGCGGATTCCCGATGGCCCGGGCGAACGCCCGCCCGGCGGTGAAGTACTTCCCGTACCGCCGGCGCACCTCGATCGGATACATGTGGGCCAGGCCGGGGCGGTTCGAGGCCAGCGCCTCGTGGACCAGCTCCGCCGCCAGCTCCGCCGACTCCATGGCGTAGGCGATGCCCTCGCCGGTGAACGGGTTCACCACGCCGCCCGCGTCCCCCACCAGCAGCAGCCCCGGGAGCGCCAGCGGACGGCGGTTCATCCCCATCGGCAGGGGCCCGGACAGCACCTCACCGGCGGCGTGGTCCTCATCCACCTCCCAATCCGCGGGCAGCGAGGCGACGAACGCGTCCAGCATCCGGCGAGGAGAGATCTCCTTGAAGTACGACGAGGTGTTGAGCAGGCCGGCCCCCACGTTGAGGATCCCGTCACCCACCGGAAAGATCCAGCCGTACCCCGGGAGGATCACCTCGTTCTCCCACAGGTCGAACCACGACTCGAAGAACGTGCCCTGCTCCCGCGGGCTCCGGTAGTACCTCCGAGCGGCGACGCCCAGGGGGCGTTGGGGGTCCCGTCGAACCCCGGCCTTGCCGGCGAACCGGGACGAGGCTCCGTCGCAGGCCAGCACGAACTTGGCCCGGACGGTCTCGGGCTCCCGGCCTTCCCGCCGCACCCGGGCCCCGACCACCCAGCCCCGATCGACGAGGGGCGCGAGAGCTTCGGTCGACTCCCACAGCGTGGCCCCGGCCTTCACCGCCCGCTGGACCAGGAGGTGGTCCAGGTCGTGGCGGGTACGAACCACGCCGTAGTCGGGGAACGACTCGAGCCGGGGCCAGGGAAGGTCCAGGGTCACCGTGGGGCCGTACACCCGGAGGCCGTCGATCCGGACGAACCCGGGCTCGGTGGTGTCCACGCCCATATTGGCGACGGCCTTGACCCCTCGGGGAGTGAGCCCATCCCCGCACACCTTCTCTCTGGGGAACCCGGCCTTGTCGATGCACAGCACGTCCACCCCGTGCCTGGCCAGGTGATAGGCGGCCGCCGCCCCACCGGGTCCGGAACCCACCACCAGGACGTCGACGTCGGAGGATGGCCCCCCGTCGGGGGCCTCGCCCCGGGCGGGCTCCACCGCGGGGCTTGTGAATCCTTTCACAAGCCCATGCTAGCCGGGCGTTGTGGTTCCCGCAATCGGTGGGGTCAGGCGTCGGCGGCCTGAGAGGCCACCCGGCGGGAGGCGTGGTCCCATGAGGCGATCCGGTACGGCCGGACCCGGAGCATCCCGGGGCTCTCGACCTGCTCCGCGTAGTCTCGGAAGCCGCCCCCGGCCAGGAGCAGCCGGTATTTGTCGAACCACGACGACAGCACGCCTCCCAGCACGGGGTGCTCGGGGACCAGGGGCTCGGCCCGCCCGAACAGCACGGCCCCGGCGAGCTCCTGCCAGGTCCGTCCCACCGTGAACGACAGGGCGATCCGGGGGTCGGCCTCCACGTTCCGCCAGGTGGCCGAGTCGCGGCGGCAGGAGACGTAGATCCCCTCCTCGCGCCACACGAACCACAGCGGGACGGCATGGGGGCTCCCGTCACGGCGCGTGCTGGCAACGTGCACCACGGGAAGGTCGCGAAAGAGCAGCCGCGCGTCGAGGAGCCTCAAGGGACCATGTTTGTCGCACACCCCTGGAGCGGAATCAATCATCGAAGCCGCACGGCCACGACGTCGGCCATGCTTGAGAGCAGCTCGGCGGCCTCCCCCGTGAGGGGACCTTCGTGGAGGGCCGACTTGGCCGCACCGACCAGGTCCTCGATGAGGACCAGCGTGGCTGCCAGAGCCCCGGTGGAATGGATCAGGCTCCGGGCCCGCTCGAGCTCCTCGGCGCTCAGGTCGGGCCTGCCGATCGACTCCAGGAACCGCCGTTGGTCCCCGGTCGCCGCGCCCGTCGCTTTGGCCACCAACACGGTTCGCTTCCCCTCCCGGAGGTCCGAGTCCCGGTCCTTCCCGGTGACCTCGGGGTCGCCGAACACGCCGAGGACGTCGTCCCGAAGCTGGAATGCTTCCCCCAGGGCCACGCCGTAGGTGGACAGGCACCGCAGCAGCTCGTCCGACCCTCCGCCCAGGATGGCGCCGATCTGCAGCGGGCCCTCCACCGTGTACCCCCCCGACTTCAGGACCGCGATCCGCCGGGCCTCCTCCTCCCCCGCATGGCCGCGATGGGCGGCCAGCACGTCGAGGTACTGGCCGGCCACGACCTCGACCCGCATCCGGTCGTATCTCCGGAGGGCCGGAATCAGCCGCTGGGGCGGAAATCCCGATCCCTGTAGGAGCCGGTCCGCCAGGACCAGGGCCATGTCCCCTGCCAGGATGGCCCCGGCCAGCCCGTAGGCATTCGGATCGCCGGGGTGCTCGGCGCTGCGGTGCTCGGCAGCCAGGTGGACCCACGAGGCCGGCGAGCCCCGGCGCGACGCCGACCTGTCCATGACGTCGTCGTGGACGATGGCGAACGTGTGCAGCAGCTCGAGGGCCGCCGCGGCCTTTACGGCCTCTTCCTCCACCGTCGCCCCCGCGGCGCGGTGCCCGAGCAGGCAGAACAGGGGGCGGAGCCGCTTCCCCCCGGACCCGATCACCCGCTCCAGCTCCGCCAGGAGTGGCTCCACGTCCGAGTCGGCCTTCCCCAGGACCTCCCGTTGGTCGCGCAGGAACCGATCGATCTCGCGGTCCACCCGGCTGGTCAGCTCGGCGCACGCGGGAGGGAGGTCGAAGGCCCCCTCGGCGCGGGTTCCCACGACTCAGCCGCTCGAGGGCAGGTCCTGGAGGAGCGGCTCGATCTCCTGGCGGGCGGCCACGTTGTCCCACCGGGCTGCGATCCGGCCATCCGCCCCGATGAGGAACACCCACGGCTCGGTGAGGTCGTCGTCGCGCAGCAGCCAGTCGGCCGCCGCTTCGTTGATCACGCCTTCCTGGAAGTCGCGCCACACCTCGATGTGGATGAACTCGGCCCGGTCCCCGTACTCCGAGGCAAGCTCGGCGACCATGTCGGTCACCGGGCCGCAGAACCTGCTCACGCAGTAGACCGGGGTGGCGATCACCACCAGCGCCGGGCGGCCGGCCCGGATGGCACCGGCGATGGTGGCCTGATGGAGCTCCGGGTCGGGCACCTCGGCGCCGCCGGCGGCCCGGGAGTCGATGGCCTCCACCGGGACGCCCTTCGAGTCCAGCGTGTGGTTCCTGGTTCGGGGAGCGGGGTCGCCCGGCGCAGGGACCAGCGGCTCGGGGAGCACCTGGAACGCCGCGGTTCCCCGGCGGACGTCGCCACCGAGATCGGCGGTGGCCTCCACCTCCCAGAAGCCGGGGCGATCGAACTCCACCCCCTCTGCCGAATACACCCCTCGGGCCTCCGAGGCGGCCACCGCCTGTGGTGAAGGCGGGCCGGCGCTCTCCCCGGGGAGCGGAAGGAACGTGGCGGTGGCCTCAGGCCCCGGTTGCGGCTGCCCCTCCGCGCGCTCCTCTCCCAGGAACGAGAACCGCAGGTCCACGGAACCACCCGTGACCAGCCGGCGATCCGGAGTCTCCAGACCCAGCAGGAACCTGGAAGGCCCGTCGGCGGCCAGCTCGAGGTTGGCCACGATGGCCACCAGCTCCCCACCACCGCCGCCGCCTTGTTCCTGGGCGCAGGCCCCCGTCGCCACGGCCAGACAAGTGAGGAGGGCGATCCGCCTCACGCGGCATCCTCCCCGCAGCTGGAGGGATCGAGGCCGGCGGCCGTCGCCGCTCCGGCCAGCGCCGACTGAAGATCGCTGAGCAGCGCCGCGGTCCCCTCGGGGTCCGCGGAGCCCGGGTCGCCGAATGCCGCTTCCACTCGCTGCTTCGCCTCCAGCAGCCGTGCCGCCGCGGCCCGGTCCACGTCCATGAGGTCGTCGGCCAGCACGTGCAGGTATTCGTGGGACCGGTCCTGGAACACCCCGGACGCGCCCGCCACGTCACCGCCCCGGGCGAGATCGGTGGCCCGGCACACCCCCTCCACCGCCTCGTCGAGAGGCGCGACGCCACCCGACGCCCCGGACGATACACACGCGGCGGCGAACAGAACGAGCGCAGCGAGAGCGATGGGCCTGATCACTCGTTCCTTTCTACCGCGTTCGGGCCGACTGGCGGGACGGCGGTACACTCGGCCGACATGGCCCTGTTGCGAAGGCTGTCCACGGCCACCGCGATCTCCACGCTCGCACTGGTGGCCATCGGAGGCGTGGTGCGAGCGACCGGCTCGGGTGACGCGTGCCCCGACTGGCCTCGGTGCTTCGGACGGTACCTGCCTCCGCTGGAGTTCCACACGCTCATCGAGTATTCGCACCGGCTGGCGGCGGCGATCACCGGCCTCCTGATCCTGATCACGGCGTGGGTGGCGTGGCGCCGGGAACGGCGCGATCCGGCGGTGCTGTGGCCCATCGTCGTTGCGGTCGGCGTGGTCCTGGTGCAGGCGGCCATCGGGCGTCTGCGGATCGTCGGCGGGGCTCGGGCTGCCATCGTGACCCTTCACTTCCTGGTGGCCATGGGCCTGGTCGCCCTGGTGATGATGACCGCCGCGGCCACACGGCTCCGAAGGCCCGATCCCGGGCAAGGCGATCCGACCGTGGACCACGGGTTCCGCCGCCTGGCCTGGTGGACCCTGGCCGCCACCCTTCTCCTGCTGGCGGTCGGCGCGTACGTCCGCGGGGAGGGTGCTGGTCTGGTGTTCCTGGACTGGCCGCTGATGGACGGACGGCTGGTGCCCTACCTGGAGACGAACGGCACCGTGGCCGCGTTCGTCCACCGGCTGCTGGCAGCGATCGTGGTGGTGATGGGCGGGGTCCTGGCCTGGCGGGCTCGCCGGGTTGCCCACCGAGGGGTCCGGGCGCTGGCCTGGCTCGCGTTCGGCCTCCTGGTGGTGCAGGCGGGGCTGGGAGCAGCGGCCGTGCTCACGGAGCTTTCCGCGCCGGCGGTGGCCGGGCACGTCGCCGGGAGCAGCCTGGCTTGGGCGGCCCTGGTGGCCACCGTGGCGGCGGCCGGCCGGATGCGGGTTCGGCCGGACGAAAGCCCGGCTCCCCGTCCCCGGGCCGGGGAACGGGTGGCCGCATACCTACAGCTGGCCAAGCCCGACATCATCGTCCTGCTCCTGATCACCACGGTCCCGGCCATGGTCCTGGCGGCCGAGGGGATGCCGCCGGTCTCGCTGATCCTGGCCACGCTCCTGGGAGGATCCCTGGCCGCCGCCGGGGCCAACGCGGTGAACTGCTACCTGGACCGGGACATCGACGAGGTGATGGCCCGGACCCGCGGCCGTCCCCTCCCCTCGCACCGGGTCGAGCCGGGAGAGGCGCTCCGATTCGGGTGGATCGCCATCGCCACGGCGTTCGCGTGGCTGGCCGCGACCGTGAACCTCCTGGCGGCCACGCTGACGGCTGCGGCGGCCCTGTTCTACGTGTTCGTGTACACGGCGTGGATGAAGCGGTCCACGCCCCAGAACATCGTCATCGGGGGCGCGGCGGGCGCGGTCCCCGCCCTGGTGGGCTGGGCGGCGGTCACCGAGACCGTGACCCTTCCGGCCCTGGTGCTGTTCGCGCTGGTGTTCCTGTGGACCCCGCCCCACTTCTGGGCCCTGGCCATCCGTCACGCGGGGGACTACCGGGCCGCGGGCGTGCCGATGCTCCCGGCGGTCAGGGGGCGCAGGGCCACCGCGCTGCACATCGGGGTGTACGCGGTCCTGGTGGTGGCCACGTCGCTGGCCCTGGTCCCCGCGGCAGGCCTGGGGCCCCTGTACGTGGGGAGCGCCACGGCGCTGGGAGCGCTGTTCCTGGCCCACGCCGTCCGGGTATGGCGGGACGCGAGCACGCGTGCGGCCATGGCCCTGTTCCGGTACTCGATCACCTACCTGGCCCTGCTGTTCGTGGCCGCGGCCGCGGATCAGCTGGTGAGAGGGTGACGTGGAGCTCCTCGGCGAGCTCATCGAGCGTCACGGGTGGCACGTCCTCGGCGAGCTCACGGTCCTGGTGCTGGCCGTGGTGGTCACGGTGATGTGGGTCCGGGCGCTGGTCCGCGGCGGAGCCAGGCCGGAGGTGTGCGGGACCTGCGGCCGCCTGGTGTCCCGGGCGCACACCGTCTGCCCCAGATGCGGCCAGCTCCTGCGGGCCGCCGGCTGAACGTGCGTGATAGAAATCGCCCCGTGACCCACCGAGCCTCCGATCCGCTGCGGCGCGCCCGCCGGCGACGGGTACGCCGTCTGGCGGTGTTCGCCGGGGCCATGGCGCTCCTCCTGGCGGCGTGCCGCCAGGACTATCCGTATAACTCCCTGAACCCCGCCGGCCCCGTCGCCGACAAGCAAGACGAGCTGTTCACACTGGTGTTCTGGATCGCCGTGGGCGTGTTCGTCTTGGTCGAGGGCCTCCTGGTGGTGGCCCTGGTCCGGTTCCGGCGCCGCTCCGCGGACGACACCCCCAAGCAGGTCCATGGGAACACTCGCCTGGAGATGATCTGGACGGTCCTTCCCGCGTTGCTGCTGGCCGGAGTGGCCGTGCCCACGGTGGGCACGATCTTCGACCTGGCCGAACGTCCGGCCGGTGAGGTCGTCGAGGTCAACGTCACCGGACACCAGTGGTGGTGGGAAATCGAGTACCCGCAGCACGGCGTGGTGACGGCGAACGAGATCCACGTGCCCACGGACCGCCCCGTGGTCGCCACGCTGACGTCCAACGACGTGATCCATTCTTTCTGGGTGCCCCGGCTGGCCGGCAAGCAGGACCTCGTTCCCGGAAGGACCTCGACCCTGAACTTCGCGGCGCCGGAAGCGGGCACCTACCTGGGGGAGTGCGCCGAGTTCTGCGGCCTGTCCCACGCATTGATGCTGTTCCGGGTCGTTGCTCAGGATCCTCAGGATTTTGAGGCGTGGGTAAACGCTCAGCTGCAGCCGGCAGCCGCGCCCGCGCCAGACACGGAGGAGGCCAAAGGTCTGGAGTACTTCCGGAACTTCGGCACCGGTTCGTGCCTCGCCTGTCATGCCGTGAACGGTATCGAGGGAGCCACGGCCACGATCGGGCCGAACCTCACGCACATAGGTGGCCGGCAGACGATCGCCGCGGGGATCCTGGAAATGAGCGACGAGGAACTGGCCCGGTGGCTGCGGAACCCGCCCGCCGTGAAGCCGGGATCGAAGATGCCCAGCTACAACCTGACCGACGATCAGATCGAGGCCCTGGTCGCCTACCTCCGGAGCCTGGAATGACGGTTCCTACCGCCGCCCTTAGCATGGAGACCTGATGGCGATCGCGGCCACCCCCCGGCGAACGCTGTTCCGGCGCCCCTCGGCCACCACCGGGCTGGGCAGCTGGCTGACCACCGTCGACCACAAGCGGATCGGTGTGCTCTACGGGGTCACCGCGTTCGCGTTCTTCCTCATCGGCGGGGTGGAGGCCCTGCTCCTCCGGGTCCAGCTGGCCCGGCCGGAGAACCGGTTCCTCGACTTCGACTCGTACAACCAGCTGTTCACGATGCACGGCGTCACCATGATCTTCCTGGTGGTGATGCCGCTGTCCGCGGCGTTCTTTAACTACCTGATCCCGCTGATGATCGGCGCCCGGGACGTGGCCTTCCCCAGGCTCAACGCGTTCTCCTACTGGGTGTTCGTCCTGGGCGGGATCTTCCTGTACTCGAGCTTCTTCGTGGGCGGGGCGCCCGATGGAGGATGGTTCGCCTATCAGAATCAGACCGGCATCATCTTCTCGCCCGGCACGGCGATGGACTACTACGCGCTGGGCCTCCAGATCCTGGGAGTGGCCTCACTGGCGTCGGCGGTGAACTTCATCGTCACCATCCTCAACGAACGGGCTCCCGGCATGACCCTGATGAGGATGCCGGTGTTCGTGTGGATGACCCTGGTGGTCTCGTTCCTGCTCCTGTTCGCCATGCCGGTGATCGCCATCGCGTTGTTCGAGATGGGCTTCGACCGGTTGTTCGGCACGAACTTCTTCAACCCCGCGGCCGGGGGCGATCCGGTCCTGTGGCAGCACCTGTTCTGGCTGTTCGGCCATCCGGAGGTGTACATCCTGATCCTCCCGGCCATGGGCATCGTCTCCGAGGTGCTCCCCACGTTCAGCCGGAAGCCGCTGTTCGGGTACGCCGCCGTGGTGTTCTCCGGGATCGCCATCGGGTTCATGGGGTGGGGGGTGTGGGCCCACCACATGTTCACGGTGGGCCTGGGGCCGGTGGCCAACGCGGCGTTCGCGTTGTCGACGATGTTCATCGCCGTCCCCACCGGGGTGAAGATCTTCAACTGGCTTGGCACGTTATGGGGCGGGTCCATCAGGTTCACCACCCCCCTGCTGTTCGCCGTGGGGTTCGTGGCGATGTTCATCATCGGCGGGCTCTCGGGGGTGACCCACGCCATCACGCCCTCGGACGCGCAGCAGCAGGACACGTACTACATCGTGGCCCACATCCATTACGTGCTGTTCGGGGGGGCCATCTTCGGGCTGTTCTCCGGGGCCTACTACTGGATCCCCAAGGTCTCCGGCCGGCTGCTGGACGAGCGGCTGGGCAAGGTGCACTTCTGGCTGATGCTGATCGGGTTCAACCTGACCTTCGCCCCCATGCACATCCTGGGACTCCAGGGGATGCGCCGCCGAATCCCCACCTATGCCGAGGGGCTGGGGTGGGACCTGTGGAACCTGGTGGCCACCATCGGATCGTTCGTCATCGCCCTGTCGATCCTGGTGTTCATGGTCAACGTGGTCCGCAGCATGACGCGCGGGAAGGAGGCGGGGGCCGACCCGTGGGACGCCCGGACCCTGGAGTGGGCGATCCCGTCACCGCCGCCGCACTACAACTTCGCGGAGGTCCCCGAGGTCCACCACCGAGACGAGCTGTGGCACCGGAAGTACGCCGAGGACGAGGGAGGCCGGCCGGTCCCCGTGGTGGCGGGGGCGGCGGACGGCCACGAGGACGAGGAGGAGGAGGAGCACCACGACATCCACATGCCGGATCCCTCGTACTTCCCCCTCCTGGCGGCTGCAGGACTGCCGGCCATCGGGTACGGACTGATCTACGGGTGGTGGGCGGTAGTCATCGCCGGGGCCCTGATGACCATCGGGGGGCTCATCGGGTGGAGCCTCGAACCGGTGGCGGAGGAATAGCGGGATGGCCGCGCACGAGACCCAGGTCCCCCACACCGCCACCGGGCTGGACAACCGGAAGCTGGGGATGTGGGCGTTCCTGGGATCGGAGTGCCTGTTCTTCGGGGCCCTGATCTCCACGTACCTGCTGTACCGCGGCCGGAGCCTCCAGGGGCCATTCCCCGAGGACGTCTACGACATCCCTTACACCTCGGTGTCCTCGTTCGTTTTGCTGATGAGCAGCCTGACCATGGTGCTGGCCCTGCACGCCATCCAGCGAGGGGATCACCGGAAGCTGCGGGCCTGGCTGCTGGCCACCGCGTTGCTGGGCATCACGTTCGTCGGCGGGCAGGTGTTCGAGTTCACCGTGTTCGTCCGGGAGGGCCTGACCCTCTCCCGGAACCTGTTCGGCTCCAGCTTCTTCGTGCTCACCGGGTTCCACGGCGCCCATGTCACCGTGGGCATCCTCATGCTCCTCTCGCTGTACGGCATGTCGCTGGCCGGACGGCTGCCGGAGGAACGGGCGCTCCGGGTGGAGCTCATCGGGCTGTACTGGCACTTCGTCGACATCGTGTGGATCGTGATCTTCACCGTCGTGTACCTCATCCCCTCCTGACCATGGCCACCGCCGAGACCCAGCGCGAGGAGTTCGAGCCGGGAGGCGCCGCCCACCTCCCCGCGGAGGACGAAGGGCACCCCGGTCCACGGCAGTACGTGATCGTGGCCGTGACCCTGGCAATCGTCACCGCCATGGAGGTCGGGCTGTTCTACGTGGACTTCCTTCCGAGCCCGGTGGTGGTGGCCTCGCTGCTGATCCTGATGGTCATCAAGTTCGCCCTGGTGGTCCTGTGGTTCATGCACCTGCGGTTCGACAGTCCCATCTACAAGCGGCTGTTCCTCACCGGGCTGATCCTGGCCACATCGGTGTTCGTCATCGTGCTGCTGACGTTCGGGGTGTTCATCCCCGATGCCTGACCCCAGCATCGGCTGGCACCCTCACTTCGAAGTGTGGCTCCTGATCGCCGTGCTGGAGGGCGGCTACCTCCTGGCCCTCCGTCGGCTGGGACCCCGGCACGTCTCTCCCGGTGACCGGCCGGCGAGCCGGGGACAGATCGCGGCGTTCACCCTGGGGGTCCTGACGCTGTGGGTGGCCTCCGACTGGCCGGTCCACGAGCTGGCTGAGGAGCGGCTCCTCAGCGTGCACATGATCCAGCACCTGCTGATGAGCCTGGTGGCTCCGCCGCTGCTGCTGGCGGGGACGCCGGGGTGGCTGCTGCGAGCCATCCTCCGGCCTCGGTGGTTGTTCGCCGTGATCCGGAACCTCGCCCGCCCGGTCCCGGCGCTCCTTGTGTTCAACGGGTTCATCGCCCTGAGCCACTGGCCGGCCCTGGTCGCGCTGGCGCTGCGCTACGAGGCCGTCCACTTCGGGGTGCACGCCGTGCTGGTGGGCACCGCGCTGCTGATGTGGATGCCGATCCTCAGCCCGATGTTCGAGATCCCCCGGCTGCGGTACCCGGCGCAGATGCTCTACCTGTTCGCCCAGTCGATCGTGCCCACCGTGCCCGCGTCGTTCCTGACGTTCGCCGACAGCCCGCTCTACCCGTTCTACACGCTGGCCACGCCGATGCTGGGGTTCGATCCCGTGGTCGACCAACGCATCTCGGGCCTGATCATGAAGCTGCTGGGCGGGTTCATCCTGTGGGGGTTCATCGCCGTGCTGTTCTTCCGGTGGAACCGGCAGGACGAGCTGTCCGGAAGCGACGCCCCCGTGTGGCAGGACGTTGAGCGGGCCATGAACCGGATGGAGGCCGGGCAGCGATGAGCCGGGAGGCGCGTAGCCGGGTGCTGCTGGGGCTCGGGATCCCCCTCGGTGCTCTGGTGTTCCTGGGACTCCTGATCTTCGCCTTCTCCCGGCTGCTGCTGGCGGTCCCCGTGGAGCTGGCGCCATGGGTGGCGCTGCTGTTCGCCACCAACATCCTGGTGGGCTGCGCGCTGGCGGCCACGATCCGGGGGACCCGGGGCTTCGCGTTCCTGATCACGCTGCTGGTGGGGACCATCGTGGGAGGAGGGATCGCCGGGGCGGTGGTCGGCGAGCGGCCCGTTCACAGCCTGGTGGCGGAGGGCGAGCACCCGGAAGGGGCCACCCCTCCCGAGGGCGCGCCACCGCCCGAGACCCCCGCGGCGACGGAGTCACCACAGGCGGAGGAGTCCCCGCCTCCCCCCGGCGATGAACCGGAAGGCGGCGGAGGTGGCCCAGGTGGCGGGGCGATAGCCGAGATCGCCGCCCAGGGAATCGCCTTCGACACCTCCGAGCTGTCGCTTCCCGACGAACCGCAGGTCACGATCGCGTTCGACAACCGGGACAGCGGGATCCCCCACAACGTGGCGGTGTACACGGCGGAAGGCGGCGACCCCATCCTCACGGGCGAGATCATCACGGGGCCCGCGCAGGTCGACTACACGTTCGACAGCCCCGGCCCGGGAACCTACTACTACCAGTGCGACGTGCACCCAACCATGAACGGGTCGCTCACGATCGGCTGATCAGAGACGGGTGTGATGGCCACGCCTTCGCCCTTCCCGGAACCGGAGGTCCGCGACGTCGAGACCGGACGGGCCCTCGCCATCTGGTAGCGCTACGCCTCGAAGTACGACCGGCAGATCGGATTCTGGGAACGCGTGCTGTTCGGCGACGGCCGGGAGTGGGTCTGCTCCCGCGCCTCCGGTGAGGTGCTGGAGATCGGGGTGGGGACCGGAAGGAATTTGCCGTTCTACTCGCGCGATCTGTCGCTGACCGGCATCGATCTCAGCCCCGCCACGCTGGAGATCGCCCAGGAGCGAGCGCGGGCGCTGAGGTTCGAGGTTGATCTTCGGGTGGGTGATGCCCAGGCCCTGGAGTTCCCGGACGGCCGTTTCGACACCGTGGTGGAGACCCTGGCTCTGTGGATCCCCGACCCCCGGCGGGCCGTCGCCGAAGCCTGGCGGGTCCTCCGCCCGGGAGGCCCTCTGGTCACCCTGGACCACGTCCGCAGCCCCCTTCCTGCGGTCCGCATAGTCCAAAGGATCCTCGACCCGCTGTCCCGGCGGTTCCAGGCCGACAACCTGCTCCGCGAGCCACGGAAGTACGTCACCGTCCAAGGCTTCGAGATCCTCGAGAAGGAACGCCTCAAGTGGGGGATCGTGGAGCGACTCGTCGCCCGGAAGCCCTTGGAGGGATGAGCTCCCGACCCAACATCCAGACGCCGGTCCTGTGGATCGGTGTGGCTGTGTTCGTGGCAGGACGGCTCATCGATCTGTGGTGGCACGCCACCCATCCCGAGTTCGAGACGGCCGCGGATCAGGTCCGGGCGCACTTCGTCGTCTGGACGGGAACAATACTGATGCTGGTCGGAGCGGCTTGGGCGGTGGCCTTCGGGGCCGCCTCCCGCGGGTACCTGGTCGTGCTGGCTGGGGGGGTGGGATACGCGGCAGTCGCCGTGTGGCACTTCTGGGAACACAGTCAGGGACGCGACCCGGACCTGCCCCATCTCCTCCTACTGATCACCAACGTGGTGATGTTCCTGGGTGCGGCGTGGGTCTGGCTCGAAGCACGAAAGAGGGTGCAGAAACCAATACAGGATGGGGCATGAGCCGACCTCGCCCGGCACCCCTTCCTAGCTCAGGCCGCCTGTTATCTCCGGAACGAGGTCTTTCGGCGATACGTACATCAGACCTCCGTTCTCCGGCGCGCCGTAGTCTCGTACCCAGGCAACGACACCGCCCTCATCGACCAACACGAAGGTATGTCCCGGCTCCGCCGAGTCCACATCGGCCGATGGCGGGACGCGCCAGCCCATGACCCCGTATCGGTCGGCGACACGATTCGACGGATCGGAGAGAAGCACTGATTCGAGGCCGTAATCGTCCGCGACCTGCCGCCACGAGTCCGGATGGTCAGGGGAAAGGCTGACAAGCTCGATGCCGAGCTCCCCGAATTCAAGATCCTTCTGCAGATCCACGATCTGCTCGATGCACGGCGCTCACCCCGGACCCATGCTGAAGTAGAAGAGGACGGGGCGCGCCCCCGTGAAGTCCTCGAGGCTCATCGTCTCACCGCTCGAAGACTCGAGTGTGAACCCGGGTGCCGGCTGCCCTTCGGCGATCGGGGGCTTGGGGGCCGCCGGGGGAGACGCTTCCGGCTGCGTTTCGCAAGCAGCCAGCACCAGGGACAAAGCCGCGACAATGGTCACTCCCGTGGGGATGGAAGAGCGATCGCGGGAGCGCTCGAAGGCTCTTGGCTCACGATACGGGCTCACAGCCCTCCAGGGTACAACCGACACTCCAAGTGAGCCGCCCTGCACTTGGCCCTTCGAACCAGACTTCCGACGCCGCGCCTGTCTCAGACGCCAGCGTACCCGTGCAGCCCGGGGATTACCGTGTTCACGACGATCAGGTTGAACACCAACGCGGCGAACCCCACCACGGCCAGCACCGCGGCCCGGCGGCCCCGCCATCCGACCGTGGCCCTGGCGTGAAGGTACGCGGCGAACATCACCCAGGTGATGAACGCCCACACCTCCTTGGGGTCCCACCCCCAGTACCGGCCCCAGGCCTCCTCCGCCCAGATGGCCCCGAAGATCACGGCCAGGGTCCAGATGGGAAAGGCCCACACGATGGTGCGATAGGCGATGCGATCCAGGACCGAAGCCTCGGGCAGGCGACTCCGGCGGGCCACCGGCGGCTCCACGACCTCGGGCTCGGCGGGCGCATAATCCTCGGGGCGCTCGCCTCCACCGGCCCCCACCGGTGCCATGGCCGGCTCCCGGGCCGGGACCACCGCAGCCGCCTCGCGGCGCTCCCGGCGGTCCCGCACCAGGTACAGGACCGTGAACACGAACCCCAGCGTGAACAGCGCCGAGCCCAGCATCGCGGCCACCACGTGTATGCGCAGCCAGTAGGAGTTGAGAGCGGGAACCAGCGGTCCGGGGGGCACGTAGATCAGGGTTGCGGCGCCCATGGCCGCCACCGGGATCGACAGGGCGAAGCCTCCGGCGGCCTCGGTCTTCCACCGCCGCTCCACGACCAGCAGGTACAGGGCCACCGTGAGTAGCCCGGCCACGGAGGTGTACTCGTACAGGTTCCCCCACGGGACCCGGCCGGCCTCGATACCCCGGGTCACCACGGACGTGGCGTGCGCCGCGAGCCCCAGGTAGGCGACCACTCGTGCACTCGACAGCACACTCCGGCGGCGGAACGCCAGGTAGTGGAAGTACCCCACCGTGGCCACCAGGTACAGGCCCAGAGCGAGGCCGAAACCGAGGTTCGAGACCCGGGTCAGGTCCACCGGCTCACCCTACCAACTCCCCCACCAGTTCCCGGAACTCCTCCTCGAACGCCGCTTTGCGCTGAAGGGCGAACCCGGCGACCTGTAGACGCGTGCCCCGACCGTCGGCTTCCACCGCGCGGACCCATACCCGCCGACGGCTTGAGTACAGGGCCGGCAGGAGTCCCAGGACCAGCAACACCGCCGCCGCCAGGACGATCCACGCTCCGGGGTCCCGGGTCACCAGGAACTGGGTGTACTCCCGCAGCTCCGTGAACGACACCTCCAGGCCACCGGGGAGCGTGGCGGTCTGGCCGAGGCCGATCCCACCGCTCTCCCACGGCTCCAGGCCCCGCTTGTCCAGGCGGAACACGCTCTGGGCCGCCGTCAGGGACAGGTCCCCGCGGTAGGCCTCGAACGTGAGGAAGGGATCCCGGGCCTCCAGCATCGGCCGGCCCGCCAGCAGGGCCGGGAGATCGGGCGCCAGCCGGAACTCGATCCCCACCTGCGGCCGGAGCGACGGCAGCTTCACCGCTCCCCGCCACGGCCGCCGCTGGTCGTTCGGGGTGTCGGTGACGAACACGACGGGCTCCGAAGCCAGGACGTCGTCGCCGCGGCGGACCTCGATCACCGGCGCCCATCCGTACCCCAGCTGGTACAGCTTGACGCCCTGGTGCGACAACGGGTCGTTGACCCGGATCTCCCGCTCCCCCACCGCGCGGCCGCCGGGGTCGATGACCTCCACCCAGGACGTGAAGTCTCGGGGCAGCCCGGTGGGGTAGTACGCGGCGTCGAAGTCCTCGACCCGCACCTGAAAGCCGGTGTGCATGCCTTCGGAGAAGAACCGCCCCGTCTGCGGGGGGAAGTCGTAGCTGGCTCGCGCCTCGGTCCAGGTATCCCCCTCCACCACGGTGGCCTGGCCGGTGAACCCGAACCCCTTCCCGTACATCACTCCGACCAGCAGCAGGAACACCGACCAGTGGAACACCAGGCTCCCGCCTTCCCGGGCGGCGCCCTTCTCGGCGGCCAGGCCCGGCTCGCCGGGGGACACCCGGAACCGTCGGCGCCGCAGCACCCGTCGCGACCGGGCCAGCGCTTCCTCCGGTGCCACCGGCACCAGGCCCTCGGCGAAGTGGCGCATCCCCTCGAGCTCCCGAATGGACTGGGGGCGCTGGCCCAGCCCCCGGACCAGCGTTCGGGTCCGAGGGATCAAGCACGACGCCAGCGAGATCAGCGTGAGGACGTACGCCAGCGTGAACCACCACGAGCCGTAGACGTCGAACAGCCCGGCGGCTTCGTAGATCCGGGCCAGCAGCGGATGCTCGCGATAGAGGTCGGTAACCGCCCGGAGCGAGATCGGGGCCTGGGGGATCAGCGAACCGAACACGCTGGCCATCGCCACCACCAGCAAGAGGATCAGGGCCGTCCGCATGGAACGGAGCGATCGCCACACGGCGCGGACCGAGCGCTCCAGGGATTCGGAGGAAGACGCCATGGAAGGCTCGGAGATTCTAGCCTCAGATCGGCGGGGTGAACCCGCGCACCAGCCTGAGCAACCCCAGGCGGGAGAGCAGCGCCACCCATTGGCCGGTGATCAGCAGCACCCCGATCGCCACCAGAAGCACCCCGCTGACGCCGGCGAACCAGTGGTAGTTGCGTTTCACGAACGCCAGCGCCCCCAGGAGGCGGTGCACCCCCAGGCCGACCAGGACGAAGGGCAGCCCCAGCCCGATCGAATAGGCCAGCAGGAGAACCGCGCCGCGCAGCCCGCCCCCCTGGGCCAGGGCCAGGGTCAGGATCGCCGCCAGCACCGGGCCGATGCACGGTGTCCAGCCCACCGCGAAGGCCATCCCCAGCGGCAACGCCCCCACGGGCCCTGGGTGAACCCTGGCCATCAGCGGACGGCGGTCCGCGAACAGAGCCGGGGTCCCCAGGCGCAGGGCGAACAGGAGCATCAGCATGCCGATGGCCATGACCAGGATCCCGGCCACCCGCTGTCCCGTCGGTGAGTTCACCACCGGCACCAGCACGCGGGAGAACGCTCCGAGCGCGGTGAACACCACGGCGAACCCGGTGACGAACAGCAGCATCGGGAGAAGGGACCGGCGCTCCCCCTCCTCCCGGGAGCCCGACACGAACGACAGATAGCCGGGGACCAGGGGAAGCACGCAGGGGGAAGCGAAGGACACCACCCCCGCGGCGAAGGCCAGAGCCGGGGCCCACCAGGTGGTCAGCGCGTCGGCAAACTCCACGTCTCAAGTGTCACACCTCTGGGTAGCTTGGGGGAGCGTGAGCCAGGGGTCGGTTGCGAAGCCCGGAGCCGTGTTCGACAATCGATCCGGTGCTTGTGAAATACTTCACAAGGGAACCGGCCGACGGGGACCCCCGCTCGGCCCGGACCCCAGGAGGACCGTCGATATAATCCCGCGCGGGACGAAAGGAGAAGATCGGAACCGGTGAGGCTGCCCATCCCCAAGGCCGTGGAGCGCAGGCTCCGCCCCCTGATCCGCCGCGGCGAGGATTTCCTCCGGGACTGGGAATGGACCTGGACCTCGGCCTTCGTCGCCGGGGTGGCCATCTCGTTCATCGCCATCACCACGCTGGCGGTGATCCCCTCGTGGTGGCTGTACTTCGCCGACCAGACCCTCGAATGGCGCACCCGCATTTGGATCACCGTCCGAGACATGGTGGCCGTGGGATGGCTGACCGTGGTGGCGGGGGCCTTCGTGGTCACCGCGTACAAGATCCAGGTGATCCGGCGGAGGCTGCGCGGCGAGAAGCAGTCGGAGCGGTACTCGGGAGGGTACCGGTAGCGGGGTGAGCCCATGCCGTTCGTGAAGACGGAAGTCGACATCACCGAGGACTACGTCGTCGAGGCCGTCGACCCGGAGTGGCTTAAGGAAGGGGTCAGGTCCCCCAAGCATCTGATGCTGGACCCCGAACCGTGCATCTTGTGCCGGGCTTGCGAGGACGTGTGCCCCTGGAACTGCATCTTCATGCTGGACACCGGCATCGTCCAGGAGACCACCGACCCTGCCACCGGCGACCTGGTCCGTCAGGCGGAGGCCATCTTCGTGGTCGACGACAACGCCTGCACCCGGTGCTCGGTGTGCGTGGAGCGGTGCCCCAGCGACTGCCTGTACTACGCCCGGCTGCCGGAGGGAGCCGAGGGCCGGCGCACCATGGGGGCCGTCCCCATGTCGCAGAAGGCGGAAGAGCCGGCGTGAAGCTGAAGCTCCCCCGCCCCCCGAGCCCGGCGGAGGTCTTCGACAAGGTCCGGGAGTCGGAAGCGTGGAGGTCGATCTTCCGTCCCGGCTCCGTGTTCCGAAAGGGCTACAAGGACACCCAGCGCGACCGGGCCCTGGCCGCCATGAACAACGTGCTCTATCACCTGCACCCCGTGAAGGTGAAGCGGCATGGGCTGAAGCTGACGTACACGTTCTGCCTGGGAGGGCTTTCGTTCTTCCTGTTCGTGCTCCTCACGGTGACCGGCATCTTCCTGATGTTCTTCTACCGTCCGGCCGCTGAGCTGTCCTCCGGCCAGGCCTACACCGACATCGAGACGCTCCGGAACGGCATCGTGTTCGGGGACCTGGTGCGGAACATCCACCGGTGGGGCGCCCACCTCATGACCATCACGGTGTTCCTGCACATGGGGCGGGTGTTCTACACCGGCGCGTACAAGCCACCCCGGGAGTTCAACTGGGTGGTGGGAGTGATCCTCCTGCTCACCACGCTGCTGCTGGCCTTCAGCGGCTACCTGCTCCCGTGGGACCAGCTGTCGTTCTGGGCCTTCACCGTGGGGACCAGCTTCGGCGCGTACTCCCCCCTGGTGGCCCCGGAGGTCCAGTTCCTGCTTCTGGCGGGGATCGAGGTCAGCGCGGACACCCTGCTCCGCTGGTACGTGCTTCACGTGCTGGCCCTCCCGTTCATCTTGACCATCTTCCTTGCGGTGCACTTCTGGCGGATCCGCAAGGACGGCGGGATCTCGGGGCCCCTGTAAGCCATGGCCGAGTTCGCGGAGAACCTGAACCCGGAGACCTTCAACCGGGTGCTCAACGAGCTCCTCGAGCAGGGCGTGAGCCGCCGGGTCGCGGAAGGCCGGGCCCGCCGGGTGGCCATGGTCGAGTACAAGCGCCAGCACCCGGAAGAGGAAGAGGCCCCCCGCCCGGCCGCGGCGCAGGCGGCGCCGGAGGGTGGAGACGGACAGCCCGCCGCTCCCGCGGCAGCGCCTGCCGCTGCGCCCGTGGCCCCCGCAGCAGCCGCACCGGCCGCAGCGGCCATGTCCATGGCGGCCCCCGCGGCGCCGCTGGTCGCCCCGCCCCCCACCGGCAAGCTTCCCACCCCCAAGCCCGGCGCTCCGGACAAGCACCGGCTCCTTGCGCTGGTGGCCCCCGAGGGCATCCAGCGGGTCGAGCGGGAACAGGGCGACCGGGTCAACACGTTTCCTCACCTGCTGATCCAGGAGCTGCTGTCGCTGATCATCGTGACCGCGGCGCTGATCGTGTTCTCCACGTTCGTGAACGCACCGCTCCGGGAGCTGGCCAACCCCAACCTCACCCCGAACCCCTCGAAGGCTCCGTGGTACTTCCTGGGGCTCCAGGAGCTCCTGCGGTACTTCCACCCCATGGTGGCCGGGGTCCTGGTCCCCACACTGTTCTTCGCCTTCCTGTTCGTCCTCCCGTACGTGGACCGCAACCCCAGCAACAAGCCGGGTGACCGCAAGCTGGCCCTCGTGCTGTTCACCATGCTGCTGATGTTCTTCGCCATCCTCACGATCATCGGAGCGTTCTTCCGAGGACCGGGGTTCAACTTCGTGTGGCCCTGGTCGGACGGGGTGTTCTTCGACCTATGAGCCGGGAGACCTTCGCCATCCTCATCGTGGGTGCGTTGTTCGGCCTTTTCTTCCTGCTCCTGGTGGCCTCGCTGATCCGATCCCGCCAGGCCGCGGCGGTGTTCAAGGAGGCCGCAGCGGGGGCCCGGCCCCGCGCCGAGCCGGAGCCGGAGGAGAAACCGAAGGTCAAGCCCCAACCGGTCTCCCGCCGGGAGTTCTTCCGCAAGTCGCTGCTGGCCTCGCTGGGGCTGTTCAGCCTCCAGTTCGGTGCTGCCAGCGTCGCGTTCCTGTGGCCGAACCTTCGGGGCGGTTTCGGCTCGGTGATCCCCCTCGGGCTCTCTCCGGATGCCGTCAAGCAACAGATCCAGGCCGACCGCCAGCCGTTCTACTTCGGGGCCGGCCGGTTCTATCTGGTGGCCTACGACGGCGACGGTGCGGACTCCGTGTACCAGGGGCTGACCAGCGAGGGCCTCATGGCCCTGTACCAGAAGTGCGTGCACCTGGGCTGCCGGGTCCCGTTCTGCGCGCAGAGCCAGTGGTTCGAGTGCCCGTGCCATGGCTCGAAGTACAACCGAGCCGGCGAGTACCGAGACGGGCCCGCCCCCCGGGGTATGGACCGGTTCGCGGTCACCGTCCAGGACGGGATCGTGCAGGTGGATACCAGCCAGATCGTCCTCGGGCCCCCGCGGGGGACCAACACCACGGGGCAGAACCCCGAGGGCCCGTTCTGCGTGAACATCGGGGGCGAATGAACGGCCTGCTGGCCCTGTCCACCGCAGCCACGGTCGCGCTGATCGCCGCCGGGGTGGTGGCCCTGGCGTTCATCGCGGGGCTGATCGTCCTGGGCCTCCGCAGACGAGGCCCCCAGGGCCCGGACATCCCGCCGGGGATGCGGCCGGGACCGGCCGACGAGGTTCTCGAGCGCCGCCAGCTCGAGAAGGCCATGGCCTGGGGAGTGGGGTTCATGGTCATCATCGCCCCCTGGCTGGCCGCCATCTGGCTCGGGGAGCCCGGGCAGAACGTGGACGATGAGATCGAGCTCATCGCCCGGTCCCGGGACCGTGGTTCCCAGTGGTTCCAGGTCTCCTCGGAGGAGAACCCCACCGGGTTCGGGTGTGCCCGGTGTCACGGCGAGGAGGCCCAGGGCGGGACGGTCCCCTACACCACCCCTGACGGAGAGTTCATCCCGGCATATCCGGTGCCTCCCCTGAACAACGTGTGCAGCCGGCTCCCGATCGAGGAGGAAGGTGGGATCCGGGAGACCATCATGCGTGGCCGGGAAAACACCCCCATGCCGTCCTGGAGCATCCAGTTCGAAGGCCCCATGAACGACCAGCAGATCCAGGACCTGATCACCTACCTCGTGTCGATCCAGGAGATCCCGGAGGGACAGCTCAACCTGTGCCTCAACCCCGAGGCCGCGGAAGAAGGCGCGGCTGGGGAGTCGCCGGCCGCCGAGGAGTCCCCGGAGTCTCCGTGATGGAGCTCGTGGCCCTGACCCGGACGAACATCGAGGGATCGCTGGTGGTTGTGGCCGGCTTCGTGCTGTTCGGCGGGGCCACGTGGCTCCTGGCGGCCGCGGTGCTGGGTGTGCGCATGGGCTACCTGATCACCGCCACCTCGCTGTTCGGATTCATGGTGATCCTGTCGGCGCTGTGGACCTTCGGGGCGCCCGGCACCCCCAGGTTCCTGGGACCGAAGGGCGACCTGCCCCAGTGGTTCGGGCTGGCCCAGGGGATCGACGTCACTTCCCCCACCGTCCCGGTGGTGGACCGGTACCCGGGTGAGCCATGGACGGACCCATCTGAGCAGCCGGCGTTGTCCCCCGAGGTGGAGGCGGCCACGCTGGCCTTCCAGGATTTCCTGGCCGAGGAAGCCACCGCTGAGCTCCAGCGCTCCGGTATCGAGGGCGAAGTGGCTCCCGAAGCGTTCGAGGTGGAGGATGTGCGATTCGCCACCGTGGAGGACACCCAGCTGGCCATGGCCCGCGCCTTCGCCGCCAGCGGCGGGCCCGAGGTGGTGGTGGTGGGTTACAAGGATCCCGGGGACGAGGGCCTGCCCTCGTTCATCTTCCTGGGAGCGTCGTTGATCGGGTTCGTGGCCCATCTCCCGTGGCTGGACCGGGCCGAGCGCAAGCGCAAGGAGATCCTGACCGGTGGAGAGCAGGCCCCCTGGCGGGGCCCCGCCTAGAGGAGGACGCGAGTGGACCTGGCTCCGGTGATCGCAGCGGTCGAGGAAGGCGGGCTGTCGTTCATCCTCTTCGTGGCCATGGTGGTCGTGGTGTTCATCGCCATGCTCATCACCCTGGCCCGGTAGAGGTGCTCTAGGGGGATGTCCTCCTCCGGCCCGTCGTGAGCAGAACCTGACCGGATCAGTGGTAAGGGAGACCGGCCAAGCTCAGCAATGATCGGCTGTCTGTCGCACTCCTCCCCCTGAGTCGCTCCGGGCGATCAGGAAGAAGAGCACCTAGATCGCTCTGCTTCGAATGTTCCGGAGGTGGTCTTGTAGCTGTTCAATCGCTGCTCTTACCTCCCTTCCCCCTGCTGGGGAATCAGGAGGAGCGCCATAGGCTCGAATCCCTCCTATGGGGAGCTTCCCATGCCTAGTCCGAATGTAAGCCCTCGTCAGCAATCCTCCCCACGCAGTCTCGACTCTGATCTCTTGGATGTCATCAGGGTCAACTCGGCGAAGCCGGAAAGGGGCCACTACGATGAACCCCTTTTGGTCGACCCATACGCCAGCCATGGCGAGCATCCAAGATACGAGGATCGCGGAGGCCACTACCAAGGCGGTAAGCAGCCACAGATACCAGAGTCTCGCCGGAGCGGATGCAAGAACTACAAGGATTACGATGCCACCGGCGGTAATGAGCGCTGCCATGACACTGAGCACCCAGCTGAGGCTTCGCGGTGCGTAAGCTCTCTCCACGTCAATACCCCGTCATTTGGAACTATGAGCTTCCCCCGCTTCGGTGGACCACATCAGCACTAGGAAGCCGTAGCAGCAGCGTACCTCCTCTCGTACTCGGCGGGACTCAGCTGTCCGTTGGTCGAGTGCAGGCTCTGCCGGTTGTAGAAGAGCTCGATCCACTCGAAGAGCGCCGCCTTGGCCTCAGCACGAGTGCGGAACCGGTGACGGTGGACCACCTCGAGCTTCATGGTTCCGAAGAAGCTCTCGGCCACGGCGTTGTCGTAGGCGTCACCGACCGATCCCATGGACGGCAGGACCCACTTCCGAAGCGATTCGTACGAGATCCCGAGGTCCCGTGAGACCTGCTTGATGGTAGTGCCGGGTTCTCGGGTCAGGCGGACAGCCTCAGCCCGGAACTCGGGGTGTACGGCGATCTGGCCAAGTGGACTCCCTTCCGGGGAAGGCGTCTTCCCCATCCTCGGGTGTCCACGAAAGTGGGGCAAGCTCA
>JBOGVS010000025.1:0-52364 GCA_050692555.1 Actinomycetota bacterium
GCTGGAGCACTCCTGGCGAGCTACCCCCCCGAACCCCCCGTTTGATCTGGGGGTCCGCTCGCCCGGTGATGTCCTTGCTGGAGCACTCCTGGCGAGCTACCCCCCCGAACCCCCCGTTTGATCGGGGGGTCCGCTCGCCCGGTGATGTCCTTGCTGGAGCACTCCTGGCGAGCTACCCCCCCGAACCCCCCGTTGGGCGCCAGATGGCCTACGCGGGAGGGTTCAGATGGGTCATGCGTGGGTAGTCATCCCGGACCACGCCCGAAATGCCCCATGCGTGCTATGGATTCGGGGGCAGCCCGGGCCGATGATGAAGAGGACATGACCCGCCACCTCCGCCCCGTCCCGCAGCCCGCGACTGGCCCGGCCTTCGTGATCGGTCGCACCCGTCACGTCCGTCCCGGTGCCCCGTTCGTCCTGGCCCACTGCGCGGGCCCGGCCGTGGCGGCGGTATTCGCGCTGGGCGGAACAGAGGTCCGTTCGCGGTCCGAGATGGACTCAGACGCCGCGCTGACCGAGGCCCTGAGAGCCTGGGAGAGCGGCGATCAGGGGCTGTTCGAACAGGAGCAGGCGGCGCGCGCGGCCTTCACCAAGCAGGACCGCCGCGACCTGATGCGGCGCCTTCCCCATCCCTCCGCGGTGGCCAAGCTCTCACTTCCCTAATTTCCCGCTTCGAGCTTCTCGATCACGCCATCGGCGACCTCGGACGTCCCCACGGCGGTGGGATCGTCCCGGGAGGGCTTCATGTCGTACGTGACGTCCTTCCCTTCCTTGATCACCGCTGCCAGGGCCCGCTCCAGACGATCCGCGGCGTCGCGCTCCTCCAGGTACCTGAGCATGAGCATGCCCGAGAACATCATGGCCATGGGGTTGACCTTGTTCATCCCCTTGTACTTGGGAGCGCTCCCGTGGGTGGCCTCGAACACCGCCACCCCGTCGCCGATGTTCCCTCCCGGAGCAACACCCAGCCCACCGATCAGCCCGGCGCACAGGTCCGAGATGATGTCGCCGTAGAGGTTCGGCAGCACCAGCACGTCGTACTCCTCCGGCCGGGCCACGAGCTGCATCGCCAGGTTGTCGACGATCCGATCCTCGAACTCGATGTCGGGGTATTCCTCGGCCACCTCGCGGGCGGTTTCCAGGAACAAGCCGTCGGAGAACTTCATGATGTTGGCCTTGTGTACCGCGGTGACCTTCTTCCGCCCCTCCCGGCGGGCGTACTCGAAGGCGAACCGGACGATCCTCCGGGTCCCGGTCACCGAGATGGGTTTGATCGAGATCCCGGAGTCCTCGCGAATCCGGCGGCCCGACAGCTGGGCGATGAAATCGATCAGCTCCTTGGACTCCTTGGTACCCTGCTCGAACTCGATCCCGGCGTACAGGTCCTCGTGGTTCTCCCGGCAGATCACCACGTCGACGTTCTCGTAGCGGGTCCGGACGCCCGGGTACCACTTGCACGGTCGGAGGCAGCAGTAGAGGTCGAGCTCCTTCCGGAGCGCCACGTTCACGCTGCGGAACCCCTTCCCCACCGGCGTGGTGATGGGACCCTTGATGGCCACCCCGTTCGAGCGGATCGATTCGAGAACGTGCTCGGGGAGCGGGGTGTCGTACTTGTCCATGACGTCGGCGCCGGCCTCCTGGACGTCCCAGTCGAGCTCCACACCGGTGGCTTCCAGCACCCGCCTGGTGGCCTCGGACAGCTCCGGTCCCACCCCGTCGCCGGGAATGAGGGTCACGCGATGCGCCATGGATCGCTCCTTCGTCGCCGGATGTGGGGCCATGATAGGCGGTTGCTATAGTTCCCCGGAGCGTGACGGACAAGGGACTGGCCGACGTCGTGGCCGCGGAGACCGCGGTCTCCGACATCGACGGCAAGCTCGGGAAGCTCTTCTACGCCGGGTACGACATCCACGATCTGGCCACCTACTCCACGTTCGAGGAGACCGTCTTCCTCATCCACAATGGGCGGCTGCCCACCCGGGAGGAGCTCGAGGACCTCACGGCGAGGCTGGTGGCCGAGCGGGAGCTGGACTCCTGGCTCCAGGGCCTGATGCCCACGTTCGCCGAAGTGACCTCCCCCATGTCGATGCTCCGGACGAGCGTGTCCGCCTCCTCGGCCTACGACCCGGACGGGTGGGACCAGTCGGCAGAGGCAAACGAGCGAAAGGCCATCCGCCTGGTGGCCAGGTTCCCCACGATGATCGCCACCTTCCACCGCCTCCGCACCGGGCAGGACCCCGTTCCCCCCAACCCCGCCTTGCCGCACGCCGCCAACTTCCTGGCTATGCTCACCGGGACCGAGCCGGAGGAGGAGGCTGCCCGGGCCTTCGACGTGTGCTTGATCCTTCACGCCGACCACACCATGAACGCCTCCACGTTCACCGCCCGGGTGGTGGCCTCCACGCTCGCGGACATCCATTCGGCGATCACCGCCGCCATCGCGGCCCTCAAGGGTCCCCTGCACGGAGGGGCCAACGAGGCCGTGTTCGAGATGCTCGGGGAGATCGGAGACGTCGACAAGGTGGAGAGCTACATCCGGGACCGGCTCGACCGCAAGGAGAAGGTCATGGGCTTCGGGCACCGCGTGTACCGGACCGAGGATCCCCGGGCCACCCATCTCCGCCGGCTGGCCCGTGAGCTTGGCGAGCGCGTCGGCGACACCCGGTGGTACGAGCTGTCCGAGCGGATCGAGAAGGTGGTCATGGACGCCAAGGGCCTCTACCCGAACGTCGACTTCTACGCTGCCAGCGTGTATCACTCTCTGGGCATCCCCACGGATCTGTTCACCTGCGTGTTCGCCGCCAGCCGGATCAGCGGGTGGACGGCCCACGTCCGAGAGCAGCTGGCCGACAACCGCCTGATCCGCCCGGAGTCGGATTACATCGGCCCGCGGAACCAAACCTACGTGAACATCGAGGAGCGGTCGTGAGGATCTCAGACGTGATGACCAAGGCGGCCGTGACCGACCGTCCCGACGATTCCCTGGCCGCAGCAGCCCGGAAGATGTGGGACCAGCAGACCGGCTCGCTCCTGGTGCTCGAGCGTGACGAGCTCCTGGGGATCATCACCGAGCGCGATGTCCTCCGAGCGGTGGCCACGGGGACACCCCTGGCCACGCCGGTCTCCGACGTGATGACCAAGGATCTGATCACCGTGGAGCCGAGCACGTCGCTTCGTGAAGCCGCGGCCATCATGACCGACAAGTGGATCCGCCACCTCCCGGTCCTGGAGAGCGGCAAGCTGGTGGGGATCGTGTCCCAGCGAGACCTGTCGGGCGTCCTGGCCGGGGCCCTCAACGAGCCCGGCGACCTCCACCGCCTCATCGAGTCCAGCGAGCTGGTCCGGGAGCGGCGGCTCAAGCGGATCGAGCCCGGCGACCTGGACTAGCGGTGGCCTGGCAGCCGCCGAAGGTCGGGGCCAAGGCGACCTGGACCCGCAGGGTCACCGCCGAGGACCTGGAGCTGTACGCCCGGATCACCGGTGACCGCAACCCCCTGCATTTCGATGAACAATTCGCTGCCTCAACGAAGTTCGGGGGCCTGATCGCCGAGGGGGGCATCGCCGCCGGCCTGTTCAACGCCCTGGTGGCCATGGAGCTCCCCGGCGCGGGCAGCGTGTTCCTGCATCAGGAGTGGGACTAGCTGGCCCCGGTGTTCGTGGGAGACACGGTCACGGCGGAGGCCGAGGTTCGAAGCCCGAGACGACAAGCCCATCACCAGGCTGCGATGCGTGGCCCGGAATCAGGACGGGACCGAGGTGCTCCGCGGCGAGTGCCTCGTGTACACCATGCTCCCCGAGGCCGGGTAGGAGCGGCGGGAGTGGATCGACCGAGCCTGGACACGGCGGCGGCCCTGTTGGCGAAGGCGGGAGTCTTCATGGCACACGCTCCCTGGACGGCTGCTCACGTGGGACAACGAGGCGCTCCTCGATGTGGGTCGACTTCGCTGGCATGGTCGAGGGACAGCGCAACGCTCGGAGGGGGTCTACGAGGCTGAGTGCATCTTCTATGCGACCGCTCAGCCCTGGCAACTTCGCTTGGAAGTTGCCCGAGACACAGACTCCGGCTCAGCTCGCTATCACACGTGGGCGATCCATCCCCAGGGTTGGTGGGCCACGGACGGGGCCGTTGTCTTGACGAACGACGATCCGAAGCGAGAAGCAAGCGCATACGATCTGCCGGCACTTCTGCGGCCTTCGAGCCTGAGCTCCGGGCTCCGAATTCTGACCGCGGTTCGACAAGATCACCAAGGCCGGCCGGGAATACGGGCCCAGGCTGAGCCTAAGGAGGAACTGGCCTGGGCAGCTCCTGAGCTGGTCGTTCTCGGTGCGGAGAGACACGAGTTGATCATCGATGCCCAGCTCGGAATCCTGCTGAGATGGGAGGCCTTCGTCGACGGCCAAGTCGGCAGGCGCGATGAGCTGCTCGACCTCAAGGTCGATGCGTCTCTGGATCCCGCTCTGTTTGCACCTCCGGCGGGGCTCCCCGTTACCTCGCCTGAGGATTGAGGCCGGCTAGCCGCGGCCGCCGGCGATGCGGGCGGCCTCCGGCGAGCGCAGCAGTCGAAGCATGGCCACGATCCCCAGCGCGGGCCCGAGGGCCAGCATGGCGAAGGCCCATCCCCAGGAAAGAGCGTCCCTGACGATGGGCACCAGCCAGATGGTGGCCACCGTGAGCGTGAACCCCACGGCGAGCTGAAGCGTCAGCGCCGTTCCCACGTACGACTGGTCGGCAACCTCCGTGACCGCGGTGGAGAACTGGGCGGAGTCGGCCACCACGGAGATGCCCCACACCAGACCCACGGCGAGCACGAGGGCCGGAGGAGCGCCGAACAGCCACCCGATCGAGAGCGCGCACGTGCCGGAGACGGCCATGGCCAGGGCCGTGGTCCGCGACCGTCCCCATCGATCCCCCAGGATGCCCCCGAGCCAGCACCCCAGCGCCCCCGAGCCGATCACCGCGAACGTGGCCAGGGCCGCTGCATTCGGGTCGGGCCGGCCCGTCGACGCCAGCGATTCGGAGAGGAAGACCAGGAACCAGGCCCACATCGCGTACAGCTCCCACATGTGGCCGAAGTAGCCAAGGCTGGCCAGCCGGGTCGCCCGGTTCGCGAACGCCCTCCGGACCTGCGAGGGATCGAAGGACGCCCGAGGGAACGGATACGGCCCGTCGCGGACCAGCAGCACCGCCACCAGCCCGCCCACCACCGTCAGCCCAGACGTGGCCAAGACCACCGTCCTCCACGGGAGACCACCGAGCCCATTCACCAGGTGCGGCATCGCCGACCCCAGCGTGAGCGCCCCGACCAGGATCCCCAGCGCGGTCCCCCGCTCCCCTGAGCGGTACCAGCTGGCCATGACCTTCAGTCCGGGCGGGTAGACCCCGGCAAGGAAGAACCCCGTCAGGAACCGCAGGACGATACCGAGACCGGCGCCATCCGCCACGGTCACCAGCGAATTCACCGCAGCTGCACCAAGTGCTGAGACGGCGATGACCCGCCGGGCGGGGAAGACGTCGGCCACGTTGAGCGTGGCCGACACCAGGGCTCCGGCCACGAATCCGAGCTGGACGGAGATCGTCAGCCAGGCCGCAGCTGTGGGTGTGAGCGCCCAATCCAGTCGGAGCTGAGGGATGACGGCCGAGGCAGAGAACCACGTGGTCATCCCCAGGAGGGCTGCGGCGGCCAGGAGAACCAGAGCACCTCGGCGAGCTTGGAGGGTGGCGGGCGCGGCCGGCGCACCGGCCTCGGTCATGGCCGGGGCAACAGCCCGGCGCGCTCGATGACCTTCCGTACCGGCTCCTCCTTCCCGATGCCCATCACGTGCACACCGGCGATGCCGTCGATCTTCTGGATGGTGGCCACGATCTCCACGGTCAGGTCGACGCCCGCTTCCCGGGGGTCCGGGGAACCCTCGAGGCGCTCGATGACGGCGTCGGGGACCACCACCCCCGGCAGGTTCTCCCGCATGAACCGTGCTGCCGAAGCCGATCGTGGGGGGGCAACCCCAACCAGGACGAACAACCGCTCCAGGAGCCCCCGGGGCCGAACCGCGTCCACCCATTCTCCCAGCGCGTCGACGTCGTACACGATCTGGGTCTGGACGAAGTCCGCCCCCGCGTCGGCCTTCTGCTCCAGCCGGCGGGGGTCGTAGCCGGGCTCCAACGGGACGTCGGCGACACCGACGAAGTACCGCGGCGCCGGGTCCACGGGGTCGCCGGAGAGCGACCGCCCCTCGTCCCGGAGCTGGACCGCGAAGCGCACCAGGTCCAGAACGGTAAGGTCGTGAACCTCGGCCGCCTCGGGGTCGGCGACGGGGTCTCCGGTGAGGCACAGAACGTTCCGGGCCCCCACCGCCCAGGCTCCGAGGAGATCACCGTGGAGCGCCAGCCTGTTTCGGTCGCGGCAGGCAAGCTGGAGGACGGGCTCCAGACCTTCACGCGCCACGATCGCGGCGCCCGCCACCGGAGACATGTGGGCGGAGCCGGTGGGGCTGTCGGTGACGTTCACCGCATCCGCGTATCCGGTCAGCGCCCGGGCCTGGGCCGCCACCGCCGCCGAGTCGGCGTTGCGGGGCGGGACGACCTCGGCCGTCACCGCGAACGAGCCTTCGTCGAGGATCCGCTCCAACCGGCTGTCGGAGCGGGTCATCCACCCACGGCCACATGATCCGCTGCGGTGACCGTGTTCACCAGGAGCATGGCCACCGTCAGCGGTCCCACTCCGCCGGGCACCGGCGTGATCCACCCGGCGACCTCGGACACCTCGTCGAAGGCCACGTCACCCACCAGGCCGTCGGCGGTACGATTGACCGCCACGTCGATCACCGCCGCGCCCGGTTTCACCATGTCCGCCGTCACCGTCCGGGGCCTTCCCGCCGCTGCGACCAGGATGTCGGCCCGCCGGGTATGGGAAGCCAGGTCTCGAGTGGCCGTGTGGCACATGGTGACCGTGGCGTTCCCCCGGTCGGTCTTCTGCGCCAGCATGATCGCCAGCGGCATCCCCACCAATGCCCCCCGGCCAACGATCACCGCCTCCCGGCCGGAGGTGGGGATGCCGGAGCGAGCCAGCATCTCCACGATGCCCGCGGGAGTGGCCGGCAGGAACGTGGCCTCTCCCCGCACCAACCGGCCCACGCTCGCTGGGGTCAGGGCGTCGACGTCCTTGGCCGTCGCGATGGCCTCGTGGACCGCGAGCACCGAGAGGTGCTCCGGCAACGGTAGCTGCACCAGGATCCCGTGGACCGCGGGGTCGTCGTTCAGCCCGTGGATCCGTTCGAGGAGCTCCTCCTGGGAGACGTCGGCCGGAAGATCGTATCGGTCCGAGTTGATGCCCACCTCGGCGCAGGCCTTCTGCTTGGCCCCCACGTAGATGCGGGAGGCCTCGTCCTCCCCGACCAGAACCGCCGCCAGGCCCGGGGTCCGGCCTTGGGCCGCCAGGGCCCGGACACGCTGGGCCACTTCCCCCCGGATCTCCGCCGCCATGGCCTTGCCGTCGATGACGCGTGCGGTCACCGGCCCATCGTAACCGGGGTCAGATCAGGATCTGCGACAGGAACTGCTTGGTCCGCTCGTTCTGGGGACTGGAGAAGAACTCTCCGGGTGGCGCCTCTTCAACAACCCTTCCCGCGTCGAAGAACAGCACCCGGTCGGCCACTTCCTTGGCGAACCCGATCTCGTGGGTGATCACCACCAGGGTCATCTCCGAGCGGGCCAGCTCCTTCATCACCTCGAGGACCTCCTTGATCATCTCGGGGTCCAGCGCGGAGGTGGGCTCGTCGAACAGCATGATCTTCGGCTCCATGGCCAGGGCCCGGGCGATGGCCACCCGTTGCTGCTGTCCCCCCGAGAGCTGCGCCGGGTACTTGCCCGCCTGCTCGGGGATCCCCACTCGCTCCAGGAACTCCCGGGCCTTCTCCTCGGCCTTGGCACGAGGCCACCGGCGGACGTTCCGCGGAGCCAGGGTGATGTTGTCGATCACCCGGAGGTGGGGAAACAGGTTGAACGACTGGAACACAATGCCGATCTCGCTGCGGATCCGCTCGATGTTCCGGATGTCGTCGGTGAGCTCGATCCCGTCGACCACGATCTGGCCTCCATCGTGCCGCTCCAGCCGGTTGACGGTCCGGATGAACGTGGACTTGCCCGAACCGGAGGGACCCACGATCACCACGACCTCTCCGCGTCGCACCGTCAGGGTGATCCCCCGAAGGGCCTGGAAGCTGCCGAAGGACTTGGTGACCTCCCGGGCCACGATCATCTCCCGGTTCGTCCCCTCGGTCACCGCAGCGCTGTTCATCGCTCCCCCACACCGACCCGTCGCTCGACCCGCTGGCTCCACCGGGACATCGAGAATGCGATGGCCCAAAAGATAACCGCCGCGGGGAGCAGGGCCTCCGCCCCATGGCCGATGAACTCGTGCGCCAGTGACGCCCGGCGGGCCGTGGCCAGGAGGTCCGAGAAGATCCCCAACGCGGCCAGCAGCGACGTGTCCTTGAACACGCTGATGAAGTGCCCGATCATCGGAGGGATCGTCGACCGGAGGGCCTGGGGCAGGATCACCAGCGCCATCATGCGGGACGTGGAAAGCCCCAGCGCCCGGGCGGCCTCGTACTGGCCGGAAGGGATCCCCTGGAGGCCGCCCCGGACTACCTCGGCCACGTAGGCGGCACTGAAGATGGTGATCATGATCATGGCCCGGATGATCTGAGGCGGGGACCATCCCGGGGGGAGCAGCAGCGGAAGCACGAACCTGCCCAAGATGAGCAGGATGACCAGCGGCACTCCCCGCACCAGCTCGATGAACCCCACGCAGAAGGCGGAGAGGGCCGGAAGGGTGCTCCGGCGGCCCAGCGCCAGCAGCATGCCCAGAGGGAACGAGACGAAGATGGCCACGATGGCCACGACGAGGTTCAGGAGCATGCCGCCCCACTGCTCGGCCCTCACGTCCCCCAGTGACAGGATCAACACGATCGCCGGGAAGGCCAAGATCCACCCCACCAGGAGCGGCGTTCGAACACGCCGGCCGAGCCGTCGTCCGGCCAGTGAGGTCCCCACGTACAGAGCGAGCGCCAACCCCAGGAGCGCCCACACCCGCCCGCTTTCCAGGAGGTACAGGAGCGCACCCCCCACGGCCGCACCAAGCAGGACCGACAGGGCGAACCGGCCGGCGGTCCAGGGGATCGGCGGCAGAGCCCCCCGCGACAGGCCGGCCAGGACGCAGAGGACGTAGGCCACGGTCCACACCCTCCACAGCTCCTCGAGGGGGAACCGCCCCACCATGAACACGCGGAGGTTGGCCTTGAACACCGACCAGTCGCCGGTCACGAAGACGAACCGGAGCAGGCGGAAGCCCACGTATACGACGAAGCCCGCGCTCAGCACGGTGAGGACGCCGTTGAACCAGCTCGAGAAGAGGTTCCGTCGGATCCACTCTCCCGGAGTGGCAGGGGTGCGCTCCGGAGCCACCTCCACCACCGGCTCCTCACCGACGGCCACCCGCCCGCGCTCGAGGTCCTCGGGGACCGCGCCGCGGATGCTCACCGGAGCTCGCCCCTGGTGGTGACCATCCGGTTCAGCCCGTTCATCGCCAGCGAGATGATCAGGCTCATGGCCAGGTAGGTGCCCATGATCAACAGGAGCATCTGGGTGGCCCGGCCGGCCTGGTTGATGATCGTGTTGGACACGTTGACGACATCCGGGTATCCGATGGCCAGGGCCAGGCTGGTGTTCTTGGTCAGGTTCAGGTACTGGCTGTTAAGCGGCGGGATGGCGACCCGCAGCGCCTGCGGAAGCACCACCAGACGGAGCTGCTGCCGCCGGGAGAGGCCCAGCGCTTCCGCGGCCTCCTTCTGGCCCCTGGGAACGGCCTGGATGCTCCCCCGCACGATCTCCGCGATGAATGCCGCGGTGTAGATCACCAGCCCCAGGAGCAGCGCCGTGAACTCCGGGCTGACCTGAAGCCCGCCCCGGTAGCCGAACCGTTCGAGCTCGGGGACCTGCCCGGCCAGTGGAGTCCCCGTAAGCAGGAAGCCGGCGGCGGCGACCGCCAGGAAGGTGCCCAGTGACCACCATGCCCGCCTGGAGGTAGCCCCGGTTCGCTCGGCCAATCGGGTTCGCCACCTTCTCGCGGACCAGGCCGCCGCCACCGCGACCGCCAGGAACAGGGCCCACACTCCCGCTCCGGGCTCCAGACGGAACCACGGAAGGGCCGTCCCCCGGTTCGAGACGAAGGCCACGTCGCCGAGCGAGACGCCGCCCTCGATCGCCGGAAGGGCCAGGACCACGGCCACGAACCAGAAGATGATCTGAACCAGCACCGGGATGTTCCGGATCAGCTCCACGTAGCCCTGGGCGATCTTCCGGACCAGCCAGTTCGACGACAGCCGGGCCACCCCCAGCACCAGGCCGAGCACCGTGGCCAGGACGATGCCCGACGCGGCCACGACGATCGTGTTGACCACGCCGACCGTGTAGGCCTTGAGAAAGCTCTCGCTGGGGCTGTAGGCGATGCCTTCCTTGATGCCGAACCCCGCCCGTCGCTGGAGGAAGTCGAAGGAGAGGTCCACGCCCTGCCGCTCCACTCCGAACTCCAGGTTCAGGAACACCTCACGAGCCACAACCACCAGGGCGAGCAGGAAGATGACCTGGCCCACGAGGCGAAGGAACCGGACGTTTCGCCACAGCGGGGGCCTGGCGGCCGGGGCGGCGGTGGCCACGAGGGAAGGATACGAGTGCGGGGCCCGGTGTGGAACCGGGCCGGCGGCTCAGCCGGCCCTTCGGCCTACCGGAACGGGATGGCGTACTGGATGCCGCCGTCCGTCCACAGGGCGTTGATCCCCCGCTCGATGTCCAGCGGGGTGAGGTTGCGGTCGAAGATCTCTCCGTAGTTCCCCACAGCCGCCAGCACGTTCTGCATGAACGTCGGCTCGATCCCGATCCCCGGGTCGAAACCGAGGCCGACCTCCTCGCCCTCCTCCACCGGCACGCCCAGCAGGGCCCCGATGAACGGGTCCGAGGGGTTCTCGGCCTCCTGCTCCACGTTCTCGCTGGTCACTCCGAGCTCCTCGGCCAGGATGATCCCGTTGACCACGATGTTGATCACGTCGAACCACCTGGGGTCTCCATCGACCACGCCGGGAGCCAGCGGCTCCTTGGAGATGACGTCGTCGAAGATCTCCAGACGCCCGACGTCTTCCTCCCAAGTCGGCAGGAGGCCGGCCAGCGCCGACCGGTCTCCGGTCACCGCGTCGCAGCGCTCCTGGCGGAAGTCCTCGAAGATCACCTCGTAGTCCTCCAGAACGACGGGCTCGAAGTCCAGATCCCGTGCTCCGAAGTAGTCGGCCAGGTTCAGCTCGGTAGTGGTCCCCGCGCTGACGCAGATGGCTGCCCCGTCCAGGTCCTCGATCGAGCTGAACTGCCCTTGAGGCACCAGGATGGCCTGGCCGTCGTAGTAGTTCGGGTGGGCGAAGGCCACCGCCTCGCCGTCGCCGCCGTCCCGGCTGCTGGTCCAGGTGGTGTTCCGGACCAGGACGTCGAACTCTCCGGCACGCAGCGCGTTGAACCGCGCGTCCGCGTCGACGGGGCTGAGCTCGTAGTGGGTCCCTTCCTCAGGACTGTCGGTGCCGAGCACGGCTGCGGCGAACGCCTTGCAGAAGTCGATATCGAAGCCCTCGATCTCCCCCTCGGCCGTCTCGAAGCCGAAGCCGGGGACGGTGTTGTTGACGCCACACCGGAGGATCCCTCGCTGCTGGATTTCGTCGAGGAGGCTCCCCGCCGCCGCTTCTTCGCCCGCCGCCGGAGACTCTCCGGTGGGGGCCGCGGCCGGCTCGGGCTCTTCCTCCCTGGTGCACGCGGTGGCCACCACCGCCAGGACGGCCACAAGGATCACCGCCTTCGACATGCCTCGCATGTCCCCTCCCTTCGTCTGCTGGACTCCCCGGCGGGAGCATAGCCGTTTCGCGAGGACGGGGGCCGATGGGCCGCATGGCGGTCTCGGGCGGGGGCGTACCGACTCGTCCGGTCCGACCCTCAGTGACGGAAATGACGCCGGCCGGTGAAGACCATGGCCATCCCGTGCTCGTCGGCCTCGGCCAGGACCTCCTCGTCGCGCACTGATCCGCCGGGCTGGATGACCGCCGTGACCCCCGCTTCCGCGGCTCGGGTGATCCCATCCGCGAACGGGAAGAACGCGTCGGAGGCCAGGGCCGAGCCCCGGGCCCGTTCTCCGGCCTTCCGGCAGGCGATGTCCACGGCGTCCACGCGGCTCATCTGTCCCGCTCCCACCCCCACGGTGGCCCGCTCGGAGGCCAGGACGATGGCGTTCGACTTCACTCGGGCCGCCACCGTCCACGCGAACAGGAGGTCATCCCACTCCCGTTCCGACGGCTCCCGTTCGCTGACCACCTTCATGTCCAGACGACTCTCGTTGACGCCGTCCTCCTCCTGGACCAGCGCTCCTCCATCGACGGGCCGGACCTCCAGGCGTCTTCCAGGACGGTGGATCGGGGCTCGCACCACTCGGAGGTTCGACCGGGCCGCGAACGCCTCCAACGCCCCGCTCGTGAACGAGGGTGCCAGCACGACCTCGGTGAACACCTCCCGCATCGCTTCGGCCGCCTGCTCATCCACCTCTCCGTGGAACGCCACCACGCCACCGAACGCCGACACCGGATCCGAGTTCACCGCCCGGCCGTAGGCCGCGGCAACGGTGCCGGCCACGGCAGCTCCGCACGGGTTGTGGTGCTTGACGATCACCACGGCGGGCTCCGCGAGCATCCCGGCCAGGTCCCGGGCCGCCTGGGCATCGAGCCAGTTGTTGAACGACATCTCCTTGCCCTGGAGGACCTCGGCCCCGCCCAGGGGCCCGGGGCCGAGCATCTCCCGGTACAGGGCAGCTCGTTGATGGGGGTTCTCTCCGTACCGGAGGTCGGCTCGATGCTCCAGTCCGACGGTGAGCGCTCCGGGCAGCCTGGCGCCCGTTCCGCGGAACCACGCGTCGATGGCGGCGTCGTACGCCGCCACGTGGGCGAAAGCCTCCGCGGCCAGTTCCCGCCTGGTGATGAGGTCGAGCCCTCCGTGCGCCCGGAGCTCGCCGAGGACCTCCGGATACCGAAGCGGGCTCACCACCACGGCCACGGATCCATGGTTCTTCCCCCCGGCTCGGACCAGGGTTGGCCCCCCGATATCGATCTGCTCCATGACCTCCGGCCACGAGGCTCCCGAGGTCACCGTGCGGGCGAACGGGTAGAGGTTCACCACCACCAGGTCGAACGGCTCGATCCCCAGCGCGGCTAGCTCCTCGAGGTGCTTGGGGTTCGACCGGTCGGCCAGGACCCCCCCGTGGATCGCTGGGTGCAGGGTCTTCACCCTGCCGTCCAGCATCTCGGGGAACCCGGTGACTTCCGAGACCGCCTCCACCTCGAGCCCGGCGCGGCGGAGCTCCTCTGCGGTTGATCCCGTGGAGACGAGGTGGACGCCGAGCTCGGCGAGGCCTGCGGCGAGCTCGGCCACTCCCTCCTTGTCCGAGACGGAGATCAGCGCTCGCCGGACAGGGAGCCGCTCACCACGCTCGTCCCCCACGAGCGAGGAGCCTAGCGCACGTTTGCGCGGGGCGGCCCGCTCGGCAAGAATCCTGCACCGATGGCGTATCCCCAGCCTCAGGCGCAGACCCCGAGCGCCACCGTGGCGCCCTGGGGAGGCATCCTGGCCACGACGGGAGCAGTGGTCCTGGCCGTGTCTCTGTTCCTTCCATGGGCCAGCATCAGCCTGGACTTCCTCGGCGAGAGTTTCTCGGCCAGCACCAATGGCTTCGAGCAGTGGTCGGGGCTGCTGGCCGCGCCGGCGGCCCTGGGTTCGTTGGTCCTGGGCATCCTGGCGATGACGCTCCGCACCCGTCCCCCGAGGAAGGGCATAGGCATCGCTCTGCTGGCAACCGGAGGGATGGGCCTAGCCGCGACCATCATCGCGCTGATCCTGAACCTGGATACGCTGGGATACGGCCTGTACGTTGGGATCGCGGGAGGCCTGCTGATCGTGGCCGGCGGGTTCGCGGCGCTGAGGGAAGCCCCCAAGCTCCCGGACCGCCCGGTACCAGGATACGGGCAGGGCTATTACCAGCAACAGCAACAGCAGCAGCACCAGCAGCCTCCGCCCCCTCCGCAGCAGTTTCCGCCTCAGCCTCCACCCGCCGGCCAGCCACCGCCGGGCTAAGGACCCGCCGTTACGGCTTGGCCCGAAGCCGGGCGCCGGCCGGGTCGACGATCCTCACCGTGCGGCCCTGGAGGCGGACCCGGTCCTCGATGAACAGGCGCACCACCGCGGGATACAGGCGATGTTCGACCTCCTGGATGCGGGCGTGAAGCGACACGTGGTCGTCTCCGTCGTGAACCGGCACCGCCTCCTGAGCCAGGATCGGCCCGTGGTCCACCTCCTCGTCGACGAGGTGCACGGTCACGCCGGTGACCTTCACCCCCCAGGCCAGCGCCTCTTGGACGGCGCGAGCGCCGGGGAACGCGGGAAGGAGCGAGGGATGGACGTTCACCATCCGCCCCCAGAAGGGCCGGACCACGCCGGGGGTCAGGATCCGCATGTACCCCGCCAGGCAGACCACGTCGATGCCCGCCTCGGCCAGGAGGTCCCGGAGGGCCAGATCGTGAGACTCCCTTGAGGGGTGGGCTCGCGGATCGAGATGAACGGCTCGCACCCCGGCCGAACGAGCCCGTTCCAGGGCGCCGGCATCCTCCCGGTCTGAAACCACCAGCGCCACATGCCGCCCCACCACGGGATCGTCGAGAAGGGCCTGGAGGTTCGTTCCCGCTCCGGAGGCCAGGACCGCGATCTCCACGGCGGCGAGCATATCGCCCATGGGAGAATCGGCCGGAGGTGGGAGCCCCGGAGCAGGTCGTCCAGCGACGATGCTCGGTCCATGCCGATCGCCCGGCCGTCGATCGTTGCGCCGTCTGTGAGCGGCCGGCCTGTCTGGCCTGTTCGATCCCGGTCCGGGGCCGGGTCCTGTGCCGGGAGTGCGCGGCTCGGGAGGTGGGCGCACCGACCCCGGCCACGCCTGCGCCCGTTCCCGTTTCTCAACGCCCGGATCTGGTCGCGGGGGCCTTGCTGCTGGTGGGCCTCCTGGCCACCGTTGCGCCGTGGCACCGCTCGGGCACGTTGACGTTCCCCCTCGCCGTTTGGGTCCCCCGCGCGAGCGCACCGTTCCTCGCGTGCCTCGGTCTTTTGGCCGGGAGCACCGCCGCCCTGGTGCCGGTGATCCTGGGCATGGGACCCGGTCGCAGAGCATCGCTGACCTACACGGTCCTCGCGGCGGTCGCCGCCGTGGCCACGGCCCGGACCCTGATCGGGGCCCCGGACTACTTCTCCCCCACCCCGGCTCCATTCGTCGCGCTCGGGGCCGCCGTGGCCGCCACGCTGATCGGGGTGGTCCGTCAGCGGCAGATCAGGACGTAACCTTCCCTGCTCGCCGGGGGTCTCACCAGCGGCCCCATCCTTGACTGCTCGTTGGGGCGTACGGTTGAATCAGCCCTGGGCGCCTTTTCAGGCGCCCGTGGAATGACAGGAAAGGAGTGACCGCATGGCTCAACCGCAGCGTCCGGGAGGGTTCGACATGAATCGGGTGACCACGGGCCAGAAGATCCTCCTCGTGGCCGGACTGATCCTGTTCATCGACCTGTTCCTTCCCTGGCAGGGAGTGGACGTCGGAGAGTTCGGCGAGGCACTCGGGATCTCGGGCAACGTGAGCGGCTTCAACGGCCTCGGGATCCTGGTGGCCCTGCTGGTCATCGTCATGCTCGCGTGGGAGGGATTGCTCGCCGCGGGGGTGAGCATCCCCCTGGGCACGACCTCGCCCGCGCTCATCGGGGCAGGCATCGCCGGAGCGACCGCCCTGTTCACGCTGATCGCCTTCCTGACCAAGCTCAGCGCCATCAAGTACGGAGCGTTCATCGGCCTCATCCTGGGCCTGGTGATCGCGTACGGAGCCTACGTTCGGTTCCAGGAGAGCAAGGTCATCACGCCGCCGCCGCCGGTGGCTTAAGGACCGGTTTCTTCCACGGGCCCGGGGTCGTCCCGGGCCCGGGGTCGTCCCGCCAACGCACCGCCCACCGCGCCGCCGGCCAGCCCCCACCCGAGCGGTAGGAAGAACGCTCCCCACAGGTCCGGCCCCAAGGTGACCTCGCCGCCGAAACCCACTACGGCGGCTTCGTAGGAGACCCGGGAAAGGTACGCGAAGCCCCACGTCGCCGCGGCAAACACCGGGGCGCTCAGCGCTCCCGCCCGGGCGCCGGCTCCCGGGGTGCCCGCACCTTCCAGCCCGGCCGCCCCCCACCCCCCGGCGATCGTGGCCACCACCGGCACCAGCAGGAACAGGAAGTACCCGAGCGGGGCGGCGTCCAGCTCGAACGGAAGCGCCGCGCACCGGTCCAGGCCCACGGTCTCGATCGGTGCGGACCGCGTCGACAGCCCCGCGGGAAACCGTCCGTAGGACATCACCGCGCAGGACAGCCCGGGGGCCTCCAGGTCCACGCTGCCGCCCATGGCCGCCACCGCTGCACCGGTTCCCGCGTTGGGGAGGAACAACAGGGTGGAGGCCACCGCGGTCCCCGGGTTCGTCACCCGGACGGCCCCGTCGAAGAACGCTCGAGTCCTCTGAGGGTCGAGGCCCGCCACCACCAGGACGCCCACGGTTCCCAACAGGACCGCCAGCCAGGCCATCCGCCACCCACCGGCCGCCGGTCCCCGGAGGCTCCCGAACGGCCCGCCGAACAGCGTTGGGCCGGCCGCCGACAGCCCCCCGGCCGCCCCTGCCCCCGAGGCCAGCAGGAGCGGCCACACCAGAGCCCCAAGCGGCGAGGGGTGCAGAGAGGCCCCCTCCGATCCAAGGCCGGCCACGCCGGCCGGGACCGAGGCCAGCAGCGAGATCACCACGGCCAGAAGGGCGTAGGGGGGCGCCACCTTGGCGCCGTGGAGAGCCCGGGCCCACGGAGATCCCGAGGTCGTCCGGGCCACCGCGGCGCCGCCTCGATACAGGAGCCACATCGCCAGGAGCGTTCCCCCCACCAGGGCGCCGGTGAAGGACACGGAGATGTCCAGGTCGCCGAACGAGGCCGGCGACGGAGCAGGCACCTCGACCTCGATCGGCACCCGGTGGAACAGCGCGAACACCAGGGCTCCGCCCCGGGGGATCCTCAACACCGAGCCCCCCTCCGTGGCGAATCGCAGGGCGGCGACCGCCACCCCCAGGCCGATCGTGGCCAGGAACGCGATCCCGGCATGGGCGAGCGCCGGGCGCCACCCGGCGGTGAGCAAGGACGGAGAGTGCGGAGAGAAGGCGGTATCTGGGCGACCCGGACCGGGCCGGACGCTCACGACACGGCAGCCTGGGCCAGCTCGGCGACCTCGGTGGGGTTCCGGCCCACCTTGACGCCGACGGCCTCGAGCGCCTCGGCCTTGGCCTGGGCGGTGCCCTTCGAGCCGGTGATGATGGCCCCGGCGTGTCCCATCCGCTTGCCGGGAGGAGCGGTGAATCCGGCCACGTAGGCCACCACCGGCTTGGTGACGTGCTCCTCGATGTACCGGGCGGCCTGTTCCTCGTCGTTGCCGCCGATCTCCCCGATCAGCACCACCACCCGGGTCTGCGGGTCTTCCTGGAACAGCGACAGCGCCGTGATGAAGTTCGTGCCGACTATCGGGTCTCCGCCGATGCCGATGCATGTGGACTGCCCGACCCCTTGCTGGGTGAGGTCGTTCATCACCTGATAGGTGAGGGTCCCGGAGCGGGACACCAGCCCCACCGGGCCTTCGGTGCAGATCTCCCCGGGGATGATCCCCAGGTTCGCCTTCCCGGGCGAGATCAAGCCGGGGCAGTTCGGCCCGATCACGATGTGGTCCTTGCCTCGCAGGTAGTTGTAGGTGCGGGCCATGTCCAGGACGGGGATGCCCTCGGTGATGCACACGATCAGCCTCACCCCGGCGTCCGCAGCCTCCAGGATGGCGTCCGCCGCGAACGGGGCGGGGACGAAGATCAGTGACGCGTCGGCCTCGGTCTCGGCCGCGGCCTCGGCCACGGTGTCGAACACCGGGATCCCCTCCACGTCCCGGCCACCCTTCCCGGGCGTCACGCCGGCCACCACCTGGGTGCCGTACGAGCGATTGCGGAGCGTGTGGAACGCTCCTTCTTTCCCGGTGATGCCCTGGACCAGGACCCTGGTCTCTCGGTCAAGGAGGACGGCCATCTACCCGCTCCTGGCCAGCTCGACGGCCTTCCCGGCGCCTTCGAGCATCGTGGCCGCAGGAACGATCCGCTCATGACCGGTCTCGGCCAGGATCTTCCGGCCCTCCTCAGCGTTCGTGCCGTCCAGCCGGACCACGATGGGAACGCGGGCCTCCACGCGCTTCAGGGCCTCGAGGATGCCCTGTGCCACAAGCTCACCGCGGGTGATGCCCCCGAAGATGTTGACCAGGACCGAGCGCACAGCGGGGTCGGACAGGATCACCTCCAGCGACGTGGCCATGAGGTCGGCGCTGGCGCCGCCACCTACGTCGAGGAAGTTCGCCGCCTTCCCGCCGGTCTGCTGAACCACGTCAAGGGTGGCCATCACCAGGCCGGCGCCGTTCCCGATGATCCCGACCTCACCGTCGAGCTTCACGTACTGGAGCCCTTTCTCCTTGGCCCGGGCCTCGGTGGGGTCCAGGCTGAAGGCCTTGGCCAGCTCGGCCAGATCCGGGTGGCGGTACAGGGCGTTGTCGTCCAGGGTCACCTTGGCGTCCAGGGGGACGAGTCGCCCGTCGCCGAGCTGCGCCAGCGGGTTCACCTCCACGAGTGAGGCATCGACGTCCAGCAGGAGCTCGTAGAGCTTTCCCAAGAGCTCGGCGGCATGCTTCCTGGCCTCGTCCGGGTACGCCCCCACCAGTAGCCGGCTGTGGAACGGCTTGAGCCCCAGCAGCGGATCGATCGGTGCCCTGCGGATGGATTGCGGACTGCGGGCCGCGACCTCCTCGATGTCCACGCCGCCCTCCGTCGAGGTCATGGCGACGTACCGCTTCTCCCCGCGGTCAAGGGTGATGGCCATGTAGAACTCCTGGCGGATGTCCACGGCCCGTTCCAGGAGGACCCGGGTGACCGGCATCCCGCCGAACCCATCCTCGAGCATCTTGCGGGCGGCCCGCTCCGCGTCGGCGGGGGTCTCCGCCAAGACGATGCCGCCTCCCTTGCCACGGCCGCCCACCTGGACCTGGACCTTCACCGCGACCCGGCCCAAACGACCGGCCGCCGCCCGCGCCTCCGCCGGTGACGCGACCACCTCGCGCGGGACGAGAGGGATCCCGTAGCGTTGGAACAGGTCCTTGCCCTGGTACTCGTACAGATCCATGGCCGGTCGCCTATCCGTTCCCCAGGCGGGCCTGGAGCCAGGACACGATCTCGGATGTGGGCGCCCCCGGGGTGAAGATCTTCTCGATGCCCGCCTCTTTCAGTCGGGGGATGTCCTCCTTGGGGATGATGCCTCCCCCGAACACCACCACCTCGTCCGCACCTCGCTCGCGGAGCAGCTTGACCACCCGGGGGAACAGCGTCATGTGGGCCCCGGAGTGGATCGACAGGCCGACCGCATCGGCGTCCTCCTGGATCGCGGCTTCGGCGATCTGCTCGGGCGTCTGGTGGAGCCCCGTGTAGATCACCTCGTAGCCGGCGTCCCTGAGCGCGCGGGAGACCACCTTGGCTCCGCGGTCATGGCCGTCGAGACCGGGCTTGGCGATCACGATCCGGTGCTTCTGGGGCACGGCAGCGCAGTCTACCCGCTTGGCCGAGCCCCCCGGCGACCGGTGATAATGGTCCCATGCCCCCTCGCGTTCGCCTTCGCGCGCCCGGAGTCAAGACCGGATCGACGATCGGGCCCCTGGGGCCTTTCCGGGGGACGCTGGGCATCCAGTGGGTCATCGGATCGATCGCACTCGGCCTGGTCATCCTTCTGGTGGTGACTCTCCTGCTGTTCAAGCGGCCGGGTCCGCCGTACGAGCTCGTCGGCAGGGTCGACAGCGTGGCCCCCGCCACGGCCCGGGAAGTCCTGGCCGGGGTGTACCTGGGCCGGACCGGGGACGGGGAGCCCCATGCGGTGGCGGAGCCGGCGAACTGCCTGCTGGAGGTCCTCGGCGACCGGTACGCGGACTGCAAGGGCAGGCAATACGAACTCGATGGGACACCGGTAGCCGGGAAGCGGGGCGGGCTCATCACCCTGCCGATCAAGATCCACTGGGGGGACGTGTACGTCGACCCCAGCGCCGCTCCCTGACCCTGTCAGCCCACCTTCTTCAGCGGCGCGTAGGCCAGGAGGAGCCGCTTCTCTCCTTCGTCTTCGAAGCGGACCAGGGCCTCGGCGTCGTGCCCCTGGCCCGACACCGTGATGACCACCCCTTCGCCGAACCGGTCGTGGAGCACGGTGTCGCCCGAGGCCACGTCGGGAGGAGGGCCCGCGGGGAACGCCGGCGCGTCCTCGACCCCGCCGTCGCCCCGCTCGATCTCCTCGATCAGCTCTGTGGGAATCTCGTTGAGGAACCGGGATGGGGGGTTGTAGGACGAGACCCCGAACAGCGAACGGCTCCAGGCGTGGGTGATGTACAGGCGGCGGCGAGCACGAGTGATCCCCACGTACGCCAGGCGTCGTTCCTCCTCCAGCTCGTCGGGATCGGTCATCGAGCGGAAGTGGGGGAACACCCCGTCCTCCATCCCGGCGATGAACACCACCTCGAACTCCAGACCCTTGGCGTTGTGGAGGGTCATCAGCGTGACAGTGGACGCCGCCTCGTCGTATTCGTCCTGCTCGCTGACCAGGGCCACCTGCTCGAGGAACTCCGGAAGGCCCAGGTCGGGGAACCGGGCCTCGAACTCCGCCCCCACGCCGACCAGCTCCTTGAGGTTCTCCTTCCGGGTCTCCGCCTCCACGGTGCGCTGCGCGTCGAGCTCGGCCCAGTATCCGGTCTCGTTGAACGACGCCTCGATCATCCGTGAGGGGCGTCCGTCCTCTCGGAGGATCGAGGTCAGGCGATCCATGACGTCCACGAACCCCGCCACCGCGCCGATGGCCCGGGGCGACAGCACGGCGATCTCACCGGCCTTCCGGCACGCATCCAGCAGCGTGATCTCCTCGTCGCGGGCGAAGCCCTCCAGGGCGGCCACGGTCTGGTCCCCGATCCCCCGCTTCGGCGTGTTGATCACCCGGCGGACCGACACGGCGTCCTGCGGGTTCACCAGGACCCGCAGGTACGCCAGGACGTCCTTGACCTCCCGGCGCTCGTAGAACCGTACCCCCCCGACCACGCGGTACGGGATCCCCGCTTTCATGAACACGTCCTCTACCACCCTGGACTGGGCATTGGTTCGGTAGAACACGGCGAGGTCTCCGTACCGGTGCTCGGCCTCGTCGCCCACCAGTCGCTCGACCTGCTGGGCGATGAACCAGGCCTCGTCGTGCTCGTCCTCGGCCCGGTACCGGGTCACCGGCGATCCGTGCTCGGAGTCCGTCCACAGGTTCTTCGGCTTGCGCTGGAGGTTGTGCTCGATCAGCGCGTTGGCTACTTCCAAGATCGTCCGCGTCGATCGGTAGTTCTGATCGAGGATGAACTCGGCGGCATCGGGATAGTCGTGCTCGAAATCCAGGAGGTTCTGGATCGTGGCCCCTCTCCACGAATAGATCCCCTGGTCCGCGTCCCCCACCACGCAGACGTTGCGATGCTTGGCGGCAAGCTGGTTGACCAGGTGGTACTGGGCCCGGTTGGTGTCCTGGTACTCGTCGATGTGGATGTATCGGAATCGCTCCTGGTAGTGCTCCAGGACGGGGGGATGCTCCCGGAACAGCTTCACGGTTCGGAGGATCAGGTCGTCGAAGTCGACCGCTCCCGCCCCCGCCAGGCGCCGTTCGTACTCGAGGTACACCTCGGCGACCTGGCGCTCGTACCAGTTCCCCGCCGCCTCGGCGAACTCCCGGGCCGACAGGAGGTTGTCCTTGGCCTTGCCGATCGCCGCCCCCACCGCTTTGGGATGGAACCGCTTGGGATCCACTCCCATGGCTTCCAGGGCCATCTTGATGACCCGCTCGGAGTCGGCCTCGTCGTAGATAGTGAAGTGCGACGGGAGGCCCAGGAGCTCGTGCTCGCGACGGAGGATCCGGGCGCACGCCGAGTGGAACGTCAGGATCCACATCGCCCGCGACACCCTCGACCCCAGCAGGGACTCGATGCGTTCGCGCATCTCCTGTGCGGCCTTGTTGGTGAAGGTGATGGCCAGGACGGCCCCCGGCGGAACCTGTCGCTCCCGAATCAGGTAGGCGATCCGGTGCGTCAGAATCCTGGTCTTCCCCGAGCCCGCCCCGGCCACGATGAGGACGGGGCCATCGGTGTGAAGGACGGCCTCGCGCTGAACCGGGTTGAGCGGCGCCAGGAGGGGGGAATCGGCCACGGCTTCGATTGTACGGCCGGTGTCCCGCCCCGCCCCGCGTATCCTCGACGGGTGGCCAGGCCTGCGGCGACCCGGGCTTCCGCCCTCGTGGCCGCCGGCGTCGGGGCGGCTGCCGGAGCGATGTCCGGTCTCTTCGGGGTGGGGGGCGGGATCCTCATCGTCCCCGGGCTGGTGATCCTCGGTGGGATGGCCCAGCGGAAGGCCCACGCCACCTCCCTGGCCGCGATCGTCCCCATCGCCGTGGCCGCAGCGCTGGGGTACGCGATCGAAGGCGCCGTGGACTGGATGGCGGCCCTCCTGTTGACCGTGGGTGCGGCCGTGGGCACCGTGGCCGGCACCCGAGCGCTTCGCCGGCTGCCGGAGCGCACCCTTCGGATCGCGTTCGCCGGCTTCATGCTCCTGGCCGCCGCCCTGCTCCCGGTCGAGGTGACCTCGGTCGGGACCACTACCATCGACGTGGGAGTGAGCGCGCTTCTGGTTGCGGTGGGGGTGGTGGCCGGGGCGCTGGCCGGTCTCCTGGGGGTCGGTGGAGGCATCGTCATGGTCCCCGCGCTGGTCCTGCTGGCCTCGGTCCCGCAAGCCGTGGCCAAGGGCACGTCGCTGGCAGTGATCGTCCCCACGGCACTGGTGGGGACGATCCAGAACGTCCGGCGCGGAGATGCGGACCTTTCCGTGGCCGCGGTGGCGGGCGGAGCGGGAGTCCTGTTCGCCTTCCTGGCTTCGCTGGTCTCGGTACGCATGGATCCGTTGCTCTCGGCGGTCCTGTTCGGGCTCCTGCTGGTGGCCGTGGCGGCGCGCTTGCTGCTGTCGGCCCGGGGGACGGCCGGTGCCGGGAGACCGAACCTAGGGACCCGCCCCTTCAGCGAGTGAATCGAGCAAGGCAGCGGCTCGAGCCACGGCCTTAAGTGATTCCCTCCGGGAGTCAAGTTCTTGTTCTACCCACATGGCCCCAGCAGCCTCAGGAGACTCGAAGTTACGAGCCAAGCTAGCCAATCCTCGCTTCACATCCGTTCGGCGTCTTCCCTTGGCAAGACGGGATCTCGTCGGCTCGGGTTCTTGCTCCCACACAGCCAGCAAAGCGGCTACATCCAACGCGTCAACGCGAGCCCTAGCAGGACGACGGTGCCCAAGAGCCACTGCCTTCGCCACGATAGCTCCAGCAAGGCAAGGTACCTGTATGGTTAGCTCCTCGCCGCCGAGCTTGACTGTCACCGGCGTGGCAGGCAGTTCGAAGGCAAAACGGGTTCCCGGGGCTTCGAAGACCTCCTGCCTTCCTATCCGGGGTGGGTCGCGTCGGCTCGCGCCGGGTGGAATGAGGAGATCGACCCTCGTTCCGTCAGCTCGCATCAAGCGGAAGGGCTCGTCTTGGGAGCGAAACCCAGATGCAATCAGTCGACCCGGAACAGCCTTGACCTTTTCGGGCGCACGCACCGAGAGAAGCCCGAGATCAACATCGACCGTCGGCCTTATGCGGGCATCAGACCGTGACGAGCCAACCCAAGCCCTTACCATCCACCCACCGAGTATCAGCCAGGCCGGGACGCCTCTGACAGCTTTCACAGCCTCTCCTAGGGCGAGAAACCCGATTTCGTCAGCAGGGCTGGTTGGATCGAGCACAAGAACGCGCGTCACAGGCCCCACTGTTTCCTGAGGAGTTCAGCAGCCTCATTCGCTCGACCGCCGATCGCATAGAGATCAGCGATCAATTGAGCATGACCGACGACGGGAAGGTCAAACTCGTCCAGCAACTTGGCCCCCACAAACGCACCCTTGTCTGATGATGATCGAACCCGCAGATTTGCATCCTCAGCCGGAGCGTCGATCAAACGCAGGAGCTGTCGAAGCCGGTTCCCGTGTACGGAGTACGGATGCACATAAGCATCAACCTGGGTAGCCGGCACGAGTGGCTGGATCATCTCAGCAGCCGTAAAGCCGGTGAAAGCTACCTCGAGGGAAGCAGCCTCAGCGGCCGATACCAAGCTGGCCATTAGCTCACGAACAGATGCGGGGTGTACGAAATAGAATGCCTCCACTGCCTTTCTGCTGAGCTGGACCCGCGACTCCACGAAAGCATCGAGCAGGGACGGTGGATCGATAACGCGCCAACCCCCATTCACCCTCTCCACAAGGTGATCCTCGACCAATCCCTTGAGGCCCCGCGAGATGCTGCTAACGTGAGCCTCGGCCAGGTTTTCCAGGTCCGGAAGTCTGTAGAGGCGCTGCGGCTCCTGGAGCAAGGCGCGGGCCACTCGCCACCTCGCTGAACTGGCTCTGCCAAGAGGAGCTCCTCCCACCGCCCCACGAGGAAGAGGCCTCTCCACATGAATCAGGGCGTCCCTGTGTGCCAGGTGGAAGTTCCCATGATGATCAATCCACCCCCAGCCCGATTGCTCGAGTAGGCGCCTCGTCGAAGGACCGAGGCTGGGCGCAATCACGACTGGAATCTCGCCTGGACTTAGGCTCTTCTCTAGCTCTTGAAGCCGGTCACGCAGGCCAGGTCCTCGAGGGGCGATATCGAAGAGACGCACCTTTGCTGAGGAATTGGCGATTGCGAGCCGTCCCGTCCCCTCCTTCTCGTTGTAGGAAAGGAGCCGAAGGCCGGGTACCTTTTCGACGATGTTTTCGAGATTCATGGCGGTTTGCATTATACGATGGTTTGCAGCTGTCTGCAAAGACGACCTCGCCGCAACAACGCCCAAGATACCCCAGGATCAAGGCCTCAGCTGGCCGATGATCCGCTCGGCCAGCCACAGGTCGTAAAGCCAGCCGCGGGAGGCGTCCGAGGTCCGGTGACCACGATGGCGTCCTCGGCGCCCCGCACCTTGACCCCCCGCCACCGCTTGGCCTTCCGGAGGCCCCTGAGCGCCTCGGTCACGGCCGGTGGAGCCCCGGGCTCGGCCTGAAGCTTCCCCCCGCGCTCCGCACCTCGAACGGCTGGCCCGCGAGCTCGACCGCGGTCACGGACTTGGCCGCGGTGACCTGGATCTCCACCCGCCGGCCGTGCCGGGTGCCGGCCATCCTGCTGGCTCCGCTCACCCGGACCGCCGTTCCGCCACCCGGCCGGGATCCCAGGGAGATGTCCGGCAGACCCACGATCTCCAGTCCCAGCGGTTCCAGGTACTCCTGGCTGCTCTGCACCATCCGTGAGAAGCCGGGCCCCACGAACATGAACACGACGTACGCGACGGCCAGGGTCACGATCGTGGCCGGCCAGATGGTGAACAGCGGGATGCCCGCCACCTCCTTCACCCCGATCCCCCACAGCCACGCCCCCGTGAGGACGCAGCCGACCAGCACCATGCCGTACAGCAGGAACAGGGCCATCGGGAGCCGGTACGCTCGTTCGGCTCGCGCCAGCGCCGCCTCCGCATGGGGACCTGAGGCCATCGACGCGGCCAGCGCCGACCAGCTCCGGAACACGTTCCCGCCGGGTGACGTCGGCGCCGGGGTGGGGTCGCGGAACACCAGCCAGTAGAACCAGAAGGCGAAGTACCCCAGGAACCACAGCGTCAAGGCGATCACCAGGACCCGCAGCACCGGGCCGGCATCCGCCGAGGTGGCCGGCTGCCGGAGGGCCACCACGACGACCACCGCCACGATGGCGGCGAGCCCTCCGAACGCGTACAGGTAGTACCAGCCGGGATACTGGTCGTTCATGCTCGACGGCGCTGCTCCCGGACTGCCTTCATCACCCGGAGCGGTAGATGGTGCAGGTTCCAACGTCGAGACCTGGGCTCATGGACCGGCGGACGTAGCTCTCGAGCGGGGTGAGCAGTCCTCCCTGAGGCGCAAGGCAGACGACGTCGATCCGACCGTCCTCGATCGCGGCGATGACCTCCTGCTGGCCCTTCGCTCCGAAGACCTGAGCGATCGGGAAATCGAACGGCGTGGGGTTGTCCAGGCCCGAGACGAGGTAATGGACGTTGGGGGTGGTGAAGAGGAGGAACGCCCGGTCGGTGCCGATCTCCTCGGTCAGCACCTGAGCTTCATGGCGGACTCTTGTCTCGTCGACGGATCGAGCCAGGGCCCCACGGAAGTGCGGGAGGGTGGAAACGTGAAACGCGTCAGAGGCGGCGCGTCTGAGTGGAGCCACCAGGTTGTATGCCAGGATCATGGCGAGGACGAGGATGGCCGCACCACCGGCCAGCCGGCTCAGGTTCGTGGGAAGACGCGGCCTGAGCCTGCGGACTCCGTAGGCCAGCCCGAGAAACACGACGGGCGTCACGTACGCGAGGTGACCCCTGTCCACGATCGGGAAGACCGCGAGGAAGCCCGCCGTCACGAAGAAGAGGACCACGCGACCTCGGCCCTGGGGATCGCGGCCGGCCACGAGACGCGAGGCCAGAAGCGCGGCGAACGCGGCGATCGGAAAGAGGTACGCGGCATAGGCAAGGAGATCCCGCAGCTGCTCCGGAGATCGGATCGTGACCAGGATCTCCCACAGCATTCCGAGCCCCTGTTGATAGGAGACGCTGCTGGAGACCCGAAGGTAGATCTCCTGGTCGTGGAACCCGTGGTAGATGAACCTGTCCCAACCGCCCGAAACCAGGAGGGGTACGGACACGGCGGCGATGACCAGCACGAATGGGAGGGCCACGGCGAGGAGACCGGCCGCGCGCTGCCTGAGGCCCGCTCCCTTCGCCTCCACCATCAGCACGAGGACGAATGCGGACAGAGCCAGGAACCCCACGTTCTGCTTCGTGGCGAACGCGAGACCGGCGGCTGCGCCTCCCACGACCAGGGGGGCAACGGGTGCCAGGGTGGCACCGTCTCCCGCCGCGACCCGTCGCGCCTTCCACGTCAACGCTGCGCTGAAGGCCACGAGCAAGAAGAGGATCGCCAGCTGCGTGGTGGGCGCATCCGAGCGCAGGGCGTACACCAGGAACGCCAGGATCAAGAAGAGGTGGAACCTGCTCCTCGACCCGAGTTGCCGATCGATCCGGCACGAAACCAAGGTGATCAGCACGAAGATCAGGACCACGAACGCCTTCAGGGCAAGGACCTCTGTCCCGAAAACGGAAACGAACGCCATCCCCCCAAACACGGCCAGCGGCGTCGAGGAGAACCAAACGTCTCGGTAGAGGACATCTCCCGACTCCAGCCGGTCCAGGATCCGGAGGAACCACGCTTCGTCGTACACGTCGTAACCCGCCGCCGTGTTCAGGTAGAAGCAGATGGCGAACAGCGCGGCGCCGATGACCCCCCCACGGTCCCGCCGGGCCGAGTCGAGCCCTCCACCGCCGGGTCTGGCGTGAATCGATGTCCGTGGCGACCTCAGGAGAGGCCGGCACCCCGGACGCTATTCCCACTCGATGGTGGCCGGTGGCTTGGACGACACGTCGTACGCCACCCGGTTTATCCCCGGGACCTCGGCCACGATCCGCGAAGAGATCCGCTCGAGGACCTCATGCGGGAGCCGGGCCCAGTCCGCCGTCATGGCGTCCTCGCTGGTGACCGCCCTGACCACCACGGGGTGCTGATACGTTCGCCCGTCACCCATCACCCCCACGCTTCTGAGCGACAACAGGACGGCGAAGGCCTGCCACAGGTCGTCAGCCAGGCCGGCCCGACGGACCTCTTCCTGGACGATCCGGTCGGCACCCCGCACCATGCTCAGGCGCTCCCGGGTCACCTCGCCGACGATGCGCACCGCCAAGCCGGGGCCGGGGAACGGCTGGCGGCCCACGATCTCCTCGGGGAGTCCCAGCTCCGAGCCGATCCTGCGGACCTCGTCCTTGAACAGGTCGCGGAGGGGCTCCACCAGCTCCAGGTCCATGCGCTCGGGAAGCCCCCCGACGTTGTGATGGCTCTTGATCTTGGCCGCGGTGCGGCTTCCGGACTCGATGACGTCGGGGTACAGCGTTCCCTGGACCAGGTACCGGGCCGCTCGATGGTCCCGGGCCACTTCCTCGAATACCCGGATGAACTCCTCGCCGATCCTCCGGCGCTTCTCCTCCGGGTCCTCCACCCCCTCCAGCCGGGACAGAAACCGATCCTCGGCCTTCACGTGCACCAGCGGAACCCGGAAGTGACGGGCGAACGTCTCCTCGACCTGCTCCGGCTCCCCCGATCGCAGCAGGCTGGTGTCCACGAACACGCACGTCAGCCGGTCGCCGATGGCTCGATGGACCAGAAGCGCGGCCACCGCGGAGTCGACACCCCCGGAGAGCGCGCACAGGGCCTCTCGGTCCTCCACCTGTCGTTGCACCTTCTCGACGGCCCGGTCGATCACGTTGACCGGGGTCCAGTCGGGGATCAGGCCGCAGGCCTCGTACAGGAACCGCTTGAGGATCTCGGTCCCGTGCGGGGTGTGGGCCACCTCGGGGTGGAACTGCACCGCGTACAGGCCCCGCTCGGGGTCCTCCATCCCCGCCACGGGAGTGGCCTCGGTACGAGCGGTGACCCGGAAGCCCGGTGGGGCGGCGGTCACCGCGTCCCCGTGGCTCATCCACACCACCTGCTGGGAGGGCAGGTCGCGAAGCAGCACTCCACCGGATGCCAGGAGCTCGGTCTTCCCGTACTCCCGACCGCCGGTGGCGGTGACCTCGCCGCCGAGGACCTGCGCCATGGCCTGCTGCCCGTAGCAGATCCCCAGGACCGGGACCCCCACGTCCAGGAGCCCCCGGTTCAATGCCGGGGCGCCGGCCTCGTAGACCGATGCCGGACCGCCGGACAGGATGATTCCTGCCGGCCTCAGCGCGGCGATGTCCTTCGGCGGGATGTCGTGCGGCACGATCTCCGAGTACACGTGGCACTCGCGCACCCGCCGGGCGATCAGCTGGGCGTACTGGGCTCCGAAGTCGACGACCAGAACGGGCCGGGTGGTCACCCCATCCCCACGCCCTGGCTCCGCTGGAGGTCCTTTCCCTCGGAGCGGATCGCCGGGGCCACCACCACCTCGGCCTTCTGGAACTCCTTGATCGAGCCGTAGCCGCAGGTGGCCATGGAGGTTCGAAGGGCCCCGAACAGGTTGAGGGTGCCGTCGTTCTCGTGCGCCGGGCCCACCAGGATCTCCTCCAGCGAGCCGATCGGCTTGGTCCGGACCCTGGTCCCCCGGGGCAGGTCGGGGTGGAACGTGGCCATCCCCCAGTGGAAGCCGCGGCCGGGAGCCTGGTCGGCCCTGGCCAGCGGCGAGGCGATCATCACCGAGTCTGCACCGCAGGCGATGGCCTTGGCGATGTCACCGCCCGTACGCATCCCACCGTCGGCGATCACGTGCACGTACCGCCCGGTCTCGTGGAGATGCTGCATCCGCGCCCCAGACGCATCGGCGATCGCCGTGGCCTGGGGCACGCCCACGCCAAGGACCCCCCGGGTGGTGCATGCGGCGCCCGGCCCCACGCCCACCAGCACTCCCATCGCTCCGGTGCGCATCAGGTGCAGCGCCGTGGAGAACGAAGCACACCCGCCCACGATCACCGGGATCTCGAACCGGGCGATGAACTCCTTGAGGTTGAGGGGCTCGGTCCGAGTGGAGACGTGTTCGGCGGAAACCACGGTCCCCTGGATCACCAGGACGTCGAGCTCTGCCCGGAGGACCAGGTCGGCGTACTTCCGTACCCGCTGCGGGGTGAGGGATGCGGCGGACACCACGCCTCCCTCCTTGATCTCCTGGATCCGCCGGACGATGAGGTCCTCCTTGATGGGCTCCGAGTACAGCTCCTGCATCCGACGGGTGGCCTTGTCGTCGGGAAGCTCGGCGATCTCCTCGAAGATCGGGTCGGGGTCCTCATACCGCGTCTGGAGGCCCTCCAGGTTCAGGGCGGCGAGCCCGCCCAGTCGCCCGATCTCGATCGCGGTGCCGGGCGAGACCACGGCGTCCATGGCCGAGGCCATCAATGGGAGGTCGAATCGCCAGGCGTCGATCTCCCAGGAGATGTCTACGTCGTCCGGGTCTCGGGTGCGCCGCGAGGGCACGATCCCCACGTCGTCGAAGCCGTAGCCCCGTCTGGCCGTCTTCCCGATCCCGATCTCGATCTCCACTGAGCCCTCCTCGAACGGCAGGCGCCCGGCCGAGGAAGACGGCCAGGCGCCGTTTTCATCTCACACGCGAACCACTGTTCGAACCGTATCACCGCTGCAAACAGCGTTCAACAGATACGCCGTACGGATGAGGGCTCGCCGGCGCCTGAAGGTACACTCATCCCATCGACTCCGATCTCCGCGACCGTACCGATACCCCGGCGCCCGCGCGACGCGGTCGCCGGAAGGGCCGCGTGCTCCGGTTCCTGGGAAAGGCCCTGCTGGCCGCGGCCTTCGTGGTAGCCGCATACATCGTCTGGCTCCTGTGGGGCACGGGGATCTACACGGCTCGCCAGCAGGACACCCTCCGGCAGGAGATCACCGCCCGGATCGAGGACCCCAGGCCCGCCCCTGGGGCCCCGGTCCCCGGCCTGGCCTACGCGATCCTGGAGATCCCGTCGATCGAGGTCGACGAGGTGGTGGTGGAGGGGACCGACACCGAGACCCTGAAGAAGGGACCGGGCCATTACGACAAGACCTCCGATCCCTGGGAACCCACCGGCCGGGTGGGGATCGCGGGCCACCGGACCACGTACGGGGCCGCGTTCTGGGACCTGGACAAGGTGCAGCGCGGCGATGAGATCACCCTTCGCACGGAGCTGGGGACGTTCGAGTACGGGGTGACCGAGGTCGAAGAGGTCCTGCCAACCCAAGTGGAGGTACTGCGGGACACGAACGAGCCGTCACTGATCCTGACCACCTGCGCGCCGAAGTACTCCGCGGCCCTTCGTCTGATCGTGGTGGCGGAGCGGCTGAACGTCTGAGCGCCGCTACCGAGGCAGGTAGCCGAGCTCTTCGAGCTTGTCCACCAGCCTGGCCAGGCACTCCTCGGGCGACAGCTTGTCGGTCTCCAGGATCAGCTCGGGGTTCTCGGGTGGCTCGTAAGGATCGTCGACACCGGTGAACCCGGTGATCTCTCCGGCCATGGCCTTCTGGTACAGGCCCTTCACGTCGCGCCGGGCGCACTCCTCGACCGGGCAGGAGACGAACACCTCCGCGAATCTGGGGATCTGGCTCCGGACCCGATCCCGGGCCTCCCGGTACGGGGAGATCGCCGAGACGACCACCGCGGCGCCGTGATACGCGAGCCGCTCGGCCACCCAGCCGATCCGCAGGATGTTGGTGTCGCGGTCCTCCTTGGAGAACCCCAGACCCTTCGACAGGTTGAGGCGAACCACGTCGCCGTCCAGGAGCTCCCACCTCCGGCCCCGGCGCTCCAGCTCCCGGCACAGGAGCTCGGCGATCGTCGACTTCCCGGCCCCCGAGAGGCCGGTCAGCCACACCGTGAAGCCGCCTCCGGCCTCGGCGGGACCGAAGTGCCTGCTGGTGGTGACCCACGCGGACGTGTCGGTCATAGAACGCTCCGGCCCTGGACGCCCTCCGGCTCCGGGAGCCCGTACAGCTTCATCAACGTGGGACCGACGTCGATCAGGCTGAGGCCCTCGGTGTGGCCGGTGGGCTGACCCTCCAGGCCGCGGAGGGCGAATACCCCGGTCTTATCGTGGTTGGCCCCGTCGGGACCGGTGTCGTTCTCGTACGTGAAGATGTCCCCGCCCTCCATGCCGAACGTGCCGACCGAGCGCCACTCCAGGTCCCCGAAGTACACGATCAGATCGGGAGCCACCCCCCGGACCTCCGGATAGACATCCTGTGGCTTGATCACCCGGTTGCCGAGCGACGCTCCCTCCGGTCCCGCCATCACCTCCAGCTTCCGGGCCAGCTCGTCCCGGACCTCCTCGTACCGGGAAGGCTCGATCACCCCCTGCGGCTCCCGGCCCTTCACGTTGAGGAACAGCCGTCCGTAGTAGCCGCCGTCGCCCCAGGCCACGGTGCGGGCCCAGTCGATGGGGGCCTCGGCCACGGGGGTGGGGCCCTCGACCCGCTCGGAGAGAGAAAGGTAGCCCTCCTTGATCAGCCAGTCGTTGAAGCACACCCCGCCGCTCATGGCCCGGGCACCGTGGTCGGACATCAGGATCGTGATGACGTCGTCGGGCAGGGTCTCCATCAGGGAGCCGATCTCCCGGTCCAGCGCGCGGTAGTAGTCGACGAACGCCGTCTCGTAGGGGTTGCCGGGCTCGTACTTGGGGTGCTTGGGGTCGCAGTAGTTCCAGAACACGTGGTGGAGCCGGTCCAGCCCCATCTCCACCATCATGAAGAAGTCCCACGGCTTGTCCCGCACCAGCCGGCGGGCCACCTTGAACCGCCGCTGGGTCATGGCATGGACCTGCTCGAGCACGAAGTCCGTCCCCTGGCGGCGGAAGTTGGGGATGTCGAAGATGTACTCCCCCACCTCCTGTTCCACCTCCGCAGCCAGCTCCTGGGGCCAGGTGTACTGCTTGGCCGAGGGAGGCGTGAGGAAGCACGACACCCTCCACCCCTCCACCGGCTTGATCGGATAGGCCGGCGGGACCCCGATCAGCAACGAACGCTTCCCGGCTTCTCCCAGCAGGTCCCACACCGCCGGCTCCCGCACCGCCTGGGATGTGGCGATAGTCATGCCCTCGTAGCTGGTGTCCTTGCGGTTCCGGAACCCGTAGATCCCCAGCTGCCCGGGGGTCTTGCCGGTCATCGCGCAGGCCCACGCGGGGACGGTGATCGGGGGGGTGATGCTGGCCAGGTCCCCGTGCATGCTGCCCTGGAGGAGCGAGCGGACGTTCGGCATCTCCTCCGCATGGGTCTCGAACAGGAGCTTGGGGGTGGCACAGTCCAGGCCGATGATGGCCACCCTGGGTCCGTCGGTCATGGGGTCGATCCTTTCGGGGCCTCACGAAAGGGAGCGCCGGCCGGCGAGGCCGCGCTCCCGTGGCTGGGCCATTCTACCCGCTTGCCATAGCCTCCCCAACCGTGACGCGGGGGGGCCGTCGTGCTAGACCGTCCCAGTCGTGGACCTCCTCCGCCGTGTTCTGTACCTCAATGCCCTGGAGTCGTTCCTGGGAGGGCTGGGGCTGGTTCTGGTCCCCCGGTTCCTGCTGGTCACCGTGCTCGGACAACCCGAGTACCCGGACTATGCGCTGGTCCGGGTCCTGGGGGTGGCCGACGTGGCCCTGGCCCTGCTCCTGGTTCTGGTGGCCCAGCGGATCCAGGAGATGTGGTGGTGGTCCTGGGCCTTCGTGGTCCTCACCGGCGGTACCGCCGCCGTGGTCACCCTGCACGCGGCCTTCGGCCTTCCCCCTGGAGCGAGCCCGTGGATGTGGGTGGGCCTGGCCGCGTTCTCCTGGGGGATCGCCTTCGGGCTGCTGTGGGGGCTGAGTCGGTCCGCAACGGAAGCCCCGCCGCCGTAACCCCGGTCGAGCCCTGCCATGGACCGAATGGTGGCGGGAGGCATGCCCATTTGCCTAGCCGGCCGCCACTGTGGGAGCCTTCCGTGCGGGCGGATCTTGCTTTCGTCGGGAGAGGGGGTGATTGATCTCGTTCGACGTCCTGCACCCACGCAGGTTCGATCCATTGCTCACAGGAGGGGAACGATGAGAGGGAAGACATGGGCCCGTGGCGCGCTGGTGCTCGCCGCGCTGACCGTGCTGGCCGCGGCGCTGCTGGCGTCCCCGGTCGGCGCCAAGAAGAAGGGCGTCACCAAGAAGAAGGTCAAGAAGATCGCCACCAAAATCGTGAACCAGGTCGCATACACCAAGGGTGGCGCCGACACCCGGTTCCTCAACGTGGATGAGGTCATCACCGAGACGGCGAGCTCGGGAGCCCTCCTCAGCACGAGCTCCACCACGCCCGTCGACCTGCCCGGCGCTCAGGTGGCCCTGTCGACGCCGGGTCCGTCCATCATCACCGCGGACTTCTCCGGCTCCTCGAGCTGCGGGGGAGGCGCCGGAGCCAACGCGTGCCTCGTCCGCGTCCTGGTCGACGGAGCCGTCGCCCAGCCGAGCGAGAACGCGACCGGGTTCTACATCTGGGACAGCAACGACACGGCCAGTGGCAACGACGTGAACGAGTCTCACAGCGCCACCTTCATCGCTTCCGTGGGTGCGGGGAACCACACGGTGCAGGTGCAGTGGTACGCGAACACGGGGACGAGCTTCGGGCTCCGGGGCTGGAGCCTGGTCGCTCAGAGCAGCCCGGCGTAACGCACTCAAGAAACACGTAACTGAGTGAAAGAGGGGGCCCCTATCCGGGGCCCCCTCCTCGTCGGTCCCGTCGCTAGTGAGGGTGGCCGCCGGCGGCTGCGGCGGCTGTCTCGTCTTCCTCCTCGGGCTTCTCCACCACGGCACTCTCGGTGGTCAGCACCAGCCCGGCGATCGAGGCGGCGTTCTGCAGGGCCGACCGGGTGACCTTGGCGGGGTCGATGATCCCGGTCTTGAGCAGGTCGGTCCACTCCCCCTTGGCCACATCGAACCCCGTGGCCCCCTTCTCTCCCCGCATCCGCTCCACGATCACCGCGCCCTCGTAGCCGGCGTTGTGAGCGATCAACCGGGCCGGCTCCGCCAGGGCTTGGCGGACGATCAGGGTGCCGGTGGCCTCGTCCCTATCGAGCTTCAGCGAGCCGACGGCGTCCTCGGCTCGAACCAGAGTCACGCCCCCGCCGGGAACGATGCCCTCCTCCACGGCGGCCCGGGTGGCCGAAACGGCGTCCTCGATCCGGTGCTTCTTCTCCTTGAGCTCGACCTCGGTGGCCGCGCCCACCCGGATCAGGGCCACGCCGCCGGACAGCTTGGCCAGGCGCTCCTGGAGCTTCTCCCGGTCCCAGTCGGAGTCCGTGTTCTCGATCTCGGTCTTGATCTGGTTGATCCGGCCCTTGATCTCGGCCTCGTCGCCGGCGCCCTCCACGATCGTGGTGTCGTCCTTGGTGATCACCACGCGCCGGGCCTTGCCCAGCATGTCCAGGGTGACGTTCTCCAGCTTGGCTCCCATCTCCTCGGAGACGACCTGCGCACCGGTGAGGACGGCCATGTCCTCGAGCATCGCCTTCCGGCGGTCGCCGAACCCTGGCGCCTTGACGGCCGCAGCGGAGAACGTGCCCCTGATCTTGTTGACCACCAGCGTGGCCAGAGCCTCGCCCTCAACGTCCTCGGCGATGATCACCAGGGGGCGGCCCGACTGGGCCACCTTCTCCAGTACCGGCAGCAGGTCCTGGACGCTGGAGATCTTTCCCTGGTACAGCAGGATGTGGGGCTCCTCGAGGACCGCCTCCATCCGCTCCTGGTCGGTGACGAAGTACGGGGAGATGTAGCCCTTGTCGAACTGCATCCCCTCGACGAACTCCAGCTCGATCCCGAAGGTCTGGCCTTCCTCGACGGTCACCACGCCGTCCTTGCCCACCTTGTCCAGGGCCTCGGCGATGACCTCGCCGATCTCCCGGTCCGCGGCGGAGATGGCGGCCACGTTGGCGATCTCCTCCTTGCCCTCCACGTCACGGGACTGCTTCTCGATGGACTCCACGACCGCATCGACGGCCTGTTCGATGCCTCGCTTGAGGGCCATGGGGTTCGCACCGGCGGCCACGTTCTTCATCCCGTGCCGGACCATGGCCCGGGCCAGGACGGTGGCCGTGGTGGTGCCGTCGCCGGCCACGTCGTTGGTCTTGGTGGCCACCTCCTTGGTGAGCTGGGCGCCCAGGTTCTCCCAGGGGTCTTCCAGCTCCACTTCCTTTGCGATGGTCACCCCGTCGTTGGTGATGGTTGGGGCGCCCCACTTCTTGTCGAGCACCACGTTCCGGCCCCGGGGGCCCAGGGTGATGGCCACGGCGTCGGCGAGCTTGTCGACACCGGCCTCCAGGGCCCGCCGGGCGTCCTCATCGAACTTCAGCTGCTTCGCTGGCATGTCGGTTCCTCCTCGGGGACCGCTTCCGCGGTCCGTCCTGTGGGGCCGCCGGGGCCCTACTTCTTGACGATGGCGAGGACGTCCCTGGCCGACAGCACCAGGTATTCCTCGCCCCCCACCTTGACCTCGGTTCCGCCGTACTTGGAGTACAGGATCCGGTCCCCCACCTTCACGTCCATGGGGACCCTGGTCCCGTCCTCGAACCGGCCGGGGCCCACGGCCACCACGTCGCCCTCCTGGGGCTTCTCCTTCGCGGTGTCCGGGATCACGATGCCGGAGACCGTGGTCTCCTCTTCCTCGCCGGGCTTGACCACCACGCGGTCCTCCAGAGGTTCCAGGTTGAACTTGCCCTTGGCCATCAGTTCCTCCTCGTTAGCACTCTTCTCTACCGAGTGCTAAGTCTACCCGAGGGGCGCTTCGGCGGGCAAGTTCGGCCCCGGGGGGAACCCCCAAGGGCCCAGATTGGACGGGATCTGGGGATCCGTTGAGTTGACCGCGAGGCTGACGACCTTCTAGTCTCAGCGTCCATAGAGGGAGGGAGAGGAGGAACGGCATGGGCAGTCGGAGCACGTGGATGAGAGGGAGCGTCACGCTCGCCGTCGTCGCCCTGGTGGCCGGAGCGCTGATCGCCTCTCCGGTCGGTGCCGCCAAGAAGGGGTCACCAAGAAGAAGGTCAAGAAGATCTCGAAAAAGCAGGTCACGAAGGTCGGGGATCCGCGGTTCGTCAACGTCGGGGAGAAAGCAGCCGACTCAGAGCTGCTCGACGGCCTTGACTCCGGGGACATCTCCAAGGTCGATGGCAAGCGGCGCGACTGGGTCCTGGCCAACGAGATTTTTGGCATCGGCACCACGCCGGTCAAGGTTCTCCAGATCGATCCCTCGGCGGCTGCCACCGGCCAGTTCCTGATCAACTACCACGCGTGGTGGTTCCACGAGTCCGGCACGACATCGGAGCCAATCGTGTGGGTAGAGCTCGACCAGGCCACGGACTGCGACGGCTCGGGAGTTTCCCAACAGCCGCCTGGGAGGATTCCCGGCTCCGTTCTGTCCACTGAGATCGACACCACCTACTTCTACGACACCCTCGGCGGGGCGGTTACCGTTCCCGTGAACGCGGGCGCCCACAAGGTGGTCCTCTGTGCCGAAACGCGAGTCGGGACGGGCGGCATCGCGGACGCTTCCCTGAGCGCGTTGTTCGCCAAGGGCGGAGCCACCACGGTGATCACCGCTCCCGGCCAGACACGCCGGGACGGCGGTATCGCAGGGGAGTAGAACCGGCACCACATCGTGAGGGGCGGGGCCCACGTCCCGCCCCTCACGCTTGCTCTCACACGCCCTTCATGTAGGCCACGGTCTCGCCGAGGCCGTCCTCGAGGCGGGTCCAGGCTTCCACCCGAGCTCGGCGGCAAGCCAGCCCCCCGCCAGGACCCGTTGACCCCACTCGCCCACCTCTGGTAGACAGGCTTCCTGATGTTGAACTACACGGTCGTCACCCCGGTGACCGCTGCGCCCACACCGTCACCAACGAGATGACCGACCATCCGCCCGGGACCGAATGGTTCGATGCGAACCTGACGGTGATGTACTCCCCATCCGGTGGCGTGTCGCTGGCGAGGCAGCCTCGCACCACAGCGGACCTGTAGACGCACACATGTACGGATGCAGCCCGGCCCTGACGGGCCGGGCCTCACGCCTCCCGGCATGATCGTGAGGAGGACTGTCGATGAGTCGAACGAGCTGGATCCGAGGTGGCCTGACGCTCGCCGTGGTGGCCGCGGTCGCGGGTGCTCTGGCGGCGGCTCCGGTCGGAGCAGCCAGGAAAGGCGTCACCAAGGCCAAGGCCAGGAAGATCGCCAGGAACGTGTTCAACAAGAACATCGGGGGTGCCCCCTTCCTGCCGGCGGGGAGCGTCCTGGTTCAGGCTCAGGACGACCCGACGGCGGGGTACGTTGAAGACGCCACCGCGGCCACGACCCTCAACACAGTGAGCATCACGGCCCCGACCGCGGGTTTCTTCATCATCAGCGGGCAGGTCGACATCGACAACGACGATGGCGAAGCCAACTTCGCCACGCTCGACGTCACGATCGACGGCGCCGACGCCACCCCGAACGGAAGGGCCGCCGCCAGTGAGCTCGACGAAGATGCCAATGTCATGGACGAGGTGACCCTCGGGTACACGATCACCCGCGCCGTAACGGCCGGGGGCCACACGGTGACGCAGGTTGCACAGTGCTGCACGAACTTCGACTACGACGGCAACGAGCTGACGGTCCAGTTCGTGCCGAGCGGAGCCGTGGCCAGAACGGGACCTGCCGGCGGCTCAGCAAGCTCCGACGCGGACGGCGACGCATAGGGACACGCCCTCAGAGCCGGAGTCCGAAGGAGGTCCGTCCCGGGCCCCTGCTCTTCGGCTACACGCCCTTCATGTAGGCCACGGTCTCGCCCAGGCGTTCCTCCAGGTGGTCCACGCTCTCATCGGGGTCGACCCAGGAACACCCCGATTCAGTCGAAGCTCGAACCTTGACCGTCCCGCTGGTGACTATCTAGTCTCGGGTAGTCCACGAGGAAAGGAGAAGGAATGACGAATCGCAAGACATGGATCAGAGGGGGAATCACGCTCGCCGTGGTCGCCTTGCTGGCCGGAGCGCTGATCACGTCCCCGGTCGGCGCCGCCAAGAAGGGGGTCACAAAGAAAAAGGCCAAGAAGATCTCGAAAAACCAGGTCAGGAAGGTCGGGGATCCCCGGTTCATCAACGTCGCGGAGAAAGCAGCCGACTCAGAGCTGCTCGACGGACTGGACTCCGCGGACATCTCCAAGGTCGATGGCAAGCGGCGCGACTGGTATACGGCCGGCCAGATCTTTGGCATAGGCACCACGCCGGTCAAGGTTCTCCAGATCGACCCTTCGGCTGCCGGGACGGGCCAGTTCCTGATCAACTACCACGCGTGGTGGTTCTCCCAATCCGGCACGACATCGGAGCCACTCGTTTGGGTAGAGCTCGATCAGGCCACGGACTGCGACGGCTCGGGACCTGTGACAGCGCCGCCTGGGAGGATTCCCGGCTCCGTTCTGGGCACTGAGATCGACTCCACCTACGTCCGCGACACCCTCGGCGGGGCGGTTACCGTTCCCGTGAACGCGGGCGCCCACAAGGTGGTCCTGTGTGCCAGGACACGTGAGGGCACCGGCGGCATCTCGGACGCCTCCGTGAGCGCGTTGTTCGCGAGGGGCGGTGCCACCATGGTGATCACCGCTCCCGGCCTGACACGCCGGGACGGCGGTATCGCGGGGGAGTAGATCGCCAGCACATCGTGAGGGGCGGGGCCCACGTCCCGCCCCTCACGCCTCGTCTCAGACGCCCTTCATGTAGGCCACGGTCTCCCCCAGGCCGTCCTCCAGGTGGGTCCACGGCTTCCACCCGAGCTCGTCGGCGGCCAGGGCGCAGTCCAGGGCGCTGCGTCGGAGGTCGCCGGCGGGCAGGGGCCCGTACTCCGGCTCATCGCGAAAGCCCACGATCTCCGAGAGCATCCTAAACAGGTGGTTCACGCTGGTCTCCAGCCCCGTTCCCACGTTGATCAGCCGGCCGGAGCCCCGGTCGATGGCCTTGGAGAATGCGTCCACCGCGTCGGCCACGAACACGAAATCCCGGGTCTGGTTCCCGTCCCCGTTGATCGTGCACCGCTGGCCGGCCATCATCCTGCCGCTGAAGATGGCGATCACTCCCGCCTCGCCCTGGGGGTCCTGCCGGGGGCCGTACACGTTGGCCAGGGCCAGCTGGGTGTGATCGAGGGCTCGGAACCGCTGGTAGAGGCGCAGGTACTCCCCTCCGGCCTTCTTGGACACGCCGTACGGGGACGTCGCCTGCCCCGCGCCGGCGGCGGTCTCCTTCACCGGGATCCGCCGGGGCTCGCCGTACAGGGTCCCGCCTGAGGCAGCGTAGACCACCTTCCGGGTTCCCCCTCGGGCCGCGCACTGGAGGACGTTCAGGGTCCCCAGCACGTTGACGTCGGCGTCGAACATGGGGTCCTGGGAGGACATCGACACGCTGGCCTGAGCCGCAAGATGCATCACCACCTCGGGACGGTGCCGCTCGAACAGCGCCGGCATCCCCTCCGACCGAATGTCCAGGTTCTCGAAGGTGAACTGCTTCCCGTACGAGCGCGACTCACCCAGATTGGCGATCCGCCCCGTGGAGAGGTCGTCGACGCCCACCACCCGCCGGCCCTCCGCCAGCAGGCGGTCGCACAGGTGGGACCCGATGAATCCGGCCGCGCCGGTCACCAGGACCGTACCGGCCTTGTCGCCCCCGTTCATGCCAGCGTCAGACCGGGCTCGGCGGTCACGTCGAAGGAGGACCGCTCGCCTCGGGCCAGCCGGAAGAAGCCCGCGGAGGCGATCATCGCCGCGTTGTCCGTGCACAGCTCCGGTGAAGGATGGAGCAGCCGGAGGCCCCGGCGACCGGTCTCCTCCGCCATCCGCTCCCGCAGCCGGCTGTTGGCCACCACCCCACCGCCCAGCAGCACCGTGCCCACGCCCTTGGCCTCCACGGCCGCCATGGTCTTCTGGACCTGGACGTCCACCACGGCCTCCTGGAACGAGGCGGCCAGGTCCGGCAGCGGCGTGGCCCGGCCCTCCGCCTGCTCGGACCGGACCCGCCGGATCACCGCGGTCTTGAGCCCGGACAGCGAGAAGTCGAAGTCGCCCGAGGCGGCCATGGCCCGAGGGAACGCGATCGCCGCGGGGTCCCCTCCCCGGGACAGCCTGTCGAGCTCCGGGCCACCGGGAAAGCCCAGGCCCAGGAACCGGGCGATCTTGTCGAAGGCCTCTCCCGCCGCGTCGTCGACCGTCTGCCCCAGGACCTCGTACCGGTGCTCCTCCGGCATGTGGACCAGCATGGTGTGGCCCCCCGAGACGATCAGGCACACGTATGGAGGGTCCGGAGGGCCGTGCTCGAGGAAGTTCGCGTACACGTGGCCCTCGAGGTGGTTGACTGCGATGAGCGGGAGATCCAGAGCCAGAGCCACCGCCTTGGCGGAGGCCAGGCCCACCAGGAGGGCGCCCACCAGCCCCGGACCGCGAGTGACCGCCACCGCTTCGATCTGCGGCCAGCCCGTGCCGGCCTCGCTCAACGCTCGGTCGATAACCGGGTTCAACCGCTCCAGGTGAGCCCGGGAGGCCAGCTCCGGGACCACGCCCCCGAACCGCCCGTGGATCTCGTGCTGGCTGGACAGCACGTTGGAGCGGACGTCCACGCCGTCGTCGACCACCGCCACGGCGGTCTCGTCACACGAAGTCTCGATGCCCAGGACCCTCATGGGGTCAGGGACGAACGCCTTGAGGGATCCCGGCCAGGAGCCGATCCAGCTGCATGTCGTACTGCCGGGTCCGGATGTCCTCGGTCCACATGACCACGGCGTCCTCGCCCGTCTCCTGGTAGTACCCCTTGCGCACCCCGACCGGCCGGAAGCCGAACCGGGCGTACATCCGCTGGGCGCCCCAGTTCGTCACCCGGACCTCCAGGGAGACGGCCTGCGAGCCCATCCGTCTGGCCTCGGTGATCAGCTCGTACATCAGGCGGGTGCCGATCTTCAGCCGTTGGTACCGGGGATCGACGGCGATCGTGGTCACGTGGGCCTCCTCGCCGTAGGAGATCAGCCCGCCGTACCCCACCACCGACCGTTCCTGGAGGGCCACCAGGTAAGCACGGGTCCGACCTGCCGTCATCTCCGAGACGAACAGGCTGGGGCTCCACGGACGGGGGTAGACCTCGCGTTCGATGGCCATGATCCCCCGGAGGTGCCGCCGGCGCATCCGAGTGATCTCGATCTCAGGCGACTCGGCCTGCTCGAGACCAATCGATCTCCGCATCAGCCCTCCTCACGTAATACGGGACCATTTCGCCGGGCCGGGTGGTCTCCTCGCGCACAAACCTGGGCAGCGCCAGCTCCAGAAGCGCCTCCGCCGCGGGGAACGCCCGGGAGATGGAGGCAAACTCCAGCGGGGTGCCGGCCGCCTCCAGCTCCCGGCGATACAGGAACGCCCCCCCTCCGACCAGCAACGTCTCCTCGCCCGAGGCTTCCAGCTCCGCGGCCAGGCCGTCGGGAGGGGCGACCTGGTAGGACGTCTGCCGGGCCACGCCGCCGGGCACAGGCCGGTAGAACGCGTAGAACACTTCGCCCCGTTTCCCGTCGGACACCGCACAGATCCGCCAGCGCGTGTACCGGACCGAGAAGGCCAGCACGTCGAGCGACCCGATCCCCACCAGCGGCACCGCCAGGACCTGAGCAAGGGCTCGCGCGGTTGCCACCCCCACCCGGAGGCCGGTGAACAGCCCGGGGCCCAGGCCCACGGCCACCCCTCCGACCTGGGACGGCCGGATCTCCGACCACTCCAGCAGGTGATGGAGCGCCGGGATGACCACTTCGGAGTGGCCCCGCCCCCAGGACAGCGATGTGGAGCCCAGCAGCCCCTGCTCGGTTCCCAGGGCCACGCTGGACTGCGGCGTGGAGGTCTCGATCCCGACGACCAGCATCTACCCGCTCCTCCAGGGCCCCAGCAAGCCTTCCAGCCGCTCCCACCTTCCCAGCCACCGGGGGCCCCGCCCCGAGAAGGCCAGACGCCGGCCGTCGTCCCCCGGATCGGCGGTGATCTCCACCCGGAGGTGGGAGTCCGGCAGGAGCGCGTCGATGGCATCCCCCCACTCGATGAACATCACCCCCCCGGGGTCCAGGAGGTCCTCGAACCCCAGGTCCAGCACCTCCCGAAGGTTGTCGAGCCGGTACACGTCCAGGTGATACACCGGCACGTCGCCACGGTACTCGCGGACCAGCACGAACGTGGGGGAGGTCACCGGTTCCAGGACCCCCAGGGCCCGGGCGGCTCCCTGCACGAAGGAGGTCTTGCCGGCCCCCAGGTCACCCGTGAGGCTTACCACGTCGCCGGGAACCAGCAGCTCGGCCAGGGCCCCGGCGACCTTGTGGGTCTCTTCGGGCGCGCGCGTCAAGACGGAGATGGGTACGGTCCTGGATCCCATCAGAACAGCCCGAGCTGCTCCTCGACCACAGCTCCGCCCGAGGCCTCGGCCTCCGACAACGTCTCCTTGATCGTGCCGAAGTCTGCGCGGACAGCCTCCATGACCCTGGATGCGTCCCCCCCACCCCGAAGGACGGCGGCGGGGTGGAACGTGGGGATCACCACCCGGCCTCGCCACGGATGGCGCACCCCTCGGACCCGGGAGATGGCCACGGGCTTGTCCAGAACGACCCGCGTGGCGAAGTTCCCCAGCGTCACGATGACCTTCGGATCCACCAGCTCGATCTGGCGCAGGAGGTAGGGCTGGCACGACTCGAGCTCGTCGGGCAGCGGGTCTCGGTTCCCGGGAGGGCGGCACAGGACGGTGTTCGTGATCCGAACGTCCTCACGCCTCATCCCGATCTCCCCCAGCAGCCGGTTGAGGAGCTGGCCGGCGGCACCCACGAACGGGAGGCCCTGACGGTCCTCGTGATAGCCGGGGCCCTCTCCGATGAACATGAGGTCCGCATCGGGACTGCCATCCGCGAACACCACCTGGGTACGGCCCGCCGACAGCCGGCACCTGGTGCACGTCGAAGCCACCCTGGCCAGCTCTTCGAGCTCCGCGTTCACGCGCTTCCCCTGTCCACGGTCACCGCCCGCCGGATGGCCCGAGCCGTGACCTCCTCCGCCATGCGCTCGAGCACGGGCTGGGGTGCCCCGGTCCCGCCGGTGGCCAGCGTGAAGACGGTGTCTCCGTCCCACATTGTATGCGCGGGTTTCAAGGCCCGGGCAAGACCGTCGTGCGCCGCCACGGCCAGCAGGTGGGCCCGCTCCCTGGTCAAGAGGGCGTCGGTGGCCACCGCGACCAGGGTGGTGCTGGTCCCCGGCCAGGGCGGTCCCGCGCTCTTCTCCCCCGGCAGCGCTGCGGCCAGCACGGTCCCGTCGTCGTCGACCACCTCTCCCACCGCGTTGACCGCCGCCAGCGCACTCATGGTCACTCCCGCCTCCGTCGTGGCTGCGGTCCCCACCCCGCCGGGGACGGCCCGGTGTGGTCCGTGCAGCTTGGCCACGGTGGCCCCGGTCCCGGCGCCCACCCGACCTTCGGCCACCACGTCGGTGGCCGCCTCGCAGGCCGCGTACCCCTGCTGAGGGCCCGGCCGGGTCGAGGCGTCGCCGACTCCCAGATCGAACAGCACCGCAGCGGGCACGATGGGAACCCGGGTCACGCCGACGTCGAATCCCACGTGGCGCTCCTCCAGCCACCGCATCACCCCGTCGGCCGCCGCGAGCCCGAAGGCGCTTCCCCCGGTGAGCAGCACCGCGTGGACCTCCTGCACCAGCATGCCCGGGCGAAGGAGATCGGTCTCCCGGGTGCCCGGGGCTCCACCCCTGACCTCGCCGGAGCCCACGGTCCCAGGCGGGCACAGCACCACTGTGCACCCGGTCCCGGCGGTCTGGTCGCTCCAATGCCCCACCCGGATGCCCGTGACCAGGGAGCTGCTCACCGGGCCGCGGCAGGCACGGCGAGGGTCTGCTCCAGGTAGCCGCCCAGGACCCGGTTGAACACCTCGTGACGTTCCATCATCGACACGTGGCCGGCCCGGGTGATCACCACCGCCCGGGCGTCGGGGAGCGCCTTCCGCAGGGCCAGGGCGCTGGTCTTGGGAGTGATCAGGTCCCGGTCCCCCACGATCACCAGGGAGGGCACCGTGATCCGGTCCAGTGCAGCGCCGAGGTCGATCTCCAGCAGGTCGCGGAGGGCATGGAGCCACACCTCCGTGGGGGCGTCTCGAGAGACCCGGACCACGTGCTCGACCAACGATGGTGAGGCGTCGGGACCGAAGTTCGTGGCCCAGCCGATGAGGAGCGTGAAGTCGGTGCCGAACCGCCGGATCCGAGCCTGGAGGCGCTCGGCCAGCTCCGGACGAGACCGGTACCGATCCCCCACCTGGCGGATCGCCCACCCCAGCCTGGTCCCCAGCCCGCCGAAGACCTCACGCAGGACGTCGGAGGCCGCGCTGTCGGCCAGGACCACGCCCCGCACCCGGTCGCCGAACTCCTCCGGGAATTGCTGGGCGAAGGCCAAGATGGCCATGCCCCCCATGCTGTGTCCGATGAGGATGGCCGGGCCCCCGGGCACCGCGGCGTCGAGGACCGCCTTCAGATCCCGACCCATGGCCATCACCGAGTAGTCCTCCGACGGAGGCTGTCCCGATCGGCCGTGGGCACGCTGGTCGTACACCACGCATCGGTACCGCTTCGAGAACTCGGTCCACTGGAAGTACCACGTCGTCAGGTCCAGGGTGATCCCGTGGAGGAAGACCAGGGCGGGGGCGCCCCTCGGTCCCGCGGCCCGGACGTGCAGCTCGGTACCGTCCAACGACCGCACCGGGCTGAGGTTCTCCGGCGGCAGGGTCCCCAGGGCCTCGCCCGCCTCGGGGTCCGGCCGGGCCCGGAGCCGGCGGGCGGCCACCCGCTGAGCGGCCACCGCCCCGGCGGCGGCCGCGGCCGCCACGCCGGCCCCAATGGCCGCGTTCCTCCATCGCCGCCTGGGCTTCCGCTCCCGGTCAGGGCCCTCAGCCACGGTGCTCCCTGGGAACCCTGTGGCTCACCGCGGTCACCACCTCGTAGCCGATGGTTCCCGCCCAGTCCGCGACCTCCTCGGCCCGGATCTCCGCACCGTCCTGCTTCCCGAACAGCACGACCTCGTCCCCCGGCTCCACGGGGTCGTCTCCGCAGTCCACCATGAGCTGGTCCATCGTGACCGTCCCGGCAACCGGATACCGCCGGCCGCGGATCAACACGTGGCCTCGGTTCGACAACGCCCGCGCGTAGCCGTCCGCGTAACCGACCGGTGCTGTAGCGATCGTGGAGGACCGGTCGGGCCGGTACCGGTGACCATACGAGACGCCCTCGCCGGCGCCCACCCGCCGGACCGCGGACACCTGGGACCGCAGCGACATGGCCGGCCGGAGATCGACCCGGCCGCCGAGCTCCGGACCCGGGGCGATCCCGTACATGGCGATCCCCACCCGGACCAGGTCCAAGTGCGCCTCGGGCATGGCGATCGCCGCGGCGGAGTTGGCCGCGTGACGGATCCGGGGCCGAAACCCCGCGGCGGCGAGGTCGCTCAGCGTTCCGGCAAACCGATCCATCTGCTCTCGGGCCGAGGGCTGGTCCGGCTCGTCTGCCCTGGCCAGGTGGGTCCACACCGCCTCGAGGTCCAGACCCTGGGAGGCGACCGCCGCGGCGAGGTCCACGGCTTCGTCCGGATCCGCCCCCACCCGGTGCATCCCGGTGTCGATCTTCAGGTGCACCCGACCGGGGCCACCGGAGGCCCGGGCCGCCTCACCCACGAGAGTCGCTCCGGCCCCGGTGTACACGGTGGGGGTGAGGCCCGCTGCCAGCGCGTCCTTCTCCGATCCTCTGGGAAGCTCGCTGAGCACCAGGATCGGCGCATCGATGCCGGCATCGCGGAGGGCGATCCCCTCCTCCACCAGGGCCACCCCGAGCCACGTGGCCCCGGCCTCCAGGGCGGCGCGGGCCACCGGGACGTCCCCGTGCCCGTACGCATCGGCCTTGACCACGGCCATCAACTGGGCCCCCGGCGGCTTCATCGTCCGCACGTTGTGCCGGGTGGCCTCGAGGTCGACGACCGCGACCGTGGGCCGGAACCTTGCGGCGGCGGGCGGACCGCTCATGGAGCCTCTCGGGTCACCAGGATGGCCTCGGGCAGGGCCAGGGCCACGTCTGCGGCGGTGGCGCCCTCACCGGCCTCACGTCCCGCGAGCTCGCCGGCCAGCCCGTGGACGTAGGCCGCAGCCGAAGCCGCGTCCACCGGGGACAGGCTCCGGGCCAGGAACGCGGCGACGGCTCCGGTGAGCACGTCGCCGGTCCCCCCGGTTGCCAGGGCCGGCGAGCCGGTGGGGTTGATGCGGACATCGCCGCCCGGAGAGGCCACCAGGGTCCGGGGGCCCTTGAGGAGCACCACCGAGCGGGTCTCCCCCGCGGCCTTCCGGGCGAACCCCACGCGATCCTCCAGCACTTCGGACGAGGGCATCCCGAACAGCCTGCCGAACTCGCCCGCATGGGGGGTGATCACCGCATCGGCCTCCCGAGCAGCCAGATCTCCGGAGCGGCCGGCGAAGGCATTCAAGGCGTCGGCATCGACCACCACCGGCACCGGGGACTCGGCCACCAGTCGCCGGACGAACGCCGGAGTGGCGCCGTCCGTCGAGAGGCCGGGCCCCACCGCCACGGCGTCGAAGCCGTCCAGTCGCTCCACCACCGCGTCCCACGCGCCCTCGGCGATCGAGCCCTCCGGACCCTGGGGCAGGGGGAGGAACGTGGCTTCCACCAGCCCCGACTGCACGATCGGCAGGATCCCTTCGGGGACCGCGACGGTCACCAGGCCGGCGCCCGCGCGATACGCTCCCCGGGCCACCAGGATCGGGGCGCCGGTCATCCGGCGGGAGCCGGCAACCACCAGGACCACCCCGGCGCTTCGCTTATGAGCGTTGGCCGGCCGGGGGGCCAGGAGGGCCGCCACATCCGACCCCTCGAACAACGCGATCTCCGCCCTGAGGAGGTCGGGGGGAAACCCGATGTCGGCCACCTCCACCACCCCGGCGTGCTCGGCTCCCGGCGGGAGCACGGTTCCCACCTTGGGGGCGCCGAAGGTAACCGTGACGTCCGCCACCACCGCCTGGCCCCGGACCGCACCGGTGTCTCCCTCGACGCCCGAGGGGATGTCGACCGAGAGCAAGGGACATTCAGAGCCGTTCAGGGTAGCGATGGCCGTGGCGTGCGGCCCCTCCGGGATACCGCGGAAACCGGTGCCGAAGATGGCGTCCACGGCGACGTCGGCCTGGTGCACCTCTCGCTCCAGCCCGTCTTCGGTTAGCGGCCGCCAGTGAACGCCGGCCCTTCGAAGTCGGTCGAGGTTCGCCGAGGCGGGCTCACGGAGGTCGGTGGGATCGGCCACCAGGAGCACGGATGGCTTCGCCCCCCACCCCGCCAGGTGTCGGGCGGCCACCAGGCCGTCTCCCCCGTTGTTCCCCTTCCCCGCCACGACCACGGCTCGGCGTCCGTACGTTCCGCCGGCCAGGTCCGCCGCGGCGCGGGCCACGGCCAGCCCGGCTCGCTCCATGAGGAGGGATACGGGGGTGCCCCGGGCCTCGGTCTCCCGGTCGAGGGCCTGGGTCTCGGCGGCGGTGAGGACGGGTTGCACGACTTCTCAGATGGCCTTTCTCCTCAGGGGGTCCGCTCGCCGGGTGATGTCAAGGCTGGACGCATCCTGGCGAGCTACCCCCCCGAACCCCCCGGCGTGACGGCGATGCAGAAGGCCGTGGCCATGGATCGCTCGTGGGAGAACGACACCAGGATCTCATTCACGCCAAGCTCATCGGCTCGGACCTTCGCGGAACCCGAGAGGGACAGCCGAGGCGCGCCGCTCCGAGCCCGGGCCACGCTGATGTCCTGCCACTTCAGGCCGCGGATCCCGCCCAGCGCCTTGATGGCCGCCTCCCTGGCCGCCCACCGAGCGGCGTACGAGGCCGCCGGGGCAGCCTTGGACTCACAGTAGGCCACCTCGTCCGCGGTGAACACCCGCTCACGGAACCGAGGTCGCCGCTGGAGGAGCCGCTCCACCCGACCGATCTCCACCACATCCACGCCGATGCCGAGGATGCGCACCGGCCGCTACTCCACGGTGACAGACTTAGCCAGGTTCCTCGGCTGGTCGACGTCGCAGCCCCGGAGCTTGGCGATGTGGTACGCCAGGAGCTGAAGCGGCACCGAAACCACCACCGGGGAGAGCAGCTCCGGCGTTCGGGGGACTTCCAGGACGTGGTCGGCGTACCTGCTGATCTCCGAGTTACCTTCGGTGGCCACGGCGATGACGTCGGCCCCCCGAGCCTTGACCTCCTGGATGTTGGAGAGAACCTTGGGGTACACGTGGCACTCGGTGGCCACCGCCACCACCGGGACCCCCGGCTCCACCAGGGCGATCGGACCGTGCTTGAGCTCCCCGGCCGGGTATCCCTCGGCGTGGATGTACGAGATCTCCTTGAGCTTCAGCGCTCCCTCGAGGGCCGCGGGGTAGCCGGTGTGCCGCCCGATGAACAGGAAGTCCCGGGCCGTGTGGTATCGGTCGGCCAGCTCACGGATCTCTTGGTCGAGCGCAAGGGCGGCCCGCACCTTGGCCGGCAGTTCCAGCATCTCTTCCACTGCCGTCCCGATCTCCCCGGGCAACATGGTCCTTCGCATCTGGGCCAGGTACAGGGCCAGGAGGTCGAGGGCCACCATCTGGGTGGCGAACGTCTTGGTGGCGGCCACGCCGATCTCCGGCCCGGCGTGGGTGTACATCACCGCATCGGCCTCCCTGGCCACCGACGATCCCACGGTATTGGTGATGGCCAGGACCCACGACTGCTGCCCCTTGGCGTGGCGGACGGCTTCCAAGGTGTCGATGGTCTCCCCCGACTGCGAAACCGCCAGCGTCAGGGTGTTCCGGTCCAGCACGGGGTCCCGATAACGGAACTCGCTGGCGATCTCGATCTCCACCGGAAGCCTGGTCCAGTGCTCGATGGCGTACTTGGCCACCAGGCCGGAGTGGAACGCGGTGCCGCAGGCCACCACGAACACCTTTTCCACCGCCCGGATGGCCTCCTCGCTCATCCGCAGCTCGTCCAGCCGGTGGACTCCTCCCCGGGTTCGTCCCCGGATCGTGTCCCGGATGGCCATCGGCTGCTCGTGGATCTCCTTCAGCATGAAGTCGTCGTATCCGCCCTTCTCCGCTCGGCGAAGGTCCCATTCGTCTTTCAGGGGCTCAACGGCAGCCTCGACGCCCTGGAGATCGGTGATCCGAACGCGGTCCCTACGGATCTCGGCGATTTGTCCTTCGCCCAGGGCGACGATCTTGCGGGTCCGGGTGAGCAGAGCGGGAGCATCCGAGGCCAGGAGATTCTCCCCCTCGCCCAAACCGACCAGCATCGGAGAGGACACCCGGACGCCCACGATCACGTCGGGGTCGTCGGCCGTGAGCACCACCAGGGCGTAGGCGCCCTCCAGCTCACGCACGGCCTCGCGGACCGCCGCGGGGAGATCGCCATCGAACCTCTCCTCGATCAGGTGAGAGATGCACTCGGTGTCCGTATCCGAGGTGAACGGGTGCCCTCGGGCCTCCAGCTGCTCACGGAGCTCGTGGAAGTTCTCGATGATGCCGTTGTGGATGACCGCGATGCGACCATGGCAGTCGACATGAGGGTGGGCGTTGCGGTCGGTGGGCTGGCCGTGAGTGGCCCAGCGGGTGTGGCCCATGCCCACCCCGCCCCGGGGTGAGCCGTTCTCGGCCAGCTCCTTCTCGAGCATCTCGAGCTTTCCGGCCCGCTTGACCACGTCCAGCCGGCCGTTGAGCACTGCAATGCCCGCTGAGTCATAGCCCCTGTATTCCAGACGATGAAGCCCCTCCAGGATGATGGGGAGCGCCTCGTCGGACCCGACATAGCCGACGATTCCGCACATGAGAAGGGGATTCTACAGGAGCGGAGGTCCCCCCGACCCCCCGGTCAGGCCTGCAGGGCTTCCTCGACCGCCGACGCCACCGCGGTTGCGTGGCGACGGGCCTCGTCCTCGGTCTCCGCCTCGACCATCACCCTGATCACCGGCTCGGTTCCCGATGCCCGCACCACCACCCGGCCCCGATCACCGAGCCCCTCCTCGGCGGCAGCCACGGCTTCGGCCACCACGGCCGATCCGTCCAAGGCCCCCGGATCGGTCACCCGGACGCTCTCCAGCACCTGGGGGAACCGGGACATGGTCGAGGCGAGCTCACCGACGGTCGTTCCGCGGCGGGCCGCCAGCGACAGGAACTTCACCGCGGTAAGCAGACCGTCTCCGGTGGTGGCGTGGTCTCGGAAGATCACGTGGCCCGACTGCTCTCCGCCCAGGACCGCGCCGGTCCTTAGCATCTCCTCGAGGACGTAGCGGTCTCCGACCCTGGTCTCCACCACGGCGATCCCGGCCTTCTCCATGGCTCGACGGAACCCCAGGTTGGCCATCACGGTGACCACGACCGCGTCCCCGGACAGCCTCCCGGCCTCCTTCATGGCCACGGCACAGGCGGCGATGACCTGATCGCCGTCGACGATGTTCCCCTCTGCGTCGGTGAACAGGGCCCGATCCGCGTCGCCGTCGTGGGCCACCCCTGCGTCGGCGCCCATGCGCCGGACGGCCTCGGCCACGACCTCCGGGTGCGTGGCGCCGCAGCCCACGTTGATTCGAGACCCGTCCGAGTCGGCGTTCAGGGCGTGGACCTCGGCCCCCAGGCGGCGAAGGATCTGTGGGGCGAGGCGGAACGCCGCGCCGTTGCCGCAGTCGACCACCACCCGCATCCCGTCCAGGGGTCCGTCGGCGGCGGCCTCCAGATGGTCGAGGTACCGGTCCACCTCGGCGGCCACGTCAGTGACCCGCCCGACCCCCTGGCCCTCCGGCCTGGGACCATCCCCCTGTCGAAGGAGCCGCTCGATCCGGTCCTCGGTGTCGTCCGGGAGCTTCATCCCGTCTCCGGAGAAGAACTTGATCCCGTTGTCCTCGGGCGGGTTGTGGGAGGCCGAGATCACGGCGCCGGCGCGGGCACCCAGGTCCATGGCCATGAACGCCACCGCCGGTGTGGGAACCACCCCGGCCCGAAACACGTCTCCCCCCGCCGAGCACACCCCCGCGGAGAGGGCGCCCTGGAGCATGGGACCGGACAGGCGGGTGTCTCGCCCGATCAGGATGGCCGGGCGGCCTTCCCCCCCCAGGACGTCCACGGCCGCACGCCCGAGGGCGAACGCCAACTCGGGAGTGAGGTCCCGGTTCGCGACGCCGCGGACGCCGTCGGTGCCGAACAGCCGCGTCACCCGAAAATCATACTGGGTAAGTTGATGCGGCCGATCCGACGAGCCTCGGCCTGCGTCGGCCGGGCGGGACAGGCTAGTCATCATGAGGCGGCCGGTCTATCCCTGAAGATTCGTGGATCACCCGCGGATGGACCGCGGGAGGAGCCACACAGGGAGGAGACCGGCCATGGACAACGTTACGCACCTCGGTCTGGACGT
>JBOGVS010000026.1:0-46576 GCA_050692555.1 Actinomycetota bacterium
GATGTGCGGTTCCGATCCGCGGACATCAGAGTGGTCGATCGCCGCTGCGATCTGCTCGTCCGCCGTCTCCTCAGCCCGAACGAGCACCGCCCTGACACCCCTTGACCGGCCGCCTCATATCAGCGCTTGCTGTACTGGGGCGCCTTGCGAGCCTTCTTCAGGCCGTACTTCCGGCGCTCTTTCTCCCTGGCGTCGCGGGTGAGGAACCCCTCGCGCTTCAGGACGCCGCGCAGGCCTTCGTCCATCTCCACCAGAGCCCGGGCGATGCCGTGTCGAAGGGCTCCGGCCTGGCCGCTGGCGCCGCCTCCCTCCAACTGGGCCACCACGTCGAACTCCTTGTCCTTCCCCGCCGCACGCAGCGGAGCGGTGGCCACCATGCGCTGGGTCCGGGAGGGGAAGTACTGCTCCAGCGTTCGGCCGTTGAGGTCGAACTGCCCGCTCCCGGGAGTGACCCGCACCCTGGCCACGGCCTCCTTCCTCCGGCCCGTGGAGGTGTCGGCCATCAGGATTCCCTCGCGGTCACGGCGCCGGGAACGGTTCCGAGCTTCAAGGGGGCCGGGTTCTGGGCTTCATGCCGATGGTCCGGCCCGGCGTATACCGACAGCTTCCGGAACATCTGCCGGCCCAGCCGGTTCTTCGGAAGCATCCCTCGCACGGCCTGCTCAACGACCCGCTCCGGATGGCGGGCCAGCATGCGCTCGAACGGGACCTCGTGGAGGCCTCCGGGATACTGGGAGTGTCGGCGGTAGAGCTTCTTGTCGGCCTTCTCCCCGGACAGCCGGATGCCGGAAGCGTTGACCACGATGACGTGGTCGCCCATGTCCATGTGCGGGGCGAACGTGGGCTTGTGCTTGCCGCGGAGGATCGCCGCCACCTCCGAAGCCAGGCGGCCCAGGACGGCCCCCTGGGCGTCGATGACGTACCAGCTTCGCTGGACGTCCTTCTTCTTGGGACTGTAGGTCTTCATGGCATCAGGACGCGCTGACTCCCACAGGGTTCCGTCGGGAACCCCCGTAGTGTACCGAAACCAGCACCAGGCCGTCCGCTGGGGCCACCGGACCGGCCGCGGATCTCGAACGGGCCGCGAGGATCGACGGGATGGCGTGGGGATCGATCTTCCCTGCTCCCACCGCCACCAAAGTCCCCACCAGGCTCCGGACCATCTGATGGAGGAAGCCATCCGCCCGAGCGCGAAACTCGAGCACCTCTCCTACGCGCCGGATGGACAGCCGCTGCAGGGTCCGGACCGTGGCACGACCACCGGGCCGGCAGAACGAGGCGAAGTCGTGGGTCCCCAGCAGGTCTCGGGCCGCTTGCCGCATCACCGAGAGCCGATACGAACCGGGGCGGTGCCACTCGTACCGGGCGGTGAACGGGTCCGGGACCGGCCCGGTCCGGACCCGGTACCGGTACTCGCGGGAGGTGGCGCTGTGGCGGGCATCGAACCCCGCCGGGACCCGCCGAGCGTCGACCACCACCACCTCCGGACCGAGCATCCGGTTCAGTGCTCGCTGCACCCGCCGGGGCTCGGCCTCCGACTCGAACGAGATGACCTGACCTTCGGCGTGGACCCCGGCGTCGGTTCGACCGGCCGCGGACAGCCGGGGGGCGGCGCCGATGGCAACCGTCAGCGCATCCTCGAGGACTCCCTGGATCGTTCGTTGCCCCGGCTGGCGAGCGAACCCGCGGAAGTCGGTGCCGTCGTAGGCCAGGACGAGCTTGAGAACGGCCACGGAGGCCGGTTCGCCTACTCTTCGACCGTCCGGTCCACCAGCTCGATCACGGCCATCTGCGCACCGTCGCCCTTCCGCGGGCCGAGCTTCAGGATCCGCGTGTAGCCTCCCGGGCGATCCGCCATCCGGGGGGCGATCTCGGCGAACAGACGGTGGACCACGTCACGGTCGGGCACCACCTTGAGCACCTGGCGCCGGGCCTGCACATCGCCCCGCTTGGCGAAGGTGATCAGCCGCTCCGCAACGGGGCGGAGCGCCCTGGCCTTCGACTCGGTGGTCTGGACCTTCTCGTGCTCGAAGAGGGCGGCGGCCAGGCCACCCAGCATGAGGCGCTGATGGGCCGGGCCGGAACCCAGCCGCGCTCCCCTGGTCGGCTTGGGCACTAGGACTCCCGGAGCGACAGCCCGAGATCTTCGAGCTTGGCCTTCACCTCGTCGATCGACTTCTGCCCGAAGTTGCGGATGTCGGTGAGCTCCTGCTCGGTCTTCTGGACCAGCTCGCCCACGGTGTTGACCCCTTCACGCTTCAGGCAGTTGTACGACCGAACCGAGAGGTTCAGGTCCTCGATGGGCAGGGCCAGCTCGCCGGACAGGTCCTCCTCACCCTCGGCCGGTCCCAGGGACAGGCCTGGGCTCTCCGACAGCTCGGCGAACAGGTTGGCCAGCTCGACCATGGTGGTCCCGGCCGAGGCCACCGCCTCGCGCGGCGACACCGACCCGTCGGTCTGGACGTCGAGGATCAGACGATCGCGGTCGGTCATCTGTTCGACCCGAGTGGCCTCCACCGCGTAGCTCACCCGGCGCACCGGGCTGAAGATCGAGTCCACGGGGATGACCCCGATCGGGTCGCGGGGCTTCTTGTTCTGCTCGGCGGAGCGATAGCCCACCCCTCGCTCCACGACCAGCTCCATCTCGAGGCTCCCGCTCCGACCCAGGGTGGCCAGGTGGAGGTCCGGGTTGAGGATCTCCACTCCGGCGGGCGGCGAGATGTCACCGGCGGTGACGTCCCCGGGACCCTTGGCCTTGAGGTACAGGGTGGCCGGCTCCTCGAGCTCGGAGCGGATCACCATCTCCTTGACGTTCAGGACGATGTCCGTGACGTCCTCGGTGACCGCCGGGATCGTGGCGAACTCGTGAAGGACCCCTTCGATCTTGATCGAGGACACCGCCGCGCCGGGGATCGAAGACAACAGGGTTCGGCGCAGCGAGTTGCCCAGCGTGTAACCGAATCCGGGCTCGAGCGGCTCGATGATGAACCGAGCCCGCGTGGGGCCGACGGTCTCTTCCTGGATGCGTGGTCTGGCGACGATCAGCACGTTCACTCCTCCTTCGGCCGGGGATCATCCATTCCTACCCGGCTCACCTGGGCCCCCGGCATCCCGCCGGTAGCTCTCCTACTTCGAATACAGCTCGACGATCAGCTGTTCCTGCACGGGGGTATCGATCATCTGCCGGCTGGGCAGGTCGTTCACCCGCAGGGACAGCTCGGTGGGGCTCATGTCCAGCCAGGGGGGGATCACCCGGCTCTCGGACAGGGCCACCGCTTCCTGGATGGGGATAAGGTTCCGGCTCTTCTCGCGAACCTGGATCACGTCTCCGGGCTTGACCCGGAACGAGGGGACGTTCACGGTCCGGCCGTTCACCTGGAGGTGGCGATGCAGGACCAGCTGGCGGGCCTGGTCGCGGGAAGTGGCCAGGGACCCCCGGTACACCGCGTTGTCCAGACGGGTCTCCAGCAGGCGCAGCAGGTTCTCGCCGGTGATGCCCTCCTGGCTGGCGGCCGTCGAGTAGTAGTTCCTGAACTGACGCTCCATGATCCCGTAGATGCGGCGGGCCTTCTGCTTCTCCCGCAGCTGCATGAGGTATTCCGTCTCCTTGATCCGGATCCGTCCGTGCTGGCCCGGAGGATACGGGCGTCGCTCGATGGCGCACTTGGGGCCCTCGCATCGGGTCCCCTTGAGGTACAGCTTCATGCGCTCCCGACGGCACAGCCTGCAATCGGCTCCCGTATACCTGGCCATCGGCTAGACCCGCCTCCGCTTCCTGGGACGGCACCCGTTGTGGGGAACCGGGGTCACGTCCTGGATCCCCAGGATCTCCATTCCGGTGGCGGCCAGCGACCGGATGGCGGTCTCCCGGCCGGAGCCGGGGCCCTTCACGAACACCTCGACCTTGCGAACCCCATGTTCCTGCGCCCGGCGGGCCGCGGCCTCCGCAGCCAGCTGAGCGGCGAACGGCGTGGACTTCCGGGACCCCTTGAAGCCCACGTTGCCCGCGCTGGCCCAGGAGATGGTGTTCCCCTCCAGGTCCGTGATGGTGACGATGGTGTTGTTGAACGTCGACTTTATGTGGGCCGCGCCGTGCGCGACGTTCTTCTTTTCCTTCTTCCTGGTCTTCTTCTTCGGCTTGGCCATTCCCCTACTTCTTCCTCTTGATTCCGACGGTCTTTTTGGGCCCCTTGCGGGTCCGGGCGTTCGTGTGGGTCCGCTGCCCGTGCACCGGGAGGCTCCGGCGGTGCCGGAGGCCCTGGTAGGCGCCGATCTCGATCTTCCGCTTGATGTCCTGGGCCACGTCCCTGCGGAGGTCACCCTCGACCTTGTAGTTCTGGTCGATCCACTCCCGGATCCGGACGATCTCTTCCTCCGCAAGGTCCCGGACCTTGGTGTCCTCCGCCAGCTGCGCGGCTGCCACGGTCTGCCGGGCCTTGGTGGTCCCGATCCCGTAGATGTACTGGAGCGCCACCTCCACCCGCTTGTCGCGGGGAAGATCCACGCCTGCGATCCGCGCCATAGCCTCAGCCCTGTCGTTGCTTGTGCCTGGGGTTCGAGCAGATCACCATGACCCGCCCGCGCCGCTGGACGATCTTGCACTTCTCACACATCTTCCTGACCGACGGCCGTACCTTCAACGAAGCACGCTCCCAGGGGATTCCCAGCCAGCATGAACAGGCCCCCGGCAGGGGGCCAAACAGCGAGTATAGGGCACCTTGCTGGGGCCCGTCCAGCCGGACTCCGGGCGAACGATGGGGGGCGTTTGTGCAACCGTCACGAGGTCAGGATCTCGGGACCCGCGTCCGTGAGAGCGATGGTGTGCTCGAAGTGGGCCGAGAGGCTGCCGTCCTCGGTCACCACGGTCCAGCCGTCGTCGAGGACCCGGGTCTTCCACCCCCCCATGTTCACCATGGGTTCCACCGCCACCACCAGGCCGGGGCGGAGCACCGGGCCTCGCCCCGGCGGACCGAAGTTGGGGATCTGGGGATCCTCGTGGAGGCTCTGGCCGATCCCGTGCCCCACGTACTCCCGCACGACGCTGAACCCCGCTCCCTCAACCACCTGCTGCACGGCGTGGCCGATGTCCGAGAGCCGGTTCCCCTCGCGGATCTCCGAGATCCCTGCCTCCAGCGACTCCTCCGTGACTCGCACCAGCTTCTCGGCCTCCGCGGACGGCGGTTCCCCCACGAACACCGAGATCGCGGAATCTCCGTGGTATCCCTGCCAGATCGCTCCGAAATCGAGGGCCAGCAGGTCCCCCTCTTCCAGGACCCGGTCGCCGGGGATGCCGTGTACCACCTGATCGTTCACCGAGGCGCAGATCGATGCCGGAAAGGTGCCTCGGTATCCCTTGAACGACGGGACGGCGCCGGCCTTTCGGATGAGCCGCTCGGCGACGGCGTCGAGCTCCGCCGTGGTGACCCCCGGTCTCGCCGCGGCCGCCACCCGGGCCCGCACGTCCGCGACGATGCGCCCGGCCTTCCGCATCTTGGCGATCTCCTCCGGCGACTTGCGGATGATCACTAGTCGCGGGTGAGGTCCTCGAGCGCCCGGATGGCCCGGCGGGTGATCTCCTCGACCTCCCCGACCGCGTCGACCTCCCGGAGCAGGCCCCGATCCCAGTAGAACTTCTGGAGCGGCTCGGTGTCGCGGTGGAAGATCTCCAGGCGGTGGCGCACGGTCTCTTCGCTGTCGTCCTCTCGCTGGACCAGCTCACCCCCGCAGTTGTCGCACACGCCCTCGACCTTGGGAGGCTTGAACTCCACGTTGTAGGTTCGCTCGCAGTGGGTGCAGGTCCTCCGGCCCGCCAGCCGGGCCACGGCGATCTCATCGGGGATCACGAATTTCAACACCGCGTGGAGCGGCGCTGCTCGCTTACCGAGGACCTCCTCGAGGGCCAGGGCCTGGGGGATGGTTCGCGGGAACCCGTCGAGCACGAAGCCGTTGTTCGACTTTCCCAGCTCCTCGATCAACATCTCGGTGACCACGTCGTCGGGCACCAGCTCACCGGCATCCATGTATGACTTGGCCTTGAGTCCAAGCGGCGTCTCCCGGCGCACGTGCTTCCGGAACATGTCCCCCGTGGCGATCAGCCGGACCCCGAAGTAGTCCGACAGACGGTGTGCCTGGGTCCCCTTGCCCGCTCCCGCAGGGCCGAACAGGACGATGCGCATGCGGCTACCTCAGGAACCCCTCGTAGTGGCGCATGGTGAGCTGGGACTCCAGCTGCTTCATGGTCTCCAGCGCCACGCCCACCACGATGAGGACCGAGGTGCCACCGAACGGGAAGATGTTCGGATCGACCCCCATGATGATGAAGGCGATCGAGGGGATCAGGGCGATCGTGGCCAGGAAGAGGGATCCCGGCAGCGTGATCCTGCTCAGGATGTGGTCAAGGTGATCGGCGGTTGGCTTCCCCGGGCGGATCCCCGGGATGAATCCGCCGTACTTCCGGATGTTGTCCGCGGTGTCCGTGGGGTTGAAGGAGATCGCCGTATAGAAGTACGCGAAGAACACCACCAAGAGCCCGTAGATGGTGATGTACACCGGGCTGGCCTGGTTGACCAGGTGGTTGTCCAGGAAGCTCCGGAACGGGGCCCACTGGATCACCGATCCGAGCAACGTGGGGAAGTACAGCACCGAGGACGCGAAGATGATGGGGATCACCCCGGCCTGGTTGACCTTGAGGGGGATGTACGTGCTCCCTCCCTGGGTCATCCGCCGTCCCACGACCCGCTTGGCGTACTGCACCGGGATCCGCCGCTGACCCTGCTCCATGAACACCACCGCGATGATGATCAGGAGTCCGATGGCCACGATGATCCCGAACTGCGCGGTGCCTCGCTGCAGGATGCTGTACCCCTGGGAAGGAAGCTCGGAAATGATGCTGGTGAAGATGAGCACCGACATGCCGTTCCCGATCCCCCGCTGGGTGATCAGCTCGCCGAACCACATGATCATGGCCGTGCCCGCGGTCAGCGTGATGACCATGAACGTGACCCGTGACGGCGTGAACACCTTCACCACCCCGGCGTACTGGTTATTGAACAGGAAGATCAGACCGGTCGACTGGAGCAGGGCCAGGGTCACGGTCATGTAACGGGTCCACTGGGTGATCTTCTTGGTCCCCGCCTCACCCTGCTTCTGCCACTGCTCGAGCTTGGGGATCACCACCGTGAGGAGCTGCATGATGATCGAGCTGGTGATGTAGGGCATGATCCCCAGGGCGAACACGGCGAAGTTCGCCAGCGCTCCGCCCGAGAACAGGTTGATGAACGACAGGAATCCCTGGCTCACCTGGAGCTGGCGCTCCAGCTCCTGGATGTCGATGTTCGGGACGGGGATGAACGAGCCGAGCCGGTAGACGGCGATGATGACCAGCGTGAACAGGATCTTCCGGCGAAGATCCGGGATCTTGAACGCGTTGACGAACGCCCTCAGCATGCTCTTCTCCCTGGAGGGTCCACCAGTCTACCCGCTACCTCCGAGAACCTCGGCGCGGCCGCCGGCCTGCTCGATCTTCTGCCGCGCCGATGCACTGAACGCATGGGCCTGCACCGTGAGGGCCCGGTCGATGTCCCCCCAGCCCAGCACCTTGATCGGGAGACGGCCACGAACCAGGCCGGCCTCCACCATGGCCTCCGGTGAGACCGTGGCTCCGGCTTCGAATCGCTGAGCCAGCCGCTGAACGTTCACCACCGCCCATGCCTCGCGGTTCCGGTTCGTGAATCCCGGCGCCTTGGGGACCCGGCGGACCAGCGGCATCTGCCCGCCCTCGTACCCGGCCCTCTTCTGGTTGCGGGCCAGGTAGCCCTTGGTCCCCCGGCCCGCGGTCTTGCCCTGGCCCGCGGCCCGGCCCCGGCCCACCCGGCGGCGGTGCCGGCGGGTCTTCGACTGGCGTAGATGGTGCAGCTTCACCGGCCCACCTCCTCCACCGAGACCAGATGAGCGACCCGGGCGATCATCCCCCGGATCTCCGGCCGGTCCTCCTTGACCACGGAGTGGCGGATGCGCTTCAGCCCCAGGGCCCGGACCGTGGCTCGCTGTCCGCGAGGCTTCCCCACGGTGCTTCGGACCTGGGTGACCTTAAGCCTGGCCATCGCCCTTCACCTCCTGCCGCTTGGCCTCGTTGCGGCGGTCGGCGTCGGCCATGGCATCGAGCATCGGCTTGGGCGCCACCTGCTGGACGTCCAGCCCGCGAAGCCGGGCCACCTCCTCGGGGCGGCGAAGCTGGCGGAGGCCGGACATGGTTGCGTGGACGATGTTGATCGGGTTCGCGGAGCCCAGCGACTTCGACAGGATGTCCTTGATCCCGGCGCACTCCACCACGGCACGCACGGGGCCTCCTGCGATGACTCCGGTTCCCGGCGCGGCGGGCTTGAGCAGCACCTGGCCCCCGGCGTCCTCTCCGACCACCCGGTGAGGGATCGTCGTCCCCATCAGGGGAACCTCGAACATCGACCGCTTGGCTTCCTCGACCCCTTTCTGGATGGCCGCGGGAACCTCCTTGGCCTTGCCGTATCCCATCCCCACCCGGCCGGCGCCATCTCCGACGACAACCAGCGCGGCGAAGGAGAACCGGCGGCCGCCCTTGACCACCTTGGCCACCCGGTTGATGGCCACCACTCGCTCCTCGTACGGGGTCTTCTGATCTGCGGAGTCGTACCGTCTCAAATCCTCAAGCCCTCCTCACGAGCTCCCTCGGCCAGCGAGCGAACCCGGCCGTGGAATAGCCGGCCTCCTCGGTCGAAGACCACCCGCTCGATCCCGGCCTCCTTGGCTCGCCGGGCCAGGAGCGCCCCCACGGCCTTGGCCACGTCCTTCTTGTCCTTGTCCCCGCCGGCACCCCGGACGTCCGTGTCGAGCGACGAGGCCGCCGCCAGGGTCCGTCCACCGGCGTCGTCGACGAGCTGTGCATAGATGTGCTTGTTCGACCGGTACACCGCCAGTCGGGGCCGCTGAGGCGCGCCCCACACGCGTTTCCGGACGCGCCGGTGGCGGCGGAGCCGAGCCTGGTGCTTCCGCGTCGCCGTGCTCATGCCAGGGCCCCCTTGGCGGCCTTCCCGGCCTTCTTTCGTACGTACTCGCCCTCGTACCGGATGCCCTTGCCCTTGTACGGCTCGGGTTTGCGGATCTTGCGGATCTTCGCCGCGGTCTCCCCCACCAGCTGCTTGTCGATTCCCTTGACCACGATTCGGTTGGCGGCCGGCACCTCGAACTCGATCCCAAGAGGAGCCGGAAACTCCACCGGGTGGGAGAAGCCCACCTGGAGCTCGAGGTCCTGGCCGCGAAGGGCGGCTCGGTATCCCACTCCCTGGATCTCCAACACCTTCTGGAATCCCTTGGTGACGCCCTCGACCATGTTGGCGATGAGCGTTCGGGTCAGACCGTGGAGCGACTTGTGCTCCCGTTCGTCCGAAGGCCGCTCCACCCGAACCTCCGCGCCCTCCACGATCACACGCATCGCGGGGCTCACCGACTGGGACAGCGCCCCACCCGGTCCGGCCACGCTCACCCGTGCCTCGTCGACCTCCACGGTCACACCGTCGGGGACGGTGATGGGTTGGCGTCCGATCCGGCTCATATCACCAGACGTGGCACAGGATCTCCCCGCCGATCCCTCGGCGAGCGGCCTGTCGATCGGTCATCAGCCCCTGTGAGGTGGACAGGATGGCCACCCCGAGACCGCCCAACACCCTGGGGAGGTGCTGGCGAGCCGCGTATACCCGGCGGCCGGGGCGGGAGATCCGCTTCAGCCCGCTGATGGTCCGCTCGCGATCGGGCCCGTATTTCATCTCGATCACGATCCGCTGCTTGGGCTCCACACCCTCGAGGCGGTACGTGCCCACGTACCCTTCGCGGGACAGCACCCGGGCGATGTCCTCCTTGAGCCGCGACGCCGGGACCTCGACCTCATCCTTGTAGGCCGTGTTGGCATTGCGGATACGGGCCAGCATGTCGGCGATGGGGTCGGTCATCATCTGACGCACACTCCGTGTTTCACCACGACGCCTTGGTGATCCCGGGGATCTCCCCGGCGTGGGACAGCTGCCGAAAACAGATGCGGCACAACCGAAATCGGCGGAACACGGCGCGAGCCCGCCCACAGCGACGGCAACGCGTGTAAGCCCGGGCCCGGAACTTGGGCTGCCGGTTCGCCTTGTTGACCAGTGCCTTCTTCGCCATCGTCTCTCCTACGCGACGCCTTCGGCAGCGCCCGCCTGCGGGAGCTCCTGGAGCGGGAATCCCAGTGCCCGCAGGAGGGCCCGGCCCTCGTCGTCGTTCTTCGCCGTGGTCACCACGGTGATGTCCATCCCCCGGGTCTGGTCGACCTGGTCGTAGTCGATCTCCGGGAACACCAGCTGTTCGGTGAGCCCGATCGTGTAGTTTCCCCGGCCGTCGAACGCGGTGGCCGACAGGCCCCGGAAGTCCCGGATCCGGGGCAGTGCGGTGGCCAGGAGCCGATCCAGGAACTCCCACATCCTATCGCCTCGCAGCGTGACCTTGGCCCCGATCGACATCCCCGCCCGGAGCTTGAACCCGGCGATGGACTTCTTCGCCCGGGTGATCAACGGCCGCTGGCCGGTGATCGTGGTCAGGTCGGCCACGGCTCCGTCCAGCGCCTTGGCGTCCCGGGCGGCCTCGCCGACCCCCGTGTTCACCACGATCTTCTCCAGGCCGGGGACCTGCATCGGGTTTGAGTGCCCCAGCTCCTGCTGGAGCGCGGGAACGAGCTCCTCCCGATACCGCTTCTTCAGACGAGGGGTATCGCTCATAAGTCGGCCTCGCACTTCCGGCACACCCGGATCCGTTTGCCGTCCTCGACGCGGTGCCCGATCCGGGTGACCTGCCCGCACGTCTTGCACACCAGCTGGACGTTGGAGATGTCGATGAACAGCTCCACGTCGATGATCCCTCCCTGCTGCCGGCGCTTCGACGCCCGAGCGTGCTTCTTGGCCCGGGCGATCCCCTCGACCATGATCCGGCCCTCCCGAGGGAGCACCCGGACCACCCGGCCGCGGGCTCCCCGATCCTTCCCGGAGACCACCTGGATCTCGTCGTCCTTTCGAATGCCTACGCCCGGCATCACAACACCTCCGGAGCCAGCGAGATGATCCGCATGAACCGCTTCTCCCGCAGCTCTCGAGCCACCGGGCCGAAGATCCGGGTCCCCCGCGGCTGTTTCTGCTCGTTGATCAGCACCACTGCGTTCTCGTCGAACTTGATGTAGGAACCGTCGGTGCGGCGTCGCTCTTTCGCCGTTCGAACCACGACCGCCTGCACCACGTCGCCCTTCTTGACCTGAGCGCCCGGCAGAGCGTCCTTCACGCTCCCCACGATGATGTCTCCGATGCTCGCGTAGCGACGGCCGGACCCGCCCAGGACCCGGATGCACAGCACCTCCCTGGCGCCGGTGTTGTCGGCCACGCGGACCCGCGACTCCTGCTGTATCACTTCGCTCGCTCCACGATCTCCACCACTCGCCAGTGTTTGGTCTTCGACAGGGGGCGGGTCTCCATCAGCCGCACGGTGTCACCGACCTTGGCGTCGTTGGCCTCGTCGTGGGCCGCCAGCTTCGTGGTCCGCCGGAGGCTCTTGCCGTACAGGGCGTGCTGCTTCCGCCGCTCCACCCGGACCACCACGGTCTTGTCCATGCCGTCGGAGATCACCACTCCCGTGCGGACCTTCCTCCGGCTTCGTGGCTCCGTCACGAGGCCTCCTCTTCTTGTTCCTCGGGCTCCTCGGCCAGACCCCGCTCGGTGAGCACGGTCATGATCCGGGCCACGTCGTGACGGACCTCCTTGATCCGCATGGGGTTGTCGAGCTGGCCGGTGGCCAGCTGGAAGCGCAGGTTGAACAGCTCCTCCTTGGCGGCGTCGAGGCGGGCCTCGAGCTCGGCATCGGGAAGGTCTCGGAGCTCGGCGGGCCTGGTCATTGAACGCCTCCCAGACGGGTCACGAACTTCGCCTTGATCGGGAGCTTGTGCGCGGCCCTGCTGATGGCCTCACGGGCCACGGTCTCGGACACGCCGGACAGCTCGAACATCACCCGGCCGGGTTTCACCACGGCCACCCACGACTCCGGGTTCCCCTTGCCCGATCCCATCCGGGTCTCGGCGGGCTTCTTGGTCACCGGCTTGTCGGGGAAGATGTTGATCCACACCTTCCCGCCGCGCCGGATGTGCCGCGTCATGGCCACCCTGGCGGCCTCGATCTGGCGGTTGCTGATCCAGCCCGGCTCCAGGGCCACCAGCCCGTAGTCCCCGAAGGCGATGTCGGTGCCACCCTTAGCCTTGCCGCGCATCCGGCCACGGTGCTGCTTCCGGTGCTTGGTCTTCTTGGGCTCCAGCATCAGCCCTCACCACCGTCCTTGGCCGCCGGCGGGGGGCTCTCCTTGGTGGCCGGAGGAGTCTCCCGGGAGCCCTCCTCGGTGGGCTCGGTGGGCTCGGTTGCCTCGGTTGCCTCGGTTGCCTCGGGAGGCTCCTCCACCGGTGGACGTTCGTCGGGAGCCACGACCTCGGCCATCTCCTTCTCGTCCGTGATCAGCGCCCCCGTCGACGCACCGGTGGGTCCACCCACGGGAACGCCGGCCAGGGCTCGGGCTCGGGCCCGCTCGGTCTCCTGCTCCTCGGCGGGGATCTCGTCGCCCTGGTAGACCCACACCTTGACGCCGATCCGCCCGAACGTGGTCTTGGCTTCGGCTTGTCCGTAGTCGATCTTGGCCCGGAGGGTGTGGAGGGGCACGCGGCCCTCCCGGTACCACTCCCGCCGAGACATCTCGATGCCACCCAACCGCCCGCCGCACTGGACCCGCACGCCGAGGGCTCCCGCCCGCATGGCCGTCTGCACGGCCCGTCGCATGGCCCGACGGAACGACACCCTTCCCTGGAGCTGCTCGGCGACTCCCTGAGCCAGCAGCTGTGCATCGGTCTCCGGCCGCGACTCCGCCGCGACCTGGTTCATGTCTTCGACCTTCACGTCGACCCTCTTGGCCGTCATCCGCTCGAGGTCCTTCCGGACCCGCTCCACCTCGGAGCCCTTCCGCCCGATCACGATGCCCGGCCGGGCCGTTCGGATGTACACCTGGATCTGGTCGCCCTTGCGCTCGATGTCGATGCTGGAGATGCCCGCCCGGGACAGGTGCATGCGGATGTACTCGCGCATGGCGATGTCCTCGTGCAGCGAGGTGGCGTAGTCGGTCCGCCCCGCGTACCACCTCGACTTCCACGGGTAGATGACCCCCAGGCGGAACCCGTAGGGATTGACCTTATGGCCCAACGCTGACCTCCCCCACGGTCTCCACCACCACCGTGATGTGGCTGGTGCGTTTCCGAACCCGCGTGGCCCGTCCCAGGGCCCGTGGCCGCCATCGCTGGAGCGTCGGCCCCTCGTCCACGGTCACCCGGGACACGAACAGGTTCTCGGGCACCACGCCCGGCTGCTGCTCGGCGTTGGCCACCGCGGAGTCCAGAGCCTTCCGGACGGCCGTGGTGGTGGCCAGGCCGGACAGCGCCAGGATGCGGCGAGCCTCGCTTACCGGCTTGCCGCGGATCAGGTCGACCACTCGCCGGGCCTTCCTCGGCGCGATCCTCACGAACCTGGCTCTGGCTTTCGCTTCCATCTCCCCTACCTCAGTTGAGTGCTGCGCTCGGTGTGATGACCGTGGGACCGGAACACGCGAGTGGGGGCGAACTCCCCAAGCTTGTGGCCCACCATGGCCTCGGTGATGAACACGGGGACGTGCTTGCGCCCGTCGTGGACGGCGATGGTGTGTCCCACCATTTCCGGGATGATCGTCGACCTCCGAGACCACGTCCGGATGACCCGCTTGTGCCCACGCTTGTTCATGTCCTCGATCTTGGCTTGGAGGTGGAGGTCCACGAACGGCCCCTTCTTGATCGACCGAGGCATCAGGAACCCTCCACCACGGCGCTCGAGTCGCTCACTTGCTCCGTCCCTTCTTCCTGCGCCGCCGAACGATGTAGCGATCCGACGGCTTGTTCTTCTTCCGGGTTCGTCCCTCGGGCTTCCCCCACGGCGAGGTGGGATGGCGGCCTCCGGACGACTTGCCCTCCCCACCGCCCAGCGGGTGGTCGATGGGGTTCATGGCCACGCCTCTGACGGTGGGGCGCTTGCCTCGCCACCGGGTGCGGCCGGCCTTGCCCTTGGCCACCAGCTCGTGCTCGGGGTTCCCCACCGAGCCGACCGAGGCCCGGCATCGGAGATCCACCAGCCGGATCTCACCCGAAGGGAGCCGGAGCTGGGCGAACCCGCTTTCCTTGGCCACGATCTGGATGGCCGAGCCGGCGCTCCGGGCCATCTTGGCCCCCTGCCCCGGCCGGAGCTCCACGGCGTGGACCACGGTGCCCACCGGGATGTTCGCCAGTGGAAGGGCGTTCCCGGGGCGGATGTCCGCACCGGTACCCGAGGTCACCCGGTCACCCACCGACAGGCCCTGGGGCGCCAGGATGTACCGCTTCTCCCCGTCCGCGTAGTGCAGCAGGGCGATCCGCGCGCTCCGGTTGGGGTCGTACTCGATGTGGGCCACCTTCGCCGGCACCCCGTCCTTGGTCCGGCGGAAGTCGATCACCCGGTACCGGCGCTTGTGTCCGCCGCCCCGGTGGCGCGTGGTGATCCGGCCGTAGGCGTTCCGCCCGGCCTTCTTGGTCACCTTCTTGATGAGCGACCGCTCCGGGCGTGCCCGGGTGACCTCGGAGAAGTCCGAGGCCGAGGCTCCTCGCCGCCCGGGCGTCGTCGGCTTGTACTTTCGAGGAGCCATCACGCCCTCCCCATCGGAAGCATCGTTACGAACCTCACTTCTGCTCGAAGATCTCGATCGAGTCACCCTCTGCCAGGGTGACCACGGCCATCTTCTGGTCGGCCCGGCGGCCCCGGGTGTACCGGAACCGCGTGGCCTTCCCCTTGCGGTTCATGGTGTTCACCCTGAGCACCCGGACGTGCCAGATCTGCTGGACGGCCTCCTTGATCTCGGTCTTGTTGGCCCCCGGATCCACCAGGAACGTGTACCGGTTCTGCTCCAGGCCCGCGTAGGACTTCTCCGAGACCATCGGCCGGATGATCACGTCACGTGGGCTCTTCACGGTTTCACCGCCTCGAGCGCATCCTTGTCGAACACCAGCCAGTCCGCCGCCAGCACCTCGTACGTGGACAGGTTGCCGGGGTAGGCCACCTTGACCTCCTGCAGGTTGCGGAACGATCGCTCCACCACCTGGTCCGGCTTGGCCAGCACCAGAAGCACCAACCCCTCGACCGAGATGGACTCCAGGACTTCGAGGGCCTCCTTGGTGCTCGGGGCGTCGAACGACAGCCCCTCCAGGACCACGATCCGTTCCTCGCGGGCCCGGTCGGTGAGGGCCGATCGCAGGGCCAGCCGCCTCATCTTCTTGGGCACCCGCTGCTCGTGGTCCCGAGGCTTTGGCCCGTGAGCCACGCCTCCGCCCACCCACAGCGGCGAGCGGTTCGAGCCGGCCCGGGCCCGGCCGGTGCCCTTCTGCCGCCAGGGCTTCCGGCCCCCGCCGGATACCTCGGCTCTGGTCTGTGTCGAATGCGTCCCCCGTCTCCTGGCGGCCATGCCGGCTACCACCACCTGGTGCATCACCGGCACGTTCACCTTCACGTCGAAGACGGCGGGGTCGAGGTCGTGGTCGCCCACCTTCTTGCCGCTCTGGTCCACCACCTTGACCTTGGCCATCAGGCGCTCTCGCTCCTTCGGACCGGGGGCGCCTTCACGCTGGACCGGACCATTACCAGCCCGCCGATCGGGCCTGGGACCGCGCCCTTCAGCAGCAGGAGCCCCCGCTCCGGGTCCGCCTCCACCACCTCGAGGTTCAGCACGGTGACCCGCTGGTTCCCCATCTGGCCGGCCATCTTGGTCCCCCGGAACACCCGTGAAGGGGTGGCGCACGCACCGATGGCCCCGGGGCTCCGGTGCTTCCGCTCGGTTCCGTGAGACGCGCTCAGCCCCGCGAAGCCGTGGCGCTTCATGGGGCCGGCAAACCCCTTCCCGCGCGATACGCCGACCACGTCCGTGTGCTCGCCGGGAGTGAAGATGTCCGCGCGGACCTCCTGCCCCGGCTCGTAGGACTCGTCGGTGCGCAGCTCCACCAGGTGGCGGGTTGGCTCGTCGACGTCGGCCTTGGCGAAGTGGCCGGCCATGGGCTTGGATGCTCGGGGCCGGTCACCGAAGCCGAGCTGGACTGCCTGATAGCCGTCCCGCTCCTGGGTCTTGACCTGCACCACCCGGCAGGGGCCGGCCTTGATCACGGTGACCGGGACGGCGCGGCCGTCGTCCGTGTAGACCTGGGTCATGCCCAGCTTCTCTCCGAGGATCCCCTTGGCGCCCATCGCTTTCGTCCGCTCCTCAGCTACAGCTTGATCTCGATGTCCACACCCGCGGCCAGGTTCAGCCGCTGGAGCTCCTGCACGGTCTTCGACGTGGCATCGTGAATGTCGATGAGCCGCTTGTGCGTGAGCATCTGGAAGTGCTCCCTGCTGTCCTTGTCCTTGTGCGGCGAGCGGATCACCGTGTAGATGGACCGCTCGGTGGGAAGGGGCACGGGGCCGACCACCCGGGCACCGGTCCGGGTCACATGATCGATGATCTGCCCCGCGGCCTTGTCCAGGATCTCGTGGTCATAGGCCCGGAGCTTGATCCGGATCTTCGGTCCCGCCATGTCTTCCCGTTGCCTCCTCTCCTACTTCAGGATCTTGGTCACTCGTCCGGCACCCACGGTCCGTCCGCCCTCCCGAATGGCGAAGCGAAGCCCTTCCTCCATGGCGATGGGGGCGATCATCTCCACCTCCATCTCCACGTTGTCTCCGGGCATGACCATCTCCACCCCTTCGGGGAGCACGATGGCCCCGGTGACGTCGGTGGTCCGGAAGTAGAACTGGGGGCGGTACCCGGGCAGGAAGGGGGTGTGCCTCCCACCCTCGTCCTTACTGAGCACGTACACCTGGGAGGCGAACCCGGTATGGGGGGTGATGCTCCCCGGCTTGGCCAGCACCTGGCCCCGCTGGACGTCCTCCTTGTCGATCCCCCGCAGAAGGACCCCCACGTTGTCTCCGGCATGGACCTCGTCCAGGAGCTTTCTGAACATCTCCAGGTCGGTGGCAGTGGTCTTGCGGGTATCGGTGATCCCCACGATCTCCACTTCCTCCATCTTCTTGAGCTGGCCCCGCTCCACCCTTCCGGTGACCACGGTGCCCCGCCCGGTGATACTGAACACGTCCTCCACCGGCATCAGGAAGGGCTTGTCGATCTCCCTCTTGGGCTCGGGGATGGAGGTGTCCACGGCGTCCAGGAGCTCCAGGATCTTGCCCTTGTGCTCCTCGTCCCCCTCCAGGGCCTTGAGGGCGGACAGGCGGACCACCGGGGTGTCGTCGCCGGGGAACTCGTAGGAGGACAGGAGCTCCCTGACCTCCAGCTCCACCAGGTCCAGCAGCTCGGGGTCGTCCACCTGGTCCACCTTGTTGAGGGCCACCACGATGTAGGGGACGTTCACCTGGCGGGCCAGAAGGACGTGCTCCCGGGTCTGGGGCATGGGGCCGTCGGCGGCACTTACCACCAGGATGGCCCCGTCCATCTGGGCCGCCCCGGTGATCATGTTCTTGATGTAGTCGGCGTGGCCGGGACAGTCCACGTGGGCGTAGTGGCGGTTCTCGGTCTCGTACTCCACGTGGGCGATGGCGATGGTGATCCCCCGCTCCTTCTCCTCCGGGGCCTTGTCGATCTGGTCGAAGGGGGTGAAGTCGGCCATCCCCTTCTCCGCCAGGACCTTGGTGATGGCCGCCGTGAGGGTGGTCTTGCCGTGGTCGATGTGCCCGATGGTGCCGATGTTCACGTGTGGCTTGGTGCGCTCGAACTTCTGCTTGCTCATCCCTTCCTCCCCACTTGACCCCAGGTCATCATTCGCCCCGAACCCTGGCCACGATCTCCTTGGCGATCTGGGCCGGGACTTCCTGATACGCATGGAACTGCATCGTGTGCGTGGCGCGTCCCTGGGTCCGTGACCGCAGGTCGGTGGCATAGCCGAACATCTCCGCCAGAGGGACCAGGGCCCGGACCGCGTGGCTCTGGCCGCGCTGGTCCATGCGCTCGATCTTCCCCCGCCGGGAGTTCAGGTCACTGATCACGTCGCCCATGTACTCCTCTGGGGTCACCACCTCGATCTGCATGACGGGCTCGAGGAGGATCGGGTGGGCCCTCTTGGCGGCCTCGCGGAACCCGATCTGGGCGGCCATCTTGTAGGCCACCTCGGAGGAGTCCACCTCGTGGTAGGTCCCGTCGATCAGCATGGCCCGGATGTCCACCATCGGGTACCCGGCCAGGACCCCGCTCTCCAGGGCCTCCTGGATCCCCTGGTCCACCGAGGGGATGTACTCGCGAGGGATGTCCCCACCCCTGATCTTGTTGACGAACTCGTACCCGCCGCCGGGCCCCGTGGGCTCGAGGTTGATGACGACATGCCCGTACTGGCCGCGGCCACCGGTCTGCTTGACGTAGCGTCCCTCGACCTTCTCCACCGCCTTGCGGATCGTCTCCCGGTAGGCCACCTGCGGCCGGCCCACGTTGGCTCCGACGTTCCACTCCCGGGTCAGCCGGTCGACCAGCACTTCCAGGTGCAACTCGCCCATCCCCGAGATGATGGTCTGGCCGGTCTCGTCGTCGTACCGCACCACGAACGTGGGGTCCTCGTCGGAAAGGCGCCCGAGCGTCTGGCTCAGCTTGTCCTGGTCGGCCTTGGTCTTCGGCTCGATGGCCACCGAGATGACCGGGACCGGGAAGGACATCGACTCCAGGAGGATCGGGTTGGCCGGGTCACACAGGGTGTCGCCGGTGGTGGTGTGCTTGAGGCCCACGGCGGCCACGATGTCCCCCGTGAACACGGCCTCCTTGTCCTCCCGGTGGTTGGCGTGCATCTGCAGGAGCCGGCCCACACGCTCCTTGCGATCCTTGGTGGCGTTGTGGATGTGGGCTCCGGCCCGGATCATCCCGGAGTACACCCGGAAGTAGGTGAGCCGGCCGACGTACGGGTCCGACATGATCTTGAATGCCAGGGCCGAGAACGGCTCGTCGTCCGAAGGGCGGCGGGCCAGGTTCTGTCGGGTGCCGGGTACCAGGCCCTCGATCGGGGGAACGTCCTGGGGCGAAGGGAGGTAGTCCACCACCGCGTCCAGCAGTGGCTGGATCCCCTTGTTCTTGAAGGCCGACCCGCACAGTACGGGGGTGCCCTCGACGGCCAACGTGGCATCCCGGAGGGCCTCCCGGAGCTCCTTGGCATCGGGCTCGTGGCCCTCGACGTACTTCTCCATCAGGGCCTCGTGGTGATCGGCCAGCTGCTCGTAGAGCCTGTGGCGCCACTCCAGGGCCTGCTCCCGCAGCTCGGCGGGGATCTCCACGGTCTCCCATTCCTCGCCCTTCTCGGAGGTCCACCGCAGGCCCTTCATCTCCACCAGGTCGATGATTCCCGCGAAGGCGTCCTCGGTGCCCCACGGGAGCTGGACCACCAGAGGCTTGGCCTCCAGGCGGTCCTCGATCATGGCCACGGTTCGTTCGAAGTCGGCTCCCACCCTGTCCATCTTGTTGACGAAACAGATCCGGGGCACCCGGTACCGGTCGGCCTGACGCCACACCGTCTCCGACTGCGGCTCCACGCCTGCCACGGCGTCGAACACCGCCACGGCGCCGTCGAGGATCCTGAGCGACCGCTCCACCTCAACGGTGAAGTCCACGTGGCCGGGCGTGTCGATGATGTTGATCCAGCGGCCCTTCCACTGGCAGGTAGTGGCCGCGGAGGTGATGGTGATCCCCCGCTCCTGCTCCTGGACCATCCAGTCCATCTGGGCCGTTCCTTCGTGAACCTCGCCAAGCTTGTAGGTCTTGCCGGTGTAGTAGAGGATCCGCTCGGTGGTGGTGGTCTTGCCCGCGTCGATGTGCGCCATGATCCCGATGTTCCGGGTCCTGGACAGGGGGTACTCCCGGATGACCAGACCCTTCTGGCCTCCGGCCTGACCCTTCTGTACCTCCTGCGCTGACTTCGCCATCTCCATCTTCCTTGCCGGTGTGGCCATCAGCACCACACCTCCATGCGTTCCGACTCGATCGACTCCACCGTCGCTACCACCGGTAGTGGGCGAACGCCTTGTTCGCGTCGGCCATCTTGTGGATGTCCTCCCGGCGCTTCACCGAGGACCCCTGGCCCTGAGAGGCATCCATGATCTCCCCCACCAGCCGGTCGGCGATGGTGTGCTCCCGCCGCTGCCGGGCGAAGTTCACCAGCCACCGCAGCGCCAGCGTCGTACCGCGCGACGGCCGGACCTCCACCGGGACCTGGTACGTCGCGCCCCCCACCCGCCGCGAGCGGACCTCGAGGAGCGGGCGGGCGTTCTCCACTGCCTTCTTCAGGGTGATCACCGGGTCGTTCGCGGTCTTCTCGCTGATCTGATCCAGCGCGCTGTAGACCACCCGCTCCGCCAGGGTCTTCTTCCCGTGCAGCATCACCTTGTTGATGAGCTGGGTGACCAGCACGTTCTGGTAGATGGGGTCGGGCTCGGGGGCCCGCTGAGATGCTGCGCCTCGCCTCGGCATGGCCCGCCCTCCTTACGACGCCTTCTTGGCGCCGTACTTCGAACGGGCCTTCTTCCGGTCGGTGACCCCCGCGGTGTCCAACGCGGCGCGCACCACCTTGTACCGCACCCCCGGGAGGTCCTTCACCCGGCCTCCCCGCACGAGCACGATGGAGTGCTCCTGGAGGTTGTGGCCGATGCCGGGGATGTAGGCGGTGACTTCGATGCCGCTGGTCAGGCGGATCCGAGCGACCTTGCGAAGCGCGGAGTTCGGCTTCTTGGGCGTGGCCGTGTAGACGCGCGTGCAGACCCCCCGGCGCTGGGGAGAGCCCCGAAGAGCGGGGCTCTTCGTCCGATGCCGGGAGGACCTACGCCCTCGTCGAACCAGTTGCTGTGTCGTCGGCATGTCAGACCCGTCGTCACTCGTTTCCGTCTCCATGGCCCAAGGGCACCCGAAAGGCCGGGCCATGAGGCCCGGCCCGCACGCTAACCCGTGGGGATGCCCTGGAGCGCAGCGTGGACCGGTGGCCCGGGACACCCAGGCCACACCAACACAACAGAGTATAGGGGGGCCCATAGGGGTGTCAATCGAGGGGGGCGGCACCCAGGGACAGGAACAGCTCCTCCAGGCCCTGCTCGGTCAGCGCCTGGTGGCCCACCCTCAACGCCTGGGGCTGGGTATCCCCCAGGATCCGGTCGATCCCCTCGAAGCCGGACAGACCGTCGCCGGCCACGGCACCGTAGTGGAACCGGCGTCCTTCCAACCAGGCCCCGGGGTCGGTGGGGGCCACCACCTCCACCCCCTCGGCCAGCAGGGGCTCCTCGCCGCCCGGCTGCCCGACCAGCAGCGTGATCCGGGCATCGGGCCGGGCGGCCGCGCGTCCCAGCGCCTCCCGAAGCTCCCCGGCCGGGGGAACCCGGTCGGCCAGCACCAGCAGGCGATCCGGAGCCTCAGCGTCCCGGAGGGCCACCAGCCGGTGAGGGTGGAAGTCGAGCTCCAAGAGCGCGGGACGGTCGACCAGGCGGTGGCCCCACCGCTCCATCAGACGCCCGCGGGCCTGTTCGATCAGCCGTGCCCGGGTCGGCGCGGAGGTCGAGGCCGCCCCGGCGTGGACCACCGTCGACCGGGGCTCGAACACCGTTCGGAGGCCCCGGTCCCGAAGCGTGAGACACAGGTCGACGTCCTCGCAGTACATGAAGTAGTCCGGGTGGAACCCCCCCGCTTCCTCGAACGCCCGGCGGCGGATCACCAGGCACGCGGCCGAGGCATAGTCCACGTATCGACGAAACCTGTGCTCGGGGTCGCCGGGATCCGCTCCCGCGCCGAACGCGTGGGTCCATCCCTGGCGATCGACTGCGGAACCGGCTTCCTGGACCCGGCCTTCCGGGTCGAGGAACCGGGGGATCGCCGCCCCGGCCCGCGGGTCGTGCTCCAGGGCCTCGACCAGAGGCCGGAGCCAGCCCGGGCCCACCAGACAGTCGGGGTTCAGGAAGCACAGGAACTCACCGCCGGCTCCGGCGGCGCCCTGGTTCGCGGCCGCAGCGAAGCCCACATTGCGGTCGTTGCGGATCAAGCCGAGCCCATCCACCAGCTCCTCGAGGAGGTCGGGGGTCCCGTCCCAGGAGGCGTTGTCCACCACCACCACCTCGTACAGGGGCGGCGTGGCTTCGGCCACCGCCGCCAGGGACCGTTCGGGCCAGTCCCAGCCGCCATGGGTAACCATCACGATGGACACCAGTGGACGCCCGGACCGCAGCAGCATCACCGAGGTCATGTCCGCCTCCGCAGCCCACCCCACAGGCCCCGGAGCCAGGCGGTGTAGCGGAGGGTCCGGGTATGGAGCAGGGTGTCGAGCTCGCGTTGCTTCCCTTCCACCTCTCGCTCCAGCCGCGCCACTTCGTGCCGAAGTCCCTCGATCTCGCGGTCTCGCGACTCGGTCTCTTCTCGTAGCCGGTCGGCAAACGCCCATCGCTCCCGGGCCAGCTGGCGTCCTCGAGCCTCGTGGGCAGCCTCCAGGCGACGGAGCCGCTCGTGGAGCGATGCCCCCTCCTCGAGCCCGGTCGGGGGCGCGTCTTCATCGTGTGGGTCGTTCGTCATGGTCCCGATGGTAGCCTCGCCGCCGTGTCCGAGGGCCGCGATCTGGACCGATTCCGCGATCTCGCCGGCCTGGCCGCGAAGGCCGCGGGGCGGGTGATCCTGGAAGCCCCTCCGCCCAGGCCGGAGCTGAAGGGCCGTGCCGACTACGTCACCGAGGTGGACCGGCGGGCCGAGGAGACGGTGCGGGACCTGCTCGGCCGGGAGACCCCGGAGATCCCGGTGGTGGGGGAAGAGTTCGGGGGACGGGTGGCCGCGGAGTACTGGCTGGTCGATCCCCTCGACGGCACGGTGAACTTCCTGCATGGATTCCCGGCTGTTGGGGTGTCGGTGGCCTTGGTCGCCGGCGGCTCCCCCGTCGCTGGGGCGGTGCACGCGCCGTACCTCAACAACACCTGGACCGCGGCGCGGGGCCGGGGTTCCGAGCAGGACGGTCGCCCGATCCGAGTGTCCGAGGCCTCACCGGAAGACGCCATCGTGGGCACGGGATTCCCGTTCCGGTACAAGGAGCGGCTCCCCGAGTATCTCCGGATGATGCTTCCCGCCCTCGAGCGGTTCGAGGACCTCCGCCGTCCCGGCGCCGTGGCCCTGGACCTGGCGTGGGTGTCCTCCGGCGTGTTCGACGGCTTCTTCGAGCTGGCCCTGTCCGCCTGGGACGTGGCTGCCGGGGCCCTGCTGATCGAGGAGGCCGGCGGCGTGGTCACGGACTGGGCCGGCGGCCCCGACTATCTCTCCGGCGACATCCTGGCGGGAAACGCCAGAGTGCACGCAGCGCTGAGGGACCTCGCGGCCGCGACGGGCTAGCGGCCGGCCTCGTCCTCGACCTTGTCGCCGCCGATGGCCCGGATGCGCTCGATGTCCTCGTCGGTGACCTCGCCGGCCACCACCCCGGCCTCCTCCATCTCCGCCTGCTCCCGCTGGCGGGCCAGCCAGTACTCGGGGATGGCCTCGGGACGGATCCGAGCCTGGATGTTCCGGTAGCGGCTCATCCCGGTGCCCGCTGGGATCAGTTTGCCGATGATCACGTTCTCCTTGAGACCCAGCAGGGGGTCGGACCGGGCGCTGATCGCAGCGTCGGTGAGGACCCGCGTGGTCTCCTGGAACGAAGCCGCGGAGAGCCAGGAATCGGTGGCCAGGGAGGCCTTGGTGATCCCCATGAGGATCGGCCGGGCCGAGGCGGGCTCGCCGCCACTCTCGACCACCTCGGCGTTCTTCTCCTCGAACCGCCGGCGGTCCACCAGCTCCCCGGGCAGGAACTCGGTGTCCCCGGGCTCCAGGATGTGCACCTTCCGGAGCATCTGGCGAACGATCAGCTCGATGTGCTTGTCGTGGATGACCACGCCCTGGCTCCGGTACACCTCCTGGACCTGGGTCACCAGGTGGAGCTGCACGGCCTGCACACCCTCGATACGAAGCTTCTCGTGAGGGTTGACCGAGCCCTCGGTGAGCTGCTGACCCACCTCGACCGCGTCACCGTGGTCGACGGCCAGCCTGGCTCGGAGCGACACCGCGTACTGGACCTGCTCGCCGTCATCGGCGGTCACCGTGATCCGACGAACCTTCTTCTCGTCGTCCTCCTCGATCTCCACCCTGCCAGACAGCTCGGTGATCGTGGCCTCACCCTTGGGCTTCCGGGCCTCGAACAGCTCCTGGACCCGAGGGAGGCCGTGGGTGATGTCCGCGCCGGCCACCCCACCGGTGTGGAAGGTCCGCATCGTGAGCTGGGTCCCCGGCTCACCGATGGACTGGGCGGCGATGATGCCCACCGCCTCTCCGATGTCCACCATCCGGCCGGTCGCCAGATTCCGCCCGTAGCACAGACGGCACACCCCCACCAGCACGTCGCAGGTGAGCACGGATCGGACGTACACGACGTCGGTGCCGGCCTCGACCAGCTTCTCCAGGATCTCTCCGGTCACCTCGTCTCCACCCGATGCGACCTTGGCCCGGCTCACCCGCACGTCTTCGGCGAGGATCCGGCCGAACAGGTGGGTCTCCACGTAGGCGGACCTCACCCGTTCGCCGCCAGGGCTCTTCACCGTGACCGTGACCGGAACCCCCTTGTCGGTTCCGCAGTCGTCCTCGCGGATGATGACCTCCTGGGCCACGTCGACCAGGCGACGGGTCAGGTACCCGGAGTCGGCGGTCCGGAGCGCCGTGTCGGCCAGGCCCTTCCGGGCGCCGTGGGTGGAGATGAAGTACTCCAAGACCGACAGACCCTCACGGAAGTTGGCCTTGATCGGACGGGGAATGATCTCCCCCTTGGGGTTGGCCACCAGGCCGCGCATCCCGGCGATCTGGCGGATCTGCATGATGTTCCCCCGGGCACCGGAGTTGGCCATCATGAAGATGGGGTTCGTCGGGGTGAAGGAGTCCTCCATGGCGTCCTTGACCTTCTCCGTGGCCTCGGTCCAGATCTCGATGAGCTCCTGACGGCGCTCGTCGTCAGTGATGATGCCCCGACGGTACTGCTGCTCGACCTTCTGAGCGCGCTTCTCGTGCTCGTCGAGGATCTTCTGCTTGTTGGCGGGCGTGGTGACGTCGTCCACCCCCACCGTGACCCCCGCGCGGGTCGAGTAGTGAAAGCCCAGCTCCTTGAGGTTGTCGAGGATGTGGGCCACCGGCGCGCGGGGGTATTGGTGAACGCAATCGTCGACGATCGCGCCCAGCTCCACCTTCATGACCTGGTGGTTGACGAATGGGTAATCCTTCGGGAAGGCTTCGTTGAACAGCACCCGGCCGGCCGTGGTGGTCACCAGCCTGGCCGCGCCGTTCTCCGTCTCGTCTTCATCGGCTCGCGCCGCGTCCGCGGGTGACAGCGTCTTGCCCGGCATCCGGACCTTCACCCAATCGTGAAGATCCACGGATCGGGCATCCAGGGCCATCAGGGCCTCGTCCGTGGAGGCGAATCGCCGGAGGCTCTTGTCGTCCTCGGGCTTCTCGCCGGCCAGCGTCAGGTAGTAGATGCCCAGGACCATGTCCTGGGTGGGCGAAGCGATGGTCCGTCCGTGCGCCGGCGACAGGATGTTGTTCGCCGAGAGCATCAGGATCCGGGCCTCGGCCTGGGCCTCTGCGGACAGCGGCAGGTGAACGGCCATCTGATCCCCGTCGAAGTCGGCGTTGAACGCCGGGCACACCAGGGGATGGATCTGGATGGCCTTGCCCTCCACCAGCACCGGCTCGAACGCCTGGATCCCCAGACGGTGAAGCGTGGGTGCGCGGTTGAGGAGCACCGGATGGTCCTTGATGACCTCCTCCAGCACGTCCCACACCTGTGGCCGGGCCCGCTCCACCATCCGCTTGGCCGACTTGATGTTCTGGGCCAGGTCCTGGTCGACCAGCCGCTTCATCACGAACGGCTTGAACAGCTCCAGGGCCATCTGCTTGGGGAGGCCGCACTGGTGCAGCTTCAGCTCGGGTCCCACCACGATGACCGACCGTCCCGAGTAGTCCACCCGCTTGCCCAGCAGGTTCTGGCGGAACCGGCCCTGCTTCCCCTTCAGCATGTCCGACAGCGACTTCAGGGGCCGGTTGCCGGGGCCGGTGACCGGCCGCCCTCGCCGCCCGTTGTCGAACAGGGCGTCCACGGCCTCCTGGAGCATGCGCTTCTCGTTGTTGACGATGATCTCCGGGGCCTGAAGGTCCAGGAGCCGCTTCAGCCTGTTATTCCGGTTGATGACCCGGCGGTAGAGGTCGTTGAGGTCGCTGGTGGCGAATCGCCCTCCGTCGAGCTGGACCATCGGCCGGAGGTCGGGTGGGATAACCGGGATGGCATCGAGGACCATCCCCAGCGGGGAGTTCTTGGTCCCGATGAAGTTCGAGACCACCTTCAGTCGCTTGATGGCCTTCTGCCGCCGGGTCCCCTTGGCCTCCTGGATGGTCTGCTTGAGCTGCTTCGACTCGTCATCCAGGTCCAGGTCCTGGAGCAGGCGCTTGATGGCCTCGGCGCCCATCCCGCCCTCGAAGTAGTCGTCGAACCGGTCCCGGAGGGTCCGGTACACGATGTCGTCGGCCACCAGCTGCTTGACCGTGAGGCCCTTGAACGCCGAGAGGACCTCGTCGAGGTGCTCGACGTCGCGCCGGGAGGCCTCGCTCATCTTGTCGATCTCTTTCTGGGCCTCGCGGCGAGCCGCGGTCAGCTGGGCGCCCTTGGCGCCCTCCTTCTCCAGCTCCTTGAGGCGGCCCTCCAGCTCCTCGAGCCGGACCTTGACCTGCTCGTCTCGCTTGGCCTCGATCTCCGAGCGCTCCGAGGCGAACTCCTGCTCGATCTGCGGAAGGTCCTTGTGCCGGCGCTCCTCGTCCACCCTGGTGATGATGTACGCGGCGAAGTAGATGACCTTCTCCAGGTCCTTGGGAGCCAGGTCGAGGAGATACCCCAGGCGGGAGGGGACGCCCTTGAAGTACCAGATGTGGGTCACCGGGGCCGCCAGCTCGATGTGGCCCATCCGCTCCCGGCGGACCTTGGCCCGGGTGATCTCCACGCCGCAGCGCTCGCAGATGATGCCCTTGAACCGGACGCGCTTGTACTTCCCGCAGTGGCACTCCCAGTCCCGGGTGGGACCGAAGATCCGCTCGCAGAACAACCCGTCCTTCTCCGGCTTCAGGGTCCGGTAGTTGATGGTCTCCGGCTTCTTGACCTCACCGTTCGACCACGCCCGGATCTGGTCGCCGGTGGCCAGACCGATCCGCAGCTCGTCGAAGTAGTTGACGTCCAACATCAGTCGCTCCTCGCGTCCGCGACGATCATCAGTCGAACTCCGCTCCCGCGGGCTCACGCCGCGATAGGTCGATGCCCAGCTCTTCCGCCGCCCGGAAGACGTCCTCGTCGGTCTCCCGCATCTCGATCTCCTTGCCCTCCGCCGAGAGGACCTCCACGTTGAGGGCCAGGGACTGCATCTCCTTGATCAGCACCTTGAAGGACTCGGGGATCCCCGGTTCGGGGATGTTCTCGCCCTTGACGATGGCCTCGTACACCTTCACCCGGCCCAGGACGTCGTCGGACTTGATCGTCAGCAGCTCCTGGAGGGCGTAGGAGGAGCCATAGGCCTCCAGGGCCCACACCTCCATCTCCCCGAACCGCTGTCCGCCGAACTGGGCCTTCCCGCCCAGGGGCTGCTGGGTGATCATCGAGTACGGTCCGGTGGACCGGGCGTGGATCTTGTCGTCCACCAGGTGCAGCAGCTTCATGATGTAGATGTAGCCCACGGTCACCGCCCGCTCGAACGGCTCACCCGAGCGCCCGTCGAACAGCAGTGCCTGGCCATGCTCGTCGATCAGGCGTAGCCCGTCCTCGTTGGCGTTCGCCGTGACCAGGGCCTCCTTGATCTCGGCCTCGCGGGCTCCGTCGAACACCGGGGTGGCCACGTACGTCGGCCCCTCGTGGGCCTTCCCGTTTGCCTTGAACCCCTGCGCCGCCGCCCACCCCAGGTGGGTCTCCAGGACCTGGCCCAGATTCATCCGGCTGGGCACGCCCAGGGGGTTGAGGATGATGTCCACCGGCGTGCCGTCGGGGAGGAACGGCATGTCGCCCTCGGGGAGGATCTTGGCGATGACCCCCTTGTTCCCGTGACGGCCGGCCAGCTTGTCGCCGTCCGAGATCTTCCGCTTCTGGGCCACGTACACCCGGACCAGCTGGTTCACCCCGGGCGGGAGCTCGTCGCCGTCGTCCCGGCTGAATACCTGGACGCCGATGACCTTGCCGGTCTCACCGTGGGGCACCTTCAGCGACGTGTCCCGGACCTCCCGGGCCTTTTCCCCGAAGATGGCCCGCAGGAGGCGCTCCTCGGGCGTGAGCTCGGTCTCGCCCTTGGGAGTCACCTTCCCCACCAGGTAGTCGCCGGGATTGACCTCTGCCCCGATCCGCACGATCCCCCGGTCGTCGAGGTCCTTCAGGATCTCCTCGGAGACGTTGGGGATGTCCCGGGTGATCTCCTCGGCTCCCAGCTTGGTGTCGCGGGCATCGACCTCGTGTTCCTCGATGTGGATCGAGGTCAGCACGTCTTCGGTCACCAGCCGCTCACTGATGACGATGGCGTCCTCGTAGTTGTGGCCCTCCCAGGGCATGAACGCCACCAGCAGGTTCCGGCCCAGGGCCAGGTCGCCGTGGTCGGTCGAGGGGCCGTCGGCAACGACCTCTCCCCTCTTCACGGCCTGCCCCTGGGTGACCACGGGCTTGTGATTGATGCAGGTCCCCTGGTTCGACCGCCGGAACTTCTGGAGGTGGTACCGACGCATGGCCCCGTCGTGCTCCCGGACCACGATCTCATCCGCGGCCACCGACTCCACCCGGCCGGCCTTCTCGGCCAGGATCACGTCGCCGGCGTCGATGGCCGCGCGGAACTCCACGCCGGTGCCGATCAGCGGAGCCTCGGCCTTCAGCAGGGGCACCGCCTGGCGCTGCATGTTCGCTCCCATGAGGGCCCGGTTGGCGTCGTCGTGCTCCAGGAAGGGGATCAGAGACGCGGCCACCGAGACGATCTGCTTGGGGGAGACGTCCATGTAGTCGACCTCTTCCGGGGGCACGTAGTCGACCTCGCCGCCCTTTCGCCGCACCAGGACCAGCTCCTCCACGAACCGTCCCCGGGGGTCCAGCTCCGCGTTGGCCTGGGCGATGACGTGACGGTCCTCTTCGTCGGCGGTCAGGTAGTCGATGTGGTCTGTGACCCGGCCCTTTTCCACGCGCCGATATGGGGTCTCCACGAAGCCCAGGTCGTTGATCCGCCCGAAGGTCGACAGGGAGCCGATCAGCCCGATGTTCGGGCCCTCCGGGGTCTCGATGGGGCACATCCGCCCGTAGTGGGAGGGGTGCACGTCCCGGACCTCAAAACCTGCTCGCTCCCGGGACAGCCCGCCGGGGCCCAGGGCCGACAGCCGCCGCTTGTGGGTCAGCCCCGCCAGCGGGTTGGTCTCGTCCATGAACTGGGAGAGCTGCGAGGTGCCAAAGAACTCCTTGATGGCCCCTACGACCGGCCGGATGTTGATCAGGGTCTGGGGGGTGATGGCCTCCACGTCCTGGGTGGTCATCCGCTCTCGGACCACCCGCTCCATCCGGGACAGGCCGATCCGCACCTGGTTCTGGATCAGCTCGCCCACCGAACGGAGGCGGCGGTTGCCGAAGTGGTCGATGTCGTCGACCTCGAAACCGGCCTCCCCGGCATGCAGCTTCACCAGGTAGCCGACGGTCTTGACGATGTCCTCGTAGGTGAGGACGGGCTTGAACGAGGAGCCGCCCTTCTCACCCGACTGAGGCTGGGAGAACACCCGCCACCTGGGCTGCTCCCAGTCACGCCGATCGGGGTTGTCCAGTTCCTTCATGGCGTCGAATCGGGCCTTCAGCTGCTTGCGCAGGAGATCGCCGGCCTTGTCCAGCTTCTTGTCGATCTTGTGCCGCCCCACCTTGGCCAGGTCGTACCGCTTGGTGCTGAAGAACAGGCTCTCCAGGAGGTTCTTGGCGGACTCGGCCGTGGGGGGCTCTCCGGGCCGGAGCTTCCGGTAGATGTCCTCGAGGGCCTCTTCCTGGGTGGTGAAGTGGTCCTTCTCCAGGGTGAGCTTGATGGTCTCGGCCCCCTCGAACAGCTCGATGATCTCCTCCTCCGTCCACCCCAGGGCCTTGAGAAGCACGGTCACGTTCTGGCGCCGCTTCCGGTCGATCCTGACCCCGACGGTGTCCCGCTTGTCGACATCGAACTCCAGCCAGGCCCCCCGGGCGGGGATGACCTTGGCCACGTAGATGTCCTTGTCCGAGGTCTTGTCGAGGGTGATGTCGAAGTACACGCCGGGCGAGCGAACCAGCTGGGAGACCACCACGCGCTCGGTGCCATTGATGATGAAGGTGCCCTTCTCCGTCATCATGGGGAAGTTGCCCATGAAGACGTCCTGCTCCTTGATCTCCCCGGTCTCCTTGTTGATGAACGCCGCTTCGACGTGGAGCGGGCCGTCGTAGGTCAGGTCCTTCTCGCGGCACTCCTCGGCCGTGTGGTTGATGTCCTTGAAGTAGTGCTTGCCGAACTCCAGCTGATAGACGCCGGTGTAGTCCTCGATCGGGCTGATCTCCCGGAACACCTCGCCCAGCCCATCCTGGAGGAGCCAGTCGAACGAGTCCCGCTGGATGCCCACCAGATCGGGCAGCGGAAGGACTTCCGAGAGCTTGGAGAAGGACAAGCGGTCACGGCCGACCACGGCTTCAGGCAAAAGACTCCCCCCTAGGGAATGACACGCGCGTAACTACAGTGCGCGGGAGACGGCACGCCAATCAAGCAGTATAGGGTTGCCCACCGTCCCTTGTCAACAGAACGGGGGGCTTCCCTATTCCTGCCGGCGTTATTTGACCTCCACGGAGCCGCCGGCGGCCTCGATCTTCTCCTTGGCCTGGTCGGCCTGCTCCTTGGGGACCTTCTCCAGGACCGGCTTGGGGGCACTGTCTACCAGGTCTTTTGCCTCCTTGAGGCCGAGGCTGGTGAGGGCCCGGACCTCCTTGATGACCTGGATCTTCTTGTCCCCAGCGCCGGTCAGGACCACGTCGAACTCGGTCTGCTCCTCGGCCTCGGCGCCGGCCCCGTCGCCCCCGGCGGCCGGGGCGCCGGCCACGGCCATGGGGGCGGCCATCGCGGCGGCCTCGACCTCGAAGGTCTCCTCGAACTTCTTGATGAACTCCGACAGCTCGAGCAGGGTCATCCCCTTGAACGCCTCGAGCATGTCGTCGGCGGACAGCTGCTTCTTGGTGGTGGCCATCTACGTCTCCTCTCCTCCCTTGCTCTCCTCCACCGGCTCCGCGGCCTCGCGGGCCGGCTCGGCCTCCGTCTCTGCGGGCTCCGCCGGCTCGTCCGGGGCCGGCTCCTCCTGTCCCGAGCCCGGAGGACTCTCCGGGTCGGGGTTGTCCTCTGCGGCCGGGGGCGCGGGTGCCTCCTCCGTGGGGGGCTCGGGGGCCCCTGTTTCAGCCGGGGCCTCTTCCCCCGGAAGCTTGTCCTTGAGGGCCTCCATCAGGCTCACGAACTTCGACTGGAGGGCCTGGAACATGAACGCCGCCCGGGACATCTGCATCTTGCCCAGGCCGGCGATCTGGGCCAGCATCTCCGGCTTCGAGCCGAGGGCGGCGAAGGCCTTGACCTCCTCGGCGGTCATGATCCGCCCCTCGGCGAACCCCCCGCGAACCTCGAGGACCGGAAGCCGCCTGGACTCGGCCACCAGTCGCTTGGCCCCGGCCACCGGGTCGCCGAGGATGAACGCGATCGCGGTGGGTCCCTCGACGAACTCGGCAAGGCCTTCGAGCCCCGCTTCCTTCACCGCCAGGAGAGTGAGCGAGTTCTTGACGATCGAGAACCGGGTGTCGGCCTCCTCCAGGGCCTTCCGGAGCTCGGCCGCGTCCTGGACCGTGAGGCCCCGGTAGTCGGTCAGCACCGCGGCCTGGGAGCCCCGCAACCGCTCGGCCAGTCCCCTGACTCGCTCTTCCTTCTCCGCTCTACCCATCTGGTCTCCGTAATGGAAAGCGCCCTCGCGCAGACGGCTGGGCGCGAGAGCGCCTCGTGCCTCGGCAGGTTCCCGGACTGGGATTAGACTTCCGCCCCTGCTGTCTGCGGCTCGGCCAGTGTAGGGCATGAGCGCGGAGCGCGACAACTACACTTCCGGGGGAGGTGAGTGGATGATCGAGGTTTTCCCGGTCCACGCGACCCTGCCGGCATCCGACCTGTCCCGGGCCCGGCACTGGTACCAGGAGAGGATGGGCCTCACGCCCATCCGCGAGGACGAGGTGGGCCTGTGGTACGAGTTCGCCGGCAGCCGCCTGCTCCTGTACGAGACCTCGCTCGCCGGGACAGCTCAGAACACCGCAGCCGAGTGGCTGGTGGAGGACATCGAGTCGGTCATGGCCGACCTTCGGAGCCATGGCGTTGCGTTCGAAGAGTACGACTTCCCCGGGCTCAAGACCGAGAACGGCCTGGGCGCCATCGGGAACCACAAGGCCGCCTGGTTCAAGGACAGCGAGGGGAACATCCCGTCCCTCGACGAGCCGCCACCCGGCTGGGCTTCCTAGATGGCCGAGCAGCCCGACCCGCAGGCCATCGCCGAGATGGTCCCGTTCGCCGGCGTGGTGGGGATGGAGATCCTGTCCGCGTCGGCGGAGGAGGTCCGGGGGAGGCTGGCATGGTCTCCCGAACGCTGCACGACCGCCGGTGTGCTCCACGGGGGCGCGATCGTCTCGCTGGCCGACACTCTCGGGGCCACCTGCGCGTTCCTCAACCTCCCACCCGGGGCCGCCACCAGCACCATCGAGTCGAAGACGAACTTCTTCCGCGCCGTTCGCGAGGGTCACGTCGAGGCCACCAGCCGTCCGCTCCACGTCGGCCGAACCACGATCGTCGTGCAAACCGACGTGCTCGACGCGAACGGCAAGCGGGTGGCCCAGGTAACCCAGACCCAGGCGGTGCTCCGGCCCGACTAGGCCCGAGGTCCGCTCCCGGGGGTTGAGGCCGCCTGCAGGTGGAAGTGCCAGGTCCCCGAGTCTCCGCCACACTCTCCTTTCCAGCGAAGGCCAAGACTCAAGTAGAGGTGGGTTTCGAGGGTGGGGCGGATGACCGCAATCCTGGCCACCGGTTCACCGTGTCGGCGTCGAGTCCGGAGCCGGTAAGCCACCTGCTCCCCGGTGCCCACGGGTCGTTCGACGCCGGAGCTGTCGTCGACCTCGGTCCACGATCTGATCCGCACCGCGTCGGGCCGATCTGATCGGCGGATCTCGATCCTCACCTCCAGGGGACCGGGAATCATCCCGACCGGGGGAGGGAATGCGCCGGTTCCATCGCCGTGGCCGGTGACGCAGCCCCCGTCGTCCTCCGAACTCTCCGTCACGGTAGTGATCAACCCTCGCTGACGGGCCACCGGGCCCCTGAGGATGATTCTTGGGATTCCCTCGTCTTCGGCAGCCACCGGCGACGGGTGGATCAGCGCTCCCAAGACCACGATCGGGATGAGGCGAGCGGCCGCGCGGGACACGAAAGCCTCGGCCGCTAAGCGGGGACGGGCTCGACGTCCTTGATGCGGGCGGGGTCGATGCGGATCCCGGGGCCCATGGTGGTGGAGATGGTCACGCTGCGGATGTACCGGCCCTTGGTCGAGGCAGGCTTGGCCCGCAGCAGCTCGTCCACGACCGCCAGGTAGTTCTCCAGCACCTGCTGCTCGGAGAACGAGCGCTTTCCGATGATCAGGTGGCAATTGGCCTGGCGGTCCACCCGGTACTCGAGCTTTCCGGCCTTGATCTCGGAGATGGCCTTGCCGATGTCCTCAGTCACCGTTCCTGCCTTGGGATTCGGCATCAGGCCCCTAGGTCCGAGCACCCGGCCGGCCTTTCCGAGCACCGGCATCATGTCCGGGGTGGCCACGGCGGCGTCGAAGTCGATATTGCCCTTCAGCACTTCCTGGACCAGCTCCTCGCCTCCGACCAGGTCTGCGCCGGCCTCCTTGGCCTCACGTGCTTTGTCGCCGGCGGCGAACGCGGCCACCCGCACGCTCTTGCCGGTCCCGTGCGGAAGGATCACCGTCCCTCGGACCATCTGGTCTGCCTTCCGAGGATCGACCCCCAGACGGATGGACAGCTCCACGGTCTCGTCGAACTTCGTGGCCGGCATCTGCTGGAGGATCCGGATCGCGTCGGAGGGCGCATAGAGCTCTTGCCGGTTGAACATCCGGGAGGCATCGACGTACCGCTTGGCCTTTGAGCTCACCCGGCCACCTCGATCCCCATGCTCCGGGCCGTGCCGGCGATGATCTTCATGGCGCCTTCCAGGTCCTTGGCGTTGAGGTCCTTCATCTTGGTTTCGGCGATCTGGCGGACCTGGTCCTGGGTGACCGTGGCCACCTTCTCCCGATTCGGCTCGGGGGAGCCCTTCTCGATGCCCGCGGCCTGCTTGAGCAGCTCTCCGGCGGGTGGTTGCTTGGTGATGAACGCGAAGGACCGGTCCTCGAAGATCGTCAGCACTACCGGGATCACCTGGCCCATCTGGTGTTGGGTGGCCTCGTTGTACGCCTTGCAGAACTCCATGATGTTCACACCGTGCTGGCCGAGGGCCGTGCCCACGGGCGGGGCCGGGGTGGCCTGGCCGGCACGGAGCTGGAGCTTCACCACCGCCTGCACCTTCTTCCTTCGTCCGGCCGGCATCGCTACACCCTCGCCACCTGGTCGAAGGACAACTCCACGGGAGTCTCCCGGTCGAAGATGTTGACCATCACCCGGACCTTGGACTGGTCGACGTTGATGTCGGAGATGGTGCCGTTGAACTCGGCGAAGGGGCCGCTGATGATGCGCACCACGTCGCCCTCCTCGAACTCCAGTCGGAACGCCGGCTTCTTGGCCTCCTCCTCCTTGACCGCCAGGATCTTCTCGACCTCCCGGCGGGACAGCGGCGTGGGCTTCTGGCCGGTGCCTGAGGACACGAACCCCGTGACTCCCGGGGTGTTTCGGACGCACATCCAGGAGTCGTCGTCGTACACCATCTTCACCAGCAGGTAGCCGGGGAACACCTTCTTCTGGACCACCTGCTTCTTGCCGCCCTTGATCTCCATGACGTCTTCCATGGGGATCACCACGTCGAAGATCCGGTCCTGCATCTGCATGGTCTGGATCCGGGTGGAGAGATTCGTCTTCACCTTGTTCTCGTAGCCCGCGTAGGTGTGGATCACGTACCAGTCGCCGGGCCCGGCGAAGGGGTCGGAGGCACCGGGCTCCTCTTCCTCGGCCTCGGGCGTCGCGGCGGGCTCCGCCCTTGCCGCGGGTGCGGACGCCGCCGCGGGGGCCGGCTCCGGTTCCACGACCGGCTCGGGCTCGACGGGAGCCTCCGCGGACGGGGCCTCGTCAGAAGCCTCCGTCACCGGGGCCTCCGCCGGCGTCTCCGTCGCCGGGGCCCCCTCCTCGGGGCCGGCCTCGGTCGGCGCAGCGGCCTCCTGGTCACCGATCGCACCACCGTTGGAGGTTGGCTCGGGCTCGGTCTGCTCGGCCGCCGGACCCTCCTCTGGTGAGGCCTCCGGGGCGTCGACCTGCCCGTCCGGGGCCGCCTCGGCGTCCCCGGCTTCGGTTCCGGCGGAGTCCTGGCCGGTTTGCCCGGCTCCGGCCTCATCCTCCAGCGCGGGGGCGGCCTCTTCGGACTCGGGCTCGCGCTCGTCTTGGGTTGGGGGTTCCTGCTCGATCGTCATGGGGACCTCAGTTGCCGAACACGGCCAGGACCCCCTTGGAGATCAGGAGGTCGAGGCCAAACACGTAGCTGGTGAGCACCACCACGGAAACCAGCACCACGATGGTGTACGCCACCAGCTCCTTGCGGCTGGGCCAGGCCACCTTCTTCAGCTCCTGGCGCACCTCGCGGATGAACTGGCGCGGCCCGGCCCGCTTCTTCGTCTTTTCGGGCATGGGCCGGCGGGGCGCAGCCGCGCGCTCGCGTTGCTGGCGCCGCTCCATCATCCTCTTCGTCTGTCGATTCATCGTTTCCTTCCGCGGCAGGGCCGGAGGGACTCGAACCCCCAACCGCCGGTTTTGGAGACCGGTGCTCTGCCAAATTGAGCTACGGCCCTGGGACCGGGATCGCTCGACGCGGGTCGGACCCGAATCAGTATAGAGGACGCCCTGGTGGGAGGAAGTGCGCCAAAGGTGGGGCCTGATGCGTGAACCACCCCTCCGGCGGGCATACACTGGCCCGTGGACCCCGCGCGGCCCGGAACGCGAGGGTCGATGCAGCAGATGGCCAACCGGCCCCAGGCGATCGGCGAGGAAGAGCGGTCTCGGCGTCGCCCGCCTCGCCGCCGCTCTCCATCTCCTATTCCCATTCCCGAGTCGCCGCCCCAGGCCCCAGCCCGCCGGACCGTGCGCCTCCAGGACGTCCTCGAGGCCCATCAGCGTGCCGTGGAGGCCCGGATCGAGGCGGGGCTGAAGGAGCTCCACCGCGCAGCCGCCGAAGCCCTGCGGACGGTGGTCACCGAAGCCGCCAGGTCCCAGCGGCCGGCTGCGTCCCGGGGCGCCTCCGAGACGCTGAGGGGAGCCGTGGCCCACGCCGAAGAGCGGTTCCAGGCCATCACCGTTCGACTCCAACGGATGGAGGGGGCACTCCGGCAGATGGCCAGGGCCCAGCGGGAATCGGTCGCGTCGCCCGACCCGCAGATCGCCCAGGGGATTGCCCGGGTGGAGAGGCTGGCTCGGGCGGTTGCCGACATGGGCGCCGAGCAACGCCATGCCCTGCAGAAGCTGGCCACTGCCCAGGCCCAGGACCTTGCCCGGCTTCGGGCGGAGCAACGCATCCTCATCCGGGAGATGCTCCGCCGGACCGGCCTCGGCGTGGTGGCCGTGGCCCGCCGGCTGCGGGAAGAGATCGCCCAGGAGATCCGCGCCGCGGTAGAGGACATCCCGGAGGGGGAAGCGGAGTGGGGGCCGGACGAGAAGTCTCAGGATCCGGTCAACGGAAACGGGGACCCCGAACCGCCGGAGGAGGAACCGCCGCCGGCGGCACGGCTCGACCCGTGGGCCGATCCGAAGCCCGCCCCGCGGTCGTAGCCGCTCAGGCTGCTCGAGGCTCGGTGAGCCGTCGAGCTGCCCGCCGCCACAGGAGCGCGATGGCCCCGGCGCCCACCAGCGCTCCACCGAGCGAAGCGGCGGCGACGTGCATCCGTCGATCGTGGACCGCCCGGCGAACCACGTTCCACGGACCAGGGTCCCCCTGAACCACGTGGGCCATGATTCGCTCGGGGAATCGCGCCGAAGGCTCCTCCAGGACGTCTCGAAGCGATGCCACCGCGGTCATCACCTCGCGGTATTGGGCCAGCTCGCCCGAGCACTCCGGGCAGGTGGCCAGGTGTACCTCGAAGTCCTCACGCTCGACCATGTGCTTCCTCCGCGTACTCGGGGAGCCGGGAACGGATCTCCTCGTGCCCCTCGCTCGCCCTTGCCCCGTAGATCATGTCTCGCAGTCGGCGGCGAGCTCGGTGGAGGCGCACCTTCACCGCTCCCTCCGATAGCCCCATCTGCTCCCCGATCTCCTGGCAGGAGAACCCGTAGATGTCCTTGAGGACCACGACCGCGCGCTGACCGGTTGGCAGGGCGGCCAGCGCCTCCTTCACCTCGTCGTGCTCGATCGGCGGAGCATCCGGAGCCCGGGCCTCGACCTCCGGCACCTCGATGGGCTCTCCGAACCGGTTCCGGCTTCTCATGTAGTTGAGGGCCGCGTTCGCCACCACGCGGTGGAGCCAGGTCTCGAACCTCGACTCTCCCCGGAACCCTCGGAGCGACCGGTACACCCGCACGTACGCCTCCTGGGCCACGTCCTCAGCTTCGTGACGGTCCCCCACCAGCCGGTATGCCAGCGTGTACACCTGGCGTGAGGTCAGCGCCACCAACTCCTTGAAGGCCTCGGGGTCGCCACGCCGGCAGGCCTCGAGGAGTTCGCGACTCACCATGGCGCCACCGGCTTAGACACGCTTGCGTGGCGAGAGGTTACGGTCCCGGCACCCAAGGGGCGCCGGGTTCAGGCGAGGGAAACGACCGCCTGGGAGTTCTTGATGGCCTTGAGGACGTCCCCGTCCCGCTCGACCTCGGCCCATACCTCAAGGGTAACGTCCTTGGTGCTCTCGTCCTTGGAGGCCACCACACCTCGGGCCACCAGGGTCTCGTCCATGTAGACCACGGCGCGAAACTGGACCTTGATCGACTTCAGCGCGGCCGGGGTACCGGCCCAGTCCTTGAGGGCAGACGCCACGTGGGCCATGGAGAACATCCCGTGGGCGATGATCCCTGGGAACCCCACGCTCCGGGCGTACTCGTCGTCCTGGTGGAGGGGGTTCTGATCACCGGAAGCATCAGCGTAAGCCTTCACCTCCTCGCGCTTGACCACCTTGGGAACCGAGAACACCTCGTCACCCACCTGGATCGCGTCGAAATCCGGCCGGTCTGCCATGTCAGCCTCCAGCCGTGCCCCTGGAGAGCAGCGTGCTGCGAGCAACACACACAACCTCTCCCTCCGAGTCGACGATCTCAGCCTCGGTCACCAGGAACTCGTTCGGTCCCCTGGCGTAGATGTCCGCGATCCGAGGAATGGCCCTCAGCCGGTCCCCGGCCACCATCGGCCGACGCCACTCATACTCCTGCTCTCCGTGCACCACCCGCGTGTAGTCCAACCCCAGCTCGGGATCCATGACCACCTGGGCCGACCCCAGGATCTGCATCACGGTCGGGAACGTGGGCGGGGCCACCTGGTCCGGGAACCCCTCCGCCCGGGCGGCCTCCGGGTTCAGGAACCTGGGGTCCTGGTCCCCGATGGCTTGGGCGAACTGGGTTACCCGGTCGGCCTCAACCGTGAACTCGATGGGCTCGTACGTCTTCCCCTTGAGGCTCTGGTTCAGCGGCATGTCATGCTCCCATCTGACCTCCGGCCACCGGAAGGACCACACCCGAGATGAAATCGGCCTCTTCGCTGGCCAGGAACAGGTGGGCGTTGGCCACGTCCTCGGGCTGACCATATCGCCCCAGGGCGATGAGCATCAGGGCCATGCCGCGCACCTGGTCGGGGATGCCGATGTCCTCGCCCTCCTGCTTCGCGGCGGTGAGCCTGGTCTCGATGAATCCCGGGGCCACGGCGTTCACGTTGATCCGGAACGGGCCAAGCTCCCGGGCCAGGGTCTTGGTGAGGGCCACGATGGCTCCCTTGGCCGCGGTGTAGTTGGCCTGGCCGGCGTTCCCCACCAGCGCGGCCACCGACGTGGTGAAGGTGATCTTCCGGTGATACGAGGGCTGGCCCTGCTCGCCGATCTCCCGCTTGGCCACCTCGCGCATGTGCGGCATGGCGGCCAGCGTGGTGTGGAAGGCGGTCCGGAGATTCACGTCGAGCACGAAGTCCCACAGCTCGTCGTCGAGGTTGTGGAACGTCTTGTCCCGGGTGATCCCGGCGTTGTTGACAATGATGTCGACCTTGCCGAAGCCCTCCGCGGCCCGGGCCATCATCCCTCGGGCCGCCTCCAGGTCCACGGTGTTGTCGGTGGATACCAGCGCCTGGGCACCCGCTTCCTTCACCGCCGCGGCGGTCTCCTCTGCTGGGTCGGGATCCACGTCGTTGACCACCACGGCGGCCCCTTCCTGGGCGAAGCGGACCGCGGTGGCCCGCCCGATCCCCCGGCCGGCGCCGGTGATGACCGCGACCTTCCCTTCCAATCGGCCCAAGGTGGTGCTCCTATCCGTGGGAACGGCCCCGTCCGGAGCGGGGAACGCAGGCTACCCAACGGTAGGAAGAAGGGTCAAGCCAAGTTGCTGGCTCCGGCTCTCTCGTAGTGGGACAATCGTGTCATGACCTCCTCCGTCACGAAGGAGGCCCGCCCCCCAGGCCGCAAGAAGGAGCACATCCGCGTCCTGATCGCCGACGACCACCGGACGTTCGCCGAGGCCCTTCGGGTGGTGCTCCGGACCGAGAAGGGCTTCTCGGTGGTCGCCGTGGTCCACGACGGGCGCTCGGCGGTCGAGGAATCGCACGATCGCAACCCCGACGTCGTGCTCATGGACGTGGAGATGCCCGAGGTCGACGGGATCTCCGCCGCCCGGGAGATCAAGGAACGGGCCGGCGACGTCCGGGTCGTGATGCTCTCGGCCCACCAGGACGACTACGTGGTGGCCCGGGCCATCGACGCGGGCGCCTCGGGGTTCCTGTACAAGAGCGCGCCGCTGAAGGACGTGGCCCGGTCGCTTCGCGCGGCCTATCGGGGGGAGCCGCTGATCGATCCCCAGGAGATGCGCCGGGTGCTCCGTCATCTGCGGCGGCGCCGCGACCAAGACGCCGCGGCCAGATCCCGGGTGGATCGCCTCACCAAACGAGAGACCGAGATCCTCCAGCGGATGGCCGACGGCGCCTCCTCCGAGAAGATCGCCGAGGACTTGAAGATCAGCCCCAACACGCTCCGCACACACGTCCAGAACATCCTGTTCAAGCTGAAGGTTCACTCCAAGCTCGAGGCGCTGGCCTACGCGATCCGGTACGGCAAGGTCCTGACCGGCGACCCCGTCTAGCCAGACGCTCAGGCCATCGCCGGCCGGTGGCGCTCGATGATCGAGACGAAGTCGATCCCGGCCGGAAGGGTTCCGTACCCCCGGCCGCCCCGGCCGTCCAGGCGAGAGGCGCAGAACGCGTCGGCCACCTCCGGCGGCGCGTGGCGGACTAGGAGCGAGGCTTGAAAGGCCAGCGCCAGACGCTCCACCAGGAACCGGGCCCGGGTCTCGAGGTCGTCCCGGTTGCGGAGCTCGTCTTGCAGCCCATCCGCGAACACGTCGAGACGCCGGTCGCCGGAGCGAGCCTCGTCCACCTCGGTCAGGAACACGTCCAGGGCTTCCGGGGTCCTGACCACGGCCCGGAGGACATCGAGGGCGTTGACGTTTCCCGAACCCTCCCAGATGGAGTTGAGGGGGGTCTCCCGATACAGCCGGGGCATCCCCGATTCCTCGACGTACCCGTTCCCCCCCAAGCACTCCAGGGCCTCCGCCACGGCCCCCACCGTCGACCTGCAGATCCAGAACTTGCCGACCGCGATGCCCAGGCGCTTGAGCAGCGTAGCTTCCTCGTCGCCGGGAGCCTCGTCCACCGCCCGGGCCAGCCGCAGGGCCATGGCCGTGGCGGCCTCGGATTCCAGGCACAGGTCCGCCAGGACGTTGCGCATCAGGGGCTGGTCGTGGAGGAGCGTTCCGAAGGCCTTCCGGTGCGACGTGTGATGGGTGGCCTGGGACACCGCCATCCGGAGGAGACCGGTGGATCCCAGGAGGCAGTCGAGTCGGGTGTGGTTGACCATCTCGATGATGGTGGGAATCCCCCGCCCTTCCTTTCCGACCAACCGGGTCCAGGCCCCCTCGAACTCAACCTCGCTGGACGCGTTCGATCGGTTGCCGAGCTTGTCCTTCAGCCGCTGGATCCGGAAAGCGTTTCGGGTCCCGTCCGGGAGCACTCTGGGAAGCAGGAAGCACGACAGGCCGTCCGGGGCCTGAGCCAGGACCAGGAACGCGTCGCACATCGGCGCTGAGCAGAACCACTTGTGGCCGGTGAGCGCGTACTCGCCGAAGCCAGACAGTGGCTCTGCGCGGGTGGTGTTGGCCCGGACGTCGGAGCCGCCCTGCTTCTCGGTCATGGCCATCCCGCACAGGGCACCGGCCTTGTCCTGGGCGGGGATCAGGCGGGGGTCGTAGGTCGACGCGGTGAGCCGCGGCTCCCACTCGGCCGCCAGCTCGGGCTCGGCCCGCAGGGCCGGGACGGCCGCGTACGTCATGGAGATGGGGCACCCGTGGCCCGCTTCCACGCCGGCGCCCAGGATCATCATCGCCGCTCGGGCGGCGTGTGCGCCGGGGCGGGGCTCACGCCACGGGAGGGCATGGACGCCCTGCTCCACGGCGAGCTCCATGAGGTGGTGCCACGAGGGGTGGTACTCGACCTCGTCGATGCGGTTCCCGAACCGGTCGTGGGTCCGGAGCACGGGCGGGTGCTCGTTGGCCTCCCGGCCCCAGCGAAGAACCTCTTCGGTACCGGCCACCTTCCCGTACGCCGACAGGGCGGGCTCGGCCCACCCCGCGCCCTCGCGGCGAACCGCCTCCTGCATGGGCCGGTCCTCCTCGAACAGGTTGTAGTCCCGGAGGGGAGGTGGCTGGTTGGTGACCTCGTGAGTGGGCGGCACGACCCCGCCTAGCGGGTCTCTTTGTGCATGGTGTGACCCCGGCACCACCGGCAGTACTTCCGAAGCTCGATGCGGTCGCGGTCGTTCACCTTGTTCTTGCGTGTGGTGTAGTTGCGCCGTTTGCAGCTCTCACAGGCCATCGTGATGATCGGGCGCTTGTCGGACTTCGGCATGGCGTGCCTCCTGTCTCCTACTTCAGGATCTTGGTCACTCGTCCGGCACCCACGGTCCGTCCGCCCTCCCGGATGGCGAAGCGCAGCCCCTCCTCCATGGCGATGGGGGCGATCATCTCCACCTCCATCTCCACGTTGTCTCCGGGCATGACCATCTCCACCCCTTCGGGAAGCACGATGGCCCCGGTGACGTCGGTGGTCCGGAAGTAGAACTGGGGGCGGTACCCGGGCAGGAAGGGGGTGTGCCTCCCACCCTCGTCCTTACTGAGCACGTACACCTGGGAGGCGAACCCGGTATGGGGGGTGATGCTCCCCGGCTTGGCCAGCACCTGGCCCCGCTGGACGTCCTCCTTGTCGATCCCCCGCAGAAGGACCCCCACGTTGTCTCCGGCATGGACCTCGTCCAGGAGCTTTCTGAACATCTCCAGGTCGGTGGCAGTGGTCTTGCGGGTATCGGTGATCCCCACGATCTCCACTTCCTCCATCTTCTTGAGCTGGCCCCGCTCCACCCTTCCGGTGACCACGGTGCCCCGCCCGGTGATACTGAACACGTCCTCCACCGGCATCAGGAAGGGCTTGTCGATCTCCCTCTTGGGCTCGGGGATGGAGGTGTCCACGGCGTCCAGGAGCTCCAGGATCTTGCCCTTGTGCTCCTCGTCCCCCTCCAGGGCCTTGAGGGCGGACAGGCGGACCACCGGGGTGTCGTCGCCGGGGAACTCGTAGGAGGACAGGAGCTCCCTGACCTCCAGCTCCACCAGGTCCAGCAGCTCGGGGTCGTCCACCTGGTCCACCTTGTTGAGGGCCACCACGATGTAGGGGACGTTCACCTGGCGGGCCAGAAGGACGTGCTCCCGGGTCTGGGGCATGGGGCCGTCGGCGGCACTTACCACCAGGATGGCCCCGTCCATCTGGGCCGCCCCGGTGATCATGTTCTTGATGTAGTCGGCGTGGCCGGGACAGTCCACGTGGGCGTAGTGGCGGTTCTCGGTCTCGTACTCCACGTGGGCGATGGCGATGGTGATCCCCCGCTCCTTCTCCTCCGGGGCCTTGTCGATCTGGTCGAACGGGGTGAAGTCGGCCATCCCCTTCTCCGCCAGGACCTTGGTGATGGCCGCCGTGAGGGTGGTCTTGCCGTGGTCGATGTGCCCGATGGTGCCGATGTTCACGTGCGGCTTGGTGCGCTCGAACTTCTGCTTGCTCATCCCTTCCTCCTCCAGGGGCTCGTAGCGGGGGGCGGATTCGAACCGCCGACACAGCGATTATGAGCCGCTTGCTCTGCCTCTGAGCTACCCCGCCCTCCGCAAAGAGTCTACAGAACCGCTACTGTCGCTCGACGCCCCGGATGACCACCTCTACCCGGCGGTTCTCTTGGCGGCCCCGGGCAGTGGCGTTGGTGGACACCGGCCGCCGCTCGCCGAAGCCTCGGGCCTCCTGCCGGCCGGGGGAGACGCCCGCGGAAACCAGGAAGTCCACCACGGCCTGGGCCCGGCGCTCCGAGAGGGTCTGGTTGTAGGCGTTCGGGCCGACGTCGTCGGTATGCGGACCTGCACGGGGGCGTCGGGGTAGGCCTCGATGACCCTGGCGATCCTCTCTAGGGTGCGCCTGGCCCCGGGTCGGAGCGTGGCTTTGTCGAAGGCGAACAGCACCCGGTCAGGGACCGTGATGAGGATCCCCTCCTCGGTCTCCTCCGCGCCGAGGTCGGAGAGGATCGTCTCCACGCTCTCGGTGGTGGATTCGGGGGACCTCTGCCGTGGACTCCACGAAGGAGACGGGCAGGGGCGAGGTACGGACCTGCGAGGGGGGCGGGGAGGCGGGCGCCGAGGTGCTGGGCGGAGGCTCCTGCTCCTGGCAGCCCGCCAACAGGACCACAGTGACCGCGAGGGGCGCGGACCACCGTCCCCATCGCCACATCAGCCCGACAGACCCTCCAGGGGGATGCCGATCCGGAACAGGGGATCGCTGGCTTCCTCGTAGTCGGGGTTGCCCAGCTCGTTGTTGATGGCCAGGGTGAGCCCGGTGGCCTCCCGGTGCAGCCCCGGCAGGAACACCAGCGTGCCCTGGAGGCCGCTGCGAGGCTCGATCCGGACCTCGGGGTTCTCCGGAGGAGGAGATAGCCGATAGACGTTCCCGAGGTCGTCGATCATCACGGTGTCGTCCGAAAATGCGTTCAGCTCCACCGAGTCGTCGTTGGCGTTGGTGGCGTTGATCTCGACCTGGATGTAGTCGGCGCCAAAGACGACACGGGGGATGCGCAGGAGCGTGCCGTTCGGATGCCGGGTCTCGATGTCCGACTGGACCTCCCCGGTTCGACCGGGGCTTCCCTCCGGAGCGGGCGAGGGGGAAGCGGGAGCTGCTGTCGGGGACACCGGGGCCGTGGGCGACGTGGCCGGGGGGGACGCCTGTTCCGACGGCTCCTCCGAGCCGTTGCAGGCTGCCCCCAGGATCGCCACGACGGCCGGCCCACCACGGCCTGGCGAACGAGCGTTGCGGAACTCACCTGGGCCCCCTCTGTCACTGTCCGGCCGGATTGTATTGGTGGAGGAGTTTACGGAGGAAATCGCTGAGCTGGAGGTGGGACTCGAACCCACGACCCCCGCCTTACCATGGCGGTGCTCTGCCGGCTGAGCTACTCCAGCGTGTGCGGCAGACTGAGAAGCCATGATAGAGGCATTCCAGCGGGCCGGACCAACCTTCCTGGTCGTCCTCTCTCTGGTCGCCTGCGCGCAGACCGCAGGCGGCCCTCGACCGAAGACGGAGAGCCCGGTGGGCTCCCAGCCCTCTCCGGAGGGTCAGGTCATCATCGACACGGGGGCAGAGCCGGTCGAGGTAAACGTCGAGATCGCCGAGACCCCCGAGGAGCAGGGCCGCGGGCTGATGGGTCGCACGGAGCTCGACGCGGACGCGGGGATGGTGTTCCTGGTGGAGCAGCCGGTGGCCACGTCGTTCTGGATGAAGGACACCCTGATCCCGCTGTCCATCGCCTTCTGGGACGAGCGGGGTCGGATCCACACGATCCTGGACATGGAGCCGTGCCGCTCGGACCCCTGCACGTCGTACTTCCCCAGCCAGCCGTGGTCCGGGGCCCTGGAGGTCAACCGGGGGTTCTTCGCCGACAACGGCGTGAAGGTCGGCGACCGGGCCCGGGTGGAACGTTAGGCCGCTGCCGCGGCGGGGACCGCGTCGGCCACGCGCCTCCACAGGACGATCCCGATGCCGATGACCCACAGGGTGAGCAGTCCGGATGAGATCGTGAACAGCAAGAAGAACGCCGCCGACGGCCCGTCGAGCACGCCCATCACTCCGGACACCATGGCCAGCAGGCCAAGGATCACCACCGGCCACCCGAACGCAGCCGGGTAGAGCCGGCTCCGGGCCACGGCCCACCCGATCAGGACCGGGGTGGTGCCCAGATACACGATCACCAGGCCCATGAACGCGGCCCATCCGAGCTCGGCGACTGCGGTGCCGGCGGCCAGGGTCACGTCGTCCTGGGCGGCGGCCCATGCGTCGGCCACGGCCTTCGTCGCGTACCCGTCGATGACCAAGGTCACCACCGCGACCGCGGTTCCCACCAGGAGGCTGCCCACGGCCAGCCGGCGGAGCCCATCGACGCCTCGATCGGCCAGGGTCCGGGTGGCCACGTACAGACCCGCGGAGATCAACAGGGTCCCCAGCAGAAGGCCGAGGTGCACGGGGATCCACGCGCCGCTGTCGGCGACCATTCTCAGCTCGGCGGGGACGTAGTCGTCGAACTCCGAGAGCCTCGGATGGAGCAGGTTGGTGACCAGGGCCAGCACGCCGCCGACGATGGCGGCGGCCGAGCCGATCCGAAGGGTCGAGCGGTCAGGCATGGGGTCCTCCCTTCGTGAGTCCTGGAACCGAGTCTAGGAGGGTGAGCGGCGGGGACGCCAGTCCGGGGCGTGGGGGGGGCAGTGTGTGAGTTCACCACATGGTGGACACCTGTGTCGGAGCATCGTGGACACCTAGCCATGGAGGTCCGCGATGGAGCTGTCCCGGTACGTGGTCGAGGCCGTGGTCCGCGAGGGTCGGAGCTA
>JBOGVS010000027.1:0-45045 GCA_050692555.1 Actinomycetota bacterium
ACCCCCCGAGGAGACGGGGGTTCGGGGGGGTAGCTCGCCAGGAGTGGTCCGGCCGGGAGATCACCCGGCGAGCGGACCCCCCGAGGAGACGGGGGTTCGGGGGGGTAGCTCGCCAGGGGTGGTCCAGCGGGAGATCACCCGGCGAGCGGACCCCCCGAGGAGACGGCACTACCTCAGGCGATCGCGTAGACGAATTCGGCCAGCTGTCGGAGGTTCCGCGCCTCGAACACCCCGTCACACCGGAGCTCGAAGGTACCCATGATCGAGTCGGTGGTGTCCCAGTCGGAGCGGGGCTCCGGGTTAAGCCAGTACACGTTTCGGCTCCGTTCCTGGATCTGGCGAAAGGCGTCGAGACCGGGGTCACGGTAGTTGTTGCGGGCGTCGCCGGTGATGATCACGGTGGCTCGGGGGTCCAGATCCCCGGTTCCCCACAGGTGCCAGAATCGCTCGAACACGTTGCCGTAGTCGCTGTGTCCGTCCGCGGCAATGGCCTTGGTCCGATAAAGCAAATTCCGGGGCGCGAGCTCGTGGGATCCCTCTTCCATGATGTCGGTCACTTCGTCGATGCCGTCGACGAATACGAACAGGCGGATGCGCGAGAACTCTTCCTTCATCGCGTAGAGCAGGGACATCGTGAACCGGGCGAACTCGGACACCGATCCCGAGATGTCGCACAGCAGGTACAGATCCGGCTTGGAGGCTCGCGGGTACCGGAATGCCGGTTCCATGGGGACGCCGCCTGTCTGTAAGGAGCGGCGCATGGTCCGCCGGACGTCGAGACGGCCGTGGCGACGAAACCGGCGCCGCCGAGCGATCCGGGAGGCGAGCTTCTGGGCGAGTGGGCGGATGGCCGCTCGCATCTCGCGGAGCTCGGTGGGGGACGCCGAGAGAAAATCGACGTCCTCGATCGGGCGGTCGTGGAATACGTCCGCCGTCTCCTGGGCTCCTTTGAGCTCGGACAGCCGGCGTCGGATCTCTCCGGCGATCATCCTGCGGAACTCTTCGATCCGGCCGGTCTGCTCGTCGCGCATCAGCCGGTCGGCGAGCGCTCCTGGGTGCCCGGCTTCCTCTCGCTCCTGGTTGATCGCCTGCCGGAGCAGCTCGGACAGCTCGAGCTGCCGGAGCACTCGATAGAGGTAGTAACGCTCGGAGGATGGGCGGTCGGAGGTGAGGCCGGCGAATCGCTCGACGGCCAGGCCTGCCAGGGCTCGCAGGGCCCCCTCGTCGCCCGAACGGAGGGCTTGCAGAAGGAGGGCCAGCAGCTCGGTGGACGGCTCGTCTTCTTCGTCGACCATCTCGGTGGCCGACTCGATGGAGACGGGGCCGGCTGCTTCTTCCGCACCGGGACGGTCCAGGCTGGTGGTGAGCCCGTCCGGCGGGGCCTCGTCGCGAAGGATGGCGAAGTAGATGTCGAACAGGGAGTCGAAGGTGTCCCGATGCTCGACCCGCTTGATCAGGGTCGACCGAAGGGCTCCCCGGAACTGCTCCCGGTCGCCCAGGTCCACGTGACGGACGGCGTCGACGGCGTCGAGCGTCTCGACCATCGACACCGGGATCCCTGCCGTTCGGAGCCGGTGGACGAACCGAAGCAGGGCGACGGGGAGGTCCCCGGGGGCGCGAGTTGTCTCCGTCGACACCGGCCCGCTATTCTCCGATCTGCACAGCGCACAAGCGTACGCCATCCGTACAGCAACGGGGAGGCACACCCTTGATGAGCTTCAAGCCCACACGTCCTCCCCGCGGTCGCCTGGTCCGGCTCGGCATCGTGCTCGACACGCGAAACGCCGTCAGCAGGCTACGCGAGGTCAGCCGGATGTGCGACGGCGCCGGGATCGATGCGCTGTGGGTGCGCGACCACCTGGCCGCACCGGACCAGGAGCCCAGGCTGGAGGCCTGGACCGCGTTGACCCTGGCCGCGGTGGAAACCGCTCGGCCCCGGATCGGAGCGATGCTCAACGTGGGGTTCCGGCCGCCTGGGACCCTGGCGGCCATGACCGGCACGCTTGACGCCGCAACCGGGGGCCGGGTGGAGCTCGGGCTCTCCGCGGGGTGGGTCGAACGCGAGCATCTGAGCTTCGGGTTCGACTTCCCCGATCCCGACATCCGGGCGGCGAGGCTGGGGAGGTACGTGCGGATCCTCAGGTCGCTGTTGGCCGGCGAGGCCGTGTCGGTGGGAGGAACCGATGAGGCGGGGGAGGCCGAGCTCGGGGTGGCGTCGCCCCAACCCGGGGGGCCCACTCTTTCCGTTGAGGCGGTCACTCCCGTCCAGATGGAGCTGGCCGCTCAGGTGGCGGATGACGTGGTCCTGCCTGCGGCGGCGGTCCGGAGCGTCGAGCGAGCGGTCGAGATGGTTCGCCGGGCCTGCGAGCAAGCCGAGCGAGACCCCTCGACACTGGGGATCGCCCTCGAGCTGCCGCTGTCGATCGGCAGGACCCACGCCGAGGCTCAGGCCCGAGCCGAGGTCGAGCCGCTGTTCGCCTCGACCGGCCCACCTTCGGAGGTAGGCGTCTTCGGGACCCTCGAGGAGTGCCAGGAACAGGTGATCGGGTTGTCGCATCTTGGGGTGACGGATCTCCGTTGCGTGCTGCCGAACGCTCCGGACGTGCACGACGTGATCGCGCAGGTCACCGCGGTCGCCGTCGGCAGCCCCGATGTGTTCATCCCGGGGTCACCGAAGTCGAAGCCTCCGGACCCGCCGAAGGGTTGGGGGGGACGGCGGATGCCTGGGTGATCGGACCGGAGAGAGCGACGTCCACAGAGATGGAGGAGGGGTGGAGATGAGCGAAGTGGCAGGGATCCTGATCCTCATCGGGAGGATTCTGTTCGTGCTGTTCCCGGGGTACGAGTCGGGGTTCAAGTTCCACCTCCGACAGTCCAAGACCGCCGAGGGCTACGCCAAGGGTGGTCGCTTCCCGGTCCCGGTGCTCGGTGGCTGGCCGGCAGGGCTGTGGCTGGTGGCGGGGTCGCTGTCGATCGCCGCGGGTATCTACCCGGATGTCGGGGCCCTGATGATCGGTCTCTTCGTGACGATCGCTGCCCTGTACTTCCATCGGTTCTGGGAGGTGCAGGATCCGGCCGAGCGGTACGTGCAAACCTCGTACTTCTATCGGAACGTGATCATGCTGGGCGCATGCTTGATCATGTTCGGGTTCTTCGCCTCGGTCGGCGACGCGCTCCCGTACGCGGTGACGGGGTCGCTGTTCGACCTGGGCTGATCGGTCTAGCGCCTGGCCAGCTCGGAGGTGATTCGCTCCGAGGTCTCCCGGACGAGCGGGAGGAACTCACTCATCACCCGGTCGATGCTCACCCGGAACGCATGAGAGCACACGGTGAGGGCCACGTCGGCCGTCCCGTGCGGACCGCGGATCGGCACCGCCAGAGAGCGGACCCCCTCCTCGACCTCCTGGTCCACGAGGGTCCATCCGCGTTTGGCCGCCTGACTTACGATCTCCCGGAGCCGCCGCTGATCCGTCACGGTGCGGGGGGTGAACGCCTCCAGTCGGACCTGCTTGAAGTATCGGTCCAGCTGATCGGGTGGGAGCTCGGACAGCAGGATCCGTCCCATGGCCGTGGCCCAGGCCGGCAGGCGGGATCCCACCCCCAGTGTCATGCTCATGATGCGTTTGGTCTCCACTCGGGCCACGAACACGATGTCCGGGCCGTCGAGGACAGAAGCCGAGGTCGTCTCCATGACCCGGTCGGAGAGTTCCTGGAGGTACGGGCGGGCCACCTCCCACACGGGGAGCGAGGACAGGTAGGCGTACCCCAGCTCGAGCACCCGAGGCTTGAGGGAGAACAATCGCCCGTCGGTCTCCACGTACCCGAGGTCCTTGAGCGTCAGGAGGAATCTCCGGGCCGCGGCCCGGTTCAGCCCGGTGCGCTCGGCGATCTCGGACAAGGTCATGGACGCCGCGTTCCGGTCGAACGTCCGGATCACGGCCAGGCCACGCTCCAACGACTGGACGAACTCGGGGCTGCTGGTCGACCTTGACACCCTGTTGACCTCCGGGGAATAATCTGCCTTGGAGAGCGTACAAGAGTTCGCATAGCGAACGCAAGCCTGCTGCGGCGCCGGCCCGAGGCCGCGAGAAGGGATGGGTGGTCATGGCGGTGACCTACGAGACGAAGTTCGGGTCTCTCGACCAGTACGACAAGGGGAAGGTCGAGATCATCGACGATGATCCCAAGCGCTTCACCTACTCCAACATGTTCGAGGTGGCCAGCATCTCCAAGCCGTACGAGAAGGTGGCCGTAGCCAAGAACCTGGAATACGTGCTGGAGGTCATCCGGGCCGAGGGCACCTCTCAATGGAGAGCGGTGGCCCACGACGAGTTCGCCCTGGTGATGGACGGCGAGGTCGAGGTTCGGCTCATCAAGCCGAACGATGAGCTGGTCCCCGCCGACAAGGAGGGCTCGATCACGCTGTCCGGTGAGCCCGAGGGACAGCGCATGGGTCTCATCCGGGCGCGAAAAGGGCACATGGCGCTTCTCCCCGCGGGCTCGGCGTACCAGTTCCACGCCGAGAGGCCGGGGGTCATCCTGATGCAGACCATCGAGGGTGAGGACACCGTCTTCAAGTGGGCCGAGATCTGCCAGACGATCCCGTAGACACGTCGAGCCTCGTGCGGGACAGGAGGAGAGGACGATGGCGGTAGAGACAACACCCGAGGTCAAGGTCGACGCGAGCGAGGCGAACCAGTTCGGGTACCGAACGTTCCGCCTCGGTGAGTTCGAGTTCAGCCGGAACGAGTATTTCGTGTACGTGCGATGGCCCACCGGCAGCCATGTGATGTCGGCCGATGCCTTCCTGAAGGCTCTTCAGCGGGACGTGGCCTGGGACTTCTTCTATGGCATCGTCAACTTCGACGGGGTCCTCGGCACGGTCAATCACTACGGGACCGTCGATCTCTTCGCGGGCCGGTACAACGACGCCTACCGGAAGGCCGAACTGGACCACCTGGATAACTTCGACACCCCGCTGATCCGGGAGACGTTCAAGTCGATGCTGGACGACTGGACGAACGACGGCTTCGATCCCTTCGCGAGTCCCACCGAGACCGGCAGCGCCTTCGGGGTGAAGCGTGGCGACAACCGAAAGGCGATCACCCGCCACCGGGTCACTGCCGAGCGGATGGTCGGGCTGCCCGATGACGAGCCGATCCGGACCGACGATAATGGCTTCCCGATCAACCGGCAGTTCCTCGACGTACCTCAGGACGAGCCCGAGGTCATCGCAGAGCCCGGCTTTGAGAAAGAGGTCGGTGCGTTCAACCTGTTCGCCTACCTGTCACGGTCGGACGTGACGTGGAACCCCTCCGTGGTGGCAGCGTGTAAGAACAGCCTGGCCTGTCCCACGACCGAGGAGTACATCCTTCCGATCATCCACGGGAACGACCGGGTGGAATGGTTCGTTCAGCTCTCCGACGAGATCTGGTGGAACGTGGAGGACCGGGACACCGGCACCGCCAGGATCCAGTGCGTCATGAAGCCGGGCGACGTGGCCTCCATGCCCGCCGATATCCGGCATCAGGGGTACGCGCCGAAGCGATCGATGCTCCTGGTGTGGGAGAACGCGGCCCCGGATCTGCCTGAGTTGCTTTCCAGCGGGAAGCTGCCGCCGGTCGCCGTCGAGTTCTAGGCCGAGATCCCAAGAGCGGCCGGAAGGGGGCCTTGTGCAGGACCGGCTCTTCATCGGGGGGGAGTTCGTTGCCTCGATGGACCGTGGAACCTTCGAGGTGTTCAATCCCCACGACGGCTCGAAGCTGGCCGACGTCGCCGAGGCAAAGGTCGACGACGCCGAGCGGGCGGTCGAGGCTGCCCGGGCTGCGTTCCCCGGCTGGTCCGCGCTCGGACCATCGGATCGCGGCAGGCTGCTTCTGAAGCTGGCCGACGCGATCGAGTCTCACACCGAGGAGCTGGCCCGCCTGGAGACGATCGACACCGGCCACCCGATCAGGGACGCCACACGCCTCGATGTTCCCAGGACCGCGGCCACGTTCCGGTACTTCGGGGGGATGGCCGACAAGCTCCAGGGCAGCGTGGTGCCGGTGGAACCCGGCTTCCTCAACTACGTGGTCCGCCGGCCGGTCGGGGTCGTCGGGCAGATCGTCCCCTGGAACTTCCCGCTCATGTTCAGCAGCTGGAAGATGGGTCCGGCGCTGGCCGCCGGCAACACCGTCGTGTACAAGCCAGCCGAGCTGACGCCATTGTCCACGCTCCGGCTGGCGGAGCTGATCGCCGAGATCGGCTTCCCGCCGGGAGTGGTGAACATCATCCCCGGGAAGGGCCGCGTGGTCGGTTCCCACCTGGCCGCGCACCCCCAGGTGCAGAAGATCGCGTTCACCGGGTCCACGGAAGTCGGCCGAAGCATCGTCCAGGCCTCGGCGGGCAACCTCAAACGGGTGCAGCTGGAGCTTGGGGGCAAGGGGGCCAACATCGTCTTCGATGACGCCGACCTGGGCGCCGCGATCAACGGATCGGCGTTTGCCATCTTCCACAACCAGGGCCAGGCCTGCATCGCCGGCTCGCGGTTGATCCTCCACGAGGCCGTCGCCGAAGAGTTCCTGGAACGGTTCCTCGAGCTGGCCCGTTCGATCCGTGTGGGAGACCCGTTGGATCCCCTGACCGAGATGGGGCCGCTGACCTCCCCGGAGCATCGCGACCGGGTCCTGGGCTACGTGAAGGTGGCGCTGGAAGAGGGCGGCGAGATCCTGACCGGCGGGAAGGCCCCGGACGACCCGGCCCTGGCGGCCGGCTGCTACGTGGAGCCCACCGTGGTGCGTGCCCAGAGCGTGACCGACCGGGTGTGCCAGGAGGAGATCTTCGGACCCTTCGTGACGGTCTCCACGTTCCGCGACGAGGCCGAGGCTGTGGACATGGCCAACGCCACGGAGTACGGCCTGGGAGGAGGTCTGTGGACGACCGACCTGTCCCGGGCCCACCGCGTGGCTTCCGCGATCCGCAGCGGGATGGTGTGGGTGAACTCCTACAAGCGGGTCAACCCTGGCTCCCCATTCGGGGGGATCCGGAACTCGGGGTACGGCCGGGAGATGGGGTTCGAGGCGATGCAGGAGTACACGGAGGCGCGATCGGTGTGGATCAACGTCGACGCCGACCTGCCCCCCTGGTACCAGCGCCCGTGAGAGGAGGAACCATGGCCGTCGCAGAGCAGATCATGACCGACGAGCAGAGGAAGTCGGTCGCGCTGCAGTACCTCAAGGCATTCGACAACGGGGGAGTAACGACCACCGGTGGCAGCATCCTCGACCTGTTCGCGGACGACGCCCAGGTGTTCTTCCCGAAGTGGGGATTGGCCACCGGCAAGGAGCAGGTCGGGCAGCTCTTCACGGACGTGGGAGGAACCATCAAGTCGATCCTTCACGACTACGCCACGTTCAACTGGCTGATGACCGGCACGGACACGTTCGCCTGCGAGGGAACCAGCGCCGGCATCCATCGAGACGGTGAGTGGAGGGCCGGCGTCAGTCACGCGGGGCGGTGGTGCGACGTCTTCGAGGTCCGGGACTTCAAGATCCAGCGGTGCTTCATCTACCTGGACCCCGATTACGCGGGCCTTGACACGGATCGGTATCCCTGGCTCTCGGACGGAGGCCGAGACCCGTCCAGCCCGCTGGCATGAGGTCCTTCGACTACGAGTCGCTGCCCGGCCGGGTGATCTTCGGTGTGGGCAGCCTCGAGCGACTGGCAGAGGAGATCGAGCGGCTCGGCGCGGCGCGGGCGCTCCTAGTGGCGGACCCCGCCCACAAGCCGTTGGTCGACGAGCTCTCCGCACAGCTCGGCGAGCGTTACGCGGACCTCTTCACGGACGTCCAGCAGCACGTCCCGGTCGAGGCCGCCGAGGCCGCCCGCGAAGCGGCCGGCCGGAGTGACGCCGACTGCGTGGTCACCATCGGCGGCGGCTCGACCACCGGCTTCGGCAAGGTCATCGCGCTGCATTCGGACATCCCGACGATCGCCATCCCGACCACCTACGCCGGTTCGGAGATGACCCCCATCTACGGCCTGACCGCCGACGGGAGGAAGCGGACGGGGCGCGATCCACGGGTCATGCCCCGCACCGTGATCTACGATCCCGTGCTCACGGTCTCGCTCCCGGCGTCGGTCACGGGGCCCAGCGGGATGAACGCCCTGGCCCACTGTGTGGAAGCCCTGTACGGCAGGGAGGCCAATCCGATCACCTCGCTGGTCGCCGAGGAGGGGATCCGGGCGCTCTCCCGTGGGATCCCCGGATCGGTCCGAGTGGCCGAGGACCTCGAAGCTCGGTCGGAGGCCCTGTACGGTGCCTACCTCGCCGGTGCATCCCTGGCCGTGGTGGGGATGGCCATCCACCATCGAATCTGTCACGTCCTGGGAGGTACGTTCGGGCTGGGCCACGGAGAGGTGAACTCTGTGATCCTGCCTCACGCGGCTCGTTTCAATCAGGAAGCCGCGACTGGCGCCATGAAGCGCGTGGCGTGCGCGCTCGGGGTGGAGGACGCAGCCACCGGCCTGTACGACTTCGCCCGCTCGATCGGCGCACCGGCCAGCCTGGCGGAGCTGGGGATGCCGGAGGAAAAGCTGGATGAGGCCGCCCGTCTCGCCGCCGAGGCGCCGCCATGGAACCCCCGCCCGGTCACGGCTGAGGACCTCTTGGCCCTGCTCACGGATGCCTACCGCGGCCTTCGACCCGCCTCTGGGGGGGGATCCGGCCGCCCGGAGGGCGTGAGGACCGCAACGCGGGAGTGAAGGGATGGACAGGGCGTTCCGCCGAAGGGAGGGGTAGATGAACGAGAAGCCGAGACGGGACATCGACCGGGTCCTGAGGGAGCACTACATGACCCGCCGACGGTTCCTGCGTGCCGCCGGCATGTCGGGTGTCGCGCTTTCCGCCGGCGGCCTGCTGGCCGCATGCCGGACGGGCGAGGAAGGAACCGCGGGGGGCGCGGCCGTGAAGATCGGGTACGTGAGCCCTCGGACCGGGCCCCTGGCTCCGTTCGGAGAGGCCGACGAGTTCATCCTCGGCGGCATCCGCGAGTCGCTCGGGGATGGCGTGGAGGTCGCAGGCGAGAATCGCTCGGTCGAGATCATCACCAAGGACAGCCAGTCGGATCCCAACCGGGCGGCGGAGGTGGCCACGGATCTGATCGTCCAGGACCAGGTCGACCTGGTGGTGGTGGCCTCCACCCCCGAGACCACCAACCCGGTATCGGACCAGTGCGAGGCCAACGGCGTGCCGTGCATCTCCACGGTCGCTCCCTGGCAGCCGTATTTCCTGGGCCGGCAGGCCGACCCCGCCAACCCGGAACCCTTCCGGTACACGTACCACTTCTTCTGGGGCCTGGAGGACATCGAGGCGGTGTTCCTGGACCTGTGGGAGAGCCAGGACACCAACAAGGTCGTGGGTGGCCTGTTCCCCAACGATGGAGACGGGAACGCGTGGGGTGACCCCGAGCTCGGTTTCCCGTCGTTCTTCGAGCCGGAGGGCTACACGATCGTGGACCCCGGTCGGTACCAGAACGGGACGCAGGACTTCAGTGCGCAGATCTCCGAGTACAAGGACGCCGAAGCGGAGATCCTCACGGGCGTGCCGGTCCCCCCGGACTTCACGAACTTCTGGACGCAGGCCAGGCAGCAGGACTTCGTGCCGAAGGTCGCCTCGGTGGGGAAGGCCCTGCTGTTCCCCGCATCGGTGGACGCCCTCGCGGAGCTGGGCGAGGGGCTCTCCACGGAGGTGTGGTGGACGCCGTCCCATCCGTTCTCCTCCTCGCTCACTGGCGCTTCGTCTCAGGAGCTCGGGGACGGGTACACGGAGGAAACGGGGAGGCAGTGGACCCAGCCCATCGGCTTCGTGCACGCTCTGTTCGAGGTGGCGGTAGACGTGCTCTCGCGGACCGATGAGCTGAGCGCGGACGCCATCGTCTCATCCATCGAGGCCACGAACCTGGACACGATCGTCGGCCACATCGAGTGGACCGGCGAGCCCTTCCCCAACGTGGCCAAGACGAGTCTGGTTGGTGGGCAGTGGAAGCCCGGCGAGGACTTCGACTACGACCTGGTGGTGGTGTCGAACACCGCACTGCCGGACGTGCCGATCGGCGGAGACCTGGAGCCCATCCCCGGGTCGTGAGGGAGGGACGGGGTCGAGCGGGTGGCTGACGCGATCCTCTCGCTCGACCACGTCTCGCGTTCGTTCGGGTCGGTGCGGGTCATCGACGACCTGAGCCTGCAGCTCCAACCGAACGAGACGCTCGGGGTGGTCGGTCCGAATGGCGCGGGCAAGACCACGATGATGAATCTCATCGTCGGGACCCTGGCCGTGAATGCCGGCCGTATCCTGTTCGATGGCTCGGATATCACCCGCCTCCCTCCCCATCACCGGACCCGAGCGGGAATCGGCCGGACCCACCAGGTCCCCCTCCCCTTCGAGCACCTCACGGTGTTCGAGAACGTGCTTGTGGGAGCGAGATTCGGACGGGCCAACGGAGACGGCGACCCACTGGAGACCGCGTACCGGCAGGTGGAACGGGTCGGGTTGCTGGGACGGGCGGACGCCCCAGCCGGGTCCCTCACGCTGCTCGAGCGCAAGCGCCTTGAGCTGGCCAGAGCCCTGGCTACCGCTCCCCGCGTTCTGTTGATCGACGAGATCGCCGGCGGCCTGACCGAACCGGAGGTGGCCCGGGTCATCGAGACGATCGGGCAGCTCCGTTCCGAGGGACTGGCCATCGTGTGGATCGAGCACATCGTGCACGCCGTGCTCGCGGTGGTCGATCGTCTGGTGGCCATGGACTTCGGTCGGAAGCTCGCGGAGGGGGATCCGAACGAGGTCATGGCCAGCCCCGCCGTGCAGGCCGTCTACCTCGGGGTGGAGGAGTGAGCCTGCTCGAGGTCGCCGGACTGGATGTGTTCTACGGTGACTTCCAAGCCCTGTTCGACGTCAGCCTTTCCGTGGACGAAGGCGAGACCCTGGCGATCATCGGCGCCAACGGCGCCGGAAAGTCCACGTGCCTGAATACCGTCGCCGGCCTCCTCCCGGCGGAGAACGGGTCCGTGACCTTCCAGGGCGCAACCGTGGATCACCTTCCGGCGTACCGTCGAGTGCTCCAGGGCATCACTCTGGTCCCGGAGGGGCGCCGACTGTTCCCAACCCTCACCGTCGAGGAGAACCTGAGGGTTGGGAGCTGGGGCAGGCGGGAAGGGCCCTGGAACGTGAAGAAGGTCTACGAGGTTTTCCCCCTCCTCGGTTCCCTGTCCGGCCGCCCGGCCGCCCTTTTGTCGGGTGGAGAGCAACAGCAGGTGGCCATCGGCAGGGCCCTGGTGTCCAATCCTCGTCTGCTGTTGATGGACGAGATCTCCCTGGGCCTGGCTCCCATCGTGGTCAAGCAGCTCTACGAGGCCATCCCGGTGATCACGGCTGACGGGACTACGCTGCTCATCGTGGAGCAAGACGTCACGCAAGCCCTCAAGGTGGCCGATCGAGTGCTGTGCTTCCTGGCCGGACGGATCTCGCTCCAAGGGACCCCCGCGGAGCTCAGCCGCGAGGATATCCGCGCCGCGTACTTCGGGTTCTGACCGGTGAAGTGGGCCAACGCCGTGGTTCAGGGGGTCCTCCTTGGAGGGCTGTACGCGCTGTACGCCAGCGGCCTGTCACTGATCTTCGGAGTCATGAGGGTGGTGAACCTCGCCCACGGCGATCTCTCGATCCTGGCCGCGTACCTGGCCGTCGTTCTGGTGGGGGCCACGGGGATGACTCCCCTGCTCACCCTGGCCGTGGTGGCGCCGGTGATGTTTGGGCTGGGATACGGACTCCAGCGAGGGCTGATCAACTTCACGCTGGGAGGAGGGCAGCTCCCGCCGCTGCTGGTGACCTTCGCACTCGCGGTGATCGTCCAGAACGCCCTGCTCGAGGGGTTCTCCGCCGACTCGCGCGGCCTCAACGCCGGCCGGATCGAGGGCATCAGCATCGATCTCACGGGCCGGCTGGCGGTCGGATGGTTCCCCCTGATCATCCTGCTGTCCGCCGTGGTGTTGCTGATCGGACTTCAGATCTTGTTCACCCGCACGCAGTTCGGCAGAGTCCTTCGGGCCACGGCCGACGACCGGGAGGCGGCGGAGCTCGTGGCGATCAACAACCGGCACCTCTATGCGGTGGCCATGGGCCTGGCCCTGACAATCGTGGGGGTGGCCGGGGTGTTCCTAGGGGTGCGAACGACCTTCGGTCCACTGGAGGGCCCCACGCTGCTGATCTTCGCGTTCGAGGCCGTGATCATCGGGGGCCTGGGCTCCCTGTGGGGAACCCTTGCGGGAGGGATCATCCTCGGCATCGCCCAGACCATCGGCGCCCAGCTGGCACCGGGATGGGCCCAGCTCACGGGTCACCTGGTGTTCCTGGCGATCCTGGCGTTTCGGCCCGTGGGGCTGTTCGGCCGCCCGGGGGTGCAGGTTGAGACCTGAGGGCGCCCCGCGGCGTTCCTCAGCGGGTCTCGTCCGCATCATCGCCGTGATTGCCGTGGTGGTGTTCCTGGCCCTGGTGCCGATCCTGTTCATCTCCAGCGTCGTTCGACCCGTCTTGCAGTTCCTGTATCTGCTGGCGCTGGCGCAGATGTGGAACCTGCTGGCCGGGTATGCGGGACTGGTGTCGATCGGCCAGCAGGCCTACGTGGGGCTGGGAGGGTACTCACTCCTGTTCTTCGCGGATACCCTGGGGATCAATGTGTTCGTCGCGGTGGTCCTGGCCGGCCTGGTGGCGGGGATCCTGTCGGTGCCCACCGCCGGGTTGGTGTTCCGACTCCGGGGCGGGTACTTCGCCATCGGGACCTGGGTGGTGGCGGAGGTGTACAGACTGATCGTGGCGAACACTTCCGAGCTCGGTGGCGGCTCCGGGGCCACCATCACCTCCGCCGTATCCATCGACCCGACCCTGCGCCAGTTCGTGACGTACTGGATCGCCCTGGCCGTCGGCGTGGGGTCGGTCCTGGTCGTGGCCGTTGTGCTGCGATCCCGACTGGGCCTTGCGCTCCGGGCCATCCGGGATCGGGAGGGCGCCGCCGCGACGCTCGGCGTCGACGTGCTGCGGACCAAGTTCAAGGTCTACGTGCTGGCCTCGACGCTGACCGGGCTCACCGGGGCGGTCATCTACCTGAGTTTCCTGCGGCTGCAGCCGTCCGCCACGTTCAGCGTCAACTGGACCGCGTTCATGATCTTCTCGGTGGTGATCGGGGGGATCGGATCGATCTCCGGCCCCATCATCGGTACTGCTCTGTACTTCCTGCTCCAGCAATACCTGGCGGACCTGGGGGCGCTGTATCTGATCATCCTCGGCGTTGCCGCGATCCTGATCGTGCTCAAGGCCCCGCGCGGCCTGTGGGGGCTGGTTACGGACCGGTGGGACGTGGACCTCTTTCCGGTGACCGTGCGCGCCCGGAGGACTCGGGGAGGTGGAGACTCGCTCTCAGTCCAGGCCGTGGCGGCCGAGCCCTTCTCCAGGGGGAGATCGGGATGAGCACGGACCATCCGTCCTCGAGGTTCGGCACCCCCGCCGAGGTCAAGGACCGGCTCGAGCAGGCGAAGTACCTGGTCGATGAGCAGCTGGCGGTCACCGTGTACCTCGCCGACCAGCTGGGGAAGCCGGTGCTGTGCGAGGGACCGGCTGGGGTGGGCAAGACCGAGCTGGCCAAGGCGGTCTCGGAGATCACCGGCGACCCCCTGATCCGTCTGCAGTGCTACGAGGGCCTGGACGAGGCCAAGGCTCTCTACGAGTGGAACTACAAGAAGCAGCTGCTGCGGATCCAGGCAGACTCGGGGGAGACAGAATGGGAGCGAGTGGAGCAGGACATCTTCACGGAGGACTTCCTGCTCTCCCGGCCCCTGCTGACGGCGATCCGCTCCACGGTTCCCGTCGTCCTGCTGATCGACGAGATCGATCGCCTGGAGGTGGAGACCGAGGCCCTGCTCCTCGAGGTGCTCTCGGACTGGCAGGTCTCCATCCCCGAACTGGGGACGGTGGCCGCGGCGAACATCCCCTACGTGGTGCTGACCTCGAACAACACTCGAGAGCTGTCCGAAGCGCTCAAGCGGCGGTGCCTGTTCCTGCCGATGGACTATCCGAGCGTGGAGCGCGAGAAGCAGATCATCTTGGCCCGCGTACCGGACGTCGATGAGCGATTCGCCGAGCAAATCGCCCGGGTGGTCCGCACGATCCGTGCGTTCGACCTCAAGAAGGCCCCATCCGTCTCGGAGACGCTCGACTGGGCCCGGACGCTGCTCCTCCTGGGCGTGGAGAAGGTGGACGCGAAGGTCACTCGGGACACCCTGGCGATGCTTCTGAAGTACCAACAGGACATCGACAGGGTCACGCAGGACCTCGACCTCAGGGAGGCGTGATCCCCGGCTTCACGAGGGGCTCCCAGCGGATACCCTCGACCGAGACGTACAGGAGGGGCGATGGAGCTCAGTGCGCGAAATCAGCTCAGGGGGACGGTCCGGTCGGTGACGCTGGGGGCGGTCATGTCCGAGGTGGTCGTCGACGTCGGCGGGCAGGAGGTCGCGGCGGCCATCACCCGCGGCTCGGTGGAGCGCCTGGGGATCCGGGAGGGCGCGGAGGTGACGGTGGTCATCAAAGCCACCGACGTGATGATCGCCACCGGCCGGTAGGACCCGCGGTGATCTCCGACATCTCGTCGTCCCTTCGGTACTTCGAGGGCGTCCACCGTCGGACGGTGCGGGACGTGAGGTCCCTGCCCCAGGCCGCAGAGCGGTGGAAGCCGCCCGCATCGGAGCAGGTGGAGGCGTCGTGGGGCGTTCCGAAGGTGGTTCGTCACATCGCCGAGGCTCGGCCCTTCTTCACCAGCGCCTTCCTCGACAGAGGCTGGGTGTGGGAGCCCTGGCCCGAGCCGATGGAACGCTCGGAGACCTGGGTCCCGGCGCTCGAGCGCTCGTGGAACGACCTCGTCGAAGCGCTGGGGGACGTGCCGGAGGCCGCGCTCCGCAACCGGCTGCCGATGCTCGACGAACCCGGCCGCACCATCAGCGCTTGGCGGGTGCTGATGATGCTGTCGGAGCACGAGGTTCACCACCGATCCCAGATCGCCACCTACGCCGGGCTCAACGGGTGGCCGGTCCATCAGATCTTCGGCCGGACCAACGAGTGGGTAGTGGCCCAGCGTGAGGTACAACTCCAGAGGCGCCCCGGCCATCGCTGAACCGGATCCTCCTGCGCCCGGGTCGCAGCCGCGGATCGACGATCTCAACCCTCTGGTTGCCGGGTGGCCGGTGGACTCGGTCTCCGCCGGCGTAACCGGCCCCCGGAGGACCCTGGGGCTGGCCGGTGACCCACACCGCTTCACCCCGATCGCCTCGGTGGGGAAGCTCCTGGTGGGGCTGGCCGCCCTGGTGGCCGTCGAGGAGGGCACCGTGGACCTCGACGAGCCGGCCGGGCCGGAAGGGTCCACGGTCCGCCACCTGCTGGGGCACGCCTCAGGACTGGCGTTCGACTCGGACCGGAGCATCGCCTCGCCCGGCCGCCGGCGCATCTACTCGAACACCGGGATCGAGCGGTTCGCCGAGCACCTGGCAGCCCGAGCGGGGATGTCGTTCGAGGAGTACCTGCGGCTGGGGGTGCTGGAGCCGCTGGGGATGGCCCGCACCGAGCTTCGGGGCTCACCCGCGGGTGCGGTGTGGAGCACCGTGGCCGACCTACTGGTCTTCTCCCGTGAGCTGCTCGGCCCCACGCTGGTGTCGGCGGAGACCCTGGCCCAGGCGATCCGCCCGCAATTCCCGGATCTGGCCGGCGTCCTGCCCGACCTCGGAAGGTTCGATCCCAACGCGTGGGGCCTGACCTTCGAGATCCGCGACGAAAAGCAACCGCATTGGACCGGACGCCGGAACTCACCGGAGACGTTCGGGCATTTCGGGGGATCGGGCTCGTTCCTGTGGGTGGATCCCCGGGCCCGGCTCGCGACCGTCGTCCTGGCCGAGCGGGACTTCGGACCGTGGGCGCTGGAGACCTGGCCGGCGTTCTCCGATGCCGTCCTGGAACGGTACGGTCCGGGGTGAATGGGTGACGACCTTCCTCCACACTTCGACGGGCGCCGCGACTTCTGATCGGGAAGAGTTGCTAGGGTCTTGGAGTGGCCACCACCGCCACCGCTCGCCCGTATCTGGTCCTGAAGCCCGAGGACCACGTGGTGCTCGGCGAGTCCGACTTCGGGATGCCGGGGCTGACGGCGGTGGAAGCCATCGGCCCGTTCGTGACCATCCAGGCCTCCGGCCCGCTGATCACCGTGCACGACTCGATCATCGATGCCGGGATGGGGATCGGTCACCACCTGCACCGCTTCAACGAGCGGCTGTTCTACATCGAGGAGGGGCAGCTCGACCACGACGACGCCCTCAACGGGATCACCGGCCACATGGACACCGGGGACGTCGGGCAGTTCACCGAGGGGCGCCGGGGCATGATGCACTCGGAGTGGAACCACGGGGACGTCGACACCCGGGCCTACATCCTGGTCTACAGCACGGACCCCGTGCCGCCCCAGGCATCCTTCAACGTGCTGAAGGATGAGCAGGCCCCTCGGTACGACGAGGGTGCCGGGGTGCGTACCAAGGAGTTGGTGGGCCCCCGTTCGCCGCTCCGGGTCCACGGGGACATCCGGCTGTTCACCGATTCCCGGCTGGATCTGGGATCCGTGCTGCACGTTCGGCTCGGCCCCGGCGAGGGTGGGGTCATCAGCGTCCGTGAGGGCGCGGTCCGGATCGACGACGGCGAACAGGAGCTGGTCCCCGGCGCCACGCTGGTGATCCCGGCGGCCGACGAGCCCCGGACGCTCCGCCTCATTGCCATCGGTCCCACCCGGCTGGTGCGGGTGGTCCATGGGCCGGGTCACGGCCTGGTCCGGGGCACGCCGTTGGCGCGGCGCGGCGGCCCGTAACCTGAACCGAGACGACGGGAGGCGAGAGATGACCGAAGCGCAGGGGCTGGATGTCGTCGCGCTGGCCCGGAAGAACGAGGCGTTCCGGCGAGAGATCATCACCGGCGAGCACAGTCAGCTCGTGGTGATGACCATTCCGGTGAGCGGTGAGATCGGGGAGGAGGTCCACCCCCACGTCGATCAGATCCTCCTGTTCGTCGAGGGCGACGCGGAGGCGGTCCTCGACGGTCGGCGAAGCCCCGTTGAGCCCAACGACCTGGTCTTCGTCAAGGCCGGAACCCGCCACAACTTCATCAACAAGGGGGACGCGCCGCTCCGTCTGGTCACCATCTACGCGCCTCCGGAGCACGAGCCCGGGACGGTCCATCTCACCAAGGAGGACGCGGACGCGGCCGAAGGTGGCTAGCGCCCGCCGATCCACCGCGCCCCCCGTGGCCCTGACCTGGAAGCAGGTCCGCGCCGCCCGCCTGGCCCGGCACCACCTCGATCGCCGAGCACCGAAGAGCCGGCTGGTCGACGTGATGCGAGACACGTGCGGGGTCCACGCTCAGGTCCAGTCCTCGGCAGAGTTGCAGTTGTGGGCCCGGGTGAACGGCATCACTCCCGAGGACGTCCGCCGGGCGCTGTGGGAACGGCGCTCGCTGGTGCGCACCTGGGCCATGCGGGGCACGCTCCACCTGCTCACCGCCGACGATCTTCCCCTGTACGTGGCGCTCCGGCAGCACGATCGGTGGTGGAAGGGCGCCTGGCTCCGGATGATCAGGATGACGGAGAAAGAGCTGCGGCACACGGTTGGGGCGATCCGGGATTCCCTGGGCGCTCGGCCGATGACCAGGGAGCAGCTCGCGGAGAAGGTGGCGGGCAAGGTCGGCCACAAGGGCCGGGAGCGGATGATGTCGGGCTGGGGCGAGATGCTGAAGCCGGCGGCGTTCCACGGGTCCCTGTGCTCGGGCCCGCCTCGGGGCCAGGCAGTCACCTTCGTTCGGCCCGACCGGTGGCTGGGAACGTGGAAGGAGCCCGACGGCGAGGAGGCGTGGCCAGAGATCCTCAGGCGGTACCTTCGAGCCTACGGGCCTGCCAGCCGAGAGGAGTTCGCTCGGTGGTGGGGGATGCAGCCGGCCCCGGCCGGGCGGGTGATGAAGGGCTCGGCGGAGGAGCTCGCCGAGGTGGAGGTCGAGGGCTACCGGGCCTCGGCGCTCGCCCAGGACGTGCCGGGGCTCCGGAGGGCTCGTCTGCATGGTCCCGTTCGCCTCCTCCCGGCGTTCGACGTCTACGTGGTTGGCATCCGCCCGCGGGTCTCGCTGGTGGAGCGGCGCTTCGAGAAGCTGGTGTTTCGCCAGGCCGGGTGGATCTCCCCGGTGGTGCTGGTAGACGGTATGGCCGCGGGCGTTTGGAAGCACGAGCGGAACGGGAAGCGGATCGACGTCGCCGTCCAGCCGTTCGGGAGGCTGAGCCCGGCCCACCGGAATGGGGTCGCCGAGGAGGCGGATCGCCTGGGCCGGTTCCTGGGGGCTCCCGCCGACGTGACCTACACGCGTACCTAGATACCTATCCGGGAGCGGTGACCACGCCGCGCTGGGCGCTTTCCAGAGCGGCCTCGATGACCTCCAGCACCCCTACCGCTTCCCCCGGAGGGACAGGGGGAGCCCCACCATGCCGCAGTGCCTCACCGACCTGTCGGTAGAACTGGGGCCATGCTCCCGGCTCGGTTTGGATGGATCGAACGTCGTCGCCGCTGGTGAACCGCCCCCACCGCTCCTCGGGCTCGCGGCCCCACCCGCCATCATCGGGCCTCGTTCCGGCCCTCAGTGCTTCCTCTTGACCGTCCAGGCCATGCTTCTCGTACGTCCCCCGCGCGCCGAGCACCCGCATCCTGGGGCCGGGGGTCGAAGCCAGGAAGCTCATCCACAGGTGGCTTCGGACCCCTCCCTCATGGGCGAGCGCGACGAACACGTCGTCGTCGACATTTGCTCCCGGGCGTCGGCGGTCGACCTCCGCATAGACCCGTTCCGGTGGCCCGAACAGGACTACGGCCTGATCGATGAGGTGGCTGCCGAGGTCGAACAGGAGCCCGCCTGCCTCCTCACGCCCTCCTCGCTCGCGCCACCTCCCCTCCTGCACCTCGGGCCGCCACCGTTCGATGCGTGACTCGAACCTGATGATCGACCCTAGCGTGCCATCCGACACCAGTCGGCGGACCGTCAGGAAATCTCCGTCCCACCGGCGATTGTGGAACACGGTGAGGAGCAGGCCCCGTTCGCTCGCCGCCGCCAAGAGGCGCCGTCCATCCTGGGCCGTTGCCGCCATCGGCTTGTCGATCACCACCGGCAATCCGGCATCCAGCGCGGCGAGGCCCAGGGGCACATGGAAGCGGTTCGGGGTGGCCACCACCGCCAGGTCGTGCTCCGCCGCCAGCCCCCACAGGGGCTCGACACTGGGAAGGATCCGCACGCCCTCGTTTTCCTTGGTCGCCCGGGCTTGTCGTCCGGGATCGCCGGTCACCACCGATGCCAGCTTCATGCCAGGGGTGGCGGAGACCAGCGGCGCGTGGAACACCTGCCCCGCCAGCCCGTACCCGATCAGGGCCACCCGGATCGGTTCCCCCGTCTCCGAAGCCACGACTACGGCCTCACCATGAACTTCAGCGTCGTGGGATCGGGAGCCGGGTCGAGGAGGACCTCCGGCACCTCCTCGAGGGGGATCGTATGGCTGGGCATCCGTTCGAGAGGGACCACACCGGAGCGGGCCAACTCCAGGCTCCGACGATAGTCCTCCACCGTCGAGCCGGTGCTCCCCACGAGGGCCACGTGGCGATAGTGCACGACGTTGGCATCAACGAGCGCCCCTCCCGGGGTCCCCGCAAAGACGTGAACCCGTCCCCCGGGGCTGACGCGCTCGAGGGCCCATCGAATCGGCTCTGCCCCCGGAGCGGTCACCAGCACCGCGCCAGGAGACGTGCCCAGAGCGTCCTCGGGTTCTTCGTCCGGCCCCAGCATCGCATCGGCCCCCAGCTCCGCGGCCAGGCGACGCCGAGCCTCCGATCGCTGCATGACGGCCACGCGTGCGCCGGCCGCCTGCATCGCCCACATCCCCAGGATCCCCAGGCTGCCCGCACCGATGACCACCGCAGGCGCACCGTCGTCCACAGCCAGGGAAGAGATGGCGTGCAGACAGCAGGCCAGCGGCTCCACCAGTGGCGCGAGGTTCACGGGGTAGCCGTCCAACGGCACGACGTGGCGCTCGGGGATGGCAACCCACTCAGCAAGGCCCCCGTCCCTGTGGATCCCGACGTCGACGTGGTCCGGGCACCGATTCTCCAATCCCTCTTTGCACCACTGGCATCGACCGCACCCCAGATTCGGGTGGATGCCCACCGGCGTTCCGTCCGCGAGCGTCCCGGCCACCTCGTGGCCGGGAATCCTCCAAGCGTCGGTGCCCAGGGCGGCCATTCGGCGATCCGTGGCACACAGAGCGGTGGCCTCCACCCGAACCAGGACCTCGTCTGCGCCCGGGTCGGGCCTCGGGACGTCGACCACGGCGACATGGCGGGGACCGTCGATCCTGACGGCTCTCATCGGCCGAGCCTGACACGGATCGCTCCCGTTGGGGTTCCCGGCTCCAACCTTTGGGCTTCCGGTACTCGATCATCGCCCCGACCGAGGGGGAGGTATCATCCCGTGCCGAGGCCGGAGGGGGGCCTCATGGCGCCCGTGAGGGGAGGACGTGCCGATGAATCGAGGTCACCGTTGGGTAACCGTGCTGGCGATGGCAGCCCTCGTGGCTTCCGCCTGCCAGGAGGGAGGAGGCGACGGCGGCGAGGGCGGCGACGGCGAGGGCAGCATCTGGGTCCTGCTTCCCGACACGGCCACGTCAGATCGCTGGGCCAAGGACGACCCCAGGTTCTTCGCGGCGGCGTTCGAGGAGGCCGGGCTCACGGAAGGTGAGGACTTCAACATCGTGAACGCCGAGGGCGACGTCCCCACCCAGCAGTCGCAGGCGGAGCAGGCCATCGCGGACGGTGCCAGCGTCATCGTGCTCACCAGCCTCGATCCCGGATCGGGCGCCACGATGATCGAGTCGGCCCAGGATGCCGGTGTCCAGGTAGTCGAGTACGATCGGTTCAACGCCGAGGGCCCCGGCGGTTCCGCCTACGTGAGCTTCAACAACGTCGAGGTGGGCCGGAAGATGGCGGAGGCCATGGAACCGGCCATCGACGCCCTCGATGTGGATACGCCGCAGGTCGTGATGCTGAACGGCGGCGAGGAGGACAACAACTCCTTCCAGTTCCGGGAAGGGTACGCGGAGACCGTGGAGGCCCGGGTCGACGCCGGCGACTGGGCGCTGGTTGAAGACGTGCACGTCCCCGGGTGGGACAACGCCGAGGGTCAGGCCATCATGGAGCAGATCCTCGTGGACGCCGACAACAACGTCGATGCGGTGTTCGCCGCCAACGACGGTCTGGCGACCTCGTCCATCAACGCGCTCGAGGCCGCGGGCGTCGAGCCCGTCCCGGTGAGCGGCCAGGACGCCACCGCGGAAGGGATGCAACAGATCCTCCTGGGGAACCAGACGGTGAGCGTGTACAAGCCGATCCAGGACGAGGCCGGGGTGGCCGCCGCGGTGGCCCTGGCCCTGCGAGCCGGCGAGGACTTCGAGGCCGCGGCCACCGGGTACCAGTCTCCGCTGGCGTCAGGGGGCTCATCGATCTCGATCGTGGGGATCGACCCCGCCACGGGCGAGGCCACCGAGTCGGCGGAGGTCGGCGTTCCCTACGTCGCGCTCGAGCCGATCGGGGTGACCGCCGAGAACATGGCCGACACCGTGATCGCCGACGAGTTCCGGACCATCGAGGAGATCTGTGTCGGCGACGTCGCGGAGACCGACTTCTGCGCGGAGAACGCGTGATCCGGGATTGATCTAGGAGGTGGCGGGGGCGCTCCACAGAGGGCGCCCCCGCTTGCCTGCCTCCCAAAGGAGTGGGAACTATGACTCATGGCTGAGACCCCGCTCCTGGAGTGCCGGGCCGTGTCGAAGCGGTTCGGAGCGGTGCGGGCCCTCCACCACGTCGATTTCGAGGTCCGCCGCGGCGAGGTCATGGCCCTGGTCGGCGACAACGGTGCCGGAAAGAGCACGATGATCAAGGGCATCGCCGGCATCTACCCGTTCGACGAGGGCCAGGTGTGGTTCGAGGGCGAGTACGTGGACATCCATGGTCCACGGGAGGCCGCCAGGTTGGGCATCGAGATCGTCTACCAGGACCTGGCCCTGGCGGACAACCTCGATGTGGTGGCCAACATGTTCCTCGGAAGGGAGCGGACTCGGAGCGGGTACGTGCTCGATGAGTCGGCGATGGAGCATGCTTCCCGGACGACGTTGGAGAGCCTGTCGGTCACCACCCTCCGGTCGGTTCGGCAGGCCGTCGCGGGGCTGTCCGGCGGACAGCGGCAGTCCGTCGCCGTGGCCAAGGCGGTCATGTGGAACTCGAAGCTGGTCATCCTGGACGAGCCCACCGCCGCGCTCGGCGTCGCTCAGACCCGTCAGGTCCTGGACCTGGTGCGCCGGCTGGCGGAGCGAGAGCTCGGCGTGGTGCTCGTCTCCCACAACCTCCATGAAGTGTTCGAGGTGGCCGACCGGATCACCGTGCTCCGGCTGGGGCAGCGGGTGGCCATGCTCGAGAGGTCGCAGACGAACCAGCAAGAGGTGGTGCACGCCATCACTGCGGGAACCCTCGAACATGTGCCGGGCATGGCCGATGCGGGAGCGACAGAAGGATGACCACGGAACCGGACCAGGAGGCCAAGCTCAACTCGGAACCGTCCGCAACGACCACCGAACCACTGGCGGGCGCCGAGTCGGCGGACGTCGCGGCCCAGCCCGATACGCTGTCCGACTACCTGCGCCGCCGGTGGCAGAGCATCCGCGCCGGCGACCTCGGATCGATGCCCATCGTCATCGGCCTGGTGGTCATCTCGATCGTCTTCGGACTCCTCGACGATACGTTCTTCGTCGAGCGCAACTTCACGAACCTGCTGCTCCAGATGGCCGCGGTGGCCACTATCGCCATCGGTATCGTGTTCGTGCTCCTGATCGGGGAGATCGACCTGTCGGTCGCCTATGTCAGCGCCGTCGGGGGCGTGTTGATGACGCTCCTGCTTCGGCCCGAGGCCTCGGCGTGGCCATGGTGGGCCGCGATGGGGGTGGCCCTGGCGATCACCTCGCTCATCGGGTTCCTCCACGCGATCGTCATCACCAAGGCTGGCGTCCCCTCGTTCGTCGTCACCCTGGCCGGCCTGCTCATCTGGCAGGGCGCCGTTCTCATCATGACGACCCAGTACTCGACCTCGGGAACGATCAGGATCCAGGACCCCGTCGTGGTGGGCATCGCCAACGACTTCCTCACGCCCATCGCGGGCTGGATCGTCGGAGGGGTGGTCGTCGCCAGCTACGCGCTCTCACTGCTCCAGACGGCCCGGTCGCGCCGGGCCGGGGGCCTGTTCGCGAAACCGGGACTGATGATCGCGCTTCAGGTCGCCGGGCTCGCCCTGGTCACCGCCGCCGCGGTGTGGTACGCGAATCGCGATCGGGGCCTTCCCAAGGTGACGGTGATCCTCCTCATCTTCCTGGTCTTCTGGACGTTCGTGGCCTCGCGACTGCGCTTCGGCCGTCACGTCTACGCGGTCGGCGGCAACCCCGAGGCGGCCCGCCGCGCGGGGATCAACGTGGATCGGGTCAGGATCATGGTGTTCATGATCAGCGGGTTCATGGCCGGCGTGGGCGGGATCATCCTGGCATCCCGGCTCCGTTCCGTGGCCACCAACTCGGGTGGTGGCGACCTGCTCCTGAACGTCATCGCCGCCGCCGTGATCGGCGGCACCAGCCTGTTCGGTGGGACCGGTCGGGTGGTCTCTGCGCTTCTCGGGGCTCTGGTGATCGCCTCGATCGCCAACGGCATGAACCTGCTGGGGCTGGCGTCCGGGACCAAGTTCGTGATCACCGGTCTGGTGCTCCTCGCCGCGGTACTCGTCGACGCCCTCACTAAACGCCGCCGGGCGGCTCGCGGCGCCGTCTAGTCGCCATGCCGGGGGCTGGTCCGGTCCGGCTCCCCGTGCTGGTCGTCGTGAGCCTGGTCGCCTCTGCCTGCATCTCCGAGCCGGCAGCGGACACGGACCGACATGAACCTCGAACGCCCGCCGCGGGGCCCCTCGGATTCACCGACGTCGCCGGAGAAGTAGGGCTCCGGTTCCGGCACGGTGCCTTCCGGTGGGGCGTGTCCCCGGACCCCGGCGCCATGCTGGGAGGGGGAGTGTGCTGGCTCGATTACGACGACGACGGCTGGCTGGACCTGTTCGCGGTGAACTCGTATTCCCGAGCCGAGTCCGGCCGGTGGGAGGAGGCCGGCGGGCTTCCCCGCAGCGGGCTGTTCCACAACACGGGAGGCCGGTTCGTCGATGTCGGCGCGGGCTCCGGCGCCGACCTGGCCGTTCGAGGGAACGGATGCGTGGCCGCGGACTTCGACATGGACGGGCACACGGATCTGTACGTCACCACCACCCTGGTTGGAGCGCTGCTGTGGAACAACGGCGACGGCACGTTCACGGAGGCCGCCCACCAGGCCGGGGTGGAAGCATTCGGGTGGTACGGGGGAGCGGCCGCCGGAGATGTGAACGGCGACGGCTGGCCGGACCTGTTCCTCGCCGGCTACGCCAACGTCAACGCCCCGATCTCCGGCGCTACCCAGGGATTCCCCAACACCCACCTGGGGGTTCGCGACCTGCTGTACCTGAACAACGGTCCCGGCGAGAACGACCGGGTGACCTTCCGGGAGGTGGGGGTCGAAGCGGGGCTCGAGGTGGTCGACTTCGAGTACGGGCTCGGGGCCGTGTTGTCGGATCTCGATAGCGACTCCGACCTCGACATCTATGTCGCCAACGACACCAAGCCGAACCGGTTGTACGACAACGTGCCGTGGCCGGGAGGTGCGGAGGCCGATCCGGCCGGGCTCGGGTTCCGCTTCGAGGAGCTGGGCGGCCGGGCCGGCGTGGCCGACCCCAACGCCGGGATGGGGATGGCAGGCGGTGACTACGACTCCGACGGCAGCTCGGATCTGTTCGTCACCAACGCTCGGGGCCAGGTTCACGCCGTCTACCGCGGACAGCCTTCCGACCTGGTGGATCCCTCGTTCGTCGATGTTCGACAGGAGCTCGGGCCGGATCTGGGCGGTTCCACCGGGTGGGGGGTCTCGTGGGCGGATCTGGATCTGGACACCGATCTCGACCTGGTCATGGGGAACGGCGACATCCCGGTCACCGACCTCGCGGAGGACCGTGAGCCGGTCCAGGTGATGGGGAACCTCACCGCACAGGGGGAGACCGGCCGGTTCGAGGACCTGAGCGAGGCGGCCGGGCTCACCGACGTGGAACCCCTCCTGGCTCGGGGAACAGCGGCCGCCGACTACGACAACGATGGCGACCTCGACGTGGCGATCAACTCGATCGGCGGGTCGCTGGTGCTTTTGGAGAACAACGGGCCGCTGGCCAACTGGCTCGAGGTCCGGCTGGGGGAGTTCTCTCCCGGCGCCGTGGTCACCGCGGTGCTGCCCGACGGGCGCGAACTGGTCCGAGAGGTGTTGGCGGGGACCAGCTATCTCTCCTCCGAGGACCCCCGGTGCCACTTCGGTCTGGGAGCGGCCGGTGAGCTCAGCGAGGTGCGGGTGCGGTGGCCCGGAGGAGAGGAGACGGTCGTCACCGACGTCGCCGCCAATCAGATCCTCGACGTGGAGCCGCCGGGATGATCCAAAGGGCGAGGGTCGTCCCGGGGGTGCTGGCGATGGCCATGGCCGTCCTCACGGGCTGCACGTCGTCGGATGCGTTCCTGACGGATGGTTGCGTCCGCGCCGACCTGCACGGCAGGTCGGTCGCCCGGGTGTGGGACGAGGCCTTGCTCGAGGCCATCCGGCGGGACGTGCCGGCGCCAACGGTGCACGCCCGGAACCTCTTCCACACGTCGGCCGCCATGTGGGACGCGTGGGCCGCGTACGACCCCGCAGCCGAGGGGTACTTCGTCGACGAGAAGATCGAGGCAGATGATGTGCAGGCCGCCCGAGAGACCGCGATCAGCTACGCGGCCTACCGCGTCCTCCTGTGGCGCTACTCCCGGGCCGCGGGGCTCGAAGAGACCTTCGATGACCTGGCCACCACCATGAAGTCCCTCTGCTACCGAATCGACTTCACGAGGACCGAGGGCGACACACCCGCGGCGCTCGGCAACCGCATCGCTGCGGCCGTGATCGAGTACGGAAAGGACGACGGCGCGCTGGAGCGACGGCGCTACGTCGACACCGGGTACCGGCCGGTGAACGACCCCCTGATCGTTGCCGGTCCGGGAGCGGCAATGCGAGACCCAAACCGCTGGCAGCCTCTGGCCCTGGCCCAGATCGTCGCCCAGAACGGGCTGCCCATCCCCGGCAACGTGCAGCGGTTCGTGGGACCACACTGGGGCCACGTGCGCGGGTTCGCCCTTCCCACCTCGGCGGAGGGAGTTCCGATCGATCCCGGGCCACCTCCCCAGCTCGACGATCCGGGGAGCGATCGGGCCTTCAAGCAGGCGGCCATCGACATCATTCGTTTCAGCGGTTTCCTGGACCCGAGTGACGGAACGACCATCGACATCGGCCCCGGAGCGCTTGGAGACAACCCGCTGGGGAGCAACGACGGCGACGGGCACGACGTCAATCCGGAGACCGGGGCACCCTACGCGCCGAACCGGGTGCTCCGCGGGGACTTCGCCCGGGCCCTGGCCGAGTTCTGGGCCGATGGGCCGGAGTCGGAGACGCCGCCCGGGCACTGGAACACCATCGCCAACACCGTGTCGGACACCCCCGGATTCGTTCACCGGATCGGGGGGGAGGGACCCGAGCTCGATCGGCTGGAGTGGGACGTGAAGCTGTACTTCGCTCTCAACGGGGCGGTTCACGATGCCGCCGTGGCGGCCTGGGGCCTCAAGGGCGCCTACGACTCCGCTCGGCCGATCTCGATGATCCGGTACATGGGCGGCAAGGGCCAGTCGAGCGATCCTCGAGGTGCGGCGTACGACCCGGACGGTCTCCCGCTCGTTCCGGGGCTGGTCGGGGTGGTCACCCGCCGGTCGAGCGCGCCGGGTGAGCGGCACGAGCACCTGGCCGATCACGTGGGGGAGGTCGCCGTGAAGGCCTGGCGAGGCGATCCCGAGGACCCCACGTCTGGGGCCGTGGGAGTGGGGTGGATCCTCGCAGTGGACTGGCTTCCCTACCAGCGGGCCACGTTCGTGACCCCCGCGTTCGCGGGATACGTGTCCGGGCACAGCACCTTCAGCCGGGCCGCCGCGGAGGTGATGACCGCCATCACCGGCAGCCCGTACTTCCCCGGGGGCCTGTCAAAGTGGACCATTCATCCCGGAGAGCTGATCACCGAGACGGGGCCGAGGCGGGACGTCACCCTCCAGTGGGCCACCTACTTCGATGCCGCCGACCAGGCGGGCCTGTCGCGACTCTACGGCGGGATCCACATCCGGGCGGACGACTTCGAGGGCCGCGAGATCGGGGCGCTCTGCGGGAGGGAGGCCTGGGATCTGGCCCTCGACCACTTCGGACCGTCGTCCGCGCCTCCTACCTGAGGAGGGGCCTCGAACCTCGGAAGCTGAACGGGGCCGCAAACTCGGATGTGTGCAGAGGAGGCCAGGAACAGGGCTCCACCAGGGCCTGTGAGGCCCAGCCCGGGAACCTCATCCGGCGCGGACTCGGTCGGCCCGGACCGAGGCCGTCCCCCGAGGCAGAGCGATCTCGGCAACCACGAGCGCGGCGAGAACGAGCGCGATCGCTCCGGCGAACGCGACCGGAGCGATCAGCCCACGACCAGGGTGAGCACCACGCCGGCCGACGCGGCCGCTGCCCGGGCCGCCAGGATCCCCCCGGGCACACCACGAACCATCGTGTCCTGGGGAGTGACGGACCTGTTCCTGGATCATCCGGTGTCCCGCCTCCGCCGGTGGTGGAAGCGCCGCAGACAGCGAGAGGGTCCGGGACCTCCCTACTCCGATGAGAAGTAGATGTTCTTGACCTCGGTGTAAAGGTTCACCGCGTGCATCCCCATCTCCCGCCCGAAGCCGCTCTGCTTGTAGCCGCCGAACGGGGCCTCGGGATGCACGCTGTGCGATGAGTTGACCGACAGCACCCCGGTGCGGATCCCCTTGGCGACGCGGATGGCACGCCCCAGGTCGTTGGTCCAGATCGATCCGGACAGGCCGTATGGCGTGTCGTTGGCGATGCGGACGGCCTCCTCCTCGGTGTCGAACGGGATCAGGCACGCCACCGGCCCGAAGATCTCTTCCTGCGCCACGCGCCAGGAGTTGTCGACGTCGGCGAGGATCGTGGGTCTCAGGTAGAAGCCCTCGGCTCGGTCTTGGGGGATCGACCCGCCGGTCACCAACCGAGCTCCCTCCTTGATCCCGATCTCCACGTAGTCTAGCGAGGTCTGCCGCTGTCCCGCCGAGATCAACGGGCCCATCTCGGTCTCCTCGTCGAGAGGGGGCCCAACACGTAGGGTTTCGCTACGCTTGGCCATCTGCTCGGTGAACTCTTCGTAGATGGGCCGCTCCACGAGCACCCGAGATCTGGCACAGCAGTCCTGCCCGGCGTTGTCGAAGACCGCGAACACCGAGCGTTCCACGCACCGCTCGAGGTCCGTGTCGGCGAACACCATGTTGGCCGACTTTCCGCCGAGCTCCAGTGACACCCTGGTGATGTTCGAGGCGGATTGGGCCATGATCTGGGACCCGACCTCGGTGGAGCCCGTGAAGCTCACCTTGGCCACCCGGCCGTCGGTGACCAGCGCGGTTCCCGTTGAGGACCCCGGGCCGGGGAGCACCGAGATCGTCTCGGGGGGAAGCCCAGCCTCGATCAGGATCTCGGCCAGGCGGAGCGTCGACAACGGAGTATAGGTTGCCGGCTTGACCACGACGGCGTTGCCGCAGGCAAGCGCGGGGCCCACCTTCCACGTGGCGATCACCGCCGGGAAGTTCCACGGCGTGACGAGCGCACAGACCCCCACCGGCTCCCGTAACGTGACGTCGATCCCCGGGTCCTGGATCGGGATCGTCTCACCGAAGATCTTGTTGGCGGCCCCGCCCCAGTACTCCAGGACCGTGGCCACCAGGTCGATCTCCCCGCGGGCGGCGCCGATCGGCTTGCCGCCGTTCCGAGCCTCCACCACCGCGAGGTCCTCCAGTCGCTCGCGTACCAGAGTGGACGCCTTGAGGAGAACCCGCCCGCGTTCGGTGGCGCTGGCTCGAGGCCATGGGCCCTCCTCGAACGCTTTCATGGCCGCGGTCAGGGCGGCGTCGACGTCCCGGGTGCCGGCCTCGGCCACCTCGGCCAGGGGCCTTCCGGTGGCCGGTTCATGCACGGTGAACGTCCGCCCCTCGTGCGAGGCCGTTCGGTGCCCGCCGATCAGAAGCTCTTCGGCCATCGCTCCCCTCCGCGGGCTTGAGCCTGGCGTGCGTTTGGCATCATAGTGCGACCGCCCCCCGTGACCGCTCGAGGAGGAGTCGTGGAGCTGGCCGGCAGGATGGATCGGCTGGGGACCGAGTCGGCGTTCGAGGTCCTGGCCAAGGCTCGGGCCCTGGAGGCCGGCGGCCGGAAGGTGGTCCACCTCGAGGTCGGGGAGCCGGACTTCGACACGCCCGCGCACATCGCCGAGGCTGGCGTCCGGGCCATCCGGGAGGGCCAGACTCACTACGCTCCGCCCCCCGGCATCCCGGAGCTGCGCGAGGCCGCCGCGTCCTTCTTCGCCAAGACCCGGGGCCTTGATTACCCATCGGTCCGCATCGTGACGGTGCCGGGGGCCAAGCCGATCCTGTTCTTCAGCATCCTGGCACTGTGCGACGAAGGCGACGAGGTGGTCTACCCGGACCCCGGGTTCCCGATGTACGAATCGATCGCCGCGTTCGCCGGAGCGAAGCCGGTCCCCCTCCCACTCAGGGAGGAGCGCCGGTTCGCCGTGGACCCGGACGAGCTGGCCTCGGTGGTCACGGACCGGACCCGGCTGGTCATCCTGAACTCCCCCCACAACCCCTGCGGGAGTGCCATGCGCCGCGAAGCCCTGGAACGGATCGCTGAGGTGGTCGCCGACCGGGATCTCTACGTATTGTCCGACGAGGTGTACTGGGCCATCCGGTACGAGGGGGAGCATGCCAGCATCGCTCAGGTGGACGGGATGGCCGACCGGACCATCCTGCTCGACGGGTGCTCGAAGTCGTTCGCCATGACGGGGTGGCGCTTGGGATTTGCGGCGCTGCCGGAGCCGCTGGTGGAGCCGGTCACCCGGCTGATCATCAACTCGGTCTCCTGCACGGCGGCCTTCGTCCAGCACGCCGGCGTGGCCGCGCTCACCGGGCCGTTCGAGCCGGTGGAGCAGATGGTGGACGAGTTCCGTCACCGGCGGGACGTGATCGTCGAGGGACTGGAAGAGATGGAGGGGATGTCCTGTGTGGCGCCGGAGGGCGCCTTCTACGTGTTCCCCAACGTCAAGGCCCTGGGACGCTCATCGGTGGTGGCCGACTACCTGCTGGAGACGGCCGGGGTGGCATGCGTGTCGGGGGAGGCGTTCGGGCAGAACGGGGAGGGGTACATCAGGCTCTCCTACGCCAACTCCGTGGAGGCCATCCGGGACGCCCTGGAGTCCATCGACGCGGCCATCTCCGATTTCCCTGCCTGAGGAGCGACCATGGGACGGCTCGACGGGAAGGTGGCCCTGATCACCGGGGCGGCGGGGGGGATGGGGAAGGAAGCCGCCCTGTTGTTCGCGTCCGAGGGGGCCCTGGTGGCGGTTTCCGATGTGGCCGAGGACGCGGGGAACGCCGTGGTCGAGGACATCCGGGCCGCCGGCGGCGAGGCGAGCTTCGTGCGGGCCGACGTGTCCCGGTCGGATGACGTCGCGACCATGGTCCGGTTCGCCGTGGACACCTTCGGCGGCCTGCATGTTCTGTACAACAACGCAGGGGTGTTCCTCCCTGATGACGGCGGGACCGTGGAGACCTCGGAGGACGTCTGGGACCGGGTCATGGCCATCAACCTCAAGGGCGTGTGGCTCGGCTGCAAGCACGGCATCCCGGCGATGCTCGAGTCGGGCGGGGGATCGATCATCAACGTGGCCTCGTTCGTAGCTCTGATGGGGGCGGCCACCGCGCAGATCGCCTACACGGCCAGCAAGGGCGGCGTGCTTTCCATGACCCGTGAGGTCGCCGTGGAGTACGCGCGGCGGGGGATCCGGGCCAATGCGATCTGCCCGGGGCCGATCGAGACCCCCCTCCTCTCCGAGCTGCTGGCCGATCCCCAGCGGCGGGCCCGGCGGCTGGTGCACATCCCCATCGGCCGGTTCGGCCGCGCGGAAGAGATCGCCCGTGCCGCCCTGTGGCTGGCCTCGGACGAGTCCTCGCTGATGACTGGCGCGGCGTTTGTGGTGGACGGAGGGGTCACCGCCGCCTACGTGACGCCCGAGTAGGCGAGATGGACCGGTGACCGCCTGGGGCACGCCTCATCAGTGGCTGCGGCCCGAGCCCGACCTGGCACCTCTGCTCGTCTTGGCGCTCTGCTCGATGATGCCGTTCCTGCTGCTGCGGGTTCGCCTGAGCCTCTTCTCGGCGATCCTGTCCTTGTTGATCGGCTTCTCCTGGCTGGCCGCCTCGACCGTGATAGGGGCCGTGATCCCCTCTCTTATCCTGATCGTCCTGTTGGCCGGAATGGCGAGGCGGAAGGCTCCTTGACGGCCTATTTGACAGTCGCGCCCGGCGGCGCACAGAATCAGGATTGAGCCAGGAGATGAGTCCGCCGGACCTTCGGAGGTTGGCGGTGAGCTGGTCGGAGTCAGTGCTGTACGGAGGCGCTCGGGTTCACACGCCCGGGCGCCGTTTTGTTTTCCGGGTGGGGACGAGCCGGAGCGAGAGGGAGGGATCCGATGGCTGATGCCAGGCCGCCCGAGAAAGACCGAATTTCCGGCGTCGAGTATGAGCACGTCGGCGCCGGGTATCTGGATGATCGGAAGCTGTCGCGGCATGCCGGGGCCCTCCTGATCTGGGGACTGGGCGTCGGCTACGTCATCTCCGGCGAGTTCTTCGGCTGGAACTTCGGAATGAACGCCGGCGGATGGGGGGGCCTGCTGATCGCCACGATCGTCATCGCCACGATGTACACCACGATGGTCCTGGCCATCTCCGAGATGGCCTCGGCCCTGCCGGTCACCGGAGGGCCCTACGCGTTCGCCCGACGGGCCCTGGGGCCGTGGGGGGGCTACGTGACCGGGCTGGCCGTGACCTTCGAGTACGTGATCGCGCCGTCGGTCATTGCCGTGGCCATCGGTGGATACATCCTCGGCCTGTTCGAGGCCGAGGCGCCGTTCTGGGTGCCGTACTTGATCGCCGCGGCGTTCTACGCGGTGTTCATCGGGATCAACATGATCGGCGTGAGGGAATCGCTTCGGACGCTGTTCGTGATCACCTCGATATCGGTGGTGGTCCTGGTCCTGTGGGGCCTGTTCCTGCTGCCGGAGTTCTCGACCGACAATCTCTTCGACATCGCACCGGATCCATCGGCGGCCGGCTCCTCGGACTTCCTGCCCTTCGGCTTTCTGGGGATCTGGGCGGCGCTGCCAGCGGCGGCCTGGTTCTACCTGGCCATCGAGGGCACGCCGTTAGCGGGCGAGGAAACGCGGAACCCATCGAAGGATCTCCCTCGGGGCACGATCGCCGCGATGTTCTCCCTCATCGTGTTCAGCGCGATCGCCCTATTCCTGGGCCCCGGGGCGGGAGGGGCCAACAACCTGGGGGTGAATCCCGACTTCACCGGGAACCCCAACCCGGCGGCGGTGGAGATCAGCCAGGGGCGGAACTGGCTGTTCTGGGTGACCAGCATCGTGGGACTCACCGGGCTGGTGGCCAGCTTCTTCTCGATCATCTTTGCCTACTCCCGACAGATCTTCGCGCTGTCCCGGGCCGGGTACCTCCCGCGGCTCCTGAGCCCGACGCATCCGCGTAGGCACACCCCATGGGCGGCGCTCATCATTCCGGGCCTGGTGAGCTTCCTGGCCATCGTGATCGTGGACCTGATCAACCGGGCGACCTCTGCAGCTCCGGGTCAGAGCCTGAACGATGCTGAGGTCTCCACAGCCACCGGCGACCTGCTGATCCAGATCTCTGTGTTCTCGGCCCTGATCTCGTATGCGCTGATGATGGTGGCGTTCATCGCCCTCCGCAGGAGAGAGCCCTCTCTGGCCCGGCCGTATCGGACGCCCGGGGGTGTCTTCACGGCCAGCGTAGCCCTGGTCATCTCCCTGGTGGCCCTGGGTTCGGCGTTCGTGTACGGGGCAGCGCCGGCGATCACGATCACCGCCACCATCGTCCTCTTCCTCGTGGGCCTGCTGTACTTCGCCGGTTACAGCCGCCACCGACTGGTGGCGGAGGCTCCGGAGGAGGAGTTCGCGGTGATCGAGCGGGCCGAGGCCGAACTCGAGGAGAGCTGAGACGGAAGCGTCGAAGGAGCTGGTAGAGACGCCGCGGGCGGACCGGGCGACGCGCCGGGGCGCGCCCGCTGCCTGGAGGTGACGAGTGATGGGAGAGAACATCGACCGGCGTCAGGTGGAGACACTGATCCACGACGGGGAGATCGACACTGTGCTGGTCGTGTTCCCCGACCTCCAGGGGCGGTTCATGGGCAAGCGGGTCACCGGCCACTTCTTCCTCGAGGACATCCTCGGTGAGGAAGGCATGCACGCCTGCAACTACCTCCTTACCGTGGACGTGGACATGGAGCCGCTGCCCGGCTATCGGTTCGCCAACTGGGACCAGGGATACGGAGACTTCCAGTTGGTCCCGGATATGGACACCCTGCGCCTGGCCCCCTGGCTAGACAAGACCGCGTTGGTGATATGCGACGTCCTCACGGAGGAGGGAGAGATCGTCGAGGTCGCGCCCCGACAGATCCTGAAGCGCCAGATCGAGCGGGCCAAGGCGGCCGGCTATACGGTGAAGTGCGGCTCGGAGCTGGAGTTCTTCCTGTTCCGGGACTCCTACGAGGAGGCCGCGGCCAAGGGCTTCAAAGACCTCGTCCCCCACGCCCCCTATATCGAGGACTACCACATCCTCCAGACCACCAAAGACGAGTACCTGATCCGGCAGATCCGCAATGGGATGGATGCCGCCGGAGTGCCCGTGGAGTTCTCGAAGGGGGAGTGGGGCCGGGGTCAGCACGAGATCAACCTGGTGTACGCCGACGCCCTGGAGATGGCCGATCGGCACGCGATCTACAAGAACGGAGCCAAGGAGATCGCCGCCCTGAACGGTCGAGCCATCACGTTCATGGCCAAGCCCTCGATGGAGGAGGCCGGATCGTCTTTCCACCTGCACTCCAGCCTGTGGGACGAGGACGGTAGCGAGTCGCTGATGTGGGACGACGACGACCCGGAGCACCTGTCGGAGACATTCCGCTACTACCTGGGCGGGCTCATGGATACCACTCGGGAGATGGCCTGGATGTTCGCCCCTTACGTGAACTCCTACAAGCGATACCAGCCGGGATCCTGGGCCCCCACCGCCGTGGTGTGGGCCCACGACAATCGAACCTGCGGGTTCCGGATCGTGGGTCACGGGAAGTCCTTCCGGGTGGAGTCACGGATCCCGGGGGCGGACGGGAACCCGTACCTGGCCTTCGCCGCAACCATCGCCGGCGGACTGCACGGCATCGAGAACAAGATCGCCGCGCCGGCCGCTTTCCGGGGAAACGCCTACGAGGCGGAGGACGTGCCTCGGGTACCGTGGAACATCGTTGAGGCCGTGGAGCTCCTCGAGGCGAGCAAGGTGGCCAAGGACGCGTTCGGCGAGGAGGTTCATTTCCACCTGGTGCATACGGCGAAGCAGGAGTGGGCCCGGTTCAACCAGGTGGTCACCGACTGGGAGCTCCAGCGGAACTTCGAGCGGATCTGATCCGCCACCGTACACTGGTGGGGTGATGGAGCCGCTCATCGCCATGGTCGGCCAGCCGGTTCCGGCCGGCAAGGTCGAGTCTTGGAAGGAGGACTCGGTGGCCATCCCGGGCGCTTACCTGCGCGCCCTGCACCGGGCCGGTGGGCAGGAGGCCATCCTGTCTCCCCACCGGGTTACCAACACGGAAGCCGATGAGCTGGTGTCGCGGTTCGAAGGCGTTCTCCTGATCGGTGGGGGAGACATCGACCCCACTCTCTACGGGGAGGACCCCCTTCCCGAGTGTTACGGGATCGACTCCGAGGCGGACCTGTTCGAGATGAACCTGGTCCGCTCGGCGGTGCGGAGGGACCTCCCGGTCCTGGCGGTGTGCCGGGGGATCCAGGTCCTCAACGTGTCCCTGGGCGGCACGCTCGACCAGCACATCACCGGGCGACCCGGCACCATCGGCCACGGGATCCCGGGAACAGCTCCCCAGATGCATCCGGTCCGGCTCGAGCCGGGGTCGTGGACCGCCAAGGCCATTGGGGCCGAGTCGGCGGAGTGCTCTTCGTCGCACCACCAGGCCCTGGCCGATCTCGGCGACGGCCTCTCGCCGGTGGGGTGGACCGAGGACGGGGTGGTAGAGGCGGTCGAGCATTCGGAAGGTGGCTGGGTGGTCGGGGTGCAGTGGCACCCCGAGCGCACCGCCGAAGCCGACCCCGCTCAGCAGGGCCTGTTCGACGCGCTGGTCGAGCAGGCCGCCTCGCGGTGATCTCCAAGCCGGTCGCCTGCCTCCGCCACGAAGAGCCCGACGACCTGGGGGTGGGACGTGACGCGCTCCCGATCGAGTACGTGGACTTGTGGCGAGAGGACCCCCCGGCCCTCGGGGACATCGCCGGGCTGATCGTCCTGGGAGGCGAGATGAACGCGGACCAGGTCGAGGACTACCCGTTCCTGGCTCCGGAACGGGAGCTGCTGAGACGCGCGGTGAAAGACGGGATACCGGTCCTGGGGATCTGCCTGGGTGCCCAGCTTCTGGCCCGGGCACTGGGGGCCCCTGTCGCCCGCGCCCCGGTCCGGGAGCTCGGCTTCCTCCCCGTCACCCCGACGGCTGCGGCGAGGGGCGACCTCCTGGCCGGTCTCTACGCTCCGGGCGACACGGTGTTCCAGTGGCACGAGGACACCTGGGAGCTCCCCCGGGAGGCCTCGCTGCTACTCACCGGGCGGGGTGTCCGCAACCAGGCCTTCCGGGCCGGACCCGTCGCCTGGGGGTTCCAGTTCCACCTCGAGATCGACCGGCATGGACTCGACGCCTGGCTCGACCTCGCCGGCTCCGACCTCGAACGCGATTGGGGCACCACAGCCTCAGGGGTGCGGCGGCAGGCCGATCGGTACCTGCTCGATCACGAGGCTCGGGGCCGCGAGCTGTTCGATAGATTCGGCCGCCTGGTGAGCGATGGCAGGGAGAAAGGTCGCCGCCGGCGCCGGCCCGCGTGGCGACGCCGGCTGTCACGACCCGTCTGGGGACTTCCGGGGGGCCCTACCATCTTCCCGTGGCTCGGAGTACCGCGAAGCGTGCTCGTAGGTACGCCGTCTTCACGAGCTTCCAGGTGACCCACCCTGCGAAGTCCACGACCATTCGAGTATGGGTTGGGGGCTTACGGGTGCCATCGCCCGGACTCGGTATTCCTTCTACCGCTTCTGGACGAGGCGTTACCGGATCAGCCGGCGGTGCAGCAGGTTGAGCGGCAGGATGAACAGGAGGCCGGTGAACACCACGATCCACGCCGCCGCCAGGAGGGCGTCGCGGAGGTCGCCGGTGAGGGTCAGCGCCCGCATGACGTTCACGGCGTGGTGGAGGGGCATGAACCACGCGGCCACCTGAACCCAGTCGGGCATCCGGTCCAGGGGGAAGAAGATGCCCGAGAACAGGAACATGGGGGTCATGAACAGGGTCCAGTAGTAGGTGAAGTAGTCGATGAGGGGGACCACCGCGGTGAAGGCCAGGCCGATCACCGAGAACATCATCCCGATGAGCGCGATGGCCACCGGAGACAGCAGCGCCAGCGGCGAGTGGACCACCCCGAAGGCCGCCGCGATCACCAGGAACACCACGCCGTACAGGAGGGCCCTGGTGGTTCCCCACAACAGCTCCCCGAGCCCGATGTCCTCGACGGTCAGGGGGGTTGACATCACCGCGTCGTACACCTTGCCGAACTGGAGCTTCACGAAGCAGTTAAAGGTGACCTCGAAGGAGGTTCCGTACATGGCTGCGGTGGCCACCAGCCCCGGGGCGATGTAGTCGATGTACGGCACCCCCTCCAGCCGCCCCAGGTACGAGCCCAGGCCGATCCCCATGGCCACCAGGAACAGCAGCGGCTCGAAGAAGTTCGGGATGATGTTGAGCTTGTAGGTCCGCCGGTAGATCGACGCGTTCCGCTGCCACATCCGCCACGCGGAACGGAGCCGTATGTCCGGGACCCGGAGCACCGGGGGACGGGGGACCGCCGGAGGTGCCTCGGTGACCGTGGTCACTCGAGGAGCCCTCGTCCGGTCAGCTGGAGGAACACGTCCTCCAGGGTGGCCCCTCGCAGCCACACCGCGGCGGGGTCCGGGACCACTCCCCGGACCTTGGCCAGGAGCCCGTCCCCGTCTGCGGTGTACAGGAGCCACCGGTCGGCCAGCTGCTCCACCCGGTCGGCCAGCCCCACCAAGTCCCGCAGCCCCCGGGCGGCGTCGGCGCCGGGCTCGATCACCTCGATCACCTGAGGCGAGGTCTCCCGGGCCACCAGGTCGCGCGGCGCGCCCTCGACCAGGATCCGGCCCTCGTGCATGATCACCAGCCTGTCGCACAGCTGGGCGGCCTCGTCCATGTAATGGGTGGTGAGCAGGAGCGTTACGCCCTGTCGCTTCAGCGATCGAAGCTTCTGCCACACCAGGTGGCGGGCCTGGGGGTCCAGTCCCGTCGTGGGCTCGTCGAGGATCAGGACGTCGGGCTCGTTCATCAGGGATCGGGCCACCAGCAGCCGTCGCTTCATACCCCCCGAGAGCCGCTCGATCCGCCAGTCCTTCTTGTCCTGGAGGGCCACGAAGTGGAGCAGCTCCTCGGCCGTGGGACGGGCGATCCTCCGGGGGATGTCGAAGTACCTCGCGTAGATCAGGAGGTTGTCCAGGACCGAGACCTCCTCGTCGAGGTTGTTCTCCTGGGGGACCACGCCCATCCGGCGGCGGATGTCCCGTCCGGCCGACGCGGGCAGGCCCAGCACCGTGAGCTCGCCGGCCGTTGGGGGCGAGGTGCAGGAGATCATGCGCATCAGGGTGGTCTTCCCGGCGCCGTTGGGGCCGAGGAATCCGAAGCACTCCCGTTCGGCGACCTCGAAGTCGACTCCCCGGACCGCCTCGACCGCCCCGAACCGCTTCACCAGGCCGCGCGCGAGGACGGCGGGCGAAGCGTGGGGAAGAGGAGGCATGCGGCGAAGTCTACAACCGGCGGAGTGCCAGGGCCCGCGGGTTCCCGAGGGCTGGCATCAGCCCAGGATCGTTGGTCGCACCGGTACAATCGTCGACCGATGACCAACGAAGGCACGCCCGGCGGGTCCGAGCGCTTCGACGAAGGGATGGCCATCCGCCGGGAGGTGCTCGGCTCGAGCCACGTGGATGGGGCAATGGCCTCGGCCACCTCGTTCGACCAGGATTTCCAGCGGCTCATCACTGAGGTGGCCTGGGGGTCGGTGTGGGCCCGGCCGGGCCTCGATCGCCGGACCCGCAGCCTGGTGACGGTGGCGATCCTGGCGGCGCTCGGCCGCCGGGAGGAGCTGGCCATGCACCTCAGAGCGACAGCGAACACGGGGGTGACACCGGAAGAGGTCGCCGAAGCGCTCCTGCACGTCGCGGTGTACGCGGGGATCCCGGCGGCCCACACAGCGATGGGGCTCGCCAAGGAGATCCTCACGGGCGACGCCCCCGTCGACGAACCTCCTTCACCGTCGTGAGCCGCCGAGCCACCGGTCCGGGGGGCTCCGGCGAGGCCATGTTCCTCGACGCGTAGGCGCATGGCGGACCCCCTGGACCCCGCCTTCACCACTCCTCGGATGGCCGAGATCTTCTCGGAGCGCTCTCGGTTCGCGGCCATGTTGCGGTTCGAGTCGGCCCTGGCTCAGGCGGAGGCCCGCGCCGGGGTGATCCCCATGGAGGCCGCCGAGGCGATTGCCGCCGTCGCCCAGGTGGACCGATTCGACGTCCAGGCCATGCTCGATGACGCGGCCGTGGCGGGCACGCCGGCGATCCCGGTGGTCCGCAGGCTGACCGAGCTTGCCGCCGAGGCAGGCCGGGGGTACGTCCACTGGGGCGCCACCACCCAGGACGCCACCGACACCGGCCTGATGCTGCAAGCTCGAGAGGGTCTCGACGCCCTCGACGAGGATCTCGTGGGCCTGGGGGCCGCATGCACGACCCTGGCAGAGGAGCACGCGGCAACCATCATGCTCGGCCGAACGCTGTTGCAGCAGGCGATGCCGATCACCTTCGGGCTGAAAGCTGCCCGGTGGCTGGATCCCGTGACGGGGAGGATCGAGGCCCTCCGAGTCGCTCGGGCGGGGCTCCCCGTACAGCTCGGCGGCGCCGTGGGCACGTTGGCGGCACTCGGCGAAAGCGGGCCGCGCGTCATCGAGCTGCTGGCGGAGGAGCTGGACCTGGTGGCCCCGGCGCTTCCATGGCACACGGATCGCAGTCTCGTCGCCGGGCTGGGGTCGGCGCTCAGCATCACGGCAGGGACGGTGGCCAAGATCGGCATCGACGTCGTCCTGCTCTCGCAGGCCGAGGTGGGAGAGGTCGGCGAGGGCCTGTCCGAGGGAGCCGGTCGGTCCTCCGCCATGCCCAACAAGCGCAACCCGGTGGACGCCCCCGCCGTGATCGCCGCTGCCCGGCTGGCCTCGGCGTCACCGTTGATCGACGGCATGGTTCAGGAGCACGAACGGGGCGCGGGCATCTGGCAGGCGGAGTGGCCGGCCCTTCGGGATGCGTTCCGGTACACGGCGGCCGCGGTGCATCGGGCCCGGCACATGGTCGAGCACTTGGAGGTGCACCCCGAGCGGATGCGGGAGAACCTCGAGGCCGGAAGAGGCTTGGCGATGGCCGAATCGCTCGTCATGGCGCTCGCGCGCAAGGTCGGCCGGGACCGGGCGTACGGTCTGGTTGCCCGGGTCGTTGGACGAGCGCGGGAAGAAGGCGTCTCCCTCGAGGACGCGGTGAGGAAGGAGTCCGCCGTGACCGACGTGCTCGAGGAACGGGAGATCGCCGGGGCGCTCGATCCTGGACGGTACCTGGGGAGCAGCGAGGAGCTGATCCGCCGGGCGGTGGCGCGGTTTCGCGGCGTCCCATCGAGGTCGTAGATCGTCGGTGAGCGTCCGCGGGCTGGCGTACCGACTCGAGGGGCAAGAGGGAGACACACCCCTCGTCCTGGTCAACTCGCTCGGCACCGACGTTCACATGTGGGATCCGCAGATGCCGGTGCTGGCCTCTGCCCGGCGGGTCGTGCGGTACGACGCACGGGGGCATGGGCGATCCGCTCCCGGCTCGGGAGCCCACTCGATCGAGGGCCTGGGAACGGACGTCCTCTCGGTGCTCGATCACCTGCGTCTCGATCGCGTGCACCTCTGCGGGGAATCCCTGGGGGGCATGGTGGCGCTGTGGCTCGCGGCGTCACGGCCCGAGCGTGTGGACCGGCTCGTCCTGGCCAGCACGGCGCTCCGGATCGGCACGCCTGAGCTGTGGCAGGCACGGGCCGATACGGTGCGCTCGGAGGGGATGGCCGCCGTCGCCGATGTGGTGATGGAGCGGTTCTTCTCCCCGGGCTTCCGGGAGCGGGCTTCGGAGGAGGTGCGGCGCGCGAAGGGCACCTTGCTGGCCACGTGGCCCGAAGACTACGCGGCCAGTTGCCTGGCGCTCCGAGACGGCGACCTCACCTCGATGGCCGACCGGGTCCGGGCCCCGGCGCTCCTGTTGGCCGGCAGGGAGGATCCCGCCACGCCGGTCGCCGAAGCGGAGCGCCTGCAGCGACATCTCCCCGGCAGCCGGCTGGTGGTCCTCGATGGGGGGCATCTGCTGAACCTCGAGCAGCCGGAACGATTCACGGATGAGGTCGAACGGTTTCTGAACGAGATCGGAGAAGGAGCGAAGGGATGAACGTGACGTTCTGCGGACTGGGAAACATGGGCCGGCCGATGGCGATCCGGCTGGTCGACGCGGGACACGACGTGACCGTGTGGAACCGAAGCCCCGAGAGGGCCGAGGAACTGCGGGCGCGAGGCGCGGCCGTGGCCACGACTCCCCGGGAGGCCGCGGAGAGGTCGGAGGCGGCGATCACGATGCTGTCGGACCCGGAGGCGCTGACGGAGGTCGTCTTCGGAAGAGATGGACTGGCCAGGGGTCTGCGTGCGGGTACCACGCTGATCGACATGTCGACCGTGGGTCCCGACGCGATCCGCTCCGTGGCGTCGAGGCTCCCCGACCGCGTCGAGGTGCTCGACGCGCCGGTGAGGGGAGGCCCGGATCAAGCCGCCAGAGGGGAGCTTGGGATCCTGGTCGGGGGATCTGAATCGGCGTTCGGAGTGTGCTCGCCGCTGTTCGAGGTCCTTGGGACGGCGCGGCTCCTCGGGCCTCTGGGATCGGGCGCCGCGGCCAAGCTCGTGAACAACTTCGCGGTGATCACGCTCGTATCCGTTCTCGGCGAGGCGATCTCCACTGCGGACGCGGTCGGGCTCGACGAGGAGACCGCGCTCGAGATCCTCGCGGACGGTGCGCTTGGTCCGACCCTCGCGCGCCAGTGGGGGCGGGCCACGGGGGAAGGTCCTCCGAGCTTCGGGTTGCGCCTCGCGGCGAAGGATCTGGCGCTCGGTGTGGAAGCGGTGAGGTCGGCCGGGCGCCGGGCTCCTGTCGGAGAGGCTGCGGTGGCCTGGCTTCGCCAAGCTGACGCGGCCGAGCTGGGGGATGCGGACCTCGCCAGGGTCATCCGGGTGATCAGGGCGGGCGGAGCCGCCGGCGATTGAAGTCCTCCACGTTCGAGGGGTTCATCCTCGTTCCAGCACGTAGCCGACCCTGATGGCGAACCCGGTGGCCACGTATCCGGCGGCGAACGACTCCTCCAGCGCGTCGGCTACGGCGTCCCGCCACGTCCGCGCTGCCTGCGGATCGGTCTCTCGGAGCGCGTGATAGGCGGGAGGAACCCGAACCACCAATCGGGGACCGTCGACGGTCCCGATCTGCCCGTCCGGGCCGACCCGTTCATCGGCCGAGCTCAGGTCCGGCTCCGGAGCCCGGCCCTCCATGGCCCGTTCGACCCGACCGGCCCGGAGCTCCCACCGGATCTCCAGCCTGTCGGAGCGGTCGCCGCGGTTGAACGCGTCGTCCATCGGCCCGTAATAGTCGCGATGGAACGTGTCGGCCACCGCGCCGAGCTTGTGAAGGTTGAACCGGGCGTTGCGGGCCACCATGGGGTCCATGGTCCAGGTCACCACGTCGATGCCGCGGTCCAGACACCATTCCCGCTGAGCCTGCTTCAGCAGGAAGCCCACGCCGAGATGCTGTTCGCCCGGCGCCACCCCGGTGATGTGCGAGTGGAGCACCGGTCGGGCGTCCTCGGTGAGCCCGACCAGCCCCACCAGCGCCCCGATCATCTCACCACCGCGGAACGCCCCCAGGACCTGACCTCCGTGGGCCGCCATGGCCCGGAGCAGAGGAGCACCGATCACCCGGCGCTCCTCCCAGATCCGATCGAACAGTGACGCCGCGGCCCGGACGTCCTCCAGCGAGGAGAGCGCCCGGACCAGGACCGGCTCACCCATCCGCCAGGAGGTCGTCGATCAGGCGGGCCACCATCTCCGCCCGGACGGGCATGGCCTCCACGACCACATGCTCGTCGCGGGCGTGGGCCCCGCCTCCCACCGGACCCAGTCCGTCCAGCGTGGGCACGCCGAGGGCCGCGGTGAAGTTCCCGTCGCTGGCCCCGCCGACCTCGGCGGCACCCACGTCGTAGCCGAGGTCCACCAGCCGGCGGTACAGAGGCTCGGAGGCCTCCCGCTCCAGCGGCCCGCGGTTCACGCCGCCGGTGACCCGGAGCTCCGCACCGTCGAGCGCCGGGGTCAGCGAATGCAACTCGAGCTCAAGGCGGTCGGCCTCCTCGTCGGTCCACATCCTGGCGTCGAACACGGCCCACGCGGCCTCCGGTACCACGTTCCCCGCCGACCCCCCGCCGGCCATGGTCACGGTCACCGTGGTGCCGTCGGCGGGACGAGCCAGCTCGCCGATCCGAATGATCAGGTGAGCCAGCTCCTCGATGGCGTTGACACCGGCCTCGGGAGCCAGCCCGGCATGGGCGGCCCGTCCGGCGATGTCCACCCGCCACTGGGCGATGCCCTTGCGCGCCACCTTCACCTTCCGCCCCGCGGCAGGCTCCATGACCAGCACCGCACGTGACCGCCCGGCCTCCTGTTCGATCAGGGCCCGCGAGGTGGGGCTTCCGATCTCCTCGTCGGCGGTGAACAGCACGGTGAGCGGGCCGGCCGCCGCCTGGCGAACCGCATGGAGGGCCTGCACGATCCCCGCCTTCATGTCGAAGGCTCCCGGCCCGCGGGCGATGCCGTCCTGAACGGTGAACGGGAAGGTCTCCAGCGTTCCCGGGGGCCACACCGTGTCGAAGTGGCACAACAGAAGAACCGGTCTGTCACCGGGCCGGGTCCAGGCCAGATGGACGCCGCGCGGCTCGGGCGGCGAACCGAGGACCTCCCGGCACAGCTCGTCGATCACCGCCGCGCACCGGGACACGCCCTCCGGGTCCTCGGAGAACGACTCCGCCTCCACCAGCCGGCGGAGGGCGCCGAGCATGTCCTCCTGGCTCACTCCTTCGTGTCCGTCTCCTCGACCGCCTCGTCGACCTGATCCTCGATGGCCTCCTCGGGGCGCCGGATGATGACCAGGTCATAGAGGAGCGCGGCCACCGTCCCCCCGATGATCGGTCCCAGGTAGTAGACCCAGAAGCCGGACCAGTCCGCGCTGATCAGGGCGGGGCCGAACGACCGGGCCGGGTTCATGGCCGCGCCGGTGAACGGGCCGCCGACCAGGATGTCCATGGTGATCACGAACCCGATCGCCAGCCCGGCGATCTTCCCGAACGCGCCGTCCCGATCCAGAGCGGTGGCGAACACCACCCACACCAGGAAGAACGTGAGCACGGCCTCGAAGGCGATGGCCTGCGCGGCGGACAGCTCCCCGGTTACCAGCGGGGTCCCCAGGGATACCGGCTCCCACAGGAACCGGGGGATCAGGAGAGAGATGGCGACCGCGCCGGCGGCCGCGCCGGCGAACTGGGCCAGGATGTACACGGCAGCCTCTCCGTTCCCGATGCGCCGAGTGACCCACACCCCGATGGTGACCGCGGGGTTGAAGTGGCCTCCTGAGACGTGGCCCAGGGCCGACACCATCGTGGCGATGGCCAGCCCGTGGGCCAGGGCCACGGCCACCAACCCGCCGCCGCGGACGTCGGTGCCCAGCCCCACCACCACCGCGCCCGCCCCGATGAAGATCAGGGTGAAGGTACCCACGAACTCGGCGAGGAGCTTTCGGCCGATTCCCGTCATTTCGTCGCTCCCTGTTGAGATTGCCCGGCGACATGGTAGTTTCCCTGGCCTCAGGCGGTTGCCTGCGCTTGGCACTTTGGCCCCAAAGGTGGCACACTACGGCTAGGTGTCCGGGCCTTCGGGTCTGGACTGGCGGCGGGGTGACGCGGGCACACCCCGCCGCCGCCTTTTCCCAGCCCGGGGGGGCCGGGGGGGGTAGCTCGCCAGGAGCCATGCGACATGGACTTCATCGGGCGAGCGGAACCCCGGAGAGAAGGGAAAGGCGGATCTGCCCGGGTGGTATCGTTCCGGGCTGCCGGGCGCGTAGCTCAGCGGGAGAGCGCTCGCCTCACACGCGAGAGGTCGTAGGTTCAAATCCTGCCGCGCCCACGAATGTGTTGTGTCGGGACATCGTGGACGGATGTCTCGGGACATCGTAGACGCTTCCCTCACCCCTGCTGCTGGTAGTCCCTGGTCGGGTCCAGGATCAGGTGCCGGAGCAGCTCGCCGTCCTCGGTGAT
>JBOGVS010000028.1:0-43840 GCA_050692555.1 Actinomycetota bacterium
GCCTCACCAACCGGCGGGGGCACGCTCTAGACTTAGAGCTCAGGGCTCAGCCCTCGCGAGTGCTCACCCGCCGGCGGGCTCGGGCACAGCATGCCTCACGGCATCTCCGTACGGGAGCCATTAGCCCTCGACCGCCACTTCCGCGGCCATCTTCCTGGCCTCCTTCACCAGGGCCTCCACGAACTCGGACTCCGGGATGCGGTTGGCCTGGACCTCGCCCCTCACGATCAGCTGGCCGTACCCCTTCCCCGCCGCGATCCCCAGGTCCGCTTCCCGGGCCTCGCCGGGGCCGTTCACCACGCAGCCCATCACCGCCACCCGGATCGGAGCCTTGATGCCCTCGCGTTCCAACGCCTCGTTGACCTGCTTGGTGAGGCCGAGGACGTCGACCTCGGCGCGGCCGCACGAGGGACAGGCCACCAGGTCCAGCCCTCGCTTCTTGAGGCCCAAGGACTGGAGGATCCAGTTCCCCACCTTGACCTCCTCGACCGGATCGTCGGTCAGGGAGACCCGGATGGTGTCGCCGATTCCTTCCGCCAAGAGGGTCCCGATCCCCACCGCGGACTTCACCCCGCCCGACGGCATCGGACCGGCCTCCGTCACCCCAAGGTGGAGCGGGTAGTCGCACCGTTCCGCGAGCAGGCGATAGGCCCGAATCATCTCGGCCGGGTTGGAATGCTTCACGGAGATCTTGATGTCGGTGAAGTCCTCGTCTTCCAGGATCCGGGCTTCGTTGAGGGCCGACTCCACCAGGGCCTCCGCGGTGGGCCGTCCGTATCTCTCGAGCAACGGCTTCTCCAGGGAGCCGGCGTTGACCCCGATCCGGATGGGGACCCCGCGGGCCTTGGCCTCCCTGGCGATGAGGCGAACCTTGTCCTGGTACTTGATGTTGCCGGGGTTGATCCGGAGGCCGTGGATCCCTCCCTCCAGAGCGGCCATGGCGTACTTCCACTGGAAGTGGATGTCGGCGACCACCGGGATCGTGGCGTGCTCGGCGATGGTCTCGAGGGCCCGGGCGTCCTCCCAGTGGGGAACGGCCACCCGAACGATCTCGCACCCGGCGGCCACCAGCGCGGCCATCTGCTGGAGGGTGGCGTTGACGTCGGCGGTCTTCGTGGTGGTCATGGACTGCACGCGGACAGGGGCGTCGCCGCCCACCTCGACCCATCCGACCCGGACCTGCCTGCTCGTTCGTCGTTCGGCCACCACGATGCCAGTGTAACGAGCAGCAACCAGGGCCACGGAACGGAGCCGTGCAGATGGTGTGCAGGCGGGCTACAGGAACGGGTTGGGGATGGGGCTCACCACGTCGAGGTACAGGAGCGACACCGTGAACAGGATGAGGAACCCGGCCACCACGGCGGTGATCGGCAGCAGCCGGCGAGGATCGATCCGCCGGCCGGTCACGGCCTCGATCCCCACGACCGCCAGGTGACCGCCGTCCAGCGGCGGCAGCGGGAGGATGTTCAGGATCCCCACGAACACGTTGAAGAACGCAAACAGGTAGAGGAACACGTCGAGCTGGCCGGCCTCCACCGCCTGCCCCGACACTCTGGCCGCGCCGACCACACCCACCGGATCCGTGAGGTCGCGCTCCCGCTCACCCACCAGAAGCTGCCCGATCCGCTGGAGCCCCTCCGGCCCGAACACCTGGCCCATGGCCCGGAACGACCCGGTGACCATGTCCCCGACCGCCTCGAACGTCTTCCCGGTGGCCTCCACCGGACCCTCGTGGAGCCGGCCTCCGGTGGCGATGGACACCCCGAGGCGGGCGATCCGTTCGCCTTCCAGCTCGGACAGCACCGGCGTGGCCCGCGCCGTGACCTCCCGTCCGTCCCGCTCGACCAGGATCACCATCTCCCGCCCCACGTTGGACTCGATGGCCTCCAGGAACTCGTCGTAGGCCACATCCTCGCCGTTCACCGCCAGGACCTCGTCCCCGGGCTGAAGGCCCGCGGCGGAGGCCGGTGAGGGCCGCCCGCCCAGGGTCGGCTCCACTTCCGCGAGCCTGGCTCGGGGGATGCCGATCAGCATGAACAACCCGATCAGGAGCAGGAACGCCAGCACGAAGTGCATGAACGAGCCGGCCGCCAGCACCACGGCGCGCTGCCGCTTGGGCTTGGCGGTGAACAACCGTTCGCGGTCGGCCGGGGCCGGTTCCTGGAACGGGTTCATGCCGGCGATGCGGACGTAGCCTCCCAGCGGCAGGGCCTTGATCCCGTACTCGGTCTCCCCTCGCCGGAACGACCAGATCCGGGGACCGAAACCGATGAAGAACTCCTCGACCTTGATGCCGTAACGCTTGGCCGTCAGGTAGTGGCCCAGCTCGTGCGCCACGATCATGGCGAAGATGCCGCCGATGAAGATCAGGATCCCGGTGAACATGGGGGCCTACAGGGAAGCGATCAGCTCGGTGGCGCGGTCCCTGGCCCAGCCGTCCGCGCGTTCCAGGCTGACCACCGAGACCACCGGGGCGGGCTCGTGCTCGTCCAGCACGCCGGCCACCACCTCCGGGATCGCGGTGAGCGGAACCTTGCCATCGAGGAACGCCTCCACCGCAACCTCGTTGGCCGCGCTCATGGCCGCTGGATACGTGGCCCCCAGGCGGCCGGCCCGGTACGCCAGATCCAGGGCGGGGAAGCTGGCCCGGTCCACCGGCTCGAACGTCAGGCCGCCCAGGGTGGCCAGATCCAGGCCTGCGATCCCCGCCGGCAAGCGCTCGGGGTATGCCAGGGCCAGCTGGATCGGAAGTCGCATGTCGGGGACCGACAGCTGGGCGATCATGCTTCCGTCCCGGAATTCCGCCGCGCCGTGGATCACGCTCTCCGGATGCACCACCACCTCGATCCGCTCGTAGTCCAGGGAGAACAGGTAGTGCGCCTCGATGACCTCCAGGCCCTTGTTCATCAGGGTGGCCGAGTCGATGGTGATCTTCGGCCCCATCCGCCACGTGGGGTGGGCCAGGGCCTCTTTCACCGATGCCCGGGCCAGCTCGTCCCGGCTCCAGCCCCGGAACGGACCGCCGGACGCGGTGATGATCACCCGCTGGAGGTCCTCACGGCGCTCTCCCCGGAGGCACTGGGCCAGGGCCGCGTGCTCGGAATCCACCGGGACCAGACGATCCGGCTCGCTCTTCACCAGGTCCATCACCAGCTCCCCGCCGACGATCAGGCTCTCCTTGTTGGCCAGGGCCAGGATCTTCCCCGAGGACAGCGTGGCCAGGGTGGGCGGCAGCCCCACCGACCCGACCATGGCGTTGAGGACCAGGTCCGCGTCGCTGTCACGAGCCAGACGTTCGGCAGCGTCGGGGCCGGTGATCACCTCGACGCTGCGGAGACCGGCCAGGGCCTCCTCAAGCTCGGCTGCGGCGGTCTCGTCGGTGACCGCCACCACCGGGGGCATGAACTCCCGGATCTGGCCCACCAGCAGCTCGCGGCTGGAAGCCGCTCCCAGCCCCACGACCTGGAACCGGTCGCCGTTCCGGCGGACCACGTCCAGGGCCTGAGTCCCGATCGAGCCGGTGGAGCCGAGGATGACCAGCCTGCGCATCGCTCCCAGGGTACCCGCTCGACCGGGATAATTCCGATGGTCAGGAAAGGGACAGCTGGAGGAAGTAATAGGCCGCGGGCGCGGCAAACAGGATCGCGTCGATCCGGTCCAGGACGCCGCCGTGACCGGGCAGGATGGTCCCCATGTCCTTGACCCCGAGGTCGCGCTTCAGCGCCGACTCGACCAGGTCGCCGAGGGGGGCGACCACCGCGATGACCATGGCAAGCCCCACGGCCCGGGAGGCGGTGAACGGCTCGATGGTGGGGACGATAGCCAGGGCCACCAGCAGCAGGATGAACGTCGCTCCGATGGCCCCTTCCCAGGACTTCTGGGGACTGATCGTGGGCGCCAGCGGCCGGCTCCCCCACAGGGATCCGATGGCGTAAGCACACACGTCGTACAGGACCGTGAGCCCGATCACCGTGAGGAAGATGTTGCGGCCCAGGTTGCCCGGATAGGTCAGCAGCAGGATGGCGAACGAAGCCAGGAACGGAACGTACAGGGCGCCCAGGACCGTGACGCCGGCGTTCACGGTGGTGTTTCGCCGAGCGGCCGCGGGGGCGGCCATGTACCACAGCACGCTGACCGCCATGGTCAGGAACAGACCCAAGAGTACTGCCGAGGCTCCATGGAAGAAGGCCCCCGCGATCATGAACGCCCCGCCCACCAGACCCAGGAGGGTGGCCGGCTGGAGGTTCCGGTCTCGCATCACCGTGTAGAACTCCAGCTGCCCGAGCAGGACGACCGCCGCGGCCAGGACGGTGAACGGTCCCTTTCCCACGGCCAGCAGGGCGATGACCGCCGCCGCGAGCAGGACCCCGGAAGCGAACGCCGCGGTCAGATCCCGTCCCTCGGTGGGCTCGGCCGGTGCCTCCGCGCCGGCCTCCGCCACGGGGACGTGCCCGCCTTCTTGCCACGTGGGAGCCTCGACCGGAGGGACGCCCTCGTCGATCGTCACGGCCCGGTCGTCTTCGGGTTCCTCCTCCAGGTCGGCCAGGAGATCCTGCTCGACCTCCTCGGGCCGGATCCCCGAGGCGAAGTGCTCTGCGGCCGCCTCGATCGCTTCGGGCTCTGCCTCTTCCTCAGCCGGTGTCTCGTCCCCGGCCTCCCCAAGCTCCGCCGTGGCACCGGGCTCCATCGGCGGGGCCTCCTCGTCTTCCTCGAACAGCTCGGAGGCTGAGGTGATCACCGCTTCCTCCTCCAGGACCGGCTCTTCCTGTGCCTCTTCCTCGTCGCCGGTCTGGGGAAGATCCGAGTACTCGGGAGGAGCGGCGCTCAGGTCCTCGAGCGAGAGGGGCTCGTCCCCGGCCGCCTCACCCTCACCCAACAGCGCCTCGGCCTCGTCCGCCGGGGCGCCCTCGCCCGCCGGCGCACCTTCCTCCTCGACCTCCCGGGCCATCTCGCCTCGGATCCGGTCCCAGTCCGATTCTTTCTTCTCGCCGGCGGCAACCTCCGCTTCCTCCTCCTGCTCGCCTTCCGCCTCTTCGCCGTTGCCGGGCCCGGCTGCCGCACCCACCAGCTCCGCCTCGTCGGGGATGTCGATCTCGAGGTCTCCCCAGTCCGCTCCACCGGGGGGAGTCGCGGCCGGCTGTTCGGCCTCGGCCGGCTTCTCGGGAGCCGCCGGGCCCTCCTGAGCGTCGTCGGGCCAGTCCTCCAGGGGCTCCTCGAAGAACTTGTCCAGACCCTCGAAGGGGTCTTCTTCCTCGGGCCCGCGGTCGCGTTCGTCCGCCACTAGACCTCCATCAGCTCCTTTTCCTTGTGGCCCAGGATCTCCTCGATCTCGGCCACGTGCTTGTCGGTCAGCCTCTGGAGCTCCTTCTCCGAGCGGTGCAGGTCGTCCTCGGAGATCTCCCCGTCCTTCTTCAGCCGTTCGAGCTCTTCCTTGGCATGCCGGCGAACGTTCCGCACGGCCACCCGGCCCTCTTCGGCCCGCTCGTGCACCAGCTTGGTGAGGTCCTTCCTGCGTTCCTCGGTGAGCTGGGGGAACGCCAGCCGGATCACCACGCCGTCGTTGGATGGGGTCAGGCCGAGGTCGGACTGCATGATGGCTTTCTCCATGGCCGACATGGCGTTGCGGTCGAACGGTTGGATCACCAGGAGCCGGGGCTCCGGAACGGAGAACGAGGCCAGCTGGTTCAGGGGCGTCTGGGTCCCGTAGTACTCGACCATCACTCGGTTCAGGATCGCCGGCGTGGCCCTGCCGGTGCGCACCGAGCCGAACTCCTCGCCGGTGATCTCCACTGCCCGCTTCATCTTGTGATCGGCATCCTTCAGGGTCGTTTCCGCCGTCACGGCCCGCCTCCAGCATGGACCAGCGTGCCGATGGGATCGCCCTGGACGGCCCGCCGGATGTTCCCCTCTTGCCGGAAGTTGAACACGATGATGGGGAGGCCGTTCTCCCGGCACAGTGAGATGGCGCTGGCGTCCATCACCTCAAGGCCCCTGCTGAGGACCTCGAAGTAGTCGAGGTGGTCGAACCTCACGGCGTCCGGATTCAGCTTGGGGTCGGAGTCGTACACGCCGTCGACGCCGGTGCCTTTGAGGATGGCCTCCGCATGGATCTCCAGCGCGATCTGTGCCGCGGCACTGTCGGTGGAGAAGTACGGCCGCCCCAGTCCCGCGGCGAAGATCACCACCCGCCCCTTTTCCAGGTGGCGCATGGCCTTGCGGGGGATGTAGGGCTCCGCGATCTGGGCCATGGGGATCGCCGTCTGCACTCGAGTGACGATGCCGATCCGCTCCAGAGCATCCTGGAGCGCCAGAGCGTTCATCACCGTGGCCAGCATCCCCACGTAATCGGCGCGAGCCCGGTCCATGGCCGGAGCGTCCCGCCCCCGGAAGATGTTCCCCCCGCCGACCACTACGGCGGGCTCCACGCCGGAGGTCACCACGTCCGCGAGCTGGCGAGCCAACAGCTCCACCGCTTCCTCGGAGATGCCGAAATCCCGGCCGGGCGGAGCGAACGCGTCGCCGGAGAGCTTCAGCAGCACCCGGCGGAACGACGGCCTGGAGGGGCGGGCCGCGGGGTCGGCTCCGGCAGCTTCCCCGGTGGCCGTGTCCGCCGTCATTCGCTCCTCGAGCCGTCCTCGCCGCGGACGAATCTCGCGAACCGCCGGACCTCCACCTTCTCTCCCACCTTGGAGGAGAGCTCCGCGATCACCTCGCCCACGGTCTTGGCCTGGTCCTTGTAGAACGGCTGGTCCATCAGGACCCGATCCTTGAAGAAGCTCTTCTCCATCTTCCCGTCGACGATGCGGGGGATGACCTGGTCCTGCTTACCTTCCTCCCGAGCCTGGGTCTCGTACAGCTTGCGCTCCCGCTCGATCTCTTCGGGCGGAACGTCGTCGCGAGTGATCCACCACGGGTCGTGGGCCGCAACCTGGACCGCCATATCGTGGGCCAGGGCCCTGAACTCCGGCGTGTTCGCCACGAAGTCCGTCTCGCAGTTCACCTCGACGAGGACGCCGAGCTTTCCTCCGAGGTGGATGTATGCGTCGATGACGCCCTCACGGGCGACCTTTCCAGCTCGCCTCGCCGCATCGGCCAGACCCTTGGTCCGCAACAGATCTCGGGCCCTTTCCAGGTCACCGCCCGATTCCTCCAGCGCGCGCTTGCAGTCCATCATTCCGGCGCCGGTGGTCTCCCGCAGCCGTCTGACCAGGTCCGCAGAGACGGTCATGTTCTCGGATTCTCCCATACCGCGACCTCCCATCCCCTCACCTGGGGCCGGCGGGAGATGCTTCACCCTCCTTCTCCCCGCCCTCTCCTGCAGGTTCGGGTGCGATCTCCGGCTCCGGAGCGATCTCCGGCTCCGTCGCCTGCGCTGCCTCACCGGATGGCTCGTCGGCCACCACCTCAGCGGGAGGCGGAGGGGCCTTTGGCTCCGCCACGCCCGTGCGTTGCTGCAGGTCCCGGCCGGCCAGCGCCTGTCCCTCGCGGATCCCGTCGGCGATCACCGATGCCACCAGGGTGATCGAACGGATCGCGTCGTCGTTGCCGGGGATCGCGTAGTCGACCTCGTCCGGATCGCAGTTCGTGTCCACGATGGCCACCACCGGGATGCCCAGCTTGTTGGCCTCGGTGACGGCGATCTGCTCCTTGTTGGTGTCGATCACGAACACCGCCGCCGGGAGCCGCTCCATGTTCATGATGCCGCCCATGTTGCGCTCGAGCTTCTCCTTTTCTTGTCGAAGCTTGAGCACCTCCTTCTTGGGGAGGAACTCGAAGGCTCCCGAGCGCTGCATCTCCTGAAGCTCCACCAGCCGGCGCAGGCGCCGGAAGATGGTCTGGAAGTTCGTGAGCATCCCACCCAGCCACCGGGTGTTCACGTACGGCATCTCCACCCGCTGGGCATGCTCGGCCATCACATCTTGAGCCTGTTTCTTGGTCCCCACGAATAGAACCGTGCCGCCGGCTCGAGCCGCGTCACGGACGAACTCGTAGGCGCGCTCCAGGCCCTGGAGGGTCTTCTCCAGGTCGATGATGTAGATCCCGCCTCGCTCGCCGTAGATGTACCGGCGCATCTTGGGGTTCCAACGCCGGGTCTGGTGACCGAAGTGGACGCCGGCCTCGAGCAGCTGCCGGCGGGTGGTGACCGCCATAGTTCCTCCTTCCGGTTATCTCCTCCACCCGGTTCGCTCCCGTCCCTCCCCGCGATGCTCGCAGGACCGGAGGACGGGTCCTCGGGTGTGTGTGCTCGGCCCTCTCGACCGGCGATCTCAGTGTAGCAGGGGGGTCAGGTCCGAGCCGGGGTGGCCTGGGCGGGGACCAGGTGCCGTACGGCCACCCACCGGTACACCAGCGCGCCGAACACCCCCACGTGGATGAACGTGGTGACCATGGCGAACGCCCACGCAACCACGGTGGGAGTGGCCGGAGCGAAGATCGGAAACGGCGAGATCGCCGAGATCCAGAAGATGAAGAAGAAGTAGGCCATCACCACCGCAACGTGCCGGGTCCCGGGGAGGCGGGCGGCCCGGAAACCTCGCCGGAGGGCGTCCTGGGCCCTGGCCTCCTCGGTCACCGCCACCACCGGGGCCATCACCAGGAAGTAGATGGACACCAGGACGCCGAGGATGCCCAGTTGGCCGAGGAGCTGCACGATCACCTGGAGCAGCACCACCACCAGGGCCACCTCGATCATGTCGATGACCAGGAGCGAAGCTGCCACCTTGGGGAGCCGGCGGAGCGCGGAACGCAGGTCGGCACGGCCCTCGCTGAGCTCATCCACGATCAGGAGACCAAGGACTCCCCAGGTCAGCGACCGAAGGATGCCCAGCGCTACGACGGCCACCACCGTGGCCACCGGGGTCCCCGCGGCGAAGGCCACGGGTACGTCCGAGAACAGGTTCGCCGGGGACAGGGCCATCAGGATCCCCAGGAGCCGGGGTGTGACGTCCACCCCCAGGGCCACGAACAACGCCCAGGTCAGCAGGAGGAACCCGAAGGACAGGCCCAGGATGAGGGGCGAGCCCCCCACGGCGCGAAGGCCCGCGGCCATCGACACGCCGAACTTCGGATAGGGCGAGGGGGCCGTCCCTCCGAAGAGCCCGCGGGGCCGCGGCGGCTCGTCGTCTGTCTTCGCGGGGACGGCAGGCGGCGCGCGGTCGGGGCTCGCGTCGCCGTCCCCCGATGGCGTCTCCGAGACGGCCGGTGCATCAGGCCGCGAGGTGGGGCGGGAGCTGCCCCCGCGGCGACGCTTCCGCTTCCTGCTCATGAGCTCGTCTGTTCGGCGCCGGCACCATTGCGCCCGCGCAACAGGAACCGGAACAGCCCCACGATCACCGCGCCGACCCCCAGGAAGGCCAGGGCGTAGTTGAGGAGGGCTCGTCCGGGGAACAGGACGGTGGGCGACACCTCGTCCAGGAGGACACCGTCGGGATCGCTTTCCATCGCCACCAGGCTCCCGGACTCCCCCTGCGACACCACGTAGACCCGTTCCTCGGACGCGGCCACCGCGCCGATGGGGCCGGGCCCCAGGTCCTTTCGCCACACCCGGCGGGCCGTCTCGACGTCGATGGCCGACAGCGTTCCCGACGCATCTCCGATCAGCACCACCCCACCCGAGACGGCCGGCGACGACGCGGCCAGGCTGTTGGTCCGGTCTCCGCTCAGCTGGCGGAGGTCCGCCAGTCGGAATACCCACTGCTCCTCCCCCGAGGCATCGAACCGGTACAGATGGCTCCGGTCCGCGATCACCACCCCGCCGTCCATCGCAGCGGGAACCTGACGCGGGGAGAACACGTCTCGCACCTCGGTCGACCATCGCTGAGCCCCGGACTCGAGGTCCAGCCCCCATGCGCTCCCGTCGCTGGTGCCCACGAACGCCACGCCGTCCCCGGCGGCCACGGACGAGGGGAACGCCGACGGCACGGGCCGCGGTGTGAACTGCCACACGGGGCCGCTCTCGGCGCCGGCGGCCGCATCGAGGGCGTACACCGTGGCCCGTCCCGTGGACAGGCTCTGCGACGCCACCAGGACCAGCCCGCCGCTCACCGCGGGGGCGGTCTCCACCGCCCCGTCGGCCTCGAACCGCCACCGCTCCTCGCCGGTCTCCGCATCGAAAGCCAGCACCACCCCCTGCCGGGTGCCGGTGAACACGGAGCCCCCCGCCACCGTGAGACCGCCCGGGGCGGCCGAGCCGGCGAAGGCTCGCCACACCTCCCCGCCGTCGGACAGACGACGGGCCACCAGGGCGGTGGCCGGACCGGTCCCGGACGCGTGGATGACCAGGTCGCCCGAGATCGCCGCCGGGCCGGCCGGACCTGGGGTTCGGGGCCACTCCCACAGCCGCTCCCCGGTGTCGGGGGCCACCGCAAGGGTGCTCTCCTCTGCCACCACCACCACGGCGTCACCGGCGACCACGGGACCGGCCACCGGACCCCCCTCGATCTCGGTGGACCACGCATTCCTGTAGGGGGCGACCGGCCCCTCGATGGTGGCCTGGTGGGCGGGGTTCCGACCGGCCATGGGCCATGGATCGGCCCCCTGGGCCAGGGCCGCTCCCCCGCCGAGGGCCACCACGGCGGCCATGGCTCCGGCCAGCGGAAGCAGGGCGCGGCGGAAAGACGAGGCGGCCGGCACGGTCCGCCCATTCTAGGGGGCGGCGTTCAGCTCGCCTCCCCGGAGCTCGTCGGGCCGCGAGCTCAGGAAGGGCGGTCCAGGGGAGCCAGGTGGACCAGGCCAACCAGGCTGCCGCGTTCCAGCAGCAGCATCGGGTCGATGTACGTGGTCCCCACCCGGGCCCCGAAGTGCAGGTGGGCCGGTTCGATCCCCTGGTGCCCCCGGCCGGAGGCCCCCAGGACGGCGCCGCGAAGCACGTGTTGGCCCCGATCAACGGCGATGTGGGAGAGCCACGAATAGGTGGTCCTCACCCCGTCGGGGTGATCCACCGACACGAACAGCCCGCCGGCCACCGCCCCGGCGAACGCCACCACTCCATCGGCAGCGGCCCGGACCGCCGTCCCCACGGGGGCCGCGATGTCGATGCCCCGGTGGCCGGGGCCATACGCGCTGGCCGGAGGGTCGAACGGGCGGATGACCGGGCCTCGCACCGGCCAGGAGTAGGACCCGTAGGACACGTACCGCGGGCCCGCCGTGGCGGACGGAGCCACCAACGTCTGGGCTCCCCCCGTGGCGGACGGCCGGGGCGCCGGCCCGCCAAGCGGCAGGGTCGCCAAGGACGCCACCGCCAGCAGGGGGAGGAACGGGCGAAGGAAGGTACCCATCCTCGGGGGGAACCTAGCAGCGGGGGGTGACAGGAACCGGGGGGGTTCGGGGGGGTAGCTCGCCAGGAGTCGTCCCGCACTCGATATCACCAGGCGAGCGGACCCCCCCGATCGAAGGGAGCGGACGATCAGTCCTCGTCGCGGTCCTGAAGGTTGTTGCGAAGCCCGCCCACGGCTTTGGTGTGGATCTGACAGACCCGTGACTCGGTCACGCCGAGGATCTCGCCGATCTCCGCCAGCGTGAGGCCCTCGAAGTAGTACAGGGTGATGACGATCTTCTCCCGCTCGGTGAGGGCGTTGATGGCCGCCGACAACATGTGGCGCATCTCCTGACCCTCGAGCGACGCGGTGGGATCGGTCCCCGCCGCGTCGGCCAGGGTGTCCAGGAGAGAACGGGGCTCACCTCGCTCGTCGCCGCCGACCATTTCCTCCAGAGCCATCACCGACACCAGGGAGATCTGGGTGACTACCTCGTGGAGGTCGTCCATGCTGATCCCCAGGTGGTCGGCGACCTCGGGGTCGCTGGGGGCCCGGCCGTGCTTGGCCTCCAGCTCGGTGTGGGCCTTGTCCACCTCTCGGGCCTTGAACCGGATGGAGCGGGGCACCCAATCCATGGCCCGAAGCTCGTCGATGATCGCTCCCCGGATTCGGGGGATCGCGTACGTCTCGAACTTGACCTGGCGGCCCGGATCGAACTTGTCCAGGGCATCCATGAGCCCGAACATCCCGTTCGAAACCAGATCGGCCTGCTCCACGGTCTGTGGGAGCCCGGCCCCCAGCCGGCCGGCGACGTACTTCACCAGGGGAGCGTAGTGGAGGATCAGCCGCTCCCGAGCGGGAGGTGAGGCCCTTTCCTTGAACTCCCTCCACAGCTCTTCGAGCTCGACCGCCTCGGCCGAGGCTTCATCTCGCCTGCTGGAGGCTGGAACGGTGGCCATCAGGCCCTCGGGTGGCTCCGTCGGTACGCGCCGAACAGCCGGCCCCGGGAGACGTGGGTGTACCGCTGGGTCGTTCCCAGGCTGGCGTGCCCCAGGAGCTCCTGCACCGATCTGATGTCCGCGCCTCCTTCCATGAGGTGGGTGGCGAACGAGTGCCGCAGGGTATGCGGGCTGACCCGGCGCCCGGCCAGGACTGCTCCCCGATATTTTTCCACGACGGCCCGGGTATCGCGGGAGGTGAGCCGTCGCCCTCGGTGGTTCAGGAACAGGGCGTTGGTAGCCGGGCCCGGTTTGAGGGTCTCCCCTCGGCGCTTCAGGAACGCCTGCACCGCATCGGCGGCCGGGTCTCCGATCGGCACCTCGCGCTCCTTCCCACCCTTGCCCAGCACGCGCAACCGGCCTCGTTCGAGGTCGACGTCTCCGAGGTCAAGCCCACAGAGCTCCGAGACGCGGATGCCCGAGGCGTACAGCAGCTCGAGGATGGCTCGGTCTCGGACCGACCAGGCGTCTCCGGCCGGTGCGGCAACCAGCGAGGCAGCCTCCGTGGACTTGAGAACCCCCGGCAGCCGACCCGGAACCTTGGGAGCCGAAAGCAGCGATGCAGGGTTTCGCTCCACGGTCCCACGGCGGACCAGAAACCGGTACAGGGAACGAACCGAAGCCGCTCGCCTGGCGATCGAGCTCCGGGCGAACCCGCGCGTGGCCAGGTGCGCCAGCCACCGCCGGAGCTGCCCGTGGGTAGCGGTGGACAGATCGGTGCCCCCGCGCTCGAGAAACTCCGCGAGGCTCCGAAGGTCGCCCCGATAGGCGGCCACGGTGTTCGGGGAGAGGTGTCGCTCCAGCTCCAGGTGCCGGAGGAACCGCTCGATCAGGGATCCGTCTTCCTGTTCCATTTTCGGGTCGGAACCCCTTGTAACACACCGCTCCTCGTGTTCCTACCAAGGTGTGCGACCATGGAAACCGTGATCAGCCCGGTCATCACCCATGCATCTTGCGACCTGGGCCAGCAGGATCGCCTGGCGGAAGCCGGCCGCGAGGCTCGCGTGCGAGCCGCAGTGGCTCGTCGACGCGGGAGCCGCCCGCGCGGCCGCCGGGCTCGGGCCGACTTCGCGTTCGATTTCCGGGCGTGCGGCCAGGACGTGTGGCACGCCCTCCGGGTCTAGGCCCGCTTCACACGCACAGCGAGCTGGAAGCCAGGCTCCACCCGCCCGCGATCTGGAGGATCCGGCCGATCCGGGTCCCGGCGATGTAGCTGGGCAGCCAATTCGTGTCGACCACAAGGTGAGTGAGGTTCCCGGCCGCCTGCAGTCCCGTGACCCGAACGGGGCTGCCGGAGTCGCCGAAGATCCCGGCGCCGCTCCATCCGAAGCTCGCGGCGTTCCAGGTGAGAGCCACACCCGCGCGGGGGGTCCCCCCGGTGCCGATTGCCAGCCCGTGCCCGTAGTGCGCTACCGTCTCCGGGCCGGAGCCGTTGTACGCACCGCACGGCCCCGCCACCACGGCAATGGTGGGGTCCACCCACGAGTTCAGCACCGGGTTGACTGACACCAGAGCGAAGTCGTCCCCGATCCCATTGTTCCGGAACGTCAGCACGTTCCCCACCTCGACCAGCACGGGGTTGGCGCCTCCGGGGGCCAGCGTCAGCAACGTGACGGGCTGCCCGACGCTGCCGACACAGTGACCGGCGGTGCCGATGGCAAACGAGCCGCCACTCCGGAAGATGAAGTTCATGGTGCATCCGGACGGGGACAGCATCCAGGCTCCCGGACGGATCCCCACCTCGCTGGGGAGGGGGGCTTCGGCCGGGGCGGCCACCGGCGCTCCGTCGGCCGCCAGGACCTGCTGGTGGAGCTTGGCCGTGTACCACGACGGTCGAGCCGCTTCCAGCGGGACCGCCCATCCGTTCTCGTAGGCGGCCGCTCCGGGGACGCCGCGAAGGTCGACGTTGCCGGCGTGGGTCCCGAGCCGTGGCGCGAAGGCCGCCCCGGCCGGCTGGATCCCCAAGACCAGTGCCGCCGCGGCGGCAACCCACAACGTACGCATACGGGACATGAGTCCTCCTTATGGGGCGAGAGGGTTCGCTTGGTTACTTCTACCCGGGTACCCCGAATCCTCCCCATTCGGCATGATTCGACGCTCGTAGCGGCCCCCGACCGACCGAACCAGCCCGCGCAGCTCCAGGGAGGTGAGAGTCACCAGCGCCTGGCCCGGCGGCAGGCCCGACGCGGCGGACAGGGCGTCCAGGGTGGCCGCGGTTCCGGCCAGCCCTCGCAGAACCCTGAGCTCGTGCGTGGAGAGCTCGTCTGCTTCACGGCCGGGCATCCGAGCATCCTCGCCGATCTCACCGAGGACGTCCTCGGGCCCCCGAACCAGCGCCGCACCGTCCCGGATGAGCGAGTGGGGAGCCTCGGAGAGCGGGCTGGTCACCGGACCCGGGACTCCCATGACCACTCGGTTCATGTCGACGGCGAAGTTCGCGGTGATCAGCGCGCCGCTGTCGGGACCGCCCTCGACGACCACCACGCCCTCCGAGAGCCCGGCGACGATCCGGTTCCGGGCCGGGAACCGCCGGGGGGCCGCGGGAACCCCGGGCGGATACTCACTGAACACCCATCCGGTGGCCGCGATGCGTTCCAGGAGGGATCGGTTCCCTCGCGGATAGGGGACGTCGATGCCCGAGCCCAGGACGGCGGCCGTGGCTCCCCCGGCCCGCAGCGCCCCGTGATGCGCCGCGGCGTCGATCCCCCGAGCGGCCCCGCTCACCACCACCACGCCCGCGGTTGCCGCACCCGACCCGATCGCCCCGGCGACCTCCCGCCCGTAGGCCGACCCATCACGGGCCCCCACGATGGCCACGGCCGCTGGCCATGCGGCCGTTGAGCGCCCCCGGACGAACAGCCAGGCCGGGGGATCGGGAAGACCCAGGAGCTGGGGGGGATACTCCTCCTCCCCGGGAAACACCGGCCTGGCTCCGCACCGGTCAAGGTCCTCTCGGACCCGCTGCGGATCGACGGCGGCCGCCAGCTCGCGGTCGTTGGCCGTCGCGGCGACGCCGGCCCGGACCGCATCCAGGCACGCCGCCCCGGTCCTCACCCGAGCCCCCAGCGCATGCAGCTCCCGGGGAGTCATGGCCGGGAGGTGGGCCAGCACCAGGAGCGCGTCTCGGTCCCGGTCCCGCCCGGCGAATCCGGGAGGCCACGCCCCCGGGAGCTCAAGCGACACCGGCGTCCTCCATCTCGACGGGCTCGCCACGGAAGGACATCGCCTCGAGCAGGTGGGGGCCGTCCACCCGATCGCTGCCCGCCAGGTCTGCGATGGTCCGGGCCACCTTCAAGGCCCGGTCGAACCCCCTCCCGGTGAGCTCGAACCGTTCCACCCCGTGTCCCAGCGCCGCTTCGGCCGACGGCGTGAGTCGGGCCAGCCGACGGGCCTCCGCTCCGGTGAGATCGGCGTTGCACGCTACCCCGGTGCCGGCGAGGCGATGCCGCTGGCGTTCCCGGGCGGCCTCCACCCGTTCCCGGATGCGCTCCGACTGTTCGCCGGGCGCCGAACCCATCAGCTCGCCCCGGGTCAGACGAGGGATCCGCAACCGGAGGTCGATACGGTCCAGAAGCGGGCCCGACAGCCGCCCGCGATACGCCGTCAGGCGGTGGGGGATGCACCGGCACCGTCGGCGCGGATCTCCGAAGAACCCGCAGGGGCAGGGGTTCGCCGCCGCCACCAGCGTGAAGCGCGATGGAAAATCCACCGCTCCCGCGGCCCTGACCACCACGACGCGCCCGTCCTCCAACGGTTGCCGCAGGCCCTCCAACGTATCCCGCCTGAACTCGGTGACCTCGTCCATGAACAGCACGCCCCGGTGTGCCAGCGACACCTCACCCGGTCGAACCACAGTGGACCCGCCTCCCAGGAGCCCGGCCACCGAGACCGAGTGGTGCGGCGCCCGATACGGACGAGCGGTCACCAGCGCCTCGCCCGGGCCCAGGAGTCCGGCCACCGAATGCAGCCTGGTGACCTCCAGGGCCTCCGCTCGGGTCAGGCCCGGCAGGATCGTGGGCAGCCGCCGGGCCAGCATGGTCTTCCCGGCGCCCGGAGGACCCACCATCAGCACGTTGTGGCCACCGGCCGCGGCCACCTCCAGGGCCCGGCGCGCTTCGGCCTGACCGCGGATCTCCGCGAAGTCGATCCGGGCGGGGGCCGGCGCCCGATCCTCTGGAGGCCGGGCGGGCTTCGGCTCCCACCGGCCCCGGGCGAAGGCCGCCACCTCCCCGAGGGAGGGAGCCCCCACCACCCGCAGGCCATCGACCACGGCCGCCTCCGCGGCGTTCGCCTCCGGGACGATCACCCCGGCATGGCCGCCTCGCGCGGCGGCGTCGGCCACGGCCAGGATCCCGGGGGTGGGCATCAGCCTTCCACGAAGCGAGAGCTCGCCGGCCAGCACGTAGGGCGCCAGCGGTTCTTCGGGAACCTGTCCGGTGGCGGCCAGCACCGCGGCAGCGATGGGGAGATCGAACCCGGCCCCCTCCTTCCGGACGTCGGCGGGACTGAGGTTCACGGTCACTCGACGGAGCGGCCACTGCATCCCTGCGCTCTCCACGGCCGGCCGCACCCGCTCCCTGGCGTCCTGCACCGATGCCCCCGGGAGTCCGGTGAGCAGGAGGGTCGGGAGTCCCCGCCCCACGTGCGCCTCGACGGAGACCAGGTGGCCGCGGACCCCCACCACCGCCACTCCACGCGCGCGGGCGTACACGGCGGCGATCCTAGCCAGGGGGGGTGACATGCCACGGCGGCGAGGCGCGTGCTTTACTCCTTCGATGCCACGGGACCGGGCCTGAATGCAGGCCGACGCGACCCCTGGGGGGCCGGGCACGGTGCTCCCCCCTTCGGAGGGGGCGAAGTGGATCCCCACGATCGGGGTGTTCCTGGTGATCGCGTTCGTGGTCCTGGGCGGCTACGTGGTCGCCGGGGAGTCCCAGGAGTTCGACGTGGGACAGGACAGCGTCCCCGGTGAGCCGGTCCAGGTGACCGATGGTGTCACCGTGACCCCGCCGGAGGGGTGGGAGGTCACCCAGCGGTACGCCGACCCTCCGGGGGTCCTGCTGACCTGGGGGACGGGGAACCTCCTGGTGGTGGTGCCGGCGATCGACGCCACCCCGGAGGAGCTCCTCCAGGTGTACCTCGACCAGGTCCTGGAGCCCCAAGCCACCCAGGTGTCGGTGTCCACGAAGCGCCTGGACCTGGTGTTGCCCTACGGCGAAGCGGTGCGGACCTCGTACGTCGGGCAGTTCGAGGGGGTGGCCTCGACCATCGAGGGTGAGCTCACCGCCGCCGTTTCCCCGGGGGGGACCGACGTGATGTTCGACAGCTGGAGCTCCCAGGGGCAGTACGTGGCGGTCCGCCAGGACGTCCGCCAGGTGGTAGCGGGCACGGAGGTCGGCTCGTGAGCGTGCGAACGGCCGTTCCTCGACCCCCCACCTGGGGTTTCAAGACGTCGCTGTGGCAGTTCCGCCAGCCTGCCTTCTGGCTGTTCCTGGTGCTCCTGGCGCTGTGCGGACTGGTGGCCATCGTGATCCAGGCGGGATTCGTCGGGCTGAGCCCGATCGGATGGGTGCTGTCGTGGGTCCTGCTGCTCGCGTACGCCATCCCCGTCTTCGTGTTCATCTACGCCCTGGATCTCTACGAGCGGGAACCGCTCTCGCTGGTGTTCGGGGCGTTCCTGTGGGGCGCCTTCGGGGCCACCACCCTGGCCATCGTGGCCAACGGGGGGTGGTCACTGGTGGTCCTGGACGTCCTCGGACCGGACGCCGCGGTCCGGTGGGTCCCCGCCATCGTGGCCCCGTTCACCGAGGAGATCCTCAAGGGCATCGGGGTGGTGTTCATCTACCTGATCGCCCGGCGAGAGATCGACGACCTGATGGACGGGTTCGTCTACGGAGCCATCGTGGGCCTGGGGTTCACGATCATCGAGGACGTCTACTACTTCATCGCGCAGTTCGGCGGGACCATCGAGGCCGTCCTCAAGGGCTTCTTCGTCCGCGTGGTGGCCAGCGGCCTCTACGGCCACGTCCTGTACTCGGGCCTGTTCGGGATGGGTGTGGCGTACTTCGTTTCCCGCCGAGGCGAGGCCTCGGTGGCCCGCCGCATGGTGGTGGCCGCGACGCTGATCCTGGTGGGCATGGGGGCCCACTTCCTGTGGAACTCCCCCCTCCTGAACTTCTACCCGAATGATCTGGAGACGGCCGGCCAGTACGTGCAGTGGATCTGGGCCACCGCGGTCAAGGGTCTGCCGTTCCTGGTGTTCGTGATCCTGATGATCGCCCTGGCCAGGCGGCGCGAGCACCGGTGGCTCCGCACGTTCCTCTCGGCCGAGCTCGGCGGCGACGGGGTCCGTGAGGACGAGCTGTCGGTGCTGGAGCGGCCCCGGGCCCGGCGGCAAGGGCGGCGGGAGCTGCGCAAGCGTGCAGGCCCCCAGTCTGCCGAGGTCCTCAAGCGCCTCCATCGCGCCCAGATCAACCTGGCCCTGATCCGGACCCGGACCCTGGAGGACGACCACCCAGACCTCCTCCAACAGCGGCAGTACTGCCGGGACCTCCGAGCGTGGCTCGAAGCGAACACCGCCGGTCCCCCGGGACCCTAGAACGCGTCCTCGAACAGATAGACGTCCGGGTTCCCCCGCCGGTCGATCCGCACGCTGGCCACGTCGAAGCGAAACGTGTGGGCGGCGATCCCGGTTGACGTCACGTACGCCTGGGCCAGGAGCCGAAGCTTCCGGCGCTTGGCGGCGGTGACCGCCTCGAAGGGCCCTCCCAGCGCCGCGGACCCTCGGGCCTTGACCTCGCAGAACACCACGACTCCGTTCCGGCCCACCACCAGGTCCAGCTCCCCGAGCGCCGAGCGCCAGTTCCGGTCCACCAGCCGGAATCCCCGGCGCCGGTAGGTGGCCCACGCGGCGTCCTCTCCCTGGCGCCATCTCTGTTCCCGGGATCCCACGGGGCCAGGATGCCCCGAGGGTGTGACAGTCAGGTGGGTGAGCGATCCGGGGATTGGGGGTCGGGCCCGTACACGTCCACGTGGGTCTTTCGGCCTCCCCGCCCCTCCTTCCACCGGTGGTACTCCTCCGGGGACATGGGGTTGAGGACGTGGTTGAAGGACCGCCGGTGGATCGGCGTGGGGCCCAGGCGCCACAGGGCCGCCCAGTGGCGCTCGGTCCCGTAGCCCCGGTTCGTGTCGAACCCGTACTCCGGGAACCGGCGGTGGTACCGATCCATGGCCCGGTCCCTGGCCACCTTGGCCACCACGGAGGCGGCGGCCACCGACGCGGTGACGACGTCGCCCTTGCGCAGCGACAGGCACGGGACACCGAGCCGGTTGAGCGGGAACCCGTCGGCCAGCACGAATTCCGGGCGGACCTCGAGCAGCCGAAGGGCTCGGCGAAGCAGCGCGAGGTTGGTGCGATGAAGCCCGGCCCGATCGATCCGCCGTGGCATGGCCCGGCACACCGACACGGCCAGCGCCCGTTCCCGGATCCGTCGTTCCGCCTGCTCCCGCTGCCGGCGGGTCAGGAGCTTGGAGTCCTCGATCCCTTCGAGCTCGAAGTCCTCGGGGAGCACCACGGCGGCCGCCACCAGGGGACCGGCAAGGGCTCCTCGGCCGGCCTCATCGACGCCGGCCAGGACCCGAAACCCTCGAGCCCGAAGCTGGCGCTCGTAGTGATCGATGTCCTTCAGTCGTCGGACAACCACTCGATCCTCGACGGTGGCCACAACAGGACGAATGCCTTTCCCACGATCTTCTCGTACGGGATCTGCCCCAGGGAGGACCGGGAGTCCTGCGAGTTCGGCCGGTTGTCCCCCATCACGAACACGTGGTCCTCCTTGACCAGGGTGGGTGGGAAGGGCCGACGATCCGCCAAGCGGTTCACATACGGCTCATCCTCGAGCGCCTTGCCGTCGATGAGCACGGTCCCATCCCTCCTGACCTCGATGGTCTCGCCCGGCAGGGCGATGACCCGCTTGATGAAGTCCTTCTGAGGATCGGAGGAGAACCCGAATCCCTCGGTGAGCCAGTCCCAGAACGCCCCCAGCGGCCCTTTGTCTTCCTCGACCAGGTGGGGGTTCTCGAACACGATCACGTCGAGCCGCTGGGGCTCGCCGAAGTCGTAGACCAGCTTGTTCACCAGCACCCGGTCTCCGATCCGGAGCGTGGGGATCATCGATCCGGACGGGATGTAGAACGCCTGGACCAGGAAGCTCTTGATCACCAGGGCCAGGACGAACGCGATGAGGATGAGGCCGGGCAGCTCCCCGAAGAATCCCCGAACCCCACCCCTCCCGGCCTTCTTCCCCTTCTTGTCCCCTCCCTTGCCGGGCGATTCTTCGGACTCCCCGGTGTCGGGTTCCTCTGGGCTCCGCTGGTCCGTGACCTCGGTCCGGTCGAGGGGCACGGTGGAAGCCCGGCCGGCGGTCACCGTCGGCGTGGGGTTGCCGGTCTCGAGAGGGTCCTCGTCCTGGGGTCCGGTGGCGGAGGGCCGGGGCTGGCCCATCCGCTACGCCTCGTCCTGCTCGGCCTCGTCCGCGGAGCTCTCGGCCTGAGGCTCGGTGGTGCGAACGGGGGTCCGCAGCTCGCGGATCCGAGCCCGCTTCCCCCGGCGCTCACGGAGGTAGTAGAGCTTGCCCCGACGGACGTCTCCTCGGGTCAGCACCTCGATCTTGGCGATCTGTGGCGAGTGGACCGGGAAGGTTCGCTCGACACCGACCCCGAATGAGACCTTGCGGACCGTGAAGGACTCCCGAAGCCCTCCGCCCCGCCGGCGGATCACCACGCCCTGGAACATCTGGATGCGCTCGCGGCCTGCCTCGCTCACCCGGACGTGCACCTTCACGGTGTCACCGGCCCGGAAGTCGGGCACATCATCGCGCAGACGCGGTTTCTCGACGGGGTCGACCTTGTTCATGGGATTCCCTCGGGGTCGCCGCTCATCGTAGCAGGTCGGGCCGGTTGCGCTTCGTCTTTTCCTCCGCGGCTCGGCGTCGCCACTCCTCGATCCGGGCGTGGTCGCCTGAGGTCAGCACCTCGGGAACCCGCCGGCCGCGGAACTCCTGTGGCCGGGTGTAGTGGGGATGGTCGAGGATGCCGTCCTCGAACGACTCCCGGGCCAGCGATTCCTCCTTGCCCACCACCCCCGGGACCAGCCGCGTGACCGCCTCCAGGACCACGAGGGCCGGTACTTCCCCCCCGGACAGCACGTAGTCGCCGATCGACACCTCCTCTGCGGACAGGGCCTGGGCCACCCGCTCGTCGACCCCCTCGTACCGCCCGGCGATGAGCACGAGCCACGGCGCGCCGGCCAGCTTTCGGACCAGGGCCTGGTCCAATCGCCGTCCGGCCGGGGACAGCAGCACCACCCGCTTGTCCCCCTCGCCGAGCGATTCGACGGCCCGGACGATCGGCTCCGCCTTCATCACCATCCCCGGCCCTCCGCCGAACGGCTCGTCGTCCACTTGCCGGTGCTTGTCGGTGGCGTGGTCTCGGATGTCGTGCACGTTCACCTCGACGAGCCCCGAGGCAACGGCCTTGCCCAGGAGGCTCTCGCGCAGGGGGCCGTCGAAGATGCCCGGAAAGATCGTGAGGATGTCGACCCGCACGCTACTCGACCAGTCCTTCGAGCTCGCGGATCACGACCCGGCCCCGGTCGCGGTCGACTCGGGTGACCACTTCTCGAACCGCGGGGATCAGCGCCCCGCCCTCGGTGACCCACAGGTCGTTGGCGGGGTTCGCCAGGACCTCGCCGATCCGCCCCAGAGATCGGCCCTCCTCGGTGACCACCTCAAGGCCCACCACCTCGTGGACCCAGAATCGATCGGGCTCGTCGATCGGGGGAGCCGCGGATACGGGCACCAGGAGCAGGGTGCCGCGCAGGGATTCCGCGGCCGTTCGATCCGGCACCTCTTCGAACTTCACCAGCAGCCGGTGTTGGTGGGCGCGAGCCGTCTGTACCGTGAAGCTCCGGCCATCCTCTCCGCGAAGCACTGAACCGGGCTCGAACCTCTCCGCCACCTCGCTCAGGGGCTGGACCGAAACCTCGCCCCGGATGCCGTGAGCCCGGGCGACCCGGCCCACCGCCAGATAGGTCTGTTCAGCCACGATCCGTCAGGAGTCGGAACCGCCTCCCGAATCACCCTCGACGATCTCGACGAGTGTGGTGACGCCCTGGCGGGATCCGGCGGCCCGGACTAGGGAGCGGATGGCTCGCACGGTGCGGCCCCGCTTCCCGATCACCTTGCCCATGTCGTCGGGGGCCACTCGGAGCTGGAGGATGAGGGAGCGTTCCCCGGAGACCTCGGTCACCTCGACCGCGTCGGGGTCGTCAACGATGGCCCGGGCCACGTACTCCAGGACCTCCTTCACGTGCCCTCCCCGGCCTCCTCAGGCTGGGCGGTCTTCGTGTCGTTGGGTTCGGAGTCGGCCGAGGGCTGCTCGGCTTCCGCTTCACCTGGCGCCGACTCCTCCGCCGCGGGGGCGGTCTCCGGCGGAGCCTGGCCGGTGAACGAGGCCCACACGCCGGTCTTCTCCAGGAGCACCCGGGCCGGCTGCGTCGGCTGGGCGCCGTTGCGCAGCCAGTGCAGGGCCCGCTCCTGGTCGATGTCGATGACCGAGGGGTGCTCGAGCGGATGGTACTTCCCGATGTTCTCGATGAACCGGCCGTCGCGCGGGCTCCGGGAGTCCGCCACCACGACACGATAGAACGGGCGCTTCCTGGCGCCCATGCGCATCAGCCTGATCTTGACCACGCTTTCGGCTCCTCTATGACAGGCCCGGGATCCGCGGGAGGCCGGGCACCTTCATCTTTCCTCCGGTCAGCCGCTTCATCATCTTCCTGGTCTCGTCGAATTGCTTCAGGAGGGCGTTGACGTCACCGACCGTGGTGCCGCTTCCCCGGGCGATGCGGGACCTGCGGCTCCCCGAGATGATAGCCGGGTTGTGCCGCTCCCCGGGCGTCATCGAGGAGATGATGGCCTCGGCCCTTCCCATCTGGCGATCGTCGACCTCCAGGTCCTTGAGGCCCGCCGCTCCGGGGACTCCGGGGAACATCGCCAACAGGTCCTGGAGGGGGCCGAGCTTCTTCACCTCCCGGAGCTGGGTGAGGAAGTCCTCGAGCGTGAACTCGGCCCGCATCATCTTCTCGGCGGCCTCGCGGGCCTTCTCCTCGTCCAGGGTCTGCTCGGCCTTCTCCACCAGCGAGAGGACGTCGCCCATCCCCAGGATCCGGGAGGCCATGCGGTCGGGATGGAAGACTTCGAGATCCTCGGGCTTCTCGCCCGTCCCGGCGAAGAAGATCGGGCGTCCCGTCACCTGCGTCACCGACAGGGCCGCCCCTCCCCGGGCATCGCCGTCCAGCTTGGTGACCACGAACCCGGTGACGTCGACCTCGGACATGAACGCCCGGGCCTGTCGCACGGAGTCCTGTCCGGTCATGGCGTCGGCGGCCATCAGCACGTGGTGCGGCTTCACCGCGGCCCGGACCCGCCCGATCTCCCGCATCATGTCGGTGTCGACGTGAAGCCGCCCGGCGGTGTCCACGATCAGCACGTCGTGGCTCTCCCGCTGGGCACGTTTCAACGCGGACTTGGCCACCTTGACCGGGTCACGGCCCTCCGACGCGACCGGCACTCCGATCTCGCCGCCCAGCGTCACCAGCTGATCCACGGCCGCGGGACGCTGGAGGTCCGCGGCGCACAGGAGCGGCCGGCGCCCCTTCTGCATCAGATGAACCGCGAGCTTGGCGCACGCGGTGGTCTTCCCCGAACCCTGGATGCCGGCCAGCAGCACCACCGCCGGGGACGCTGAAGGCAGGACGAAGGGCCGGTGCTCGCCGCCCAGGGTCTCGGTGAGCTCGTCCCGGACCACCTTGGCGACCTGCTGTCCGGGGGTCAGGGACTTCATGACCTCCTCGGACAGGGCCCGGGTTCGGACCCGAGCCAGCAGGTCGTCGGCCACCCCGGTGGCCACGTCGGCATCCAGGAGGGCCTCCCGGATGTCGCCGAGCGCCGCGTCCACCTGCTTGGGATGAAGCTTCCCGCGCGACCGAAGCTTCTTGAACACCGCGCCGAGACGGTCCGTGAGCTGCTCGAACACAACGCCCAGTCTACGAGGGAACGGAGAAGGGGCCGCCGGGTGGCCCCTCAAAGCCCGATCGGGCTAGTCCGTGAAGAAGGGGATGGGTGCTTACGAACCCATGACCAGCGAGCGGGCGAAGCCCTCGGGCTCGAAGGGCTCGAGGTCCTCGAGCCCCTCACCCTTCCCCACCAGCTTCACCGGGATCCCCAGCTCCTCCCTGATGGCCAGGACGATCCCGCCCTTGGCAGTGCCGTCCATCTTGGCCAGGGCGATGCCGGTGACTCCCACCGCCTCGGTGAACGCCTTGGCCTGGGGGATCCCGTTCTGGCCGGTGGTGGCGTCCAGGACCAGCAGGACCTCATCGGGCGGCTTGCCCGCGGCGTTCTCCAGGACGCGACGCACCTTCCGAAGCTCGTCCATCAACGGGGTTCGGGAGTGGAGCCGGCCGGCGGTGTCCACGATCAGCACGTCTCTCCCCCGCGACCGGGCGGCCTGCACCGCGTCGTGGGCCACCGCTCCGGGATCCGCGCCCCGAGCCTGGGTCACCAGGTCCGCGCCGGCACGCTCGGCCCACGTCCCCAGCTGCTCGGCGGCCGCGGCCCGGAACGTGTCGCTGGCCGCCACGGCCACGGTTCGGCCATCCCGGCGAAGCCGGTGAGCCAGCTTGCCGATCGTGGTGGTCTTCCCGGTGCCGTTCACCCCCACGACCATCACCACGGCCAGGCCTCGGGGCAGCTCCAGGCCGCGGTCCCCGTGGAACACCTCGGCAACCTCCTCGATCACCAGTCGGACGGGATCCGCCCCGGGGTCGTATCGCTCCCGGACCCTGGTGACCACCTCGCGGGCCGCCGCCGGGCCCGCATCGGCCCGGATCAGCCCCTCCTCCAGCGAAAGCCAGTCGTCGTCGGTGATCCGCTTCTTGCCCACCAGGGTCCGAAGTCGGGCCGCCAGCCCCTCTCGGCGGCGGCGCGGCTCCGGCGGAGGGGCCTCCCGAAGGCGCCGCCCAACGGCGAACGCGATGACCAGCAGCGCAAGCAGGAGGAATACCAGGACCAGCTCGAGCCCGACTCCGGCCGGCATCTACCGGGTGCCCACGGCGTCGGCGACCCGCTGGGAGATCACCCGGGAGGCGCCGTCCTTCCCCATCGACACCCCGTACAGGATGTCCGCGGCTTCCATCGTCCGCTTCTGATGGGTGACCAGAATCACCTGCGACATCTCCGCGAACCCCCTGATCAGCTCGAGGAACCGGTGGAGGTTCACATCGTCGAGGGCCGCCTCCACCTCGTCCAGGAGGTAGAAGGGTGACGGCCGGGCCCGGAAGATCGCGAACAGGAACCCCAGAGCCGTGAGGGCCCGCTCACCACCGGAGAGGAGCGACAGCCGTTTCACCCGCTTGCGACCGGGCCGCGCCTCGATCTCGATACCGGTGGTCAACAGATCTCCGGGGTCGGTCAGCGAGAGCTTCCCCTCGCCGTCGGGGAACAGCTGTGCGAACAGCTCCTGGAACTGGGCGGCCACGTCTCGGAACGCGGCGTCGAAGATCTCCACCACCTGCCGGTCCACGTCCCCGATCACCTGCTGGAGGTCCCGCCGCGCGGCCTTGACGTCGTCGATCTCCCGCTGCAGGAAGTCGTGGCGCTCCTGCAGCTCCCGGTATTCCTCCCCCGCCACCAGGTTCACCCGGCCCAGCAGCGCCAGGCGACGGGCCAACAGGTCGGAACGCTTCTGAAGCTCCTCGACCGTGTCGTCGTCACCCAGGGCCTGTACAGCCTCGGCCGGATCCTTCCGATGTCCGTCGGCCAACACCCGCTCGGCCTCGGCGATCCGGCGTTCCACTTCCCTGCGGGACTGCTCGGCGTCCTCGTACTCGTCGCGGAGGCCCTGGAGGGTCGCCGCCGCCTCACGCCACTCCCGGTTCGCCCGGGTGTCCTGGGAACGCAGGTCGGACGCCCCCCTGGCCGCGGCCTCCCGGCGTGTAGCGGCGTCGGCCGCGGCGGTCTCGGTCTCCCGCTGGAGCAGGTCCGCCCGCTCCCGCTCATCCGTCGCCTGCTGGGCGATCTCGGCCAGCGACGTCGGGTCTTCGCGGCGCAACCGCTCGGCGTCGGCCCGGCGAGCGGCGACCCCTTCCTCGAGCCGGGTTCGTTCCCGCCGCAGGGCTTCGACCGTTACCCGGAGCTCCACGGGAGGCTCGGGTACGGGAGGCACGCCCTGGGCCGGTCCGTCCGGCGCCGGCGCGGCACCGATGGCCGCGGTCACTTCCGCAAGGGTCCCCTCCACACCCGCGGCGCGCTGCTCGAGCACCTCGCGCTCACGCCTGACCGCGGCCAGGTCGGCATCGAGGCGGGCCATCCGCTCGGCGGTGGCCGTGATGTCCGCGTCCGTGCGCCGGAGGGCCTCCTCCACGCTGGCCCGCTCGGCGTTGAGCCTGGCCAGGGCCTGCCGGCGAGCGGTGAGGTCCCGGCCGACCTCGGCGTACTCCCGAAGGGCGGCGTCCTCGACCTGCCGCAGGGCTCGATCGGCGTCGGAGGGGTGGGGCGCGGTCCGGACCACGGCCGGACCTACCAGCACTCCGTCCGGGGTGACGAAGGCGGCCCCAGGGTGGTTGCGGTGCCGGGCCAGTGCGTCGTCGCGATCCTCGGCCAGGTAGACGTGACGCAACGCGTTGCGCACGGCCGCCTCGGCCCGGGGATCCGACGCCTTCACCGCCGACAGGAGGCTCCGCTCCCGGGGAAGGACGAAGGAGGGGGGGGCCTCCTGGGCCACGGCCATGGTGGCTCCACCGGCCTCGGGGGCATCGGCCACCGCCTCGCCGTGATCCGCGTACACCACCGCGTCCGCCATCCCTCCCAGGGAGGCGGCCACGGCCCGCTCCATTCCTTTCTCCACCTCGATGAGCTCTGACAGCAGCCCGATGACCCGCCCGCGTCGAGACCTCAGCATCCGGCGCCCCGGTGTGTCGGCGAGAGCCTCCCTCCTGGCCCCGACCGCCTGTCGCCGGCCGTCGAGAGCGCGCTCACGGCCCTCCAGCTCCACGACCTCGGCGCCGAGCCGGTCCGCCTCCCGCTGGAGCCGAGACAGCCGGTCCGACACCGGGGTGTACCGGCCGTCCAGCCGCTCCACCTCTTCCTCGAGCTCGTCCCGCCGGCGCTGGGTGTCCGCTTCCCGCCGCCGGACCTCGGCCAGCGAGGCCGCGATCCGATGCTGCTCCGTCTGGGCCACCTCCAGCGACCGCCGGAGCGCCTGAACCTCCACGCGGTGGTCGACGGCACGCTCCTGGGCCAGGCGGCGCTGCTCTTCCGCCACCCGCCGGGTGCGCTCGGCCTCCGCGTAGGCTCGCTCCGCCGCCCCCAGGGCGGCCTCCTTCTCCGATAGGTCCCGAGCCACCTCGGACAGGTCTCGCTCGGCCCGGTCCACCTCCTCTTCGATCGCCCCCAGGCGTCCCGAGCGTCCGCTGGCTTCGGCCGCCCGGGCCCGAGCCTCCCCCTCGTTCCGCACCGACTCCCGCAACGCCACCTCGGCGGCGGACCGGGCCTGCCCGGCTTCCGTCTCCCGGGTCTCGGCCCGGGTCAGGACTCGCTCCGCTTCGCCGAGCCGGGATGCCAGCGACGCGATCTCCGCGTCCAGAGCCGCCAGCTTCTCCTGGGCCTCCCGGCGGCGAGCCTGCCCCTCCTCCCAGCCGGGCCGCCGGGCGTCGCGATCCCGCAGCAGGTCCCGGAGGCGAGCCGCCGCCAGGCGCCAGGCCAGTTCGTCGGCCTCACCGGACAGCCGCTCGTGCTTCCCGGCGGCCTCGGCCTGCTGTTTGAGGGGGCGGAGCCGTCGCTTCAGCTCCGCCATCACGTCCTGCAGGCGAAGGAGGTCTTGGTCCAGAGATACCAGCCGGCGTTGGGCCCGCTCCTTCCGGCGGCGGTGCTTGGCGATGCCCGCGGCCTCCTCGATGAACTGGCGGCGTTCCTCCGGCCCGGCCACCAGGACGTCCTCGAGCTGCCCCTGTCCCACCACGGTGTGAAGGGCCCGCCCGATGCCGCTGTCGGAGAGGAGCTCCTGGATGTCCAGCAGCCGGGAGGACCTCCCTCCGATGAGGTACTGGCTGTCGCCGGAGCGGTACACGACCCTGCCGACCTCGATCTCGGACTGGGCAACCGGGATCAGTCCCGCCTCGTTGTCGATCACCAGGCCGACCTCGGCCAGCCCCAGTGCGGGACGGGCAGGACTGCCGGCGAAGATCACGTCGGCCATCTGCGAGCCTCGCAGGGCCCGGGGCCCCTGCTCGCCGAGCACCCAGGCGATGGCGTCGACCAGGTTGGACTTCCCCGACCCGTTGGGACCCACGATCACACTGACGCCGGGAGCGAACTCGATGACGGTCCGGTCCGCGAAGGACTTGAACCCGCGAACCGCGAGCGACCTGAGGAACATCGGACGGATGCTACCAGCGGAATCGTGTGGTTTCCCGGAAGCGGTCAGATCCTCACCTCGAAGCGATCGAGGCCTTCCGGGTCCTCCCGGGTCACCTCCACGTGCTGCACCTCCGCGCCGCCGGGGCCCCGACGACACCAAGACACCATCCGCTCGACGGCCTCCTCGGGTCCCTCGAACACCGCCTCCACTCGGCCATCGGGCAGGTTGCGCACCCAGCCGGCCAGCCCCTCCGACTGCGCCCGCCGGCGGGTCTCGTACCGAAAGAACACGCCCTGGACCTGTCCGGTCACCACGACGTGCGCTCTGATCATCGCCCCGACCCTACCCAGCCTCGGGTGAAGCCGGCCGGGATAGACGGGGAGGGGCCGAACGGCTGACACGAGCATCGTGGGTTCGCATGAGGGCGCTCCCCGGGCGGGCTCCCACGATTGGAGCCGGGCTCACGGAGAGTGGGATCTGAGGTGAATCGACCCCTTTGGACACCCGGCTGCCGAGCTCAGTCCGTCCGCCGCTCGGAGCGGACTAGTCCATTTGGGCCATACGCGAAACCACCCAATCGTCGTATCCAGGGAGTCCCCCTGAGGGCCGATACCCGAATGGACGTGGGCGAGAGAGCAGCACCCCGGGTGGTGGGCCGAAGCCCAGAAAGGAACGCCAAGGTGGGACTGCTGTCCGTCGCACTGGCGGGCACGGCCCTGGCCCTGTACCTGCTGGTGGTTCGCCACCTGCCCCCGGTCCCCGCCGAGCTGCGACTCCCGTGGTGGGCCATCGCCACCATGTTCTTCCTGGCCGAGGTGCTGGTGGTCAACGTCCGGTTCCGCCGCAATGCGTACGCGTTCTCTCTCAGCGAGATCCCCCTGGTGATCGGGCTGTTCACCGCGACCCCGGCCGGCCTGGTGGCCGGCCAGCTCGTTGGATCGCTGGCCGCGCTGGCGCTCCGCCGTCGTCAGTCCCCCTTGAAGCTGGCATTCAACCTCAGTCACATCTTCCTGGAGGCGGTGCTGGCCCTCTTGGTGTTCCACGCGTTCAGGTCCGGGGACCCCCTCGAGGCGCTGGGGTGGATGGCGGCGTTCCTGACCACGTTCGCCATCGCCCTGGTGGCCGACCTCACGGTGGGCGCGGCCGTTTCGCTGTCCGAGGGGAGGATGCAGGTCCAGGCGATGTTCCACGGCCTGGCCTTCGGGAAAGTGGTGTCGGCCACCAACACGAGCATCGGCCTGATCGGGGTCATGGTCCTGTGGATGCATCCCGAGTCCGCGTGGCTGCTTGCGGTCCCCGCGGCGATCCTGTTCCTCGCCTACCGCGCATACGCCGGCCAGCGCCAGCAGCACGAAAGCCTGGAGTTCCTCCACGAGTCCACGCGCGTGCTGAACCAGTCGCTAAAAATCGACGCTGCGGTCTCCACGCTCCTGGCCCAGGCCCGGAAGATGTTTCGGGCCGACATCTCGGAGATCGTCCTCCTGCCGGACGAGCCCGACGGGGACGCCTCGATCGCCACGCTCGGACCCGGCCAGGGACGTGCATCGACGGGGCACGCTCGCCTGGACCCCACCGAGGGCGTGTGGGCCAGGATGGCCGCCGAGGAGCAGGCCATCCTCCTGGCCAGGCCGATCCAGCCCGCCCGGCTCCGTGCTCACTTCGAGCGGCGAGGGATCCACGAAGCCATGGCCGCTCCACTCCGAGGGCGCGACGGCGTGGTGGGGATGATGATGGTCGCCAACCGCACCGCAGACGTCTCCACGTTCGACGGCGAGGACCTCAAGCTGTTCGAGGCCCTCACGAACCACGCTAGCGTGTCGCTGGAGAACGCCAAGCTGGTGTCGCGACTGGAGGAGTCCCTGGCCCACCTGACCGAGATGAACCGGATGAAGGACGACTTCGTGGCCACGGTCTCCCACGAGCTGCGGACCCCGCTGACCACGATCCAGGGGTCGGTGAAGACCCTTCTTCAGCTGGGCCCCAGCGTGGACCAGGATTCGGAGCGCTCACTGCTCGAGGCGATCAACCGGCAGGGAGAGCGGCTCCATCAGCTGATCGAGGACCTGCTGGTCGCGGCCCAGATCGAGTCGCGGGGGATCAACCCCGTCGTCACCCGCACGTCGCTCACGGGGATCGCCGAGCAGGTCGCGGAGGAGCTCCAGCTCAGAGACCGGGACCGTTCGGTCATCGTCCACGTCGACGGGGAGGTCCCTGCGGTGGAGACGGACGGGCGCCGGGTCCACCAGATCGTCGCCAACCTGGCCGAGAACGCCATCAAGTACTCGCCACCGGGGCGCACCGTCACGCTCCGGGTGCGGCCGGCCGGGGGAGGCGGAGCCATCTCCGTGCAGGACCAGGGGGGCGGGATCCCACAGGAGCTTCGGGACCGCATCTTCGACCGCTTCTATCAGGTCGACCAGACCATCACCCGGACCGTGGGCGGGGCGGGGCTGGGCCTGTACATCTGCCGCCAGCTCGCCGACGTGATCGGCGGGCGAGTGGCCCTGGAACGGTCCGACCACCGCGGCTCGGTGTTCACCCTGTGGGTGCCGGCGGAGTCTCCCGGGCGACCCCACGATGATGGCGGCCGCCTCCCCCGCAACGAGGACGCCGGGGTGGTGAACCTTTCGGCCAGAGCCGGCGGCGCGTCCCCAGCCTAGCTCTGGCACTGGGGGCAGAAGAAGGAGTTGCGCCCCGAGTACTTCACGACCTGGATGGGGGTGCGACACCGCCGGCACGGCTCGCCCCGGCGACCGTAGACCTTGAGCTCGTTCTGGTACTCGCCGGGCTTCCCGTACAGGTCCACGTAGGCCTCGTCGCCGAGCGTGGTGCCCCGGAACCGAATGGCCTCCTGCACCACCTCCTGGATGGCCCGGTACAGCCGCCGAACCTCCTGAGCCGAGAGCTCGTTCGACATGCGGTCGTGCCGGAGGCCTGCGGCGAACAGCACCTCGTCCGAGTAGATGTTCCCGAGACCCGAGACGAACTGCTGGTCCATGAGAAGCGGCTTGAGCTTGGTGGCCCGCCGTTCCAGGACGTCCGAGAACTGCTGCCACGTGAACGTGCTCTCCAGAGGGTCGATAGCGATGTGCGCCAGCTCTTTCACCTTGCCGAGCTGGTCCCCGGGGGTCACGAACAGCTCCCCGAAGGTCCGGGGGTCGATGAATCGAAGGTCCCCTCCTTGCTGGAACGTGATGATCACGTGGGTGTGGTTGTCGAGCGGTAGCCGCTTGTTGCCGCGGAGGAACCTGCCGCTCATCCCGAAGTGGGCCACCAGCACCATGCCGTCGTCCAGCTGAAGCAGGATGTACTTCCCCTTGCGCTCCGCCCGCGCGAACTTCCGGCCCTTCAGGCGATCGCGGAACTCCTTGGGCGTCTTGTGGCGGCGGATCACCCGCTTGGTGTTCTTCATCCGGCGCACGTCGACGGCCGCCACCCGCCGGCCCACCACGTCCTTCTCCAGATCTCGGCGGACCACCTCGACCTCAGGAAGCTCCACTACCCCTCCCCTGCCGCTACCGTGCTGCTCTCGCTCGACAACCGGCCGAAGGCTTCTCTGGCCGCTCGTTGCTCGGCCTCCTTCTTCGAGCGTCCCTGTCCGGCCCCGTACGGCTGGCCGTCGAGATACACGGTGGCGGTGAACTCCTTGGCGTGGTCCGGCCCTTCCTCGCGGACCTTGTACTGGGGCACGGAGCCGATCTCCTGGGCCGCCAGCTCCTGAAGGCCGGTCTTGAAGTCGCGGTCGCCCTCGCCGCGCGCGTAAGCCTCCATTCGGGGCCAGAACAGGCGCTCGATGAGATCGGTAGCGGCCCGGAGCCCCCGGTCCACGTACACGGCCCCCAGGACCGCCTCCATGGCGTCGGCCAGGATGCTGGTCTTGTCCCGCCCCCCGGACAGCTCCTCGCCCTTGCCCAGGAGGATCTCCCGGCCCAGGTCGAGGTCCCGGGCCACGTCGGCGAGCGTGATCATGTTGACGGTGGCCGCGCGGAGCTTTGCCAGTTCCCCCTCCGGGAGATCGGGGAACCGCCCATACGCCAGGTCCGTCACCACCAGGCCGAGGACCGCGTCACCGAGGAACTCGAGGCGCTCGTTGGTCTCGTCGGTTCCCTGTTCGAAGGCGTAGGACCGGTGGGTGAGGGAGATCTCCCGCATCCGCGGGTCCTTGAACCGAACGCCGAGGGCTCGCTCCAGGCGAGTACCCCGTCCCAGCAACGGCCCTCCCCTACGGCTCGATCTCGACCGCCTGGCGCCCGCCGTAGTAGCCGCAGTTCGCGCACACACGGTGCGGCAGCTTCGGCTGGCGGCACTGGGGGCACAGGCTGTACGTGGGGGCCGCGGCCTTCCAGTGTGACCGGCGACTGTCCCGTTTCGTCTTCGTGGTCCTTCTCTTCGGTACGGCCATCAGATCCCTTTCACTCGTCCAGGCTCAGCCTGTCCAACGCCGACCACCGGGGGTCGGTGTCCGGACCGCACGAACATTCACCGAGGTTCCGGTCCCCCCCGCATCGCTCGCACAACCCCCGGCAGTCGGGGCGGCACAGCGGGGAGAACGGCATCGACAGCATCACGTTGTCTCGCACCATGGGATCGAGATCGATCGACCCCTCGCTGAGCGGGTACTGGTCATCCTGGTCCGTGGCACCGGGGGCGTACAGCTCGTGCACCTCGATACGGAACTCCTGGACGAAGCCGGTCAGGCACCGTGCGCACCGCAGAGCAAACGTGCCCGCCAGCGGTCCCGACACCAGGATCCCCTCCACCACGTTCTCGAGGAGCACGTCCACATCGACCGGGGCGCCTTCGGGGACCCGGACCAGCTCGGTGGCTAGGCCCGGAACGGGCTCGGTGACGTGGACCTGTTGCGAGGAGCCCGGATGGGCCAGCAGCTCGCGGACGTCGATCGGCTGCATCATCCCTCCTCTGGGGCCAGGTGCTCCTCGGCCAGCGTGGTTCCCCGGAGCCGTTCCCGGCCCCGCTCGACCTGCTGCAGGGTGCGAGCCAGCTGCTCTTCGATCTTTCCGAGCTGGGCCTCCTGATGCTCCTTGATCTGGGCGATCTGCTCCTGTGCCCGGGTCAGCGTGGCCTCGAACGCCGCCAGCTTCTGGTCCATGTAGTCCTCGGCTTCCAGCCGCATCTGCCGGGACTGCTCCCGGGCCTCGGATAGGATCCGCTCGGCCTCGAGCATCGATTGCTTGACCACCTCTTCCTGGGCTACCAGGCCCTTCTGCTCCTCGAGGGCCTGCTGGATGAGCCCCTCGGCGTCCTTCCGGGCCTTGGTCAGGAGCTGTTCTCGGTCCTTCACCACCCATCGGGCCTGTTTGATCTCCTCCGGCAACGCGGCTCGCATCTCCTGGATCAGCTCGAGAACCTCCTCTCGGTTGACCAGCACCGAAGCCGACAGGGGCATGGACTTGGCCTCCATCATCAGCTCCTCGAGCTGCTGCAGTCGGGCCGAGATGTCCACTAAACGCGCTCGCTCCTCGCGCTCTCCATTAGGCGAGCCGCTCTTTGAGCCTGGAAGCCACGTGCTCGGGCACCAGACCGCTGACATCCCCGCCGAACTTGGCCACTTCCTTCACCAGGGAAGAGGACAGGTAGGACCACTTGGGGCTGGTGGGGACGAAGCAGGTCTCCACGCCCGACAGATGGCGGTTCATCTGGGCCATCTGGAGCTCGTAGTCGAAGTCCGTGACGGCCCGGAGGCCCTTCATCACCACGCCGACGCCCTGGGCCCGGGCGTAGTCGACCAGAAGGCCCGAGAACGAGGCCACCTCCGCACCCTTGATGCCGGCCACCGCTTCCTCGAGCATGGCCACACGCTCGTGCAGCTCGAAGAGCGGCAGTTTGGCGGGGTTCTCCACCACCGCCACCACCACGCGGTCGAACAGGCGCGCGGCTCGCTCCACGATGTCGAGGTGGCCGTTGGTCACGGGGTCAAAGGTCCCCGGACACAGGACCGTGAGGGTCATTCGTCCTCCAAGCAGATGAGGATTCGTGCGTCTCCATAGGCCAGGAGCTTGACTGTCTTCCAGTGTAACGGAACTACATCACTGGAATCCCTTGCCGGCCTGGTCAGCACGATCATCCCCTCCGGCTCCACGTGCTTGGCCGCCAGGGCCAGCGTCCCGCGCAGGGCCCCGTGAGGATGGTCGTAGGGAGGGTCGAGGAACACCAGTTCGAACCGCTCCGGCGACCGGCGGAGAAATCCATCCACGTCCGCTCGCACCACCCCCGCCCGATCGGCCACCGACGCCCTGACCACGTTCTCCTGGATCGTCCGGACCGCGGCGGCGCTCCGGTCCACGAACGCGGACCGGGAGGCCCCCCGAGACAGGGCCTCGATCCCCACCGCCCCGGTGCCGGCGAACAGATCGGCGAACCGAGCTCCCTCCACCCGATCCCCCAGGCTGGAGAACAGCCCCTCCCGGGCCCGGTCGGACAGCGGCCGGGTTCCCGCCGGGACCCGGGCCAGCCGCACCCCCTTGGCCGATCCGGCGATCACCCTCACGGGTTGGTTCGAGCAGTCCCCAAAACGTGGGGTCGAGCCGGCGAGGGGGGACCAAAGGGAAAGCGGCGCGAAGTCACCACGAAGCCCGCCTCCTGGAGCGTGGCCACCGTGTCCCGGTTGGGGTGGCAGCCTCCGGAGAACACCGACCACAGCGGGGTGACCACGTCCTGCACCATCGCCCACCCGGGGCTGGGGGAACGGACGTGCTCCAGGAACCGCAGCTCCCCATCCCTCCGGAGGACGCGGTGCATCTCCCCCGCCACCTGGTGCGGGTACCGAACCGAGCACAGAGCCAGGCTGACCACCACGGTGTCGAACGCATCGTCGGGGAACGGGAGCGCCTCCGCCACGCCGCGCACCAGACGAACGGGCACGGGGGCCCGGTCGGCCCGCTCACCGGCGAACCGGAGCATGGTGGGGTCCGGCTCCAGCGCGGTGACCGTGCTCCCTTCCCCGTAGTGCTCGAAGTTGAGGCCGGTGCCGGCGCCGACCTCGAGCACCCGGCCGGCGGCGCCTCCGGCCATCTCGATGCGGTGGTCGCGCTCGCCGGCCCGGTCGCAGGCCAGGGCCAGCCGTTCGTACACCCGGGCGAAGATCGGGTGCTCCCTCACGACTGGAACAGCCAGTCGATGGAATCGGCGAACCGACGCTCCAGCTCTGCCCGAAGCTCGGGATGGCCGGACAGGTCGGGGTCCGATCCGATCAGCTCGAAGGCTTCCTCCCGGGCCCGGCGGACCAGGTCGGTGTCGTAGGCCAGGCGGGCCAGCTTCAGGTCCGGGAGTCCCGACTGGCGGATGTCGAACAGCGTCCCCTCGCCTCGGAGCCGGAGGTCGTCGTCGGCAAGCTCGAACCCGTCCGTGGTGCGGGCCATGGCCCGGAGCCGTTCCTTGGCGTCCTCGTTGTCCGGGGCCGACTCGTCGGACAGCACGCAGAACGACGGGTACCCGCCCCGACCGATCCGGCCCCTGAGCTGATGCAGCTGAGCGAGGCCGAATCGCTCGGCGTTCTCCACCAGCATCACGGTGGCGTTGGCCACGTCAACCCCGACCTCGATCACCGTTGTCGAGATCAGGACGTCGGCGTCCCCGGCGCGGAACGCCTCCATCCGGGCGTCCTTCTCCTTCGGCCGCATCCGGCCGTGGAGCATGGCGATCCGGAGGTCCGGGAACACCTCGGTGGCCAGCCGCTCGGCCTCCTTCTCGGTGGCCTTGACCTCCAGCTGGTTGTCCTCGTCGATCGCCGCACACACCACGAAGGCCTGCCGGCCTTCCCCCACCTGCTCCTGCACCAGGTCGTAGGCCTCCCTTCGCTCGGCCGCGGTCCGCACGATCCGAGTCTTCACCGGCTGCCGGCCGGCCGGGAGCTCGTGGAGGACCGAGACGTCCAGGTCGCCGTAGTACGTGAGCGCCAGGGTCCGGGGGATGGGAGTGGCCGTCATGATCAACACGTCCGGAGAGGCGCCCTTCTCCTTCAGCGCGATCCGCTGATGGAGCCCGAACCGGTGCTGCTCGTCCACCACCGCCAGCGACAGCCCCGCGAAATCAACGGCCTCCTGCACCAGGGCGTGGGTTCCCACCAGCACGTCGACCTGGCCCGCCTTTACGGCCTCCAGGACCCGCTGCCGCTCCTTGCCGGTAACGGATGCTGTGAGCAGCGCGTACGCCGGTCCGTCCGGGTCCTCCCCTCCCAGTAGCGAGGCTTGCGCGTCCGGCTGCGCGGGGGCGCCGCCGGCGACCCGACGCCCCCCGATCGGACCCAGCAGGGCCTCGACCGTTCGGAGGTGCTGGCCGGCCAGAACCTCGGTGGGCGCCATGATCGCCGCCTGGTGCCCGGACTGCACCGCCGCCATGCATCCGTACAGGGCCACCACGGTCTTGCCCGAGCCGACTTCCCCCTGGAGCAAACGGTTCATCGGATGAGGCGTGGCCATGTCCTTGGCCACCTCCTCCACGGCCCGGCGCTGCGCATCGGTGAGCTCGAAGGGGAGCGCGTCCACGAACCGATCCGCGAGCGGGCCCGAGAGGTCGTGGGCGAAGCCCTCGGTCTCGGCCTCCACCCGGTGCTTCCGGAACGCCACACCGAGCTCGAGGAAGAACAGCTCGTCGAACTTCAGCCGATCTCGGGCCCTGCGCTCGTCGCCGTCGTCATCGGGGAAGTGGATGTTCCGCAGCGCGGAGTCCAGCGCGGGCAGTGTCTGGCGGCGACGGATGTCCGCAGGGATGGGGTCGTCGATCGGACCGATCCGGCGCAGGGCGTCGTAGGCCATCCGCCGGATCACGCCGGGAGACACGCCTTCCCCGGCGGGATGGATCGGCACGATCCGACCCGTGTGGACATAGTCGGCGTCCCCGCCCTTCAGCACTTCCACGGCGGGGTTCTGGATCCGGAGGCTCCCCCGGAACGCCCCGATCTTGCCCGAGGCCAGGACCTCCTGACCCGCTCGATGCTTCCGCGCCGCCCAGGGCTGGCTGAACCAGGTCAGGAGGACATAGCCGGTCCCATCGAAGACCCTCACCGTCACCAGCGTTCGCTTCTTGGCGAGCCGGGCCGTGGTCACCTTCTTCACCGTGGCGATGAAGGTGGCCTCCTGCCCGATCCGAAGGTCGCCGATCTTCTCGACCTTCGAGCGGTCGAGGTACCGGCGAGGGTAGTGATGGAGGAGGTCGCCGATGGTCCGGACCCCCAGCGACTCCAGCGCTCCTTTGTACTTGCCGGTCCAGCCGCCAACCGCGGTGGCCGGGGAGTCGGGCGAGAGGGCGGCGGTCACTCCGCGGCTACCAGGACCGCGGGGCTTGACTGCTCACCCCGACGCACCTCGACCTCGTACCCGTCGGACGCCTGCCGGATGGCTTCGGCGATCCGCTCTCCCACGACGTCATCCACGTCTCGCCCGAGGTACACGGTCACCAGCTCGACATCGGCCGGTCCGAGCGGAAGCACCCGAAGGATGACCTCTTCGGGATTCGACCCCCACAGGCGCTCCCCCGCCGGCCGCCACACGGACCACCCGTCCGGGGTCCGCTCGATCGCCGCGGTCCCGCATTCGGCCATCGCGACCGACATCGAGGCATGGTTGTCGTCCGGAGCGTGCTCCGGACGGAACGCCACCGCGGCAGCGATGCCTTCCGCCGCGTTGCGGGTCCCCATGTTGTCGACCTCCTTGCCGGTCTCTCGGGCCGCAGCCTCCACGACCGTGGAGACGGCCTCATCGTTCGGAAGGACCAGCACGACCTCACCCGGGCATCGCTCGATGGCCCGGCCGATCGCGGAGAGGGAGGGAGGATCACCGGGGCCGCCCCGGATCACCTCGGCCCCCAGCGATCGGAACATCTCCACCAGCCCCTCTCCTTCTGCCACGGCGACCAGCGATTGGGAAGCGTACTCGTCCGCCTCTGGCGTGGGCTCCGGCAGGGGCTCGGCCGAGCGGACCTGGCGGAGCTGTCCCGCCGGGCAGTCCTCCGCTGCTCCCTCGCCCAGCCAGGTGATCCGGATCTGCGTGGGCTGCCCGGCCTCGATCCCCGCCTCGACCGCCTCCCCCGGCTCCTGCGTGTGAACGTGGACCTTGTAGAGTCCGTCGCCGCCCACCAGGACCAGCGATTCACCGATCTCCGAGAGCCGGGCGCGGAGGCCCGGGAGGAACCGGTCGGGGCCGCCGAGCAGGTACATGACCTCGTACCCGTGGTCCTGAGCCTCCCCGGGGCGCGCGACGGCGTCCTGCCCGACCGGGCCCAGGGGTCCGACCGGGACGGCGGAGTCGCTCCCGGTCAGCGCCGAGTGCAGGGCGTCGAACAGCAGGAGGAGGCCCTTGGCGCCAGCGTCGACCACCCCCGCCTCGGACAGGTCGTCGAGCTGATCCGTCGTTCGGTGCAGCGCCGTGGTCGCCGCTCTCAGCGCCGCCGAGGCCACCTCAACGCAGTCGGGGGTCCGATCCGCGACCCGACGAGCTTCCTCGGCCGCCGCGGCCAGGACCGAGAGCATCGTGCCCTCCACCGGGAGGGCCACGGCTCGGCGAGCGTCCTCGTCCGAGCGGGTCAGGGCCGCGGCCAGATCCCTGCCGTCTCGCCGCATGCCGCCCCCGGCGCACAGACGGGCACAGAGCCCTCGCAACGCCTGGGCCAGGATCACGCCGGAGTTTCCGCGAGCGGACATCAGCGCGGCGCGGGAGATGGTCTCGCCCAACGCCGTGAGGTTGCCGCTCCGCTCCCCATGGTCGGGGGCCGCGGCCAGAGCTTCGACGACCCCCTGTTGGGTGAGCAGCATGTTCGTGCCGGTGTCCCCGTCGGGGATGGGGAAGACGTTCAGGGAGTCGATCTCCTCGCGGTGGGCGCGGAGCGCCTCAAGGTACCGGGACATGGCGTCCCGGAGCACCGCGGCGTCCACGGCCTCCGTCATCGCGACCGGTTTATACAACCTGTGCAAACCGGGGGGTTCGGGGGGGTAGCTCGTCAGGAGTCGTCCGGCGGATACATCATCCGACGAGCGGACCCCCGATCCCAACGGGGGGTTCGGGGGGGTAGCTCGTCAGGAGTCGTCCGGCGGATACATCACCCGACGAGCGGACCCCCCGATCCCAACGGGCGGTTCGGGGGGGTAGCTCGTCAGGAGTCGTCCGGCGGATACATCATCCGACGAGCGGACCCCCCGATCCCAACGGGGGGTTCGGGGGGGTAGCTCGTCAGGGGTCGTCCGGCGGATACATCACCCGACGAGCGGACCCCCCGATCCCAACGGGGGGTTCGGGGGGGTAGCTCGTCAGGGGTCGTCCGGCGGATACATCATCCGACGAGCGGACCCCCCGATCCCAACGGGGGGTTCGGGGGGGTAGCTCGTCAGGAGTCGTCCGGCGGATACATCACCCGACGAGCGGACCCCCGATCCCAAATAGGGCGTGGCGTACGATCGCAGGGTGCGAACGCTGGCCCTACTGGTGGCCGTCACGGCCGTGGTGACCTCGTGCGGTCAGGCGCCGGAGACGACGAACCCCGACGGCTCCGACACTCTCCTGCCGGAGAACCGCCTGGCGCTCCCGGACTTCGACCTGCCCATGTACCGAGCTCTCCTTCGGGAGCTCCGGGGCGCGCCGGTGGTGGTCAACTTCTGGGCCGCCTGGTGCGTTCCGTGCGAGAGCGAGGCCCCCGACCTGGCCGCCGTGGCCAGGCAGTACGAGGGACGGGTGCAGTTCCTGGGCGTGGACATCTTCGACGAACGAGAAGCTGCCCGAGAGTTCATCCTCCGCTACGACTGGCCGTATCCGAGCGTGTTCGATTTCAATGGGGAGATCCGCGACGGCCTCGGATACATCGGCCAGCCCATCACGCTGATCTACGACTCCGCCGGCCGCGTCGCGTTCGAGTGGGTGGGGACAGTCACCGCCCGGCTGTTACGTGCGGAGCTTCGCAAGGTCCTCTGACTGGTAGGTTGGGAGCATGCCCCGCGTTCTCCGTCCATCCTTGCTGCTCGTCCTGATCGCTTCGGTCGTCGGCCATGCCGCCGAAGCCGTGGCCGCTCCGCGACCGGACCGGCTGCGGTTCGAGGCAGCCGAGGGCGCCTCCCTCCTGGTCCACGGGGACTACCCTAAGGTCCAGTCGACCTGCGTGGACCCCAGCCAGCCGGTGCTCCACGCCCGGTACCGCGGCACGATCGAGGTGGTCCGCAGGCCCGACGGCTCGCTGTCGCTGATCGGCGAGCTGGCCTTCGAGGACTACGTGAAGGGCATCGCGGAGGTGCCCCGGGACTGGCCCATGGAAGCCCTCAAGGCTCAGGTGGTCGCCGCACGGACGTACGCCCTCAACCGGCTACAGTCGGGGACGTCCTCCGGCGACTACGACCTGTGCGCCACTACCGAGTGCCAGGTGTACGTAGGGATGGAGGTCGAGGCGGGGCCGTGGGGCGACCGGTGGGTGCAGGCCGTAGACCAGACCGCGGGCCAGGTCCTCCTGTACCAGGGTCAGCCGGCCATCACCTATTACTCGTCCACGTCTCCGGGTCGGACGTTCGACGTGGAAGAAGTGTTCGGCGGCCAGGCCCTCCCCTACCTCCGGGGGATCGAGGAGCGGGACGACGGGGAATCGCCGGTATCGCGGTGGCGGGTCGAGGTCCCCTTCGACGACCTGGCCAGGTTCCTGGCCGCCGACGGCAGGTGGGGCGGAGGACCGATCCGCAGCGTGGACGTCTCCGGCGGCTCGATCCAGGTGGTGGGCCGGACCACCGCCTCACTGTCGAAGGACGATCTCCGCGACGCGCTCAACGACAACGCCTCGTGCCTGGCGCCGGATCGCTACCCCACGCCCGGGCGAACCGGCAACCCGCTCCCGTCGACGGTTCCGTCCGGCTGGTATCGCGCACAGGCCGGAGCCGGCACCCTGGTGTTGATCGGCCGAGGGTGGGGTCACGGCGTGGGCATGGTGCAGTGGGGCGCGTACGGGAAGGCCCAGCGCGGACTGGGCTACGGCGACATCCTGGCCGAGTACTACGGCGGCCTCCGGCCCGAGCCGGTGGAGGGGCCGGGGACCATCCGCATCCTGGTGGCCGACGGCCTCCGCGAGGTGACCGTGGCGCCGTCGGGCGAAACCACCGTGGATGCTGGGGGCCCCGTGCCGGATGAGCCCTGGGTAATCACCGGCGGGGCCCGTGCGCGCATCGTCCACGGCGAGGCTCCGGCCCCACTCCTGGCCGTTGAGCAGTTCCGGGCAAGCCGCCGGGTGACGCTCGGAGAGGACTACGAGGCCACGGTGACCCTGTCCGACGACGCGTCGGTGCGTCTGGAGTTCCTCGACGGGGACCAGGCGGCCGCGACAACCGACCCCCAACAGTTCAACGACGGCACCAGCAGGCTGGCCGTCGCCCTACCCGACCTCACCCCGGGACGCTACGAGATTCGGGCCGTGGCTTCCAACGGCGTGGACGAAGTGGCCACCGAGGGGCAGACCGTCCGCGTGGTGGAAGCCGAAACCAGCTCGCCCGAGCCGTCGCCCAGCCCCGCGGCCACGCGGACCCGGGCGGCGCCCGTCGACGGCGATGAACCGAGCACCCCAGCCCTGATCGTCGGCGGAGCGGTGGCCATCCTCGTGCTGGTCCTGCTCGTGTTGACCGCCCGGAGGCGGAGAGGGTTACATCGGGGCTGATGACGGTCCTCCCCGACCACGTCCCGATCAACAGCAGCGATTGGCTGCTCTCCCACGGCCTGCGGATCGTGGTGATCGTGACCCTGGCCATGGTGTTGCTCTTCGCTGCACGGCTGGCGGTGCGCCGGATGCAGCGGCGGATCGAGGGGGCCGAGAGCCTGACACAGGAGCTCGATCTCCAGCGGGCCGCCACCCTCACCCAGGCGCTGTCGTACGTCATTCGCGTAGCGGTGTGGACCCTGGTCCTCCTGCTGGTCCTTGGAGAGTTCGACGTGAACCTCGGACCGCTGATCGCGGGGGCGGGGATCGTGGGGGTGGCCCTGGGCTTCGGAGCGCAGAGCCTGGTGAAGGACTTCCTGTCCGGGTTCTTCATCCTGCTGGAGAACCAGTTCGGGGTGGGCGACTCCATCAGCCTGGCCATCGCCGGGAGCATCGTGAGCGGCAAGGTCGAGGCCATCAGTCTCCGGACCACCTCGATCCGGTCATTCGACGGCACCCTCAACGTGGTCCCCAACGGGAACGTGCTGTACGTGGGGAACACCTCGAAGGGCTGGGCCCGGGCCATCGTGGATGTCCGCGTGTCGTACGAGGAGGACGTGGACCGGGTCCGAGCGGTGCTCGACGAGCTGTTCGAGGAGCTCCGCCGGGAGGAGGGCCTCCAGGGCGCCTTCTTCACCGGGCCGGATGTCCTGGGCCTCGAGCAGTTCGGCGAGAAGGACGCGGTCCTCCGGGTGGCCGCCGAGGTCCGGCCCTCCCGCAGGGGGGATCTGGAGCGTGAGCTCCGCAAGCGGATCAAGCAGCGGCTCGATGAGCGGGGGATCTCCACGCCGATGGCCTCTCGCACCGAAGGGTCGTAGCACCCTCGTCTGCTACCATCTCCGAGCCATGGCCTCCGTCTGTGAAGTCTGCGGCCGCCACCCCGGGTTCGGGATGAAGGTGAGCCACTCCCACCGCCGTTCCAAGCGGCGGTGGAACCCGAACATCCAGCGGGTGCGGGGCCTCGTCAACGGCGTTCCCCGGCGGATGGACGTCTGCACGAAGTGCCTGAAGGCCGGCAAGGTCCGCCGCGCCGTCTGAACCCTCACCGTCCTTGTCACCGGCCGGTGGTACCGTTGTCCAATGATGGAAGCCGCCGTTTGGGCGGCGATCGGCATCCTCGCCGCCGTTCAGTTCGGCGGGTTTTACCTGGGCTCCCGGATCGACTCCCTGGGCTTCCGGATCGACTCCCTGGGGTCCCGTTTCGACGCCCTGGCGTCCCGGATGGACGCCCGGTTCGATCGGATGGATGAGCGGTTCGATCGGTTGGACGAGCGACTCACCGGGCACATCGAGCACCACCCTTCCTGAACGTTCCCTAGTTGCCTCATGTCAAGATGCCCGCGAACGGCTAGTTCGTTGCCTCACGGAAAATGCCCGCGTAGGGGGGCTCGGAGGGCCAAAGCCAGCCGGCCCGTTATCTCGCCAGGGGTGGTCTGC
>JBOGVS010000029.1:0-42999 GCA_050692555.1 Actinomycetota bacterium
GTCCTTCTGGAGGTGTACGAGCTCGAAGCCGACGACCAGGACCTCAGCACCCGGGTGCAGCCGCTGGTCGAGGACCTGGCCCGAGAGACCGGCGGACGAGTGATCGACGGCCCCACCACCGAATCCATGGGTGGGCTCGCGGCCGTCCGGTACCAGGTGTCGATCCCCAGAGAAGGGGGCGGGGAGATCGGCGCCACCCTGTACTTCGCTTTCGAGGGCTCCACCCAGTACTACATCGACTGCCAGTCCACCTCGGCGTTCGCCACCGAGATCTCCCGAGGCTGCGGGGAGATCGTCTCGTCGTTCGAGCGGATCTGACGGCTACGGCGTCAGGCGCTCGGCAAGATACTTCAGTGACTTCGGATACCGGTACTCGATGCGGTCGTGCGTCGCATCGAACAGCTCGAAGTACACGTCCGTCACCCCGATCTCGGCGAGGGCCTGCCGGTACGCCTCCGCTCCCAGATCCAGGAAGTACTGGTCCCGCTTTCCGGCGTCGATGTACAGGGCTCGCATCGAACGCAGGGGCTCGGCGTGGTGCGCGACCATCCGGACCGGGTCCAGAGCCAGCCACCGCTCCCACACCTCGGGGATCATCTTGCCCGTGGAAGTGTCGTACGGCAGTCGAACCGTCCCGTCCTCGTCCGTCGAGTAGCACGCCGCCATGCACCAGTCGTTCAGCAGCACGTCATCGGATTCCTTGGTGAACGCGGGGCGGCCCCGGAAGTCCTCCCAGAACTTCTCGAAGGAGCCCTCGTACTCGTCCCGCAGCGCCCGGACCGACTCGCGGAACGCCGGGAGGTAGCACGCCTCGAACAGGGCGTCCCCGGCGTGGGTGGCCAGGCCGCCCCACAGGTCCTCGCGGAGCATGGGCACCACCATCGCCCCGTAGCCTCCGCTGGACTTCCCGGCGATCCCTCGATGTTCCCGCTCCGGCTCCGTCCGGTACCAGGCGTCGACCCATGGAACGACCTCGTCGCACAGGTACGTCAGGTACCTGCCGGTGCCGGGCGAGTCGAGGAACTGGCTGCCTCCCAGTGAGGTCCAGCAGTCGACCCACACCACGATGACCGGTGGGATGTCCCCGGAGGCAATCCCCTCGTCCGCCAGCTCGGGGAATGTCTTGCGGAACGGCACCCGGTTCCGCCACATGTCGAGCTGCCCGGTCAGGCCCTGGATCATGTACACGGAGGGGTACCGGCGATCTGGCTCCTCCTCGTACCCGGGAGGGACGTATACCCACAGCGGGCGCTGCTGCGGGTCCCCCAGTGGGTTCCCCACCAGGACCTCGCTGTCGAAGACGTGCTCGTCCAACCGGCCGGCGAAGTCGTACGACCAGGGGTCCATGGTCCTCCTCTCTAGGCGCGACGCTCCCGGCGCCAGCACGGAGTGTGCCAGTGCCGCCGGCTGCCCACGTCATCCTGGGGGATCACCACGAGGTGCATGGTCCCCGGGCGGATCTCCTGCTGACAGCCGGGGCAACGGTAGGTCCGCTCTCCAGTTACCTGCTGGACGCGGTATCCCGGAGCGGAGGCCCAGGCGGGAGCAACGCTGGAGGGCCGACGGCTCTGTGGCGGCCCGGCCCGCTCTCGTGCGGATCGATGGCGTCGAGGCATTAGTGGTCGAGGATGAACCGGGCCGCGACCTCGCCCAGGGCGCTGCCGGTCCCGGCATCGTCTCGGGGGCGCCCCCGGACCCTGAACGAGTGGTCCCCGCCTTCGACCGGATGCAGGGTGGCCCGGTCCCCGAGACGCCCGATCACCTTCTCGAGCAGGTCCCGGCGAGCGAACGGGTCGGCGGTCCCCTGGAGGAACAGCTTGGGGATCTCGACCCGGTCAAGGTGCTCGTCCCGGATCCGTTCGGGCTTCCCCGGCGGGTGCAGCGGATAGCCCACGAACACCAGCCCCTCCGCGGGAAGATCCCCGTCGGCGACCATCATCGAAGCGATCCGTCCCCCGAGCGACTTCCCTCCCGCCCACAGCGGCTCACCCAGGCTCGCGGCTCGCTCGAATGCCGCGGCCCAGGCGTCGCGAAGAACGGGCTCCCGGTCGGGGCCTCGGCGCCCGGCCTCCGCGTACGGGAAGTTGAACCGGAGGCACGACACCCCGGCGGCGGAGAGCCCACCGGCGAAGCCCTCGAGGAACTTCGTGTTCATGTCTCCCCCGGCCCCGTGGGCCAGCACCAGCAAGGGGCGCCCCTGGGGACCGTCCAGGATCGCGGAGACCTTCCCCTTGGGCGTTGCGAAGGTCAGCTTCTTCACGAGCCGATTATCCTGGCTGGCCCACCAGTCGGGCCACGATGGCCCGTTCGATCTCCCCAGCGTGCTCGGGGTCCTCCACCTTCCGTCCGTACAGATCGCGAACATAGAAGGCGTCGATGACCCGGTGTCCCTCGGTGGCCACCTTGGCCAGGTGCACGTCGAGGGCGAGGTCATGGAGGGTTCGGGCCACGTCGAAGAGCAAACCGATGCGGTCGGCGGCCTCGACCTCGACCACCGTGAAGAAGTCGGAGGCGTCGTCCAGGACCCTGACCTCGACCGGGATCTCCGTCCGAGCGGCCGGATAGTGCTGCCGTTTCTCGGCGACCCGGTACTCGAGCGACAGGCGCCCCTCCAGGGCCCGGCGAAGCGTGTGGCGGAGCTTGCGCCACCGATCCTCGTCCGCCTCACCCTCGAACGCGGTCTCCACGACGAACAGATCGATGGCCACGCCGTCCTCGGTGGTGAACGCCTGGGCGGTCAGGATGTTCAGACCGGCGAGGGCCAGTGCCCCGGCGATCTTGGCCAGGAGCCCGGGCCGATCCGCGGCCACCACCGTGAGGTCGTAGGTCTCCGGACGGGTGCCGGGCTCGGCGGCCGTCCGGACCTCCGCGGCGCCGATCGGTGGGCCCACCAGCCGGAAGTGACGGGCAACGGCTCCGGGTTCCACGGCCAACAGATAGGGACGAGGGAGCCGGGCCAGGTATGCGTCGACGGGCCCCTTGGCCTCCGCACCGAGGAGGGTGCGGACCTCATCGAGCCGTTCCTCGAGGAGTGCGGCCCGATCCGGCCCCATGTCACCGGCCTCCAGGACGTGCTCCACCTTCCCCACGAGCTCCCGGACCAGTGCCAGGCGCCAGGGGGTTCGAGCATGGGGTCCCGTGGCCGCAGCATCGCCGATCGTCAGGATGTAGAGCATCGCCAGACGCTCGGGGTCGGCAACCAGCGCGGCCACGTCCAGGACCAGGTTCTGGTCTGACAGGTCGCGCCGGGTGGCGGTGTTCGAGAGCAACAGATGCTCGCGAACCAGGAACCGCACGGTGTCCGCTGCCGGTCCCTCCACACCGATTCGTTCGAGGACCGCCGCGGCGATCCGTTCGCCGGTCTCCACGTGCCGGCCCTCGCCGGTCTTGCCGATGTCGTGAAGCAGAGCTCCCAGGAGCAGCGCGTCGCGATCGCGGACACCGGCCACCGCCGCCTCCAGCACCGAGTCTTCCTCTCCTGTGCCTGCGAGCGCGGCGGCCACCCCAGCCGCCGTCTCCAGCAGGTGTACGTCGACCGTGAAGCGATGGTAGGGGTCCCGCTGCGGCCGGCACCGGACCCCCTCCCACTCGGGGATGAACCGCGTCAAGAGCTCGGCACGGTCAAGGGCCTCGAGGGCCCGGCGCCCTCGCTCCCCGGTGGCCAAGAGGTCGAGGAACGCACGCCTTGCGCCGTCGGTCCACGTGTACGGCGCCGGGCCGAGGTCGGCCGCCTCCAGGGCGTCGAGCGCAGCGGGAGCGATGGGAGCGCCGGTAGCCGCAGCCCGAGCGAAGGTGACCATCACCTCCTCGGGGCTCGTTGGAGTGGCGGCCTCGACCTCCGGCTTCCGTCTCCCGGAGACAGGGGCGGCGGCGCGATCGAAGATCAGGTCCCGCACGTGCTCCACGTGCCGCGAATGCCCGAACAGGCTTCGCATCAGCGCGTCGATGGCGGTGAGGCCGGGGCTCGTCTGGAACCCGAAAGCCTCGGCCAGCGCCGGCTGGTGCTCGAGGTACAGGCGGTCGCGGCGGCCTCCGGTCTCCAGGTGGAGGGCGCTCCGCAACCGGACCAGGTATTCCTGTGCATCGGCGAGCGTCTCGCGCTCTCGCTCACGGATGAGGGCCGCGCGGACCGGGTCACCGTCACCGACCACGCGAACCGTCCACGCCACGGCGTTGGCGTCTCGCATCCCGCCCGAGCCTTCCTTCAGATCCGGCTCCAGGGAGACCGCGCACGACGCGTAGCTTCCGTGCCGGGTGGCCGCGTCGGACCGGAGCGCATCTACGAAGCCTCCAGGGTCTCGCCGCAGTGCTCGGATCAGGGCCGACTCAAGCTCGTGCACCAGTGGCTGATGCCCCCACACCAGGCGGGCATCCAGGAGGGAGCAGGCCACGTCCAGGCGCTCCCTGGCACCGGCAACGCACTGGTCGACGGTCCTCACCGCGTGGCCCAGCGCGAGACCGGCATCCCAGAACGGATAGAACAGGCGCTCGGCCGCTTCCTGGATCCGAGCGGCCCGCCGCTCGCCGTGCAGGATCATGAGGTCGATGTCGGAGGCCGGGCACAACACCTCGCGCCCGTACCCTCCCAGGGCCACCACCGCCACCCGACCGGGGAACCCGTCGGCCAGCGACCTGACCGCATCGTCGACCAGCGCCGCCCGCCGCCGTGCAGACCACCGTCCGTGGTGGCCCGACGAGTAGGCGCGGTCGAGCGCCCGGAGGGCCCGGACCAATCGCTGGACCGGGCCCTCGGAGGGATCCGCAGGCGGGGAAGCCTCAGATCGCGTCGGGTCCCATCTCCCCGGTCCGGATCCGGTACACCTGTTCTGCCGGGAGGACGAAGATCTTGCCGTCTCCGATCTTCCCGGTGCGCGCCGACTTGAGCACGGCGTCGACGATGCCCTGCACCTGGTCGTCCTCCGCGACCACCTCGATCTTGACTTTCGGCACGAAGTCCACCTGGTACTCGGCGCCGCGGTACACCTCGGTGTGCCCGCGCTGCCGGCCGAATCCCTGGACCTCGGTGGCCGTGAGGCCGTTCACCCCCACCGCCCGGAGGGCCTCCTTGACCTCGTCGAGCTTGAAGGGCTTGATGATCCCCACCACCAGCTTCATCGGCTCTCCCCTCTCCGAGCGTCCGCGGGATCGAGGGCCTCGGCCACTGGAGGCTCGGACATCGGCGCCGGCCGCGAGGCGCCGGCGTCGTGAGTGGCCACCGCTCCACCCCGATCGCCGAACGTATACCCCACCTCCGAGTGCTGCGACAGGTCCAGACCGGTGACCTCCTCGTCCTCGGTCACTCGCAGCCCCACCAGCATGTCGACGACCTTGAGGATCACCAGCGTAGCCAGGAAGGAGAATCCCAGAGTGACGCCGACGGCCACGGCCTGCTTGCCGAGCTGGCCGAGCCCGCCCTCGAATGCGTTCACGGCCGCGCTGGCGAGCACTCCGGTGAGCAGGGCCCCCACGATCCCTCCGACCATGTGCACGCCGACCACGTCCAGGGAGTCGTCGTAACCGATCCGTGATTTCAGGTCCACCGCGTAGAAGCAGATGGCCCCGGCGGCCAGCCCGATGAGGATCGCGGCCCACGGCTCCACGAACCCCGCAGCGGGGGTGATGGCCACGAGGCCCCCCACCGCCCCGGTGGCGGCCCCGATCGTGGTCGGCTTGCCGTGCTTCATGGCCTCGGGGATCAGCCATCCGATCACCGCCCCGCCGGTGGCCACCTGGGTGGCCACGAACGCCGACGCCGCCAGTCCGTTCGCCGCCAGGGCCGAGCCGGCGTTGAACCCGAACCAGCCGAACCACAGGATCGCCGCCCCGGTGATCACCATCGGCACGTTGTGGGGAACGAACGCCTGCTTGCCGTACCCGCGGCGCTTCCCGAGGTACAGGATGGCCGCCAGTGCCGCCACGCCCGCGTTGATGTGGACAACAGTGCCGCCGGCGAAGTCCAGGGCTCCGAACTCGAACAGCCACCCGCCGCCCCACACCCAGTGTGCCAACGGCGAGTACACCAAGATCGACCACAGCCCCAGGAACAGCACGTACCCGGAGAACTTCATCCGCTCCGCCACCGCCCCGGTGATCAGGGCGGGGGTGATGATAGCAAACATCATCTGGTACACCGCGAATGCCAGGTGAGGCGTCGTGGTTGCATATGCCTCGCTGGGAGCCTGGCCCACGCCCTGGAATCCCCAGAAGTCGAGGCCGCCGATCAGGCCGCCGATGTCAGGGCCGAACGCCAGCGTGTATCCGATCAGCACCCACAGGACCGTCACCAGCCCCAGGGCGAAGAACGACTGCATGATGGTGCCAAGCACGTTCTTGGTTCTCACCAAGCCGCCGTAGAACAGCGCCAGGCCCGGCGTCATGAACATGACCAGCGCGGACGCGGTCAGCAGCCAGGCGGTGTCGCCGGTGTCGATCTCAGGCATCCTCACCTCCGTCTGCTTCGGGACGGTCCGTTTTTACGGGACGGAGATTTCCGTCGGTTTGCCGGGGTGTTACGCGTTCGTAAACTCCGGTCGGGGCGAGGGCGCTCCTCGCGGCGTACCCTCTGGCCGTGGCGATCTGTGGGCGATGCGGCCAGGAGAACCCTCCAGGCTTCCGGTTCTGCGGCGCCTGCGGGAGCCCCCTGGCCGCCGAGGCCGGCACCGACCGCGAGGAACGGAAGATCGTGACGGTCCTGTTCGCCGACCTGGTGGACTTCACCAGCCGGGCCGAGCGGCTGGATCCCGAGGACGTGCGGGCCATGCTGACCCCGTACTACGCGCGGCTCCGGAGCGAGCTGGAGCGATTCGGCGGCACCGTCGAGAAGTTCATCGGGGACGCGGTGGTGGCCCTGTTCGGGGCGCCGCTGGCCCACGAGGACGATCCGGAGCGAGCGGTCCGAGCGGCCCTGGCCATCCGCGAGGCCATCGGGGAGATGAACGAAACGGACCCCGAGCTGGACCTTCACGTCCGGGTGGCGGTCAACACGGGAGAGGCGCTGGTTTCCCTGACGGCCCGGCCCGGGGAGGGGGAAGGGATGGCAGCCGGGGACGTGGTAAACACCGCTGCCCGGCTCCAGTCGGCGGCGCCCACGGACGGGATCCTGGTCGGCGAGCCGACCTATCGGGCCACGGCGCAGGCGATCGAGTACCGGGAGGCCGCTCCCGTGCAGGCGAAGGGAAAGGCTGCTCCGGTGACCGCCTGGGAGGCCGTCGAGGCCCGCTCCCGGCTCGGCGTCGACGTGGCCAGGGCCGCCCGGACGCCACTGGTGGGAAGGGAACGGGAGGTGGCCCTGCTCCGGGACACCCTGGCCCGGGCTCGACAGGAGCGGTCGCCTCAGCTGGTCACGCTGGTGGGGGAACCGGGGATCGGCAAGAGCCGTCTGGTGTACGAGTTGCTCCGTGTGGTGGAGGCCGATCCCGATCTCATCTACTGGAGGCAAGGTCGGTGTCTGCCGTACGGAGACGGGGTGAGCTTCTGGGCGCTGGCCGAGATGGTCAAGGCCCAGGCCGGCATCCTGGAGACCGATCCGGATGACCAGGCCGGGGTGAAGCTGCATCGCACCGTCGCGGGTCTGGTGCCGGAGGCCGAGGACGCCGCGTGGGTGGAGCGGCACTTGCGCCCGTTGGTCGGGCTGGCCCACTCCGAGGAGCTTCGCGAGGATCGCCAGGAGGAGGCATTCGCTGCATGGCGCCGGCTCATCGAGAGCCTGGCCGACCAGGACCCTGCCGTGCTGGTGTTCGAGGACCTGCACTGGGCGGATGAGGGCCTGCTGGACTTCATCGATCACCTCGTCGACTGGGCCGGAGGCGTTTCCTTGCTCGTGGTGTGCACGGCACGCCCGGAGCTGCTGGCCCGGCGTCCAGGATGGGGAGGGGGGAAGCCGAATGCCTCCACCCTGTCCCTGTCTCCGCTGTCCGAAGAACAGACCGCTCGCCTGATAGCCCACCTGGTGGAGCGAACGGTGCTTCCGGCCGATGTGCAGACGGCCCTCCTGAGCCGAGCCGGAGGAAACCCTCTGTACGCGGAGGAATTCGCCCGGATGACCGCCGACCGCGGCCTGCGAGGGGATCCCGAGGAGCTCCAGCTTCCGGAGTCGCTCCAGGGCATCATCGCCGCCCGCCTCGACGGCCTGCCGCCGGAGCTCAAGAGCCTGATCCAGGACGCCGCCGTGCTGGGCAAGGTCTTCTGGCTCGGGGCGGTGGCGTCGATCGGCGGCGTCGAACGCCGAGACGTGGAACAGCGCCTCCGAGACCTGGAGCAGCGTCAGTTCGTCCGCCGGGACCGACGGTCATCGGTCGCCGGGGAGACGGAGTACGCCTTCTGGCACCTGTTGGTTCGAGACGTGGCCTACGGGCAGATCCCCCGGGGGCTTCGGGCCCAGAAGCACTCGCTGGCCGCGGAGTGGATCGCCTCGCTGGCGGCCGACCGCATCGAGGACCTAGCCGAGATGCTGGCGCACCACTACCTGGCGGCGCTGGAGTTCGCCCGGGCCGCGGGCCAGGACACCATGGCGCTCGAGCCACCCGCCCGAATGGCGCTGCGCGCGGCCGGGGACCGGGCCCTGGCGCTGAACTCCTTCGTTCCGGCGGAGACGTACCTCCGGGAGGCGGTCGCATTGTGGCCGAAGGACGATCCGGAGCGCCCTGGGGTGCTGTATCGGTACGCCCGGGCCATCTACCTCAGGTGGGAGTCGGCCGGAGAAGTCCTTTCCGAGGCTCTGGAGGCACTGCTGGCCGCCGGGGAAGTGGAGCTGGCGGCGGAGACTGAGATGATGCTGGGGGACGGCGAATGGCGAGAGGGCCGCCAGGACCCGGCCTTCGAGCACTTCGACCGGGGCCGGGCCCTGGTGGAGGGGCGGGCTCAGTCAGCATCCAAGGCGTGGGTCCTGTCCCAGCATTCCCGGTTCTTGATGCTGGCGGGTCGGAACGACGAAGCGATCGAGCTGGGCACCGAGGCCCTGGCGATGGCCGACTCGCTCGGGCTTGGGGAAACCCGGGCGCACGCCCTCAACAACATCGGCACGGCTCGGACCGCCAAGGGCGATTTCGGCGGGCTGGCGAACCTGGAAGCGAGCGTGGCCACCGCCGAGAAGGCCAACGCTCCCAGGGACGTCGTCCGTGCGTACGTCAACCTGTCCTCGATGAGCTACCTGATGGGCAACCTGCAAGAGGCCAGGAGGTTCCATGATCGGGGGATGGAGATCGGCGAGCGACACGGCTTCGGGAGCGGCCTCCGATGGCTGCACGGCTCGCTCCCCCTCCTCCTGTACCACGCGGGGCACTGGGACGAAGCGACCCGCGCTGCGGACGGGTTCATCGCCGAGGTCGAGGCCAGTACCCGTCATTACCAGGAGATGGAGTGCCGTGTGGTCCGCGCCTGGATGCAGCTGGCCCGAGGTGACATCGACGGTGCTCAGGACGACTCGGCCAAGGCGCTGGCCATGGCCAGAGAAGCGAAGGATCCCCAGGCCCTCCATCCCGCACTCGGAGAGCGCGCTCGGATCCTGTTCCTTGCAGGCCATCGTCCGGAGGCGCTGGCCATCGCGGAGGAGCTGGTGGGGATCGTGTCTGACGCCGGCATCGACCTCACGGCGGCCTACTGGTTCGTCTCCGCCGGACTGGTGCTCGGTGCCGAGGGTCGAGGAGACGTGCTGCTCCGGCTGGCGGAATCCGCACCGCCGACTCCGTGGGTCGAGGCCGGAAGGGCTCTTGCTGTTGGCGACTTCGCGGGCGCCGCCGACATGCTGGCGAAGATGGGATCGCGGCCGGAGGAGTCGTTCGCCCGTCTCCTGGAGGCAGAGCATCTAGCGGAAACGGGTCGGCGACCGGAAGCCGAGGTCGAGCTGAGCCGGGCTCTGGCCTTCTACCGGAGCGTCGGGGCCGCGCGGTTCATCGGTCAGGCGGAGGCCCTCCTGGCTTCCACCGCCTGACCGCTTACCGCACCAGCGATCGGAGGCGGCTGCGGCCGTCGCGGCGGATCGTGAGGCCGTGGCCGAAGAACAGCGCCTCGACCGGGAGATCGGCGAGCCGCCGGACCGTCTCCCGGTTCCGCTCGGGGTCCTGGGTGAACGCCTCCCACGAGGGGCGGAACCCGGCGAGGTTCCACACCGCGTCCCCAACGAACAGCGCCTCCAGCTCCGGGGCGTGGACGGCGATGTGGCCGGCCGTGTGCCCCGGGGCGGGGATCACCCGGAGGCCTCCCTCGATCTCTTGAGGGCCGTCGAGCGGGTGATCGACCTCGAACCGCGGGTACCGCTGCAACCGCCCGTACAACGCTCGTCCCCAGCGAGCCGGCGCCATGGTGTAGGGGGCCCGGCCGGCGATCACCTCAGCGTCCATCGCGCCGGCGATCACCGGAGCGTCGCAGAGCTCCCTGGCGGCCCGGGCTCCCCCGGCGTGGTCGCCGTGCCCATGGGTGAGGACGATCTGCCGCACGTCCTCGGGGCGGCGGCCCAGCCGGCGCAATGCGGCGGCGATCCTCCCGGCATCGTTCCGAGTCCCCGCGTCGACCAGGGTGAGCACTCCGCGGTGCTCGACCAGGAACGATCGACCGACCCTGGTGAACAGCCGGTGAACCGGAAGGCTCAGGAGGCGGCGGCCTTCTTCCGGGAGCCGGTGCGCTTCTTGGCCGCGGTCTGTTTCTTGGTGGCATCCACGCTCTGCTTGAGCGCGTCCATGAGGTCCACGACCTTCGGCGCTTCGGGAGCCTCGACGACCTCGATCTCCTCGCCGGCCACCTTCTTCTCCACGATCTCCATCAGGGCCTCGCGGTACTCGTCGCGATAGGCCTCCGGGTTCCAGGGCTCGGTCAGATTCTCGATCAGGCTCTTGGCCATCTGGAGCTCCTTGTCCGAGACCTTGGCCGGCTTCTCCAGCTCGGGGAACTCGGCCGCCCTGATCTCGTCGGGCCAGAACATCGTGTCCAGGACCAGGAGGTCGTCCTTGAGCCGCACGGCGGCCAGGTGCTCCTTGTCCCGGAACGACACCTTGGCGACGCCCACCCGGTTCCCCTCCTGGAGAGCGTCCCGGAGGAGCTGATAGGCCTTCACCCCGGCCTCCTCGGGACCCAGGTAGTAGGTCTTCTTGTAGTAGATCGGGTCGATCTCTTCGCGGTCCACGAACTGGGCGATGTCGATGGTGCGGGTGGACTCCACGGGAACTGCGTCGAAGTCCTCGTCGTCAAGGATCACGTAGCGGTCCTTCTCGTACTCGAATCCCTTGACGATGTCGTCGTAGGCGACCTCTTCCCCGCACTTGGCGCACACCCGGTTGTACCGGATCCGGCCGTGATCCTTGGCATGCAGCTGGTTGAACCGGAGCGTCTTCTCCTCGGTGGCCGTGTACACCCGGATGGGGATCGATACCAGGCCGAAGGAGATGGCTCCCCTCCACATGGTCTTCATCAGGTACCTCCAGAGTCGGGCCTCGATTGTATCGCCGGGAGATGACTTACCCGGGAACCGTTACCCTCGTGGCGTGCCCAGGAAGCGAGGCGGCCCCGCCTTCACCGTGGAGGCTCCCAGGCCCCTTCCCGCCACTCGAGACGGGGAGCACTGGTGGATGGAGGTCGACGGCAGGAGGCTGCGCCTGTCGAACCTGAACAAGGTGTTCTGGCCGGACGAGGGGTACACCAAGGGCGACCTCCTGGCCTATTACCACAGCGCCGCCGACCTGATCCTCACGTACCTCTCCGGCCGGCCGCTGACCATGAAGCGGATGCCCGACGGCATCACCGGTCCCTTCTTCTACGAGAAGAACGCTCCTTCCCACACCCCGGACTGGATGCTTCGGTGCCCGGTCCGGGACCTGGAGACGGGCAAGACCATCGACTACCTGATGGTCGAAGACGTGGCCGGGCTCCTGTACGTGGTCAACCTGGGGTGCATCGAGTTCCACCCCCTGCACTCGCGGTGCGAGGAGATCGACCGGCCCGACTACCTGTTCTTCGACCTGGATCCGTTCGAGCCCGCCACCTTCGACGACGTCCTGGCGGTGGCCCGGCACGTGAAGACCGCGCTGGACCACCTGGGCCTCCCTTCGTATCCCAAGACGTCGGGGGCCACCGGGATGCAGATCTACGTGGGCCTCGACCCCCGGCCGACCTACGACGAGGTCCGGGCGTTCGTCGGTGCGGTCGGACAGGCCATCAGGGGCGCCGACCCGGACCGGGTGACGATGGAGTGGGACATCGGGAAGCGCGCCGGCAAGATCTTCATCGACCACAACATGAACCGGATGGGCGCCAACATCTCAGCCGCGTATTCGGTGCGCCCTGAGCCCGGGGCCACGGTGTCCACCCCTCTCACCTGGGACGAGGTCGAGGAAGGCGAGATCCGCCCGCAGGACTTCTCCATCGTGACCATCCACGAGCGTATCGGCGAGGTCGGGGACCTGTTCCGGGGCGTGCTCGAGGAGCCGGTGGATGCCCGGGAGGCCTTCTCCTCGATGGGCATCGAGATCTCGGAGGCGAGGACCCAGGCTCCGCGGAAGCAGACACCCAAGCAGCCCCGGCCTTCGTCCGACGAGGGAGACGGCGGAGGCCAGGAGCGGCTCGCCGAGTACCGGAGGAAACGCCGATTCGACGTCACCCCCGAGCCGGGCCCGGAGGTCAAGCCGGGCCGTGACGAGCTGTTCGTGATCCAGAAGCACGACGCCACCCGGCTCCATTACGACCTCCGTCTGGAGAGGGACGGCGTGCTCGTGTCGTGGGCCGTCCCCCGCGGTTTGCCGCTCGAGCCCGGCGACCGGCGACTCGCCGTCCGTACCGAGGACCACCCCATCGAGTACGCCGCCTTCGAGGGATGGATCCCGGAGGGCCAGTACGGCGCCGGCGAGGTCCGCACCTTCGACACCGGGCGCTACGAAGCTCCGGAATGGAAAGACGACAAGGTCACGTTCCGCCTGGAGGGCCGGCGACACCGAGGCGAGTACCACCTGGTGAAGACGAAGACGGACTGGCTGATATTCCTGTCCAAGCGTTCGGCGCAGCTCCAGCCTCCGCCCCCGCCGCCCTTTGCGCCGATGCTGGCCGAGGGCGGCCACCAGCCGTTCGACGACCCGGCGTGGTGGTTCGAGCCCAAGCTCGACGGGATCCGAACGCTGGCCTACGTGGGTACCGACAGCACCCGCCTGGTGTCGCGGACGGGGAAGGATCAGACCGAGCGGTACCCGGAGATCGAGAACCTGGCCCGGTTCGTCAACGCCCTGTCCGCGGTGATCGACGGGGAGATCGTGGCCGCCGACGAATCGGGCCGTCCCTCGTTCGAACGGCTCCAGCAGCGAATGAACCTCGCGGCGCCGAAGGAGATCGAGCGGGCCCGGCGAAAGATCCCGGTGGCCATGTTCGCCTTCGACCTCCTGTGGTTCGACGGGCGGGACCTCACCGGTGAGCCTCTGGAGGAGCGGCGACGCCTCCTCGAGGAGATCGTCACGGAGACCGACCGACTTCGCCTCACCGTGGTGGTCGAGGAGCGGGGGACCGACCTGTTCGGCCAGGCCAAGAAGCTGGGGCTGGAGGGGATGATCGCCAAGCGGCTGGCAAGCCAGTACGTACCGGGCCGGCGAACCAAGGACTGGCGGAAGATCAAGGCAGTCAATCGCCAGGACTGCTTGATCCTGGGATGGACTCCGGGCACCCGGTCGCGTTCATCGACGTTCGGCGCCCTCTTGGTGGGAGCGTACCGGGACGGGGAGCTGATCTGGATCGGCCAGGTGGGCACCGGGTTCACCGAGGCCATCCTGGCCGACCTGTTGAGACGCCTCAAGGAGCTCGAGCGGAAGAACCCTCCCGTGGACGATCCCGGTCTCCGGGCCTTGAAGGGCGCCAGATGGGTTGAGCCCGAGCTGGTGTGCGAGGTCGAGTACCTGGAGATGACCCGGGTGGGCAAGCTCCGGGCCCCGGCGTTCAAGGGTATCCGTCCGGACAAGGCTCCGGCGGATGCCGTGCTCGAGCCACCGGCCGCGATAGGGTAGCTCCTCGATGCTCCCCAACCGAACCCTTGTTTCACGCTGGACCGTGGCCGCTTTGGCACTGGGCCTGGCGCTGACATCGGCCCCCGCGCCCGCGGCCAAGAAACCCAAGGGCCCCGACATAAGCGCGTATCGGGGGCTGGCGGCGTGGGTGGACATCTACGACGACCAGGGGTGGGCGGATCCCGAGGGCACCGTTGCCGTGATGGCCCAGTACGGCGTCCGGACCCTGTTCCTGGAGACCTGCAACTACCAGTGCAAGGCCGACGTCCACCGGCCCGAGACCGTGTCCCGATGGATCGACGCGGCTCATGGCGCGGGCATGCAAATCGTCGCGTGGTACCTGCCGGGGTTCGAGGAAATGGCGCTCGACTTCCGGCGCTCGATGGCGGCCATCGAATTCCAGAGCGCCACCGGTCACCGGTTCGACTCGTTCGCCCTGGATATCGAGGCCCGGCTGGTCAGTCCCGTGCTGAAGCGCAACCGGAGGATCCTCGTGCTGTCCAGACGGATCCGGAACGCCGTGGGGGCCAAGTACGCGCTCGGCGCCATCACCATCCCGTGGTTCTACGAGTGGGGCGGTCCGTTCCCGTACGCGGGCCTGGACCGCATCTACGACGTGTTCCTGCCGATGATCTACTTCGGGGGGCGCGGGAGCGGCGCCAAGAACGCACGCAAGAACACCGCCCTCAACATCCAGGAGGTCCGGGAGGGCACCGGGAACCTCCGGACCAGGGTGCACGCCATTGGAGGCATCGCCGACGAGCTGAACGCTCGCGAGGTCGGCGCGTTCGTCAGGACCGCCAATCGCCGGCACGTGATCGGCGCCAGCCTGTACGACTACTTCACCTCCGGACCGGAAGACTGGGATCGGTTGGCCCTGGTTCGCTGACTCCGCGTATCGTGAACCCGTGACCGACACCACTCCGGGCTCCACGCCGCCTTTCGAGCGTCCTCCCGAGCCATCCCGCGGGGTGCTGCGCCGCAGCCGGGACGATCGGGTCATCGGTGGAGTATGCGGCGGGCTGGCTCGTTACCTGGGGGTCGATCCGGTGGCGGTCCGCCTGGGGTTCGTGGTCCTGACCATCGCCGGCGGAGGCGGCATCCTTCTCTACCTGGTCGCCTGGCTCCTGATCCCCGAGGAGCGGCCCGGCGAGGACACCGGACCCCCGACGCCCGTACGCGCCGAGGGGATATGGCTGTACGCGGGAGTGGGGCTGATCGCTTTGGGGTCGATCCTCCTGGTGGACCAGCTGTTCCCGTGGTTCGACCGGGTGATCGGGCCCATAGTTCTGGTGGCCATCGGGGTGGGCATCCTGCTCGGGGGCATGCGGCGGTGAGCACCCCGGAGCCTCGCGTCCAGGCGGGGAAACGTCGACTGCCGTTGGGCACGGTGGTCATGGGCCTCTTGCTGGTGCTGGCCGGAGTGCTGTGGCTGCTGGAGAGCCTCGACCTGGCCGACATCCCCTGGGACGCGGTGCTCCCGGCCGCGCTCGTCGTGGTCGGCGCCGCGCTGATCATCGCGTCCCGCACCGAGAGGCACGGAAGGCTGATCGCGGTGGGGATCGTCCTCACGGTGCTGACCGCGGCTTCGTCGGCGATCGACGTGCCCCTCCGAGGTGGCATCGGGGACCGGGTGGAACGTCCGGTGTCGATCGGATCCCTGGAGGAGGACTACGATCTGGCCATCGGCCGCCTCGAAGTGGACCTCTCGGCCATCGAGCTCCCGGCCGGGACCACGACCCTGGAGATCGGCGTCGGGATGGGCGAGCTGGTCGTACAGGTCCCCGAGGACGTGGTCCTCGACGTCACCGCCGAGGTTGGAGTGGGAGACGCCACTCTCCTCGACGTCGAGGAGGATGGCGGCGCCGGGGTTGACGTCCGATACACCGACCAGGACTTCGGCTCGGCGTCCACGCGGTTGTCGCTGGCGCTCACCGTGGGCCTGGGCGACGTCAACGTGACTCGATGACCTGGCATCGAGGGACCCTGGCGGCCGGAATCTTCTTCTTCCTTGTCGGCGTGGTGTTCCTGCTGGACCGGCTGGGCGTGTGGGAGGTCCGGGGAACGCTGGTGTGGCCGCTCCTGCTGATCGTGGTGGGAGTGGCGATCATCGCCGGAGGTCGCACCGAGAAGGAACCGGCCGACGTTCAGCCGCCTCCCGACGAGCGGCCTCCCGCTTAGGAGAAGGGCTCGAACCCCGCCTTCACCAGCAGGGCCCGGGCCTCACGCTGATCCATCCCCCGGTTCACCAGCTCAGCGAGCAAGCGCGCGGGGGCCGTGGGACGCCCGCACCGGGGGCAGAAGGCGAAGTGCGGCTCGAGCGGCGTGTCGCACCACGCGCAGGCGCCCACGCCGACCGGCTGGCCGGCATCCAGCCCGGCGTCGGCCAGGGCGTCGACGTACCCCTTGCCGTAGTCCCACAGGACGTAGTCCTCCTCCTTGGGCTCGAAGGCCGGCTCGTGCATCCGCGGCTCTCCGGTGGCCAGCATGTGCTCGAGGTTCTCGCGGAGGAGGTCCCAGCCGTAATAGTGGTCCGACCCGCAGTCGGGACAGGCCACGATGACCCCCTTCATCCCCTGGGCCTGGAAGGCCGCCTGCATGGACCCCAGGTCCTCCAGGTCGGCCTGGATGTTCTCCTTCTCCTCCCCCTCCGGGGGACCGTACTCCTGTTCCTCGTCCATCAGTCCTCGAGCGCGAACGTTCGGAACGCCTCGCCCAGGTCGAAGGGATCGTCCCGGGCCATCTGGGACCCCCACTCCCGCATCCTGGCCTCGACGTCGAAGGCGCCCATGTTCTCGATCTGGCTGGCGTGGGCTCGAAGCGCCTTGATCTTGAGGTCCAGGGTCTCGCCGATGTCCACCCGGAGGTCGCTGTCCGACCCTTCGGTGGACAGCCACAGGGCCGGGACCTTGTACGGCTCGAATCCCTCGTCCAGCAGCTCGGGGAACTGGGGCCGGGTGGGCGCGTCGCAGGAGACCACGGCCAGCACCGCCTCACCGATGGCCCGGTGATCGGGATGGTTGATGTACGAGCGGCCGGCCCACAGCATCGAGGGATCAGGGGCCACGATCACGTCGGGCCGGAAGCGACGGACCTCGCGCGTGACGGCGCGCCGCAGCTCCAGGTTGGGTGCCAGCGAGCCGTCGACGAATCCCAGGAACCGAACGTCGTCCACACCCAGGATCGCCGCGGCCTCCCGCATCTCCCGCTCGCGGATCCGAGCGATCTCCTGGCGATCGAGGTCCGGCCCATTCCAACCCGCGGAACCGTCCGTGGCGCACGCGTAGCCGACCTCGGTCCCGCCCTGGGTCCACCGGGCCACGGTCCCCCCGCACAGGAACTCGGCGTCGTCGGGGTGCGCGAACACGACCAGCGCGCGCTCGAACTCCATCGGCTCCAGAGTAGCCCAACCTGCCCCAGAGAGATCCTTACGAGGCGCCGGGCTTGTACACCATCAAAACAACGATGGCGATGAGGTTTGCGGCCAGGAACACTCCGCCCAGCCGGAGCCGCCGACCGAGCGCAGCGACCTCCGGCGGCGGTCCTCCGGTCGCCCCCTGGGGCGGCGGCAGGCTGGTCAGTTCGATGAGCCTGTGCTCGGTCCTGGCCTGGACCAGCAGAGAGAAGGAAAAAGCGATGAGGTACAGGGCGATGCCGATGTACAGCCACTCGTTGGCGAACAGGTCCCAGTCGACAGTGAGGATGAGGATGATGCCGGTGATCCCCTGGAGGATCGCCAACGGGATCAGCCACCGCTGGCTGATGAGCTCGGTGACCCGGAAGGCGAAGTTGGCGTGGGCCGGGTCCTTCCCACCCTGGGCCCCCAGAAAGGGGAACGCGAAGGAGACGCCGAACCCGGCGATCGCCCCCATGACGTGCAGGAACAGCCAGAAGGTCACCCAGTCCATTCGGTCCCTCCTTCCCGGTGAGCCAGTCTAAGCCACCCCGTCCATGCCAACGACGCGCCAGGAGTGTGCTAAGGCCGGTTCTTCAGATCGAGCCCACCGAACAGAGCCAAGATATCCACGGTCAGCTGGGGTGCTCCCGGGTCCGGGGGACCGTCGGCTTCGGTCTTGTCGTCGTAGCCGCCGAAGATCGGCGTCCCCTGGAGCCTCGCCCGCCAATCCTTCGGTACGATCACGTCCACCCCGCCGAAAACAGCGGTGACGGACAGCGTCGCTCCCTCCGGCGCCAGCCGCGCCTGACGGAGGTCCAGGGTCACCCCACCGAACACGGCGGTCAGGGATCCTCCCCGGAACCGCTGTGAATGGCTGGCGATCTCGCTCCCACCGAACACAGCGGAGGAGCGGACCACGTCCTCGCTCGAGTTCCCCACCCCGGGTCCCCGCCCCCGGCCGTGGCGGAACAGGATGGCGATCCCCACCACGATGAGGAGCAGCGGCCAGATGATGGTGAACACGTTCCCTTCCAGCACGTCCGTGGTGAACAGCAGCACGACCACGCCGGCGGCGATGACGATCCCCGGACCGAAGGCGGACCGGGGCTGTTCCGCCAGCTGGACCAGGCGCCGAGCCCGATGATGGCCACCGGCCACCAGTCCCCGATCACCTCTCCGGCGTCCAGGGTCCCGGCTCGGTCGAGAAGGAACAGCACGCCGAGGGCAACGAGGGCCAGCCCGATCACCACCCGGCCGGGTTTCACGGTCGACCCAGACCTTACGCCTTGCCGAATCGGAACGACCGGCTGGCGATGAGGAACGAGGCCGCCACCCACGCCCCCAGCAGTGCCAGCTGGGGTCCCGTCGAGGTGATCGACAGCCCCTCCACGGAGATCTCCCGAAGGGCCTCGATCAGGGGTGTCAGCGGCAGGTACTGGACCACTGCCTCCACGGCTTCCGGCAGGCTATCGGTGGGGAAGAACACGCCCGACAGGAACATCATCGGGATGGACACCGCGGTCCCGATCCCCTGGGCCGCGTCGGGGTTGGAGGCCCGGCCCGCCACCGCGAACCCAAGGTTCAGGAAGGCCAGGTTCGCCACGGAAGCCAGGACCAGCATCCACAGCACGTTGCCGTAGATATTCGCCCCGAACAGGTACACGCCCACGGCCATGATCAACAGCGCCTGGACCAGGGCCAGGAGGACCCGGGCCATCACCTGCGCGGCCAGGAACTTCACCGGGCGAAGCGGCGTGGCCAGGATGCGCCGCAGGATCCTCTGCTCCCGGAACCGGGCCACGGCCACGGACATCCCCACGATGGAGAAGTTCATCACTCCCATGGCCACCAGGCCTGGAAGCAGGAAGTCGTAGTACTCGATGGACCTTCCGCTGATGGCCTCCTCCTCCAGCCGGAGCGGCGGAGAGGACACCCCGGAGAGGCGCAGGTTCAAGCCATCCACCACCCGCCCGATCGTCTCCAGGGCGAACTGGTTCTCGTCGAAGTTCGACTCGTTGTACAGGATCTCCAGCTCCGAAGGTACTCCGGCCCCCCCGCCCGCTGCGTCTGGGGCCGTTGCGCCGGCGTCATCGGGGATGGCCACCGCCACGTCGGTCCCGCCGTCCTCCACGTCACGCCGCGCGGCCTCCAGGTCCGAGGAGGTCTGCACGGTGAAGGACTCGACCTCTTCGAGCCCCTCCACCAGGGCCCGGGAGACCTGTGAAGGCTCGTCGGCCACCACCCGGATGCTCAGCTCGGGGGTCTGGGTGAAGTCGAAGAGCCCGAACACCACGGTGAAGATCACCGGAAAGGCCATGGCCCAGAACAGGGCCTGCCGGTCCCGATACAGCATCTTCACGCTGGCCACGAACAGCTTGACCATCTGACTCACTCCTCCCCGAGGCTCACTCGCGGAGCGCGTGACCCGTCACCGACAGGAACACGTCCTCGAGGGTTGCCGGCAACACCCGCACATCGTCGACCTGCACCCGGTTCCGCTCCGCCCAGGACACGAACGCCGGGAGGGTCACCTGTGCACGGGCCACCCCGAGCTCGTACCCGTACCCGCCGTTCATGGACACCGTGAGTTCCGCGACACCCGGCAGCCTTCGCAGATCAGCCTCGTCGACCTCCTGGGGGGTGGCGAACTGGATCCGGTAGGCCACCGGAAGCTCGTGGACCAGGCCGATGGGGGTGTCCAGCGCCTCGATGCGCCCGTGGTCGATGATGGCCACCCGGTCGCAGAGGATCTCCGCCTCCTCCATGTAATGGGTGGTGAGGACCACGGTCTTCCCCTCGTCCCCGTTGATCACCCTGATCAGGTCCCACAGGTTCCGGCGAGCCTGGGGGTCGAGGCCGGTGGTGGGCTCATCGAGGAACACCACCTCGGGGTCGTTGACCATGGAGGCCACGATGGAGAACCGCTGGGCCTGACCACCGGACAGCTCGTGCACCAGGGCCTCTCGCTTCTCGACTAGCCCCACCTTCTCCAGGAGCTGGACGGGCGGAACGCTTCGCGGATAGAAGGATCCGAACAGATCAAGGATCTCCTCCAGGGTCAGGAAGTCGAAGTACGCCCCGGCCTGGAGCTGGACGCCGATCCGCTCCTTCATCCGGGAGCGATCTCGCTGGGAGTCGAGCCCCAGGACGGAGGTACGGCCCCTGGTCGGAGACTGGAGGCCCTCGATGATCTCCAGCGTGGTGGTCTTCCCGGCGCCGTTCGGCCCCAGAAGGCCGAACACCTCGCCGCGGCGTACCGAGAACGTAACGCCGTCCACCGCGTTGACCTCGCCTCCACCGGGCCCGGGGAATACCTTCACCAGGTCCTCGACGACCACTGCCGGCTCCGTTGAGATCCGCCTCGCGCCGGCCCTCATACCTCCTCCCTCCCCTCGATCTCCCGGATCGTCTCGTCCGCCCACCGGAGCGTGGCCCGCGTGTAGGTCAGGCCGCACTTGAGCGTGAGGTACGGATGGAACAGCGAGTCCTGGTCCTTGATCCCGATCTCGATCATCTTCAGGTGCCGAAGGCGTCCGCTCGCTTCCTCCCGAACTCGCTTCAGCTGTGCCAGCAGCGCCTCCCGGCTCATGTGCCTGCCGAAGAACAGTTTGACCATGAACGGGCTCTTGACCTCGTCCGGCGCCACCTCGGCGTTCTCCAGCCAGCTCCGGAGGGCGCGCTCCCCCTCCGGAGTGATCGCGTAGACCCGCTTGTCCGGACGGCGGTCTTGCACCACTTCCTTCTCCGTCGCGTAGCCCACGGACACCAGGCGCTTCAGCTCGCTGTAGATCTGGCTCTTCGCGGGAGTGAAGAAGAAACCGATCGAGTGCTCGACCAGCTTCATCAGCTCGTAGCCCGAGTGCTCTCCGAACGTCAATAGCCCGAGCACCGCGTAGGAGGTCACGGGCAGCTCTCGTTCCTTCGTCTTGTTGCCTGTCTGGGTGGTCACCTATAGGACCGCCGCTCCCACCACAGCATCCAGTCGTCTCCGCCAACCGACCCGGAAGACCAGGACCGACTGATCGAGCGCCGGTCGGCCCACTGGGGTCCGACCTCGCGAACGGTACCGTCCGACAGCACCACCGCGATCACTCGGGAGCCGGGGCCGTTCCTCCCCTCCCCTCCTTCGATCGAGCCGGTGCGCTCCACGAAAGCAGTCATTTGAGCCATCTCGGCCTCCTTCTTCCTGGTTCTAGGTGTACTAGTTTATTTAGTTCTAGTACGACCCGGACTATACCCGCCTTGAAGGGCCTCTGTCAAGGGGCAGGCGCCGGCTCAGGAGGCCGGATCGAGGAGGGAGAAGGACCGGAGGACCGCCTCGGTGGCGTCGATCTGGGCCACCACCCAGGCCGGATCTTGCGGCCCGCGAACGTCCTCGCGGGGGTACAGGAACGTGTTCAGCTCCTCCCCCGATCCCACCTGGAGGCCCAGCGTGCCTGCGTACTCGGCGATGGCGAACTCCCACGTGAACAGGGCACTCCCATCGCCGTAGAGGTGGACCCAGTAGGTCAGGTACGGGGTGGGGCGAGCGGCGTGGTACGAGGCGTCACGGGTCCGGCGATCCACGACGAACCCCAGATCGCGGAGGGCGTCCTCGACGGCCACGTGGCCAGGGTCTCGCTTGGGCTCAGGGCCCGGGGGTCTCGGGGTCCAGGGGGTCGTGCCGGCGGCTAGTCCCAGTCCCAGGAGTCATCATCCAGGTCCCAGGAATGCTGGTCGGAGTGGTCCGTCCAGCCGGCGTTGTGGTCCTGATCGCCGTCCTCTTCGTCGTCCTCGTGGGCGTCATCGCCCTCGCCGCCGTCGTCTTCGTCGTTCTCGTCTACGTCGTCCTCGTCTTCGTCGTCCACGAGCCGGCACTCGTCGTCGTCCTTGGTGGCCTCGTCTCCGTCATCCACCACGCCGTCGTCGTGGCCGTCATCGCCCTCGCCGCCGTCGTCGTCGCCCTGGTCGCCACCCACGTCGTCCCCGACGTCGATAGTCGGCGGCACCACGACGCCGACCGGAATGCCATCGGTGTCGCCCGTAGGCGGTGGGGGTGGAGGCGCCGGGGGGGTGACGCTTTCTTCATCGTCCTCTCCGCCTCCACCTCCCCCGCCTCCGCCACCGCCGCCCTTCCCGTCGTCCTTCCCGTCGTCCTTCCCGCCACCGCTGTCACCACCGCCGGGGCCGCCGCCGTCGCCGGTGTCGAGGCCCGTGTCGCCCTCATCGTCGTCCCGGCCCACCAGGGCCGCGGGTTGCTGGCCGCCTCCCGCGGACCGATCCTCGTCGGAACCCTCGTCCGGATCCTCGCCCCCGGGGGGATCGGCCACCTCGATGGGCGGCGTCTCGGCCTCGGGGGCGACCGCCTCGATCGATGGAGCGACCGGGGAGCCGGGGATGTCGCTCCCGCCCAGGAGCGACAGAACGAGGACCGAGGTCACCAACGAGACCGAGAGCAGCGCCGCGATGAGGGCCGGAACCCATCGGCGCTCGCGGGGGCCACCCCGTGGCCCCGCGGCGAAGGCCTCGGGGCTGGGGGCGATCCCCTCCTCCACCTTACGGAGGCCGATCCGCTGGGCCTCGCCGAACCTCTCCGTTCCCCCGGAGCGAGGACGGCCGTTCACCCGGCGCAGCCGGCGAAGATGGTCCCGATCGTCGCTCACGAGGTACTGATGAGCCGGTGTGGCCTGGACCTCACGGCGGAGAGACTACCCGGAGTGACCCGAGGGCTCAAAAGCGACAAATTCTTGCACCGGAGGCACCTCGCCGTTCTCACCCGACGACCTTCCTCGGGCCAGGGCCCCACGAGCCCTCCCCACGTGGGTCCGCCACTCGTCGGCGGCGTTCTGCAGCATGGAGGTGGCCCTGGCCACCTTGTTCTCCAGGGTGACCTCCATCTGGGTCACCAACCCTTCCAGCTCGACGAAGCACGCGGTGGTGTCCACCGATTCTCCGTGACGCGCAGACAAGGTGTAGAGAGCCAAGACCACAGGCAGCGCCGTGGCGTACGGGACCAGCACCACTCCTCTGGCGAACGCGTCCGCGTGAGCCTTTCGGCACACGGCGAAGGCCGCGTCGGGAACAGCGGCCACGGCGAACGGGGTCGTCAGCGCGGGATCGAGATAGGTGGCCACCTCCCTGCTCCTTCGGGCGACCTCGTCCTCTACTCGGCGGCACAGCAGCCGGACGGCCTCCGGATCCTCCTCGGCCTCCAGCGCCTCCAGCCCCCGAGAGGCGGTCCACTTCGAATCGATGGGGAGCCGGCGTCCGTCGGGGAGTGCCAGGGCGAACTCCACCCGCTTTCCTCCCACCGCGAAGTCCCGGACCAGCATGCCTGGAGGGAGGAGCGACAGGGCCTCCTCCAACAGGTTCTCCCCGGGACGGCCCCGAGCTCCCCCACCGAGCAACACCGCTTCCAGCCGCCCGATGGTGGCCCATCCGTCCTCCTCGGCCCGGCGCCGGGACTCCAGACCGGCCCGCACGGCCTCCACGACCTCCCGGGTCCGGCCCAGGTCACCCCGCAGATCGAGGTCATCGCCGGTCCGTCGGCCAAGGGCATCTGCCAGCCGGGCGATCTGCGCCGACTGGGCCTCCATCCTCCCCGAGACATCGTCGCGCCCGGCCCCCCGCAGCAGCGCGACGAGCGCCACCAGGGCCGCGCCCAACAAGATCACCAGCACCAGCTCGGTCGTCGTCATCCCCGTCACCTCCACCCCGAGCGTACGAGGGGGGTCTGACAAAAACGGGGACGCTTGGAGCTAGCCCTCCTGGCCTAGGCCGGTGATCCGGCGGAGTGGAGAGCCGGCGGGGCGGTACACCCTGGGGCGATCCAGGAAGAGCTCGTCGATCCGCTCGGCCAGCTCCCCAACCTCCCAGCGGCCCTCCTTCTCCAGCTCGGCCTCGGGGGTCCAGCCCCGGTACAGCTCCACGAGGCCGCCGGTGATCCCGAACACCTGGCCGGTGATCCCGGAGGCGTCGTCGGTGCACAGGTACGCGACCAGCGGCGCCACGTTTTCGGGAGCCAGGGGGTCGAATTCACCCTCGACTCTCAAGTCGCCGAAGGTCTGCTCCGTGAGCCTAGTCCGGGCTCCCGGAGCGATGGCGTTGACGGTGACGCCGTGCTTCTCCATCTCCATCGACACGATCTGGGTGAACGCGGCGATCCCGGCCTTTGCCGCGCCGTAGTTCGACTGGCCGCCGATCCCCAGCAGCCCGCTGGTACTGGAGGTGTTGACCACCCGCCCCGCGATCTGCTCTCCCGCTTTGGACCGGTCGCGCCAGTGGGCGCACGCGGTTTGGGTGCACAGGAACGTTCCCCGGAGATGGACCTTGATCACCGCGTCCCATTCCTCCACCGACATGTTGAAGATCATCCGGTCCCGGAGGATCCCGGCGTTGTTGACCACCGCGTCGAGGCGACCCCACGTGTCCAGGGCGAGACCGATCGCTCCGCGGGCGCCTTCGGGCTCGGAGACGTCCTCGTGGTGGGGCACGGCCTCGCCGCCCGCGGACCGGATCTCCTCCACCACCTCGGTGGCCGGCCGCGGATCCTGCCCGGTGCCGTCCCACTCCCCCCCGAGATCGTTGACCACCACCCGGACGCCGTGGGTGGCCAGCAACAACGCCTCGCCGCGGCCGATCCCTCGGCCGGCCCCGGTGACCACGGCAACCTTCCCATCCAGCACGCTCATCTCAGCGGGGACCATACCGCCTCCCGAACGCCGAAGCGCCGGGGCTCCGGCCCCGGCGCCCGGGCATCAAGGACGGGAACGCTATCCGGCAGCGGTCCCGGTCGCACGATCGAACCGGATCAGGTTCTCGAAGACCTGGTAGCCCGTGTACGTCACCGAGTAGGACGCCAGCCCATAGGGATGGTGATTCTCCTCGGTGGGATCGGGCAGCAGGGCCCCGCCGATCCGGATCACCCCATCCCCGAACGGGAGCTCGCCGAGAGACACGCCGGTGGATGCAGCGCTGTCCGGCTCCGTCGTCTCCCGCACCAGGGTCTTGGCCGCTACCGTCCCTCCCGCAGCGGTCCACGCGGCCTCGTCGACGATCCAGTTCGGCGAATCACACCGGTCTGAGGTGCACGACGCGTTCCCCGAGCCACCGGGGCCCACGTAGTAGCCCAGTGGAACCGGCTCGTACGTCTGGTGCCGATTGTCGAACGTGAGGTCGCCGACGTTTCCGATGCCCTCGGCAGTGCCCTCCATGTTCACCCCCGCGGCCAGGGGGTGCCGGTCGTAGGTGGGACCCTCTCCGTCGTCGAAGTCCATCCATCCGGCGTAGAAGAACCCTCCCTTCACTGCCGCGGGGTCGATCCCCGTTCCGAGCTCGGGCAGCCCCGCGATGGCCGCATCGGTCAGCACCAAGTTGCCCCCACTGGAGGCGAAGTTCGAAAGCGCGGCGATGTATGCCTGCCGCCAGGCGGCCGACGGATTCTTCACGGGCGCGAGCTCGTTCGCCACCACGACCGTGTCGTACCGGGACAGGATGGAGGGCCAGCGCACGATGTCACCCGGCTTCAGCGCCTGAAGCCGGTCCTTCTTTGCGGTGTAGCGGTTGAGGTCGGTGAAGGAGTCCATCCGAGAGGCGTTGTATGGAGCCTGCTCCGGCTCCATGCAGCGTCCCTGCTGAAGGTGATCTCGTATCGGACCGGACCCACCCGGGCTGCGCTTGGCCGGATCTGGTACGGGCCCGGCCGGGGGTTGTTCAGGTCGATCCGGGCCCCGGCCTGCGAGTAGATGGGGCTCTGGTTGAAGTACCTGGCCACCTCATGGCACCCCTCGGGGTCGCCCACGTGCTCGGGGGGTCCGCAGTAGTCGAGGATCATGAACACGTTCGCCACGCCGGTTCCCGTGCAGGCACCGATGCCCTGGGCGTTGGTGCAGGTGGCCTCGATCGACAGTCCGGCGTTGTACACGCCGTCTTCGGGCCCCTTGACCTCGAACTCCACGCCCTCACCGGAGACCTCCAGGGCCTCGATGTCGTCCTGGGTCGGGTAGTCCGAGAGGCCGCCCTCCACGGAACCCCCGCCCGGATCCGTGGTCCGTTGACGATCGAGCACGTAAGCGACCTTGCCGCCGGGCTCGAACGTGACCGGCTCCTCGAACAGCAGCGAGGAGATCTGCGAGTAGATCAGGCCCTTGTTGCCGTCGATGTGGAGCTGCTCCAGGCCGGGGTCGAACGCGGTGTTGGGAGCCAGGTGGGACAGGGCCATCTCGTTGTCGATGCCCACCGCGTTCAGCCCGAGCGGTGAGTCCATCCAGTCGCCCATCGACCCCGTCACCTGATAGTTGATCGTGTCCCACACCGTGCCCCACTGGTCGGAGCACATCTGCGCGGCGGCCTCGCTGACCAGCACACCCACGTCCTGCCGGAGCACCGGGCACTCCTCCCGTGGGGCGATCAAGGGACTCCACGACAGCCGAGCCTCCGAGTCACGGAAGGTGGAGATCGACGTGTCCACGGTCCGAGCGTTCTTGCGGTAGTCGCGCTGGCCGGCGCCCAGGAGGGTGAACGAGAACGCCCGGGCGGTGACCATCCCGTGGAGGTCGATGGCTCCCGCGAACTTGCCGTCCGCGGTCTGGTCCTTCACCCACGACAGATACGAGGCGTAGTCCTGGCTCTCGGGCTCGCTGAACGGCGTGTACTGCGCCTCCGTGTAACCGATCGAGGCCCAGTCCCGGTTGAGGTCCATGCCGTTGCCGTTGTACCGCTGGTAGAAGACCTGGCCCTCGCTGACATCGCCACGGTGCCAGCCGTCCGGGTTCGCGAACACGAAGTACACGACCCCGTGGTCCAGGACCTCGCCGGCGGTGGGACCGGAGTCCGATGGCTCGAGGATCCTCTTGGGGAACGGGCCCTCAGCGGCGCACCCGGGCGCGGCCGCCGGGTCCTCCTCGCAGGCGGCCCAGGTCACCAGGTCCTCGATGGCCCTGATCCCGCCCTCCAGCCCCGCTCGCTCGATCCCGTGGATCGACAGCGAGTAGGCGAAATGCTTCCGCTCGGCTTCGGGAACCGGAGACTGGCGGTCGGTGACCTTGATCACGTACAGGTCCCTCCGGTCCCGGGAGAGATCGGGCTGCGGTAGTCCGGCGGACTGGAAGTCTCGGTTGGCGAATGCCGGGTGATCACCCAACATGGTCCGCAGGTTGATCACCTGGAGGTATCGCCCGAACTTCGACTCCAGGAACTGCAGGCCGGACACGGCCTCGTCCCACTGCACGTACTGGCCGGCGCATACCTCTCCCTTGGCCCAAGGACTGGTGGCGGGGGCGCCGCGAAGGCAGCCGTGCGGGTCGGGGAACACCCGTCCGTAGAGCCCATAGAGCTCGTCGTTCGTGGCCACGGGGGTGGCCACCACCGGCGGGGCGGCCACTCCCACCATCAAGCCACTGGCCACCAGCGACAGGGCGGTCAACAGCAGAACTTGCCTTCGCTTCAGCACTGAAGCCCTCCTCCCAGGATTCCCAGAGGACTATTCGCCGCCAAGGGATCGATTCCCTGCCACGTTCTGGCCCCATGTCGGAGGGGCGCGCTAGGCTACGGCCTCGGGCCTCTCCCCCGGCCCGCGAGGGAGGCAGCGGTGCTGGACCTGGTGAAGGAAGCGGTGGAGGCGGCCCGAGCCGCCGGCGCGGACTACGCGGACGCCCGGTGGGTCACGGAGGAGACCGAGTCCGTCTCAGTCAAGAACCAGGAGATGGAAGGGATCGACAGGGCCCGCTCCGAAGGGGTGGGGATCCGGGTCCTGGAGGGCGGGTACTGGGGCTTCGCCGCCTCGGCCAATCCCACCGAGGAGGACGTCCACCGCACCGCTCGCCTGGCGCTGGAGATCGCCCGAGCCGCTTCACGGCTCCCGCGGGAGCCCGTTCGCCTGGCCGAGGTCGAGCCGGTGGTGGCCACGTGGGAGACGCGGGTCCAGGAGGACCCCTTCGCCGTGTCGCTGGAGGAAAAAGTGGCGTTGCTCATGGAGGCCTCCCGCCGGATGCAAGGGGTGAAAGGTCTCGCCTTCGCCGAGGCCATGCTGGACCTGTACCGGAAGCACTCCGCCTTCGCGTCCACGGAGGGCGCAGCGGTGGAACAGACCATCACCCACTCCGGCGCAGGGATCGAGGCCACCGCGCTCGGCGAAGGGGAGCTCCAACGACGCTCCTTCCCCAACTCGTTCCGAGGACACCTCTCGGCTGCGGGCTACGAGCACATCCGGGCCATGTCGCTCCTCGAGGAGTCGGAGCGAACCGCTACCGAGGCCGTTGAGCTCCTGACGGCCAAGGACTGTCCTCCGCTGGAGACCACCCTGGTCCTGGACTCCCAGCAGATGGTCCTCCAGGTGCACGAATCGATCGGCCACCCCATCGAGCTGGATCGGGTTCTGGGCATGGAGGAGGCCTACGCCGGCACCTCGTTCCTATCCCCGGAGGATCGTGGACGGCTCCGGTACGGCTCGAAGCACGTGAACGTGACCGCGGATGCCACCCTGCCCGGAGGCCTGGGGTCCTACGGCTACGACGATGAAGGGGTGCCCGCCCAGCGGGTCCAGGTCATCGAGGCGGGGGTGTTCAACGACTTCGTGTCCAGCCGGGAGACGGCTGCCATGATCGGCGGGGCCTCCAACGGCACGATGCGAGCCGACGGCTGGCAGAACCTTCCGCTGATCCGGATGACGAACATCAACCTCGAGCCGGGCGAGGGCACCCTGGCCGAGCTGATCGGGGACACCAAGGACGGCATGTTCATGTCCACGAACACGTCGTGGTCGATCGACGACCGTCGTGTCAACTTCCAGTTCGGCTGCGAGATCGCCTGGCGCATCAAAGACGGGAAGCTCACCGAGATGTACCGCAACCCGAACTACACCGGGATCACCACCGAGTTCTGGGGGTCGTGCGACGCGGTTGGCGGCCATGAGGAGTGGACGGTGTGGGGCACGCCCAATTGCGGCAAGGGCCAGCCCGGCCAGGTGGCCCGGGTGGGCCACGGGACTGCGCCGGCTCGGTTCCGGGACGTCCGGGTGGGAGTGCGCTAGTGCCGGAGCTGGCCGGCCCGGACGAGCTCCGCGGGGTCGCGGAAGCCGCACTCGACCTGCCCGGCGCGGACGGCGCGGAAGTCCTGGTGGTCCACGACTGGACCGGGCTCACCAGGTTCGCCGGCTCGGCCATCCACCAGAGCACGTTCCGGGAGGACACCGGGATCAAGGTCCGGGTAGTCAGCGGGGGTCGGGTGGGCGTGGCTTCCACCAACGAGATGACCAAGGAGGGCGCGGCTCGGGCGGCCCGCAGCGCCCTGGAGCTCGCCGAGATGGCCGCTCCCGACCCCCTGTTCCCGGGCCTGGCCCCCCGGGCCGATGCCCCGGAGCGCCCGGATTCCTTCGACGAGCACACCGCGTCCACCACCCCGCGAGACCGGGCCGAGTCGGTGGCCCGTCTGGTGGCCGAGTGCGGCGAGGGGTTCCACGCGGCCGGCGCGAGCGAGATCACCGCCAGCGAGGTGGCCCTGGCGAACACCGAGGGGCAGCTCTGTCACACGGCCCTGACCCAGTCCACGGTGTCGACCGTGGTCTCCGGAGGGGACGGCGGGACCGGCTTCGCCGAGGTCACCGCGGGGCGATTCGGAGACATCGACCCCGCCGAGGTCGGCCGGCGCGCGTTCGACAAGGCCAGGAGAAGCCAGTCACCCCGGGAGCTGGAACCCGGCAGGTACGAGGTGGTCCTGGAGCCGCCGGCCGTGGCCACCCTGCTGGCGTTCCTCGCGTACCTGGGGTTCGGAGGGCGGGCCATCGCCGAAGGCCGGTCCTGCTTCTCGGACAGCATCGGGAAGAAGGTGATGTCCGACCGGGTGATCATCGTCGACGACGCCCTGTCCGCTCAGACCATCGGCATGCCATTCGACTTCGAGGGCACTCCGAAGAAGCGAGTCACCCTGGTGGACCGAGGTGTGGTGAAGGGCGGGGTCCACGATCGGCGGAGCGCCAAGCAGTCGGGGACGGAGACCACGGGCCACGCGCTCCCGCCCCCAAACCCGGAGGGACCGTTCCCCCTCAACCTGTTCCTCGAGCCCGGGGAGGCCCGGGTGGATGACATGGTTGCCGGAACGGAGCGCGGCCTCCTGGTCACCCGGTTCCACTACTCGAACATCGTCCACCCCACCGCGGCGGTGATCACCGGCATGACTCGCGACGGCACCTGGCTGATCGAGGACGGGAAGGTGGTCGAGCCGGTGAGGAACTTCAGGTTCACGCAGTCGATCATCGAGGCGCTTCGGGACGTTCAGGCCGTCGGGGCCGAGACCGAGCTGGCCAGCGAGTTCTTCTTCGCGGCCTCCCGGGTCCCCGCGCTGAAGATCTCCTCGTTCCAGTTCACCGGCAAGAGCGACCACTGAGCCCGGCGTGGCTCGGCGATTCAGTTGATCTGACCGGAACGGAGCGCGATCGACACGGCCTGGACCCGGTCCAGGGCTCCCAGCCGCTCGTAGATCGTCTCCATGCTTCCCTTGATGGTGAACGGAGACCGGTCGAGCTCGAGGGCGATCTCTCGGATCGTCTTTCCCTCGGAGACGAGCGTGAGGACCTGGCGCTGGCGGGGGGTCAGCGGGCGGCTGCCGGGCGGGGCGGTCGCGAGCATCGCTTCCAGGATGTCAGCTGCACCCTTCCGGAGGAATAGCCCATCCGCACCATTTCTCCTAGTCCCATGTTCCTAGTTATCGATGGTCTATCGTTCCCGCCGATGCTCGTGGCCGTGGGGCTCCTCGCCTTGGGCGCCGCGATCCTGTACGTGGGGGCGGAGGCGGCCGTCCGCGGTGCCACGGCCCTGGCCCGGGCCACCGGCTTCCCGGCGTTCGCCCTGGGGGCGCTGCTGTTCGGCATCGACCCGGAGGGGCTGGGGGCAGCTGTCGCCGCGGCGGCGCGAGGGGAGACGGCCATCGCCGCCGGCGAGATCTTCGGAGCCGTCCTGTTCCTGTTCAGCGCGGCATTCGGAGCCGCCCTCCTAGTATCCCGCCGTCCCGTCGCTTCCCCCTCTCCGATCATGGTCCTGGTCCCCGCGATCCCCCTGGTGGGCGCGGCCACCACACTTGCCGACCGGGTGGTGGACCGCCCCGAGGGCGCCCTCCTGATCGCCGTGTACGCCGCCTACGTCGCGGTCCTGCTTCGTGAGCGGAGCGCCGCGGTCGCTCACGGGGCGGAGCTGGAGTCCGAGGCCGCCGGGGGAAGCCGGAGACGGGGGGGAGCTCTGGTCGCCGGGGGACTGGTCCTGCTGGTGGCCGGGGCCTTGGTGGCCGTGGGGGGCGCCGAGCGCCTGGTCGAGGAGACCGACCTCCTGGCGGGGTTCGTGGGAGCCGGGGTCCTGGGGATCGTGGTGAGCATCGACGAGGTGTTCCTCGAGGTGCTTCCCGTCCGCCGAGGGCACCCCGAGCTGGCCACCGGCAACCTGTTCGGGACGCTCGCCGCGTTCAGCTCTGGGGTCCTGGGCCTCGCCGCACTGGTCCGCCCCCTGGAGGTCGACAGCGCCGCAGCCACGGCATTCCTGGCCGTGGCCGCCCTGTATGCCGTGGTGGCCACCGTGTTCCTGGCCCGAGGCCGGGCCGGACGCGGCGTGGGAGCCTTCGTCCTGGCCGCGTACGGCGCCTGGCTACTGGTGTCCTCGTCGCTGTAGAGGTCACAAGAGCTCACAGCCCGGCCAGCGCGCCGGGGAGCTCGAGCAGGGAGCGGATGGCCGCGTCCGCTCGATCAAGCTGTTCGAGGGTGGGGTCGTCGGGAGCCTCGCCGCGGAGGAGCCACACCCCTCGCATTCCCTGGTCCCTGGCGGGGATCACGTCGTTGTCGAGCCGGTCGCCGACCATCGCGCAGCGTTCCGGTCCGACGCGCGCCTGGGCCAGGGCGTGACCGAAGATCGCCGGGGCCGGCTTCTCCACCCCCACCTCCGCGGACACCACCCACAGCTCGAAGTACCCGGCGATGCCGTCCCGCTTCATGGTCTCCCGGATCCACCGCTCCTGGTTGGCCAACACTCCGAGCCGGTAGGAGCCGTCCAGAGCCTCCAGCGCCTCCCGGACGTCCGGTTGCAGGGCCTCGGGGGGATACCGCCACAGCTCCCGGCCCCGGGCAACCACTTCGTCGTAACGGTCCTCCGGCAGGAAGCGCCGCACCAGCCGGCGGGTGAACGGCCCGCGCTGGTCCCGGCGGCAGGCCTGGAACTCGGCCCAGAACGTGTCCTCGTCGGCGTCGGGCCGAGCCTCCTTGATCGCCGCCAGAAGCCCCTCGTAGTAGGGGCGGTCGCCGTACAGGGGGCCACCGACGTCGAGGAACACCACGTCGAGGTGCGAGGTCACCGGCGGTCGATGAGATCCCGGAGGAACGGGACCACGTCGCCGCGGCGTTCCCAGATCGTCCTGGCCGCGCCGCGCGGCAAGTAGATCGCGTCGACCAGACCGTCGAACCCCCGGCGCATGCCCTCCGAGTAAGGGTGCCACCAACCATCGGGGAGCCACCCGGGATCCTCGGAGACCAGGCGCTTGTCGACCATCTCGTAGAACCCGAACCGGGAATGGGTGACCCCGGTGCCCGATCCCTTCACCCCGCCCCACGGCGTCTGGGCCAAGCCGTGGGAGTAGGTGTGGTCGTTGACCCACACCATCCCGGACTCCAGCCGGTCCGCGATGTGGCGGGCCCGACGGAGGTCCCGGCTCCACACGCTGGCTCCCAGCCCGTAGGGCGAGTCGTTGGCCAGGCGGACGGCCTCCTCTTCGGTGTCGAAGGCCATGACCGGAAGCAGGGGTCCGAACGTCTCCTCGATCATGACCTTCATGGCGGAGTCGACGCCGGTGAGCACCGCCGGAGCGATGAACTTGCCGGCCATCCCCGGGACCTCCACCGGGCCGCCGCACTCCAGCCTGGCTCTCCGCCCCAGAGCGTCATCGAGCTGGTCCATGACCTTGGCGTATTGCATGTCGTTGTTCATGGGGCCGATCTGGGTGGCGGGGTCCTTGGGGTCCCCGGGGACAATCTCCCGTGCCCCGGCCACCAGCCGGCGGACGAACTCGTCGTGCACCCTTCGATCCACGAAGATCCGCTCCACCCCCGCGCAGGTCTGGCCCGAGTTGCACAAGCCCGACCACAGCACGCCCCCGACCGTGCGGTCGAGATCCGCGTCCGCGCACACCACCGCGGGGTCCTTGCCTCCGAGCTCCAGCATCACCGGCTTGCCGTGGCCAGCGGCGGCCTCCATCACCTTCCGTCCGGTGACTCCGCTGCCGGTGAAGAAGATCTTGGCCACCGGGCCCGCCTCGCACAGCGCCGCCCCGGTCTCGCCGGTCCCGTGGATCACTCGGAGGAGGCCTTCAGGCAGGCGGGCCTCGGCGAAAACCGAAGCGATGAGGTCCGCGGAGAGAGGGGTGAACTCCGACGGCTTGAGGACCACTCCGTTTCCTGCGGCCAGAGCCTGGCCCACCTCCCCCGCCGGGATGATGAAGGGATAGTTCCAGGGGGAGATCACCCCCACCACCCCCAGGGGGCGGAACACGATCCAGTGGCGTTTCTGCCGGGTCAACGGATGCTCTGGCAGCCGTTCCGGTGACAGGTGGCGCATGCCTTCTCTGGCGATCCAGTGGAGCGTGGCGATGCCGTTGGCGATCTCCACGACCCCCGACTCCACGATGGTCTTGCCGTTCTCCCGGGTGATGGCCAGGGCCAGCTCGTCGCGCCGGCGGATCAGCACTTGGGCGGCCTCGGCGATCACCTGGAGACGCTCGGGCAAGGGGACCATGGCCCACCCGCGCTGGATCCGGGCCACCTCCGAGGCCACCTGGTCGACGCTTTCCGGGGGGGTGATCGGAACCGTGCCCAGGAGCTCCCCGGTGGTCGGGTCGAAGCTTTCCAGGACTGGCGTGACGGTGATGGCCATCGGATCTCTGTTACCGGGCGGCCCTGGCCTTCAGGCGATGAAACTCCTCTGGGTCGGTGGTCACCAGGCCCAACCGGACCGGATCGTACCGGGTGCCGTGGCAGTCGGAAGATCCCGTGGCCACCACCCCCAACCGCTTGGCCATGTCCCGATACCGCTGCTCCATCTCCGGGGTGTGATCGGAGTGGGCGGCCTCGATCCCCGCGAGACCGGCTTCGGCCATCCGCTCGATCAATTCGTCCGGCACTCCCAGGCCCTCCTGCCACAGGCCGGGATGGGCCACCACCGCCACCCCGCCGGCCCGCTCGATCAGCGCCAGGGCGTCCAGGGGATCCAGGGCGTGTTTCTCCACGTACGCTCTTCCGCCGTTCCCGATCAGCTCGGGGGTAAACGCGTCGTCGATGGTGGGCACCACCCCGGCCTCGACCAGCGCCTGGGCCACGTGGGGCCGGACGATGTTCTTCCCCTGAGCGATCTGGCGCACCCGCTCGAACGAGATCGGGTGGCCCAGCTCCCGGAGCCTCTCCACCATCCGCTCTCCCCGGGAGAACCGGTCCTCGCGCAGGCGCCGGAGCTCGCCCTGGAACTCTTGATCCTCGAGATCCATCCAGTACGAGAGCACGTGGACACCGTGGCCGTCGCTCACCGTGGAGAACTCCACGCCGGGGACGATCTCCAGACCGGTTCCGTCCGCGGCCTCGAAAGCTTCCCCCAGGCCCTCGGTGGAGTCGTGGTCGCTGATCGACAGGGCCGTGAGGTCTCGTTCCAGGGCCAGCTTCACCGACTCCGACGGCGTGAACGTCCCGTCGGAGTAGATGGTGTGCGCGTGCAGGTCGATCTTCTCGGGCACGGCGAACCATGGTGGCACAGGCCGAACCGCGGTGTCAGGCAGCCCGGGTGTGATACCGATGAACCCTGAACATGGTCGAACCAACCGAGACACCGTGAGCACGGAGCTCGATCGACTGGCGGCGGCGACGCCGGTCACCCGGGACCGGTACGTCGACTTCCTCCGGGCCTTCTCCATCCTGGTGGTGGTGGTGGGTCACTGGCTGATCGGGGTGATCTACTGGGAAGACGGGCTGATCGGCACGACCAGCGCCATCGGCCTCACCCCATGGCTGTGGATCGCCACGTGGTTCCTCCAGGTCATGCCGATCTTCTTCTTCGTCGGAGGGTTCTCCAACCTGGTCTCTTATCGCTCGTTCCGGCGCCGCGGCGACTCGATATGGACGTGGCTCCGGACCCGTCTGGAGCGCCTGCTCCGGCCCAGCCTGGTCTTCGTGGGGATCTGGGCCGTGGTACAGGTGATCCTCCACGTTGCCGACGTGGGCCGTCCCACCACGCCCTACCTGCGCGGCATGAAGCCGCCGGGAGCCACGGTTCCGTTCGGCCCTCTGTGGTTCCTGGCCGTGTACGCGGCCGTGATCATCCTGGCCCCGGCGATGATCCGCCTCCACGAGCGGTTCGGGCTGGCGGTTCCGGCGGTGATGCTCGCGGGCGCGGTGATCGCGGACGCTCTGGGGTTTGCGCTCGGGGTGCCCGGGGCCCGATGGGCCAACGTGGCCTTCGTGTTCCTCCTCCCCCACCAGCTGGGGTTCTTCTACGCCGACGGCCGGATGACCCGGATGCCTCGCGGGGCTCTGGTGGCCATGGCCGCCGCGGGCCTCGCGGGGCTGCTGATCCTCACGAACCCAGTGTTCGGCGATGCGGGCAAAGAGTGGTTCCCGGGCATCGGGCACTACCCCAAGAGCCTGCTGGGGACCGACGTGGAGCGGATCAGCAACGCCTATCCGCCGACCCTTCCCTTCCTGGCCATGGGGTTCTGGTCGATCGGGCTGGCCATGCTGCTGCGTCGCCGGGTGTCGCGGTGGCTAGCCCGGGCCCGGCCATGGAAGGCCGTGATCTTCACGAACAGCGTGATCATGACGCTGTTCCTGTGGCACATGACCGCCTTCCTGCTGGCCATCCTCTTGCTGTGGCCGCTGGGGTTCGGGCAGCAGGGCGACACCACCGCGGGGTGGTGGGCGGAACGGCCGCTGTGGGTGGGAGTCTCGGCCCTCATCCTGGCCGTTCTGGTGGCGGTGTTCGGCCGCTTCGAGCGCCCCGCCGCTCGCAACACCCCGGCCTGAAGTACCTATGCTCGTCGCCCGGTTGTTCCACAATCCCGCCATGTCGCCGCGGGAGCTTATGCCTCCTGGCCGGCAAGCTGGCGTTCGAGGTCCGTGAAGGCCTCAATGGCCGCGGGAGCCTCGAACGCGCGGTTGCGCCGGCCAACCGAGATGGGCCGGAGCACGCCTGCGCTCTGGAGTCTCGCGATGGCTTCATTCGTTTGTACGAAGCTGCGATCGATGAGCTGAGCCGCGCTGTTGACGGTCACGATCGGCGCGCCCGGGAGGGCCCCGATCAGGATGTGGACGGCCGAGTTGCGCCGGACCCGGCCGAGGGCCGCCGTCCACGCTTCCTGGATTTCCTTGATCTGGTCCTCGAACTGAAGGGCATCGTCTACGGCTCTCCGGCATGCCGTCGCGAACGTCCCGACCCACTCGTTGTGTCCCTCGATGGCAAGCTTGGAGTCGGAACGGCCAACGTAGCGCATGGCCGTGAGGCCGGCGATGTAGTCCCCAGCCCTCGTGGCAAGGACAAGAGAGACGGGGACCAGCACACGCCCCGCCAGCCCCCGGCGTCGAAGGATCACATGGATCAACGCTCGCCCGGTCCGACCGTTGCCGTCCGCGAACGGGTGGATCGTCTCGAACTGCGCGTGGGCGATCGCCGCCTGGGCGACGGCCGGAAGATCATCCCCGTTGGAGAACGAGCAGAGGTCATCGAGCAACGGAAGGACCTCCTCCGGCGGCGGAGGGACGAAGGCCGCCGAGCATGGGTTGTAGCTGCTACCGCCGATCCAGTTCTGCGTCACGCGGATCTCCCCCGCGTGCCTCTGGAGCCTGGTGCCCTTCAGGAGACGCCTGTGAATCTCGAGGAGCCCGTCGACCGTCACGACCTCGGCGCTCGCGAGGTTCCGAACCGCCCAGGTCATCGCCTCGATGTTGCCCAAGACCTCCTCGGCCGTGACGTCCTCTGGCGCCACGCCGAGCGCCTTGGCCGCCTCGGCTCGCAGAAGCCGCCGGCCTCCAACCTCCAGGCCCTCGATGTGGGAGGAAGCAACCGATTCGGCGCGCAGGAGCAGGCGGCCGACCGCCTCAGTATCGAGCAGGGAGTCCGCCTCGGAGTCGAGACGCTGGATCGCTTTCTCGGCATCGGCAACGTCGGCAGCGACCGGGCCGTCGAGCGAGAAAGACCGGCCGGCCAGAGGGTCGGGAACGTAAGCTTCGTACCGGCACCCCCCCCGGTCCCGCCTGGGGAGCCCGCTGGTGACGTCGCTCTCCCACCGCGTTGAAACAAGCCTTGCCATGCCTTCTCCTTATTTAGGGTTACATAATAACCCTGAATAAGGCGACCGTCTACTTAGGGGTCCCGGCTAGGGCAAGGAGGGTGGCGAGGGGCGGTCGGTGTCGATGTCATACCTGGTGATGGCCTCGGAGACCGACTCCGGCTTCACCTCGCCGATTTCGGCCAGGGCGGCCATCGCCGCTACCGCCACGTGCTCGGCGTCGACCTCGAAGAACCGGCGGAGGGCCGGGCGGGTGTCGCTGCGCCCGAAGCCGTCGGTTCCCAGCGGCAGGAAGTGCTGGGGGATCCACCGGGCCACCTGGTCGGGGATGGCCTTCATCGAATCGCTCACCGCCACCACGGGCCCGTCAGAGCCCTCCAACGTCCTGGTGACGTACGGGGTGCGCTTGGCCTCCTCCGGGTGGAGCCGGTTCCACCGCTCGGTCTCCAGGGCCTCGAACCGGAGCTGCTGGTAGGAAGTGGCGCTCAACACATCTGCGGCAACGTCGTGGAACTCGGCCAGCAGCTCTTGGGCTCGCAGGGCGATCTGGATCATGGGCCCGGAGGCCAGGAGCTGGACCCGGTGGGAGCGCCCGTTCCCGCTCTCCTGGAACCGGTACAGGCCCCGGATGATCCCCTCCTCGACGCCCTCCGGCATCGGCGGCTGCGGATACGGGTCGTTGTACACGGCGAGGTAGTACATGAGGTCCTCGCGCTCCTCGTACATCCGCCGCAGCCCCTCACGAACGATCACCGCGATCTCGTAGGCCCACGAAGGGTCGTACGCCAGCACCGACGGGTTGGTCGAGGCCATCAAGAGCGAGTGGCCGTCCTCGTGCTGGAGCCCCTCACCGTTCAGGGTGGTCCGTCCGTGGGTGGCCCCGATCAGGAACCCGCGGGTCCGCTGGTCCGCGGCGGACCAGATCAGGTCGCCGATCCGCTGGAACCCGAACATCGAGTAGAAGGAGAAGAACGGGAACATCGGCTCCCCGTGGGTCGCGTAAGAGGTGCCGGCAGCGGTGAACGAGGCCATCGACCCGGCCTCGGTGATCCCTTCCTCGAGGATCTGCCCATCCTTGGCCTCCTTGTAGGCCAGGAGGTGCTTGGCGTCGACCGGCTCGTACAGCTGGCCGCGCGACGCGTAGATCTTGAACTCGGGGAACAGCGACTCCATCCCGAACGTCCGGGCCTCGTCGGGGATGATCGGCACCACCCGGTCGCCGACCTGCTTGTCCTTGAGCAGCTTCTTGAGGAGCCGGACGAACGCCATGGTGGTGGCCACCCTTTGCTTCCCCGACCCCTTGAGGAGCTCGGCGTACGCGTCGTCCATGGGGAGCTCGATGTCCACCGGTGTGACCCGGCGCTCGGGGAGGTAGCCGCCCAGGGCCTCTCGGCGCTCCTTCAGGTACCGGACCTCCTCGGAGTCCCGGCCGGGGTGGTAGTACGGGGCCAGTTCCCCCTCGATCTCCTCGTCCCTGATCGGCAGCTCCAGCGAGTCCCGGAACTTCTCCAGCTCCTCGTCGGACAGCTTCTTCTGCTGATGGGTGACGTTCCGGCCGGCCATCGACTCCAGGCCCCACCCCTTCACGGTCTTGGCCAGGATCACCACCGGAGCTCCCTTCAGCTCGACGGCGCGGCCGTACGCCGCGTGCAGCTTTCGGTAGTCGTGGCCGCCCCGGCGGAGCCGCCAGATGTCATCGTCGGACAGGTGGGACACCATCTCCTGGAGCCGGGGGTCGGGACCGAAGAAGTGCTCCCGGATGTATGCCCCCGACTCCACGGTGTACTTCTGGAACTCACCGTCGAGCGTGGTGTTCATCTTGTTGACCAGCACGCCGTCGGTGTCCTTGGCCAGCAGCTCGTCCCACTCCCGGCCCCACACCACCTTGATCACGTGCCAGCCGGCGCCCCGGAAGATCGACTCCAGCTCTTGGATGATCTTGCCGTTGCCCCGCACCGGCCCGTCCAGGCGCTGGAGGTTGCAGTTGACCACGAAGATCAGGTTGTCCAGCTCCTCCCGGGAGGCCAGGGATAGCGCGGCCATCGACTCCGGCTCGTCCATCTCGCCGTCGCCGGGGAAGCACCACACCCGCTGTACCGAGGTGTCCTTGATCCCCCGGGCCTGAAGGTACTTGTTGAACCTGGCCTGGTAGATCGCCACCAGTGGCGAGAGCCCCATCGACACCGTTGGGAACTCCCAGAACTCCGGCATCAGCCGGGGATGCGGATACGAGGACAGCCCTCCCCCGAACGCCTCGCGGCGGAACGCCTCGAGCTGCTCCTCGGAGATCCGGCCCTCGAGGAAGGCCCGGGCGTAGATGCCCGGGGTTCCGTGCCCCTGGAAGTACACGTGGTCGCCGCCTCCCTCGGCGTCCTTGCCCCGGAAGAAGTGGTTGAACCCCACCTCGTACAGCGACGCTGCCGAGGCGTAGGTGGAGATGTGCCCCCCGATCCCCTCGTAGTGCTTGTTGGCCCGGGTGACCATGACCACCGCGTTCCACCTGATGATCCGGCGGATCCGGCGCTCCATTTCCTCGTCGCCGGGGAACTCCGGCTCCTGTTCCGGGGGGATCGTGTTGATGTAGTGGGTGGAGGTCATCGAGGCCAGGCCGATGTTCCGGGCCCGGGCCTCCCGGATCAGCCGGTGGAGCAGGAACCGGGCCCGGGCGGGAGACTGCTCGATGACCTCGTTCAGCGCTTCCAACCACTCGGCAGTCTCCTGCGGGTCGCTGTCTGGCAGCTGCTCGCTGAAGACCTCGATCGTCATCGCTCCTCCATGCTCCCCGCCGGAGGGCCGAGCGTCAACCCACTCCTGTGGGCGGGGGGCGGCCCGTAGGGATGTACGTGAACCCCGCCGCGACCATGGCCTCCGGGTCGAAGAAGTTCCGGCCGTCCACGATCACCGGGAACGCCATGGCCGACCGAACCCGCTCGAGGTCCAGGGCCCGAAGCTCGGGCCACTCGGTGCACAGCACGGCTGCGTGGGCGCCCTGGAGGGCGGAGTAGACATCGGGAGCCATCTCCAGCTCCGGAACGTCCGCCTTGGCGGTGGCACCCGCCTGGGGGTCGTACCCCACCACGGTTGCCCCCGTCTCCAGGAGCCTGCGGGCCAGCGCCAGGGCGGGGGCGAACCGGATGTCGTCCGTCCCCGGCTTGAACGCCAGCCCCAACAGGGCGATGCGCTTCTCTTCCAGGTTCCACACGGCCCCCTCGACCTTGTCGAACGCCGCTTCCACGGCCTCGTCGTTGATCCGGGCGATCTCCCGGAGCAGCGGGAAGTCGTAGCCGAGCCGGGACGACAGGCGCTCGAAGGCAACCAGGTCCTTGGGGAAACACGATCCGCCGTATCCCAGGCCCGCGGCCAGATGGGCCGGCCCGATCCGAGGGTCGGCCCCCATGACCTCGGTGACCATGTCGATGTCGGCCCCCGCGAGCTCACAGAGGCGCGCCAACGCGTTGGAGAAGGAGATCTTCATGGCCAGGTACGCGTTGCACGCATGCTTGGCCATCTCGGCGGTCCGCAGGTCCGTCTGGATCCACCGGGCGCCCTTCTCGATCATGGGGCGGTACAGCTCGCGCATGGTGTCGATGGCGTCGGGGGAATCGCTTCCCACCAGGATCCGCTCCGGACGCAGGGCGTCCTCCACGGCGGTGCCCTCCCGAAGGAACTCCGGGTTGGAGACCAGGGGGAAGGCGACGTCGGGACGCCGATGCGCCAGCGCCTGAGACACCCGATCCGCCGTCCCGGCCGGCACGGTGCTCTTCTCGGCCACGATGGCGGGACCGGTGGCGTGGTGCGCGACGAGGTCGGCCGACCGTTCCACGGCCAGTAGGTTCGCGTCGCCGCGGGCGCGGGGCGGGGTTCCCACGCAGATAAACACCACGTCTGCCGAGTCGATGGCCGCCGCCGCCTCGACGGCGAAGGACAGCCGGCCGGCGTTAACCTCCTCGTGGATCAGCGGCCCCAGCCCCGGTTCGTAGAAGGGCATGGTCCCCTGAGCGAGCAGCTGGATCCGCTCCCGGTCGGCGTCCGTGGCGGCCACCGAGTGACCGATCCTGGCCAAGGCTCCCGCGGTGGGGAGGCCCACGTGCCCCGTTCCGATGATCCCGATCTTCATGTTCGCCCGTGCCATGCTATCGGCCGGGAGGCCTGATGACCCGAGCGAAGGGGTGGCGGAGGATCGCCACCAGCGTGTGGGGGTGGCCCAAGGACCCCCAGGTCTACGGCCGGCTGGAGCTCGACGGGGTCCCGGTCCTGGAGGCCATCGAGACCCTCCGGCAGCGGACCGGCGCCCGGGTCACGGCCACGCACCTGGTCACCCGAGCCGTGGCGATGGGATTGCGGGAGAACCTCTCGATCAACACCCGGCTGGCCCGGGGCCGATTCATCCCTCGTGAGACCGTGGACGTATTCGTCATCGTGGCCGCCGGGGGAGGCGGCGACCTGTCGGGGGTCAAGGTCCGCCGAGCCGACGACAAGACGGCCGCGGACATCGCCACCGAGATGAAGGCCAAGGTGGAGGCCGCCCGGGCCGGTCAGGGCGAGCTGGATCGGGCCAAGAAGATGATGGAGATCCTGCCGCCCCGGGTCCTCGGGTGGGCCCTGCGGATGAGCGCCTTCCTCACCAGCAACCTGCACATGGACCTCAAGAGCATGGGCATGCCCAGGGAGGCCTTCGGCGGCGCCATGGTGACCAACGTGGGGACGTTTGGGATCACCGAGGGGTGGGCGCCTCTGTCACCCATCTACCGGGTCCCCATCATCGTGCTGGTCGGCGAGGTGGAGCGGCGTCCCTGGGTGGTGGACGACCGGGTGGAGGTCCGCCCCGTCCTCCCGGTGACGGCCACGATCGACCACCGGTGGGTGGATGGGTACGGGATCGCCGGGTTCGCGGAGACCTTCAGGAAGTACATGACCGACCCGCTGGCCTTCGAGGGCTAAACCGTTCGGGGCTATTCGGCAAGGGGAGGGGTGACCCGTAACCGTCCGCGTCGGGCGATCGGCCGACGAACGCATTCCCCAGCCCAAATCCTGTCCTCCGGGCAGGACATGAAGCGGTCCCCCTCGAATTCCTCTAGGCAGAGGACGGAGGGATCGGAGATGCCCGCGGATCGGCGATCGGTAACCGACACAGACACACTCGAGGACCGGGTCGACGGCGTCCTGGTCGCGCCCCTCGAGCGCGGCAGCCGGTGGGCCGGTCTCCGAGCCCTCCGTGCCGGGATGAGTCGCCTGCGTGACGAGGGGCTCCGGCCCACCGTGGCCTACATCCTGGCACTGGCCAGCGACGGGCGGATCGTCTCCCCCCGGGGCGGCGAGGCAGCCGTCTTCCTGCTCGGGTACCGGATCGAGGCCGCCTAG
>JBOGVS010000030.1:0-41255 GCA_050692555.1 Actinomycetota bacterium
CTGGCGCGGGCTGTGGATCCAGCGCTGCAGACCCATCCGACTTTGGAGGGACGAACTAGTCATTTCGCGGGCTCAAAGATGGCACAAAATGACCATTCACTCAGCATACCTCCATCGGTACTTTTCGATCGGTTGGATCGCGACGAGCCGGGGGAGGCCCGCAATGAAAAGCCCTAAGGTCATATCGTTCCCAGGACTGAGGAGGAGAAGGGCCGAAGCATGCGTGGTCCTTCTCTCGCTCATCATTCTCATCCTGCCGGCACCGACAGTCTCGGCGACTGAGGCGAGTATCACCTGCAACGCATCTGTCTGGCCCGGAGGGCTTACCGAACTGCCCAAATTCTCGGTCTCCTGCCAGTATGCGCCGACGACGGCCCAGGTGGACGAGCTTCTCGTCGAGTTCAGGTACTGGGACCTCCAGATGAACTCAGTGAACATCGTCTACAGCCCCATGTTCGGCAACGTCAGCCTGGGTTCTGAGGGATACCTGCAGGAACTGAACTCTGCCGGGTTCTTTCGGGCTTCGTACCAGTGGCCCTCCAGGCTCCTGGTTCGGTCCGACGCCTACCGGACCATCAAAGGCGGCGAGGTCGTCAGGAGCTTCAACCAGGGCTTTGAACAGCACGGACTCCCCTCCTCGGTGCTCACCGACAACGCCGCGGTGTTCACCGGAGCTCCTCGGGGCGGCGGCCGGTGCGCCATCGAAGTGGCCATGGACGCCCTGGGCATCCGGTCCTGTCACTCGAGCCCCAACCACCCGCAGACCCTGCGGGAAGGTGGAGCGGTTCCACCAGACCGAGAAGAAGTGGCTCGGTGGCCAGACGCGTGCGGAGACCATCGAGGAGCTGCAGCAGCAGCTCGACTGGTCCGGAGGTACTACAACACCCGAAGGCCCCACCGAGCACTCGGACGACGCACTCCCCTGGAGGCCTTCGAGGCCCGGCCGAAGGCCGGACCTTCTTCACCGGGGTTCGAGGTGCCAGCTCACTTCAGGGTTCGAAAGGACCGTGTGGACAAGACCGGTCGGGTAACGCTGCGCTACGACAGCCGTCTCCACCACATCGGGCTGGGTCGGCGTCACTGCGGGAAGCCCGTCCTGATCCTCGTCGCCGACCTGGAGGTCCGGGTCATCACCGAGGACGGGGACCTGCTTCGGAGGCTCACCCTGGACCCGAGCCGGGACTACCAACCCCTGGGCTGAGGTGGTAAGGATGTCCCGAGACATCTGTCAAGGATGTCGCGAGACATCACAGTGGCGGGGGGAGTGGGATTCGAACCCACGAGACCCCGAAGGGCCTAGCGGCTTTCAAGACCGCCCCGTTCGTCCGCTCCGGCATCCCCCCACCAGAGTGTAGCGGCCGACCGGCCGGTCACCGGGACTGAAGGACGCGGTACTCCTTGGGCAGATACGGGTGGAGCGCCGGCGGGACGTCCACCGAGCCGTCCTGCCGCTGGAAGTTCTCCAGGATCGCGATGAGGGTCCGGCCCACGGCGCAGGCCGTCCCGTTCAGGGTGTGCGCCGGCCGGTTCCCTTCCTCGTATCGGACCCGGCACTCCAGGCGGCGGGCCTGGTAGTCCGTGGTGTTCGAGCAGGACGTCAGCTCCCGGTACCGGTCCTGCCCGGGGAGCCACACCTCCAGGTCGTATTTCTTGGCCGCCGACGCTCCCAGCTCGCCGGTGCACACGTTGGCGACGCGGTACGGGAGCCCCAGCCCCTGGACCAGCTCCTCCTCGCAGGACAGGAGGAAGTCGTGCTCGTCCCAGGAACGGTCGGGCTCGGTGAACGAGAACATCTCGACCTTGTCGAACTGGTGGACCCGAAAGATCCCCCGGGTGTCCTTCCCGTGGGCCCCGGCCTCCCGCCGGAAGCACGTCGAGTACCCCACGTACCGCCGGGGCAGGCCGGCCGGGTCCAGGGTCTCGCTCTGGTGCAGACCCGCCAGGGGGACCTCCGAGGTCCCCGCCAGGTACAGATCGTCGTCTCGGGTGACGTAGAGCTGGGCCTCGTCCGCCGGGAGGAACCCCGTCCCGAACAGGGTCTCCTCTCGCACCAGGACCGGCGGGATCACCGGGAGGAATCCCCGAGCCGTGAGGAAGTCGAGGCAGTACCGAACCAGGGCCCACTGCAGCATCACCGCCCCGCCCAGGAGATACGCAAACCGGGTCCCGGATACGCTGGCCGCGCGCTCGAGGTCGATGATCCCCAGCGCGCCTCCCAGGTCCACGTGGTCACGGGGCTGGAAGCCGAACTCGGGACGCTCCCCCACCTCCCTGAGCACCTCGTTGTCCTCGTCGGTCTCCCCTTCGGGTACCGAGTCATGCGGGGGATTGGGGATCCGGGCCAGGAGTTCTCGAACCCGGTCCTCGAGCTCGGTCAGCGCGGGCTCCAGCTCCTTCAGCCGGTCAGAGACCTCGCGGAGCGAGGCGATCAGCCGGTCCCGCTCCTGCCCGGACGCCGCACCCACGGCCTTGGAGCCCCGGTTCTGCTCCGCTCGGAGCTCCTCGACCTTCACGGTCAGCTCGCGCCGTTCCCGGTCGAGCTCCAGGACGCGGTCCAGGTCCTGGATCAGCTCGGGGCTGCGCCGCGACAGGGCCCGGCGGAACGGCTCGGGATCATCACGAACGGCCTTGAGGTCGAGCAAGCGGGCCTAGGCCCCGCGGCGGGCGGGGCGCCCTCGCCCCTGAGCCGCCAGGGAGACCGGGGGTGTGGCAGCGGGCTGAGCGGCGAGCGCCTGCTGGATCGCTTGCTCCTCTTCGGTCGAGAGGTTGTGCCGGGAGGTCCACCCTTCAACCGGCTTGGCGTAGCACCTGGTGTCCTGCCGGCCGTTGATCGAGGTGATCACGATCCCGTCGCCCCCGGCGTCCAGCAGCGCCGCGGAGAACGAGAGGTGGCCTCCCATCTCGTCGTAGGCGTCGTAGCGGACCAGGCCAACCCGCTGGACCGCTCCCACCACCAGCGCGGCGTTCTGGCGCTGCTCCTCCGAGAGCTGACGGACGGCGACCTTGAGCCTGGCGATGTCCTGACCGTGCTGTCCGAGCAGGACCACCGCCTGGCGGTTCTCGGACAGCTTCCGGCCACCCTTTGGGGTGTTTGTGACCAGCAGGTATACGGCCAGCCCCGACACCACCAGACCGGCCAGAGCGACGATCGTGAGAACCTCAGGGGGGAACGCCATGTTTTCCACAGCCTATCCCCAGCTCAGGAAGGGATGCAATCCGAGGGGTTCCTGCCTGACGGATGGTTTCGCCAACCACCCAAACGGGGGATGCGCGACTGACCCAAACGGGTCATGGACACCACGGCCCGCCGACTGATTGACTCGCGGGAGCCAATGGCGTCGAACGCAATAACGGTCGTGATCGCCGACGATCACCCGCTCGTCCGCTTCGCCGTCCGACAGCGACTCGAGATGGAGAACGACGTGCAGGTGGTGGGCGAGGCGGTCAACGGCGAGGAGGCTCTGGCCAGGGTCGAGGACGAGCGTCCCGACGTGGTCATCCTGGACTACCGCATGCCCATCGTCGACGGCCTCCAGGCCGCCCGGGCCATCGGGGGGTCCTACCCGGACATCCGGGTGATCATGCTGACCGGCGAAGAGGATCACGGACTGGTCTCGGAAGCGGCTCGAGCGGGCGTGCACGGGCTGATCTCCAAGGACCACACCCCCGAGCGGCTCCTCGACGCCATCCGCCTGGTGATGTCCGGCGGCATGATCAGCGGCTGACCGCCCCACCCCCACCCAGCCCTATCCCACGAACTCGGTAGAATGGGACAGCGTGGGAACGGGGACCACGCGGGCCGCGATGCGCACCCGCCACCGCATCATCCCGCTGCTGTCGCTGACGGTGCTGGCCTGGGGAACGGTGTCCCTGGGCACGATCAGCGCGGCCTGCGCCACCAACCACCGGATCATCTCGCTGATCAACTTCCCCCCGGAGGCCAACCCGTACGCCCATCCCCTGTACTGGGCCCCCGAGGACGCCGGCCAGGCCACGTTCACCGTGGAGCGCCGCAGCCACGACTGCAGCTCGGATGCCGTGACCGTCGACTGGGCCGCCAACACCGATACGGCCGCCGCGGGAGCGGACTACGGCCCCCCGACGTCGGGAACGACACCGGGCATGTTCGACCCGGAGAGCCCCACCGGCGGCCCCACCTCCCAGTCGATCTCCATCCCCTTCAACGACGACGGCGACGACGGCGCCGGGGTGGAGCAGGCCCGGATCGTGCTCAGCAATCCCACGGCCGGGGCGGTCCTGGGAGCGGTCTCCCAGGCGCCCATGCTGATCGTGGACGTGGATGGGGGGACCCGGGTGTCATTCGACCCCGGTCCCTACGCCCAGAGCGAGACGCACGACCAGCCCGGGCAGGCCACGATCCCCGTGTTCCGGGCCGGTCCGGTGGGGGCCCCCACCACCGTGGACTACTCGATCGGGCCGGGCCCCAACAACCCGGCCACCCCCGGCGCGGACTTCACCGGCAACCTCACCGGCACGCTCACGTTCGGGGCGAACGACCGGGTGGAGCTCATCTCATTCACGCTGGCGAACGACACCGCCGCCGAGCAGCCGGAGGAGGTCAGCATCTCCCTTTCGAACCCCAGCACCGGCACCGCGCTGGACTCGCCGAGCACCATGACGTTCACGATCCTGGACAACGAGGAGCTCAACCCGCCCAACAGCCGGTTCCACCACCCCCGCCAGGGCCTCAAGTACAAGCGCAAGGACTACCGGATCCGGGAGGTCCACGTGTTCACCGCAGACGATGCGGGGGGGTCCGGGGTGGTGGGCGTGGAGTGGGCCATCCGGCGCAACCTCAAGGGCGGCACGTGCCAGTGGTGGACCGGGAGGAAGGCCAAGTTCAAGAAGGGGGACTGTCAGGATGAGGTGTGGCATGCCATGGATGTGTACGAGCCCGGAGCGTTCTACTACGACCGCCTGGCGTCCCTGCGCCCCAGCATCGGGACCAAGATCAAGAGCTACACTGCCTTCAGCAGGGCCATCGACGGCGCCCAGAACGTGGAGCAGGCCTTCGATCCGAAGCGAAACATGAACAGGTTCGAGGTGAAGAGGAAGTGAACCGGAGCGAGAGGATGAAGGGTGACACGGCGATCGACCCGGCCCGGTCGGGTTCCCGAAACGCCCGACGGTGGCTGGCCCTGGTCCTCGCCGTGGTGGTGGTGCTGACCCCGGGGGCCATGGCCACGGCAGGGAAGAAGACGAAGAAGGTGAAGGCCACGGCGACCGACCTGTGGAAGCCCACCCACCTGTACATCGGCAAGAAGACCAGGGTCAAGTGGACGAACCCCACGTCGGAGATCCACGACCTGGCGGCGTACGGAGGGGGCTGGAGCTTCACGGCGAACCTCGACCCAGGAGAGACCGCCCAGCGGAAGTTCAAGAAGAAGGGGACGTTCAAGTATCGGTGCGTGCGCCACTCCGGGATCGTGGGCGGCACGTGCCAGGGAATGTGCGGCTTCGTCCACGTCTTCAACAAGTGAAGGCGACCCCGCCCTAGCCGGGAAGCGACTGCTCGAAGCAGCCTGCCAGCGCGGTGTCCCCTCCCTCAGCCGCGCCGTCGAACCGCCAGGTGCCCGGCTCCAGGCGGGCCAGGGCCAGGAAGTGGCCCTGGGTGAGGGTCTCGGGCTCGAGCGTGGTGGGGTCGGTACCGGGTCGCCAGGCCACGATGCTCGGCTGCCCCTCGACCCCGAGCTCCTTCCCCTGAGCGTCGATGAAGGTGAAGTGCACCTCGTACCGGCTCCCTCCCAGCGGGAGGAGGTAGCCCTCCACGGACCCCACGTCCGGGACCTCGACCACGTGGGTCGGGGGCAGGGGAGGATCTCCGGGGATCTCCGTGGCCGTGCAGAGCGTGGCCACTTCGAGGGGGACCTCGACGGCGTCGGCGCCTCGCTGGACCAGGACGGTCACTCCCCACGGGCCGCCGATCGACAGGTTGCTGCCCGTGGCGCGATACCGGCCCTCCTCCACCGGTCGGAGCTCGAGGGTCGACTGCTCGACCCGGGCGCCGCCGAGGTACGAGAACCGCATCGCCACCCGCTGGGCCTCGACCGGCTCCCCGGAGTCGTAGTCCGTGACCTCGATGGCGAACCGGTTGGCCCCGGGCAAACCGGGGCTCACCTCGAGCCGGGCCCGCACCGAGGTGGCGAAGTCGGAGCCGGTGTCCACCAGCCCCGCGGGCGGCCCGGCCACCGCAGGCACCTGGGCGGGCGGCACCAGCGTGGCCAGGACCGACGCCGCCGCCAGGGCGGACACCGCCAGGACCAGCTCTCCCCGAGAGACCTTCCGGAGCCCTCGGAGGGACGAGGCGGCCCTGGGGACGTTGCGATATCGGTTGACGGCCCCCAGGCCGGCGAGGGCACCGATGAGGCCGACCTTGGCCAGCACCAGTCGGCCGTAGCCGGTGGAGAACAGCGCTCCCCAGCTTCCCACTTCGTTGAGGGCCCGGAAGAGGCCGGTGATCGCCACTGTGGCGAGAGCGAACGCCGCCACGGCCGAGAACCTCCGCACCGCCGAGGCCTTCGATGCGTCGGGGCTACCCCGGACCCCGATCAACAGCGCGGCCAGCCCGCCCAGCCACACGCCCACCGCGGCGAAGTGCGCCCACTGCGCCATGACCTTGGCCCAGGCCAGATCGCCCCGTGCCGCCGCGTGACCGGCGGCCACGTGGGCCAGCATCGCCCCCGCCGCGGCCGCCCCGGCAACCAGAAGCGCCGCTCGCCGCGACCGCGGCCACAGGGACGCCGCAAGCAGACCGGTCCCCGCCAGGACGATGGCTCCTCCCCGATACAGGAGAGCCCGTCCCACCGTGGTGGGGAGGAACTGGCCAAACCCGACGCCCGAGCTCCGCTGCTGGGCGATCGCCAGGACGGTCAGGCCCACCACGGCGGTCAGCCAGGCCCACCCGGCGAGCTTTCGAACAGCGCCGGGAGGGTCGGCGAACGCCAGGGCACCCACCCAGGCCGCCCCCAGGAGAAGGCCCAGGCCCACGAACAGGACCAGGCGCCCGGTCATCTCCACCGGAGAGGGATCGGGCGTCTCCACTCCCGGAGCGGCGGCCGGGGCGACCTGGATCGGCGACACGCCGATCCCGAAGGCGAACGTTCCGCCGCTGGGGTGGCCATCCACCCGAGAGACGGTTCGCCAGGTCACCGTGTACACCCCTCGGTCCAGCTCCGGGACCGAGACCGTGATGGCGGACGGGTCCGCGGAGACCGCTTGCGGCTCGCCGGCGTCCAGCTCGGCCCCGGTCCGGTCGAGCAACCTCACCGTGGAGAGCGAGAGCTCCGGGGCCTCGGTGAACCGAAGGACCAGTTCGGCGGGGGCTTCGGTCAGCCTGGCCCCGTCCAGGGGCTCGGAGGAGGCCAGGAGGGCATGGGCCTCGGCGGGGCCGGGCAGGGACAGGACCAGCGCGATCGCGGCCCATCCCGCCGCCCAGACCCGCCGCACGCTCACTCGCTCAGGATGCACCAGTCGAGCGTCATCGGAGCAGCCGTCAGTCAACAGTCAGCCGTTCCGGCACACGAAGTGATTCGCCCCGGTGGGGGCCGGGGTTGGCCCTAGCGGACTATCCGACCTGCAGGCCCCTCCACAGACAGTACGGGCCGGTAGCCCCGGAGGTGCTGGTGACCCCTCGGGCCTGGGCCAGGGACAGCGCCTGGGCGGGGCTCATCCACGTCCCCGTCTCCCGGGCCGCCGTCTCGCCGGCCTCGAACCGGTACACGTCGAGGCCGCGGGCCAGGTCGTTCCCGTACATGTAGAACGAGCCGTCGGGCTCGATGACGTTCGTCTTCACGCTCCAGGTGTCGGAGTCCGGGAAGTAGTAGTAGCCGAGCTCCTTCATCCCCGGGGTGAGGTTCCCCTGGGTCTCGTCCACGCCAACCGACAGGCCCACCAGGCCGGAGATGTCCACGACGCGCACGCCGGCGTTGTACCAGGCGATGGTCATCAAGCCGTGCTCCGGGTACATCCGCAGCACGTGCGAGGTGCAGGTGAGGTTGGACGTCCCGGTCTCCCTGACACCCGGGCTGAACCATGCCCCGACCTTCACCGGGTTCTGCTCGAGGGAGCCGCTGATGTCGTAGACATGGAGGCCGCCGCCCGGGCACACCGCGTTGCCCGCCGCCCCGGCAAGCTCGTCCGTGACCACCAGGAACGTCCGCTCTCCGAGGATCGGATCGGTGAGGGTCACCGGGTCCGACTGGTGGTGGATGTTGATGGCCGGGTCGATGATCCGGCCGATGATCTTGGGCTTCGCCAGGTCCGTGGTGTCCAGGACCAGCGAGTGGGTGATCGCCGCCACGTAGGCTCGGTCCCCCGCCTCATTGAACGTGATGTCGTGCGAGTCGAGTCCCGTGGTGAGGGGCAGGGTGCCCACACTCTGTGGGTTCGAGAAGTGGGTGATGTCGAAGATCTCGATGGCGGAAGGAGCGACGCGCCCGAGGTCGGAGTTCGAGTTGTACAGGTACTTCCCGCCGGGGGCCACGGTCTGGTTGTGGGAGCCCCGAGGCACCGAGATGAACGAGACGGTTCGGGGCTTGGCGGGGTTGCTGATGTCCACGATGAAGGTCCCTGCGGGATCCGTGGTCCCCTCGGTGAACAGGCTGAGCTCCGTCGCTTCCCGGTAGCACGTAGAGTCGAGACCCGCGTCGTACGGGTCGTCGTGGGTGTAGGCGGCATAAGTGTTGTCACCGCGCTTGAACACCTGCACGTCTCCCTGTCGGACGATGCAGTCGTACACACCCACGGTCACGGGATCCGTGGGGTTGCTGATGTCCACGAGCTGGAGGCCGTTGTCGTACGAACCGGCCAGGGCGAAAGGCTTCTTGCCCGCGCCGATGCCCAGCCGCCGGGCCGCGGCCGTCCTGACACGGAGCGTGGCGAACTCGATATCGCTCCCTCCGCCGCCCAGCTCGCCCTCCAGGAATCGCTCCCGGTGCTGGTGGTTGATGACGTGGGTGACGTTGGGGCTGTGGGTCCCCTCCTCTTCCACGGCTCCCGCGGGAGGCGAGGCCCCCAACGGGACCATGAGCAGGATGGCGGTCGCTCCGGCGACCAGGACGGAACGCTTGCGTGAGGACATCAGAGCTCCTTCGCTCGGGGTTGGAGACCTATTCGACGCCCGGGCCGCCTACTCCTTCTGCCTCCGGGGCCCGCTGCGCCCGGGCGGAACCTCCGATCAGCCGGTCCTCCGGGGCCGCAGGGCCACCAGACCGATGAGGGCCAGGGCCCCCAGGACGACCCCGATGATCGCCAGGATCTGGCTGTCTCCGCCTTCCTCACTCGGTGCGGCAGCCTGTACCACAGACCGCTGGAGCGACGCCAGCCGGGAGTCCACCCGCTCCAGCCGTTCCGCCAGCTCCCCCGCGGTGGGGTCCTCGGCGGGGAACTGGGCCCCCGCCGGGTCCTGCGGCTCGTCGAATGTGTCTGCTCCCGACGTGAAGGCCTCGTCGACCTCGTCGCCGTCTTCGAGCGTTCCGGTGATGTGGAAGGTATAGGTCCCGGCACGCGTGGGGATGACGGCCGCCACGTACTCGCCGGGACTGCCGTCGACCGGGTCGAGCGGAAGCGAGTCCGTCCGTTCCTCGCTGTTCTCGTCCCCGAAGATGACCTCCACCTCGAACTCGCCCTCGGCGGGCTCGTCGCCGTGAGCAACCTCGAACGAGACCGCGTTGGGGAAGCCCACGTAGGTTGGCTCATCGAGCCACCCGACCACGAACACGTGATCACCCTGCCGCCGCTCCTCGTGGGCGGTTGCGGGGGCGGCGGTGGCCAGGGTCACACCGAGGGCGATCACCAGGAGTCCGACAGGCTGCTTCCGATTCATCGTCCTTCCCTTCTCTTTGAGGGGACATCCCCTCGCTCGGGCTTCACGTCACCAGGATGTCGATCGAGTCCTCCACCGGGGGGGTGTAGGAGATATGACGCTCGTCCACGTACTCCACTCGAAGAGTGTGCGGACCGGCGGAGACGTCGACCGTCCCGTTATCCCCATACGGCATCTGAACCAGGGTGTCATCGAGATAGAGGTGCACGTGCCCCCCGGAGTCGTCCGGTGACGAGGCCAGCTCCGCGTTCTCCACCTGGAACCTCACCGTCAGCTCGCCCGCCGGCACGTCCGCCCCATCCGTCGGATCGGTGATCGACAGCCGAGGCAGCTCCCCGGCTTCCTCCGACACCCTGGGGAACACGAACGCGCCCATCACCAGGACGGCACCGAGTCCCAACGCCGCCCAGGCGGCGCCGGATCGGCGGGCCACGAGGAGCACGATGCCCGCAACCACGGCGAGGGCTCCGGCGATGACCAGGGGTACGCTCACGATCCTTCGACCTCCTCACGGAAGTATGCACTCACCGTCGTCTCATCCGGCGTCGCTCCCTCCACGATGAACGTCCACCGTCCCGCCTCGAGATCCTCCTGCGCGACGAAGTGACCAGGAGAGAGCTCGACCGGCTCGAGCATCACCGGGGGGCCCTCGGCCGGGAGGGCCTCGAATCGAGACAGGTCCACGGGCTGCTCGCTTCCTTCCGGATCCAGGAAGGTCAGGTGGACCTCGTTCGGGCCGGATGTGCCGGGATCCAGGAATCCCTGGACCGAGATGCCGCTCGGGAGCCTGACCGTGTAGATCGAGGGCCCTCCCTCGATCTCGTCAACAGTGACGTCCTGGGAGGGAAGGCGGGTCCCGAGCTCGAGGTCGACGATCCGAGAGTCCCCACCAGTGAGGACCAGGGCGTCGATCTCCCACGATCCGTGGACCGACAGGTTCGGCCCCTCACCTCTCCATGCTCCCGGCCCGACCAGCTCCAGGTCCAGCTCCGAGGAGGCGATGTCCGTCCGAGAAGGAAGCACGAAGGTCAGCTGCACACCAGTGGCATCCACGGGCTCGCCCTCGGCGTCGGACACCCTGAGATCGAACCGGTTGATCCCCGCCGTGCCGGGCGACACGGTCAGGCGAATGTTCAACGTCCCGGCCAGGTCGGAGCCCTCCGCCACCACCCTGGCGGGGCGAGGAGCCTCTGGTGACTGCGCCGGGGGCGGCAGGCCGGCCATGATGCCCGTGAGCCCGAAGACGCCCACGCCCAGAGCAAGCTCCGCACTCAGGGTCCGTCGAAGCATGCCGAACAACCGGGATCCGGAGGAGATCCGGGGGACGATCCGGTACCGATTATAGGCGCCCAGGCCCAGCAGGCCCAGGAAAAGGACGCTCTTGCCCACCACAACCAGGCCGAAGCCGGTGTCGAACAGGCGCCGTGGCTCGAACCCCACCTGGTTCAGCGCCCGCAGTACTCCGGTAACCGCCACGACCGGGAGGGCCACCGTGGCCATGGCGGAGAACCGACGTACGACCTCGGCTCGCTGCGTCTCGGGCGTCCCGCGGATCCCCACCAGGAGCCACACCAGGCCTCCCACCCACGCACCGACGCTGACGATGTGGAGCCACTGGACGCCGACGTGCAGCAGGCGCGCTCGCTCGACCGCTGCGGCATGGCCGGCGAACGCGTGGACCAGCATGGCGCCTCCGGCCACCACGACCAGGATGACGGCGGCCCTGGTCCCGCCTCGGCGAGCAGCCAGGGCCGTGGCCGGCAGGCAGGCCAGGACGCTGAGGCCACGGACGATGAGCAGGGCGCCTCGTTCCGAGCCGAGCAGATCCACGGACGAAACTCCCACGGCGAGTCGCTCGGCGAAGAACATCCCCACCACGCCGGATGCCGCCGCGGCCCAGGCGAGCCACAGCAGAACCGAAGCCGGGTTTCCGCCTCGAAACACCAGGAGGCGAACCAGGGCTCCCCCGAACAGGAGCGCCAGTCCCCAGTAGAACGTCCACCGCGACGCCACCGAGAAGGCCGTGGGAGGTGGCGGCTCCTCTACGGACCCTCCGGCCTGGGGCGCCGCGTCGACGGCCACGCCGACACCGAAGGCGAACGAGCCCGTGGTGACGTGGCCGTCCGCCGTGGAGAGCGCCCGCCAGCTCACCGTGTACGTTCCCTCGGGGATGTCGGGAACCGAGACCGTCAGCCCTCGCGTCTGTCCGGGGATCCCCTCGAGAGGGCCGACTTCAACCTGTCCCCCGGTAGAGTCGAACAGCCGGACGTCCGACAGCCCGAGATCCGGCGGCTCGGTGAACGTGATGGCCACCTGCGACGGCGGTGACTCCAACACGTCGCCGTTGGCCGGCGCCGAGCTCTCCAGGAGGGCATGGGCCCGGGCGGCCGGGCCGGTCATCACCAGCCCGGCCACCACCAGCCCGGCGACGCACAACGCTCGCCGCAACTTGATCAGGCTGTGCGCCTCCTCGCCAGGGCGATGATCGCCACCAGGAGCCCCAGAGCCCCCACAGCGATCCCCACCCATCCCAGGGTCCGAGCAGAGGACACGTCATCCGGAGTTGCGGAGTCCTCCGCCGAGACCTGGCCCGCCACCTGCTCGACCTGGTCGGCCAGCTCGGAGATGGCCGGATCCTCCACGGGGAAGGCGACCTCCCCGGGGTCCTCGATGTCGCTGAACGTGTCGGGGCCGGAGGTGAAGGTCTCGTCGATCTCCTGTCCCTCGACCGTCCCGGTGACGTGGAACTCGTAGGTTCCCGGTCGAGTGGGGAACAGGTCGGCCTGGTAGTTGTTCGGCTCCGAGAACGCCGGCTCCAGCTCGTAGGTCGCCGACTCTCCCTCGAAGGTGATCTCGATCGAGAGCTCCACGCCTTCCTCGATCGGGTTCTCCCGGGCGTCGGTGATGGTCACCTCGGGCCCGTTCTTGGCGTTGGCGAACGCCGGCTCGTCGTACCAGCCGACCACGAACGTGTAGTCGCCGACCTCCCGCACCTCGTGCGCGGAGGCGGGCGCCGCCGGAAGCACCACCAGGGCGCCCACAGTCAGCGCGATCAAGGTGCGCGCAGCATTCCGCATCTGGTTCTCCTCTCAGTTGATGACGCAGGCCAAAGGGTCGGCCCGCCCAGGACTACCGAGTTGCCGGGAGGAGAGGGGGCCCGCGGAGAGTCAGGCCGCCGAGGGCAAGGTGGAGGTTGGATGGGATGAAAGGGATCTCGGGAGGAAGGGACAGAACGCGTGGCGCCCTCGCCACACCGCTCCGGATCGACGCAACCACGGCATCGACAAGGCGGGTGAGCAGGGCGACGACGGCCGCCCCGAGCAGGGCCACCACGATCTGAGCCACGATCCCGATGACCACGACGGGCTCGGCGAACAGGTCGAGGAGCCCATGACCGACGGTGATCCGCTCGACCCCCTCGAGGAGCACGAACCCCAGGACCTGGACGAGGGCCAGCCGCGGAGCCGCCTCGACGAACATCTCGCCGGCGGAGGCCGGGTTGGCGGCCCGGACCCTGTTCCACACCAGGGTGGCCATACTGGCCACCAGCAACGCCAGGGCTGCCGCGATGGTCACCGCCCAGTACCGGTGACCGGTGGCGGCCAGCAGCTCATCCCGGGCGTGAGAGTGCGGCTCGGCCACGAAGAACGCCGCGACGTGGGCCACGATCACGCCCACAGCCGCCGCTCCTCCAAGGAGCAGCCGGAGCCGGGGTGTGGCCTTGGGCGTCATGTCATGTCGATTGTAGAACGGGTCCCAGAACAAGGGTTCGGCGCGAATCCCCCTGAATCCTCCGATCCGGCAGTCAGGTACACTAAGAGACTTCGCGGGCGTGGCGGAACGGGAGACGCGCGTGATTCAGGGTCACGTGCTCGAAAGAGCGTGGAGGTTCGAATCCTCTCGCCCGCACCGTTTCCCTAACTGTCAGACCCTCGAAATACATTTGCTTCCGTGACGCGCTCGACGGTCGAGGTGGAAGCAGCTCTGGCTCTTCGCACTGTGGGCCTATCGGTGCGGATGATCGCGGATTCCCTGGAAATTCCCCGCCAGACGGTCAGCGATTGGATCGCAGGCCGAGTGCCGCGCTCCTCCGGCGGCGTCGAGGAATGCGGGTCGTGCGGCCACGCTCCTCATGACTTTGGACGGCTCCCATTGACCTACGTCTACCTTCTGGGGCTCTACCTGGGGGATGGCTCGATCGCCACGCATCACCGCGGGGTCTACAAGCTCCGGCTAAGCCTGGACCCCGCCTACCCGAGGATCATCGACGAGGCTGGCCGAGCGGTGAGCACCGTCCTTCCCCGGAACAAGGTGAATGAACGCTGGCACCCCGGCGACGCGGTAGAGGTGTACTCGTACTCCAAATCGTGGCCCTGTCTCTTTCCGCAGCACGGGCCAGGGAAGAAGCACAACCGGCGGATCGTGCTGACCGAGTGGCAAGTGCGGCTCGTGCGGGGAGCTCCAGAATTCCTTCTGCGCGGACTGATCCACTCGGACGGTTGCCGGTTCATGAACACGGGGAGGGGGTGGCGTTATCCGCGCTACTCATTCAGGAACTTCTCGCCGGATATCCGGATGATCTTCACAAAGGCATGCGACCTGCTCGGTCCCCGATGGACCACGTCGGTGAACGTCGTGTACGTGTCCCGGAAGGCCGACGTGGACAGGATGGATCAGTTCGTCGGGCCCAAGGCCTGACGCGTCCTCCCACCCGCACCCTCCCTATAATCGGGCGGTCCGACCACCAGGGGAAATGACTCGTCCGTGGGCGTCCTGAGGAACTTCGAGAGCCGCCTTGAGCGTGGGATCGAGGGGTTCTTCAAGGCGGCGTTCCGCTCCGGCCTTCAGCCCGTGGAGCTGGCCAAGCGGATCCTCCGGGAGATGGAGGCCGGCAAGACCGTGGGGGTCCGGGAGGTGTGGGTGCCCAACCGGTACGTGCTGTCGATCTCCGAGGAGGACCGGCAGCGGTTCGCCAACATGGAGGGCGCCCTGGTCCGCGAGCTGGAGAACGTGGTCACCGAGGGCGCCCGGGAGAGCGGGTGGGGGCTGGTGGCCCGCCCCGAGGTCGTGTTCGAGACCGAAGAGTCGATGAAGCGAGGCGACCTCCGGGTCGTGGCGGAGCTCTCCGAGGCCCCCGGCCCGGTGCCCGAGGCCGAACCCACACCGCCTCCCGGCGGCGCCGGGGCCCGCTTGATCCTGGCCGACAACGGGAAGGAGTTTCCCCTGGATGGGGAGCGGTCGGTGATCGGCCGGCTGACGGGTTCGGAGGTAGAGATCCAGGACCCCGGCGCCAGCCGCAGACATGCCGAGATCCGGCGCCGAGGAGACGAGTTCGTGGTGGTGGACCTGGGATCGACCAACGGCACCCTGGTGAACGACGCTCCGGTGTCCGAGCACACCCTGGAAGACGGCGACCGGATCACCATCGGCCGGACCATCCTGGAGTTCAGGAGGACGTAGGTGCCCCCATTCGTCCTCATGCTGCTCAAGATCGCGCTGCTGGTGCTGCTGTACCTGTTCGTGTGGCGGGCGGTGCGGGTGGTGGTGGTGGATCTGTATGGAACCCGCGAGCCGCGGCGGACCAGGACCCGGCCCGAGCCCAAGCCCAAGGTGCGTCCCGCCAAGCGAGGGCGCGGCACTCCAGGCAAGGTCGTGGTGATCACCGAGAGCGGAGGAAAGGCCGGTACACATCGCCTGAGCGGTGTGCTCCAGATCGGCAGAGACCCATCCTGCGAGATCCGACTGTCGGACAACTACATCTCCCAGGTTCACGCCAAGATCTCCAACCGCAACGGTTCGTGGTTCGTTGAGGACATGGGGTCCACGAACGGCACGTACCTCAACCAGAGGAAGGTGACCGCTCCCACCGAGATCGGCCCGGGAGACCGCATCCGGGTGGGGAAGACCGTGCTGGAGGTTCGCAAGTGAGGTTCCGCGTGGGTGCCACCACCGACGTGGGCCGCGTCCGCGAGGGCAACGAGGACTCCTACATGGTTCAGGATCCCTTGTTCGCCGTGGCCGACGGCATGGGCGGGCATCAGGGCGGGGAGGTGGCCTCCAGCCTGGCCCTGGAGACGCTGAAGCAGGTCAACGAGGAGCCGGAGTCCGAGCTGGCCGGGGTGGTCCAGAAGGCCAACCGGGTGGTGTTCCGCAAGGCCTCCGAGGACCCGGGACTGGCGGGGATGGGCACCACCCTCACCGCGGTGCTCGGCGACGGGGAGGTGCTCCGCCTGGCCCACGTGGGGGACTCCAGGGCGTACCTGCTTCGCGACGGCGAGATGAAGCGGATCACCAAGGACCACACCATCGTCGAGCGTCTCGTCGAGGAGGGGCGGATCACCCCGCGGGAGGCGGAGATCCACCCCCAGCGCAGCATCCTCACCCGGGCCCTGGGGGTGGACGAGGACATCCAGGTCGACGAGGCCACCCTCGAGGTGCGGCTCGGCGACCGCCTGCTGCTGTGCAGCGACGGGCTCACCGGCATGGTCTCGGAGGAGGACATCCAGCGGGTCCTCACGGAAGCCGAGGATCCCCAGACGGCCAGCGAACGGCTCGTCGACGCGGCCAACGAGGCCGGCGGCCAGGACAACATCACGGCCGTGGTCATCGACGTTCTGGAGCCGAACGCCAAGACCGACACCAAGGCGTCGTCGCGAGCGGTCGACGAGGGGTTCGCGGCCCCTGCATCCGTCCGGAGCGGCCGGCTCAGACGCGTGGTGCTGTGGGTGGTGCTGCCGGCGATCCTGATCGGCGGCGCGTTGTGGACGATCAAGACGTACTACATCGACCGGCAGTGGTTCGTGGGGGAAAGCAACGGCCACGTGGCTCTGTTCAATGGGATCCCCGCCGAGCCCCTGGGCCTCGAACTGTCAACCCTGGTCGAGGAGACCCAGATCCCGGCCTCGGAGATCTCCTCGTTGCGCGAGTACCAGACGCTGGGGGACGGGATCACCGCCGAGAGCGAACAGGACGCGCGGGACATCATCACCCAGATGCAGGAGGACCTCCAGGCACTCGAACCCCAGCCGCAGGGCGCTCAGTGAGCGCACTCCAACCGGCGGCCCTCGGACGGGCCCGGCGAAACCGCGAGCTGGTCCTCCTGATCATGGCGATCCTCATCGCAGTGGGGGCGTACGCCCTCGTGGGGCTGGGCCTCGACGAGGAGGTGCCGGCCGGGGTGGCCGGCTACGGGCTCATCCTCACCGGCGGCTATGTCTTCGCCCACCTGGTGGTCCGTCGGTTCGCCCCACAGGCAGATCCGGTGTTCCTTCCCACCGCCGTGCTCCTGGCGGGCCTGGGGTTCGCCATCATCTACCGGCTGGAAGCCGACCTGGCGGCGGCACAGACCCTGTGGCTCCTGTTCGCCCTGGTCCTGTTCACCCTGACCCTGGTGGTGATCCGCGACCACAAGCAGCTGGACGCCTTCACCTACACGATCGGGCTGCTGGGGCTCGGCATGCTGCTCCTGCCGCTGGTGCCGGTGATCGGACAGACCGTCCGAGGGGCGCGACTGTGGGTGGCCATCGGGCCGCTCCAGTTCCAGCCGGCGGAGATCGGCAAGGTCCTGATCGTGGTGTTCGTGGCCTCGTACCTCAACTCCCGGAAGGAGCTCCTGGCGGTGGCCACACGGCGGCTCGGGCCGATCGCCCTCCCCGAGCCCCGGCACCTGGCACCCCTGCTCCTGGCGTGGGCCATCTCCCTGGCCGTGCTGTTCTTCGAGAAGGATCTGGGCTCGTCGCTGCTGTTCTTCGGGGTGTTCGTGGTGATGCTGTGGGTGGCCACCGGGCGAGGCAGCTACCTGGTCCTGGGGGCCCTGCTGTTCGCGGTGGGGGCGTTCCTGGGATGGGCCACGTTCAGCCACGTCCAGGACCGGGTGGCGGTGTGGATGAACGCGCTCGACCCGAGGTTCATCCAGGACGAGGCTTTCCAGGTGGCCCAATCGCTGTTCGCCCTGGCCACGGGGGGGATCGCGGGGACCGGGCTGGGCCAGGGGAGGCCGCAGGACATCCCCGACGCCCACACCGACTTCGTGTTCTCCGCGGTCGGGGAGGAGCTGGGGCTCCTGGGGACCATGGCCGTCCTGCTCCTGTTCATCCTGGTGATCTTCCGAGGGTTCCGGGCGGCAGTGCGGTGCCCCGACGGGTTCGGCCAGCTGCTGGCCACCGGGCTGTCCACGATCCTGGCCCTCCAGACGTTCGTGATCATCGGGGGGGTCACCCGGCTGATCCCCCTGACCGGCATCACGCTGCCGTTCGTGTCCTACGGGGGGTCGTCGCTGGTGGCGAACTTCGTGCTGCTGGCGCTGCTGATCAGGGTGTCGGCGGCGGAGTCGGACGACGCCACCCAGTTCGTCCGGGCCGCCCGGGAGCGTCGCTGATGGACGGCCAGATCCGCAAGCTGGCCATGGGGTTCCTGCTGCTGTTTGGAGCGCTGGCGGTGAACCTCAACTACATCCAGGTGATCCGGGCCGACGACCTGGCCAACAACCCCGCGAACAAGCGCCTCCTGATCCAGGAGTACGACGTGGATCGCGGGGAGATCGTGGCCTCCGACCGCCAGACCGTCCTGGCCAGGAGCGACGCCACCGACGACGACCTCAAGTACCTCCGGGTGTATCCGGAAGGTGAGCTCTACGGCCACCTCACCGGGTTCTACTCGTTCATCTTCTCCCGAACCGAGCTTGAGCAGTCGTACAACGAATACCTGTCGGGCCGGGCCGACGAGCTCGTGCCCCAGCGACTGGTCGACGAGATCCTGGGGCGGGACCAGAAGGGCGCGAACCTGGTGACCACGTTGGACCCCGACCTCCAGCGGATCGCCGCCCAGGGCCTGGGCGACCGCGAGGGAGCGGTGGCCGCCATCAATCCCCAGACCGGCGAGGTCCTGGCCCTGGTGTCGAACCCCACGTACGACCCGAACCCGCTGTCGTCCCACGACCCCCGGCAGATCCGGAGGACGTACCGGTCCCTGGACCCGGAGGCTCCCGATTCGCCCCTGGTCTCCCGAGCCACCGACACGTTCTTCCCGCCGGGCTCCACGTTCAAGGTGGTCACCGCGGCGGCCGCACTGGAGGACGGCATGAGCCCCGAGGACACCATCCCCAACCCTCCACAGCTCGACGTGCCCCAGACGGAGGAGGACCTGGAGAACTTCGGCGGGAGCCAGTGTCCGGGCGGCTCGGAGATCACCCTGGCCTCCGCGCTGCAGGTCTCCTGCAACGTGGCCTTCGCCGGCCTGGGCCTCGAGCTGGGAGCCGACAAGCTCGTGGAGCAGGCCCACCGGTTCGGGTTCTCGGAGGACATCCCCTTCGACATCCCCTTCGTCGAGGGACAGATCCCCGATGTCCAGGCGTTCGATGAAGATCTCCCGGCGGTGGCCCAGTCGGCCATCGGCCAGCGCGACGTGGCCACCAACGTCCTGCACATGGCCCTGGTTGCGGGGGCCATCGGCAACGACGGCATCATGATGGTCCCCCGGCTGGTCTCCGAGATCCGGGACTCCAAGGGACGGGTGATCCGCCAGTTCGGCCCCCAGGAGTTCGGCCAGCCCCTCTCGCCGGAGAACGCCAACACCCTGAGCCAGATGATGGTGTCGGTGGTCGACGGGGGAACGGCCACCGCGGCCCAGATCTCGGGAGTGAGCGTGGCGGGGAAGACCGGGACCGCGCAGACCGCCGAGGGCGAGCCCCCGCACGCCTGGTTCCTCTCGTTCGCCCCCGCGGAGGACCCCGAGATCGCCGTGGCGGTGGTGGTGCTGAACGGCGGAGACCTGGGGAGCGAGGCCACCGGTGGGGCCCTCTCCGCCCCCATCGCCAAGCAGGTCATGGAAGCGGCCCTCCTCGGGTAGAAACAGGCGGACCGGGCAATGGCCACGACCCGCATCCTGAACGGCCGCTACGAGATCGACGCTCCCGTGGGGACGGGGGGCATGGCCACCGTGTTCCGGGGGACCGACACGGTGCTCGGACGGACCGTGGCGGTGAAGCTCCTGGCGGACCGGTTCGTCCGCGACGAACAGTTCGTGACCCGGTTCCGGCGGGAAGCTCAGGCTGCCGCAGGCTTGAACCACCCCAACGTGGTCTCGGTGTACGACACCGGAGACGACGGGGACGCTCACTACATCGTCATGGAGTACGTCGAGGGCCGGACGCTGGCCGACGTGCTCCGGGACGAAGGAGCGGTCTCCCCCATCCAAGCGGTCGCCATCGTCGATCAGGTGACCCGCGCGCTCGAGGCCGCCCACGAGCAGGGACTGGTACACCGTGACGTGAAGCCGGGCAACATCCTGCTCACCGACGGCGGAGCCGTGAAGGTCACGGACTTCGGCATCGCCCGGGCGGCGACCGACGAGACGCTCACCCAGACGGGGATCATCTTGGGCACGGCTTCGTATCTGTCACCCGAACAGGCCCGGGGGCAGGCGGTGGACGCCCGCTCGGATATCTACTCCCTGGGGTGCGTGCTGTTCGAGATGCTCACCGGCCAAGTTCCGTTTACCGGGGATTCGGCGATGGCCGTCGCCTACCAGCACGTGAACGAGAACCCCGAGCCTCCCAGCAGGATGAGGGACGACGTCCCGGCTGAGCTCGACGAGATCGTGATGACCGCAATGGCCAAGGACCCCGGCCACCGGTACCCCACGGCCGGGGAGTTCAGGAAAGCCCTGCTGACCACGGCCGGCACCGATCCGATGGTCCTGGGGACGGCCGAGGCACGGGACACGGAACCCCTCCCCCGCCCCGGCCATGACACCGAGGTCATGCCCCCGGCGACCGACGAGCTCCGGCCCCCCGAGCGCCGGACCCCAGCTCCCCGGTGGTTGCTCCCCGTGCTCGGGATGGTGGGGGCCCTCGCGGTCGCGGGCATCCTCATCCTGTCGCTGGGAGACCCGGAACGGGCCGCCACGGATCCTCCGGCTACCGACGGTCCGTCCGCCATCCCCAGTGTGACTTCGGTCGGCGGCCTCACGCTCGACCAGACCATCCTGCTGCTCGACAGGTCCTTGAGCGACGGGCTGGAGGCGGGCGAGATCACCCAGGAGGTCGCGGACGACATCGCGCACCGGGCATCCGACGCCCTCGGGAAGCAGGAGCAGGCCGACGTGCAGGGGGCGGGTGACACGCTCGATGAGGCCATGGCCAAGGTCGACGAGGCCGTCACCAACGGGGACATCACCTCCATCGACCGGGGCCTGGCCATCAAGCAGGCCCTGGCCACCATGAAGGCCGCCATCGTGGCCGCAGCCCCCGCCCCTTCACCCACACCTTCTCCGGACGATGACGAGCCCGAGGACGACGAAGAGGGAGGGCCCCCGGACACCCCTCCGGGGCAGGGCAAGGAAAAGGGAAAGGGCAAGGACAAGGGAGACGACGACTGAAGGCGACCCGATAGAGTTGTCCGCGGTGAGAGGGGCTCCGTGAGCGATCAGCCGCGCAAGCGCGTCCTCGGCGACCGCTACGAGATCGACGCGGTCCTGGGACAGGGCGGGATGGCCAAGGTCTTTCGAGGGAAGGACCGCGTCCTGAACCGTACGGTCGCGGTGAAGGTCCTGTCCCCCCAGTTCGCTGGGGACGGCCAGTTCGTCGCCCGGTTCCGGCGCGAGGCTCAGGCCGCCGCGGGTCTCAACCATCCCCACATCGTCTCGGTGTTCGACACCGGGGACCAGGGCGACGTCCACTACATCGTCATGGAGTACGTCCAGGGACGGACCCTCCGGGACGCCATCCGCGATGGGGGCCGCCTCCTGCCCGACCGCGCCGTCGAGGTAGCGGAATCCGTGGCCCGGGCCCTGGCCGCGGCTCACGAAGCCGGCCTGGTCCATCGCGACGTGAAGCCCGGCAACATCATGCTCACCCCGGAGGGCGAGGTGAAGGTGATGGACTTCGGCATCGCCCGGACCACCACCGGCGACACCCTCACCCAGACCGCCGCGGTCCTGGGGACCGCGTCCTACCTGTCCCCAGAGCAGGCCCAGGGACAGGCAGTGGACGCCCGCTCCGACATCTACTCGCTGGGCTGCGTGCTGTACGAGATGCTCACCGGCGCGGCCCCCTTCACCGGCGACTCCCCCGTCTCCATCGCCTACAAGCACGTCAAGGAAGACCCGGTCCCACCCCGGCGCCTGAACCCCGACGTCACCCCGGACCTCGAGGCCGTGGTCATGAAGATGCTGGCCAAGAACCCGGCCAACCGGTACCAGACCGCGGACGAGCTCCGCGAGGACCTGAACCGCCTGGCCCAGGGTCGGCCCATCCTGGCCACCCCGGTCCTCGGCGGCGACGCCACCGAGGTGGTGACCCGTCAGGGAGATGGCACCGCGGTCCTGGACGAGGTTCCCCCCGACGAGCGGGGTCCTCGAAGCCGCCGGTGGCTGGTGTTCCTGGCCGTGCTGCTGGGCCTGGGCCTCCTGGCTCTGGCCGCCTACTTCCTGGTGCAGTCGCTCCTGGTACCCGAGGCGGAGCCCTTTGCGCTCCCCAACGTGGTGGGCCAGACGGAGGAGGAGGCCACGACGACCCTGGAGCGCCGGAACCTGGAGGTCAGGGTGGAAAGCCAATTCGACGAGCAGGCTCCTCGAGACGAGGTGATCGCCCAGGACCCCGAGGCCGGAGCCCAGGTCGAGGAAGGGGACACGGTGACCCTCACGGTGTCCAGGGGCGTGCGGCCGGTTGGTGTGCCCAACTTGATCGGGGAGACCGAGGAGGCAGCCGCGGACATCCTGGCCCAGAACGACCTGGAAGTCGGCTCCGTGACCGAGGAGGAGAGCGAATCCCCCGAGGACACCGTGGTCGGCCAGGACCCCGCGGCCGGAGTGCGCGTTGAGCCGGGCAGCGAGGTGGACCTGGTGATCTCCTCGGGCCCCGCCACGGTCACCGTCCCCCGCGTGGTGTGCGAGGACCTCGACACCGCCCAGGATCGGATCGAGGGAGCCGGACTGGGGTTCGAGGTGGCCGGCTCGGAGTTCTCCGACGAGTGCGAGCCCGGCACCGTGGCCACCCAGGATCCCGCGGGCGGAGAGGAGGTCGAGGACGGGAGCACGGTGGTGGTCACCGAGTCGGAGGGACCGGAACCGACTCCCACCCCCACCATCACCCCCACCCCCACGATCACGGACGACGGCTGACCGGCCCGTCACTCCCCCGCGATACGATCCTGCCGTGAGCCTGGAGCTGGCCGAGGAGCGGTTCACCGACGAGGAGCGGGCCGTCCTGGCTCCCCACCTCACCAACCTCGAGGGGCCGGTATTCGCCCTGGTCAACCTCCCCGAGGTGACCAAGGGGGCGCTGTTCGCCCGGTACTCCCGCTCCCCCAAGTCCCTCCGGAGGCTGTTCCTCGACGAGTTCTCCGAGGGAGCGACGCCCAGCTCGGAGGGTGCGGCGGTGGGGATCGACCGCGCCGAGCAGCTGTACGAGCGGGTGTTCGTGGAGTACGGCGACGACTCCGTGGCTCAACTCGGCGGCGTGCACCTGGCCTGCGAGCAATCCTCCCAGCTCCTGGCCAAGGTCCTGGAGTGGGGCCGGCTCGCCGCGTACCTGGAGCAGTCGACCCGGTACGTCCCCTACGACGACCGGCCGGGAGGACGGTGGCGATACGCCGTGCCCCCCGAGGTCGGGGAAGCCGGGCTGGCGGAACGGTACCGCGCGGTCCTGGATCGGGCCTTCGAGACCTACGCCCGGTGGCTCGAGCCAATGCAGGAGTTTTTCCGAGGCCTGTTCCCCCAGGACCCCTCGGACTCGGACTTCGTGTACCGCATGACGATCCGGGCCAAGGCCTGCGACGCGCTCCGGGGGCTGCTTCCCGCCGCCACCCGGTCCAACGTCGGCATCTACGCCACCGGCCAGGCGTACGAACAGCTCCTGCTGCGGATGGCGGCCCACCCCCTCGAGGAGGTCCGCCACTACGGCGACCTCATGCTCACGGAGCTTCGGAAGGTGATCCCCGCCTTCCTCCGGCGGGTGGACGTGGCCGGCCGCGGAGTGGAATGGTCGAGCTACCTGCGGGCCACCCGGGAGAGGGGGGCGACCGTCGCCGGGGAGCTGCTACGCGGCCGGTCGCCGGAGGGCCGACCCGAGGTGATGCTCACGGAGTTCGACCCGGAGGGCGAGGTCAAGGTGGCGGCCGCGGCCCTGTACGCGGTGACCGACCTCCCCGACGACCGCCTCCTGGAGATGGCCCGGAGGATGTCCCCGGAGGAACGCGGCCGGGTGCTCGACGCCTACGTGGGGGATCGGACCAACCGGCGGCACAAGCCGGGCCGGGCCTTCGAGCGCACCTCCTACCGGTTCGACGTGCTGTGCGACTACGGAGCGTTCCGCGATCTCCAGCGACACAGGCTGCTGACGATCGAGTGGCAGGCGCTGGGGCCCAAGCACGGCTTCGACCGCCCCCCGGAGATCGACGAAGCGGGAGCCGGACCGGACTGGGATCGCACCATGCGAGAGTCGGCCGAGCTGTGGGACGCGCTGGCTTCGGCCGGGCTGGGAGAGGTGGCGCAGTACGCGGTGTCGATGGCTCATCGGATCCGTTTCGTGATGCATTTGAACGCCCGGGAAGCCATGCACATGATCGAGCTCCGGACCACGCCGCAGGGCCACCCCGTGTACCGGCGAGTGTGCCAGGAGATGCACCGTCTGATCGCCGAGGAGGCCGGACACCGGGCCATCGCGGAGTCCATGCGCTTCGCCGACCACTCCACGGTCGAGCTCGAACGGCTGGAGGCCGAACGCCGAACCGAGGCTCGGCGCCGGGCCATGGGGACATGAGCCGTCAGGCCGCGCTCCTTCTGGCCCTAGCCGCGCTGGCGGTGGCCGGAGCACTGATCTCCTTCGGAACGTGGATCATCCTCCGCCGGGGCGGCTCGTCGAACCGCAGCAAGGACGACACCGACTTGACTCCCCCTGCCCCGTCGTCTAAGTAGTGACCGACCCCCCGATCCTGGAGGAAACGGATGAAACGATTCCTGTCCTCGCCATTCTTCCTGCTCGCCGGCCTGTGCTTCTTCCTGCCGTTCGTGACCATCTCCTGCTCAGCGGACCTCGGGCAGCAATTCGCGGAGGGATTCGCCGAGGGCTTCGGGGAAGCGTTCGGGGACGAGGCCGGGGCCCAGATCTCGGAGAACGACCTGGAGGAGACCTTCACCGGCATCGACATCGTCCTGGGTGAGACAGGAGAAGAGACCGATGCCCAGGAGAGCCCCACGCCGGGGCCCACGGCCACGGCGATCCCCGGGCTTGGCGGCCCGGACCAGACCACCGAAGCCTCCGACAACTCTCAGCTGTTCGCCATCATCGCCCTGGGCGCTGCCGCCGTGGGGATCTTCCTCAGCCTGCTCCCCGGCTTCGCGGGGCCGCTCCTGGCGATGATCCTGGGGCTGGGCGGAGGGGTCTCACTGTTCCTGGTGAAGAGCGAGATCGACGGCACCATACCCTCCCAAGCCGAGCTCTTCGTGGACGTGAAGTATGAGATCGGGTTCTGGCTGTCGCTGGGGCTATTCGTGGTCGCCGCCCTGACCGGGTTGATCAGGCTGCTGATGAGGGACCGGCCGGGGCTGGGGCCACCGGCCACGGCCCCGGGGTTCGGGCCGGCGGCCGGGCCGCCGCCGTCCCCACCGCCCACCACACCGCCGGGGGCCCCACCGCCCACCGCACCGCCGGCGGCACCGCCGCCCTCAACTCCCCCGCCGGGATAATGGGCGGTCGTCACAGACAGCGTCGAGGGGGACGGAGACCAATGTCCCCCCTCGACAGGTGCCGCTCCCTTACTGTTGTTCCGCCGCGGCCTTCTGCTTCTCCTCCTCGAGGAGCACCCGGCGGAGCACCTTGCCGACCATCGTGGTGGGGAGCTCGTCCCGGAACTCCACCGACTTCGGCGCCCGGTAGCCCGTGAGCCCGTGCTCCTCGTCCCGGGTCCACTTCAGGATCTCGTCCTCCGAAGCGACGTCTCCCTCCTTCAGCACCACGAAGGCCTTCACCGACTCGCCGGTCCTGTCGTCGGGGATCCCCACCACGCAGACCTGCTTGATCTTCGGATGCCGGTACAGGACCTGCTCGACGTCCGTGGGGTACACGTTGAACCCGGACACGATGATCATGTCCTTCTTGCGATCGACGATGGCGAAGTATCCGTCCTCGTCCATCCTGGCCACGTCGCCGGTGTGGAGCCACCGGATCCCGTCTGCATGGACCCGGATCATGTCATCGGTCTCCTCTGGATTGTTCCAGTAGCCCTTCATGACCTGGGGACCGGCGATGCACAGCTCACCCTCCTGTCCCTGAGGCACTTCTTTCTCCGGGTCGTCGAGGTCGACGACCTTGCAGTCCGTGTCCGGGAGCGGCAGTCCGATCGTCCCGAACTTCGCCTTGCCGTAGATGGGGTTGATGTGGGTGACCGGGGTGGTCTCGGTCAGGCCGTACCCCTCCACCAGGTTGCCCCCGGTGATCGACTTGAACCTCTCCGCCACGGCCACCGGGAGCGGCGCCGCGCCGGAGAAGCACGCCCGGATCGAGGAGAGGTCGTACTTCTTGGTCTCCGGCGACTCGTTGATGGCGATGTAGATCCGAGGCACGCCGGGGAACAGCGTGGCCTTCTCCTTCTGGATGGCCTTGAGGGCCATCTCCAGCTCGAACCGGGGCAGACAGATCAGCTTCATGGCTCGGGCGATGGCCACGCTCATGATGGCGTTGAGCCCGTACGAGTGGAAGAAGGGGAGGACGGCCATGATCCCCTCCTCTCCGTCCTTCACGTCCACGAACCAGGCGCCGGTCTGCCGGGCGTTGGACACGATGTTGTAGTGGGTGAGCATGGCGCCCTTGGACAGTCCGGTGGTCCCGCCCGTGTACACCAGCGCTGCCACGTCCTCCTTGGGATTCACGTTCAGTTCCGGCAAGTCCCCGGAGGAGCGCTTCATGAAGTCCGACCACCAGATCACGTCGGCGTCGGCGGGAACCGGCGGCCAGGGACGCCCCTCGTGCTGCGCTTCCTTCTTCTGCTTGATCGGGGCCAGGGCGCTGATCGGCCACCCCAGGTAGTCGCCGATCTTGGTGACCACGATCGTCTTGAGACCGGCCTCGTTCTTCACCGCCGCGGCCAGCGGGTACAGCAGGTCCAACGTGAACAGGATCTCGACGCCGGCGTCCTTGAGCTGGTGGGAGAGCTCCCGCTGTGTGTACAGCGGGTTGTTCCCAACGGGAACGGCTCCCAGCCGCTGGAGGCCGTACCACGCCACCACGAACTGGGGACAGTTCGGGAGCAGGAGCCCGACTCGGTCTCCCTTCTTCACGCCCAGGGCCGCCGCCGCCCCGGCGAACTGCTCCGCCTCCTCCTTGAGCCGGCGATACGTCAGGCGCTTGGCCATCGGGGCGACGGGGAACACCACCGCGAGCGAACTGGGGAACCGCTCCGTGCTCTCCTCGAGCATCGACCACACCGGCTTCTCCGCGTAGGGCTCCAGGGAGGGCGGGACATCCGGGGGGTAGCTCTTCACCCAGGGACGAGGACGCTCTGCCATCACACCCAGCTCCTTTCGGGCCGCACGGGGCTTGCACCTGGGATTATGTCGAACCGAGCGGCCATCTCTCAACCCCAGCCGAGTTGCCCTGCCCCGGGTCACGCCGTAGCGTTCTGACCCCCGGTCAGCACAGGGAGCGCGAATGAGCTCGTGGGCAGAGACCTTGAAGGAGGGAGCCAAACGAGCCCTTCCGCCGGTGGAGGGCGAGGTCCGGGTGCCCGGTCTTCATGGCTCCGTCGAGGTGATCCGGGACCGGTGGGGTGTCCCCCACATCTACGCCGAGAACGATCACGACCTGTTCTTTGCCCAGGGGTACGTCATCGCCTCGGAGCGGCTGTACCAGATCGACTTCCTGCTCCGGCTGGGGACCGGGACACTTTCCGAGCTGTTCAGCGAGCTGACCCTGCCCATCGACCGGTTCGTTCGGACCGTTGGATGGAATCGGGCGGCCAGGTACCAGGCACAGCGGTGGGACCAGCGCTCACACGACATGGCCGAGGCGTACGGGCGCGGGGCCCGCGCCTGGGTGGAGACCATGGAGGAGAAACCCGTCGAGTACCAGGTCCTGGAGGCCGAGCCCTTCGTTCCCTCGGCCGGCGAGGAGAGCTACTACGGGGCCGCCGGAGCCACGTTCATGGCCTGGGGGCTGTCCCGCAACTGGGACCACGAGCTGCTGCGGGCGGAGATCGCCGAGCGATGCGGGTCGGAGGTCATGCGGACCCTGTTCCCCGACCTGGACACCGAGTCGGCGCTGGTCGAAGCGGGGAAGGAGGGGGGCTACGACCGGTTGGCGCTCCTCCGCGACGCCATCCTGCCGCCGTCGGGCCAGGGCTCGAACAGCTGGGTGGTGGACAGCACCCGGACCGGTACGGGCAAGCCCCTCCTGGCCAACGACCCTCATCTGGCGCTGGCCGTTCCCTCGATCTGGTTCGAGTGCCACCTCTCGGCCCCGGGGATCGACGTGGCCGGGGTGTCGCTGCCCTTCAGCCCCGGCGTGATCATCGGGCACAACGACCGCATTGCCTGGGGGTTCACCAACACCGAGGGCGACGTGCAGGACCTGTACCTCGAGCGACTCTCCGAGGACGGCACCAGCGCCGAGTACCGGGGGTCCTGGGAGCCCGTCACCGTCCATCGCGAGGAGATCGGGGTCCGGGGACGGGACGATCCAGAGATCCTCGAGGTCCGGGAGACCCGTCACGGCCCGATCCTGGACTCTTACATGGTGGGGATCGCCGATCCCGTGGTCGTGGAGGGCGGCATCAAGCGCTCGTACGCGCTCCGGTGGGCCGGGGCCGAGCACGGCATCCAGGGGTCCACGATCTACAACCTCGATACCGCCGGGAGCTGGGAGGACTTCCGGGCCGCGGTCCACGACGCCTGGCTGTGCCCCGGCCAGAACATAGTGTACGCGGACGTCGACGGGAACATCGGTTACCAGCTGACCGGCCTGTACCCCATCCGGGCCCAGGGCGACGGCACGGTCCCGGTCCCCGGGTGGACCGACGAGTACGAGTGGGTGGGGTGGGTGCCGTTCGACGATCTCCCCCGGGCGTTCAACCCCGAGGACGCCTTCCTGTGCACCGCCAACAACAAGATGCACGACGAGGGATACCCCTACAACCTGGGCCGGGACTACCTTCCCCCGTTCCGGGCCCGGAGGATCGCCCAGCTCGTCACGGAGCGCGAGGTGCACGACGCCGCGAGCTTCGCGGCCATCCAGCAGGACACCGTGTCGTTGCCTGCCGCGGCCATCGTCCCGGCCCTGGTGTCGGTGGAGCCCGGGGACGACCGCCAGAAGGAGGCCATCGCCCTGCTGGCCGAGTGGGACCACGAAGTGGCCGCGGACTCGCCCGCCGCCGCCGTGTACGAGGTGTGGTGCAAGCACATCGCCGAGCAGATCCTCCGGCCCCTGCTGGCGGACGACGATCTGTTCACCCACTTCTTCGGCCGCCGGCAGTGGACCAACGCCTTCCAGTACCAGGTGCTCCCCAACCTGCTGACCTACCCGACCGCCCGGTGGTGGGGGAGGAACGGGGTCCAGGCCCGGGACGAGGTGCTCCGCAGGGCCCTCGATGGCGCCGTCGAGGAGCTCACCGCGGCGCTCGGGGAAGACATGCAGACCTGGCAGTGGGGGGGCCTCCACCGGGCCCGGTTCGCCGCTCGGCTGGCGATGATCCCCGACCTCGCCGAGATGTTCACCGCCGGCGAGGTGGAGATGGGCGGGGACGAACAGACCATCCTCCAGGCCATGTTCGAGCCGGGGTGGTCGTACGACGTGGTGGTGGCTCCCTCGTGGCGTCAGATCCTCGATCCATCGGACTGGGACGCATCCCTGGGGACGCACACCGTGGGGCAGTCGGGGAACCCGGCCAGCCCGCACTTCGCCGACCTGCTCGAGCTGTGGGGGAGCGGCCGGCACCATCCCCTCCCCTTCTCCCGAAGCGCAGTGGAATCGGCCGCGGATTCGACGCTGCGCCTGCTGCCCTGAGCAGATCCCCCCGTCAGAACTGGGCGGGCAGGAAGTTGTCCAGGTAGAAGAACGCCACGAACAGGATCCCGAGCACCACGGCCAGGATCAGGAGCCAATACACCACGGCCAGAACGGGGTTCCGAGGCTGCCGGCGACGGAGGAAGCCCATCATCACACCGGCGTGGCCAGAGTGATGGAAGGAAGTGGAAGTCCGCCTTCGATCGCCACGTCGGCGGGCTCAACGTCCAGCCGGATCCCGAACGCCCCCACCGCAGCCCGGAGCCGGTCGAGCCCGGGGCCCGTCTCGAGGGCCTCGGACAGCGGGGCCTGATCCCCGATCGCCGCGATGCGATATGGAGGGCTGTGCAGGGTGCCGTGCAGCAGGAGCGTGTTGCCCGCGCACCTCACCGCCGAGCCCGCGGTGAGCCGCTCGTCGTTCACCTCCATGGCCTCGGCACCGGCCGCCCACAGCGCGTTGACCACGGTCTGGATGTCGCGCTCGTGGACCACCAGGTCGTTGGGATCGCCGGTCGGCGACCGGGCCGCAGAGCTGTCGTCCAGGATCACCACCACCCCCGGGCCCTCGAGGCCGGCGGTCCCCGACGATACCGAAAGCTGCCGGACCTCCTCCTCCAGCTCGCCGGACGGGGCCTCGGCCCCCTCCAGGGCCTCGAGCTGGCCCTCCAGGCCCCGGACCTCGCCGCGGAGGGCCCGGACCCGGCCGTCCTCGGCGCGCACCAGATCCGCCAGCTCCAGGCGCCGGATGGCCCGCGATGCGGCCGGTGGCTGGAGCGCGGCCGTCACTGCCAGGAACCCGATGATCGCAGCCGCCAGCGGCACGGCGACGCGAGGGGGACGGGCTTCCATGTCGATATGATAGGCGCCGCATGCCGAAGTCGAAGTCCAAGCGTCGCTATCAACCCCCACCCAAGCCCAACCCGAAGCCCAGCCCCCGGTGGCTCGGTCCGACCATCCTGACCATCCTGTTCGCGGGGGTCGCGGTGATCGTCCTCAACTACCTGGGGGTGGCGGAGGTCCTGCCGGGCGCCCCCCGGAACCTGTACCTGTGGAGCGGGCTGGGGGCCATCGCCCTGGGGTTCGGGCTGGCCACCCAGTGGCGGTAATCACAGGGGTGTGATTATCCCCACCGTTATCCACACTGTGGAAAACCTCTGATGCCGGTGTACGAGTACCGCTGCCGGTCCTGCGGCCACGAGCTCGAGGAGGTCCAGCGGATGGGTGCCGGGCCACCGGGGCCCTGCCCAACGTGCGGCGGCGAGCTCCGGCGGGTCTACGGGCGGGTGGGGGTCCGGTTCAGCGGGTGGGGGTTCTCCCGGACCGACTCCCTGGTCAGCGAGGACCGGCCCCGGAAGGACTTCAGGCGCCTCAAGGAGAAGGCCGAGGAGATCGCCGACTCCGGCTAGCTCCGATCGAACGGCGCCGGGCCAAGCCCGACGGTGCCGGCGGGGCGTACCATCGCTTCGTGAGCGATCTGGGGAGCGACGTCCTCGAAGCTGGACGTTCGGCACTCGAGCGCCACGAGTGGTCGGAGGCCTACGAGATCCTGACGGAGGCCGATCGAGCACGGTCCCTGAACGGCGAGGGGCTGGAGCTCCTGGCCGAGGCGGCCTTTTGGTCGGCACACCCGGACGAGACCGTCGAGGCCATCGAGCGAGCCTACGGCGCGTACCTCGAGGAGGGGAATCGGGCCTCCGCGGCGATGGCGGCGTTCCGCGTGGCCGAGCAGCACGGCATGCGCATGGCCATGACTCAGGCTCAGAGCTGGGCGGCCAGAGCCGCGCGCCTGGCCGAGGAGGATCCGGAGTGGCCGGTCCACGGCTGGCTCGCCTGGGTGCGAGGGCTGTTGGCCTGGGTCGAGGGGGACTTCGAGAGGGCCATCGGGCATTACGACGAGGCTCTGGCGATCGCCTCCCGGACCGGGGACCGCAACCTCCACGGGATGAGCCTTCACGACAAGGGACACGCTCTCTGTTTGCTGGGGAGGACGGCAGAGGGCATGGCGCTCATGGACGAGGCCATGGTGGCGGTGGTCGGAGGAGAGCTGGACCCCGAAGCGGCGGGCTACGTGTACTGCGGGATGATCGGCATCTGCTCCAAGCTCGGCGACTACCGGCGGGCGGCGGAGTGGACCGAGGCAACCCTGCGATGGTGCGAGCGTCAGTCCGTACCGGCGTTCCCCGGGGTCTGCCGGGTCCACAAGGCCGAGCTCTTGCGGCTCCGCGGGTCCTTCGCCAAGGCCGAGGAGGAGGCTCGGATGGCCTGCGAGGAGCTCCCCCGGTACAACTTCTTCTCGGGCCTGGGCCCGGCCAACTACGAGATCGGGGAGGTTCGACTCCGGCTGGGCGACTTCCGCGGCGCGGAGGAAGCCTATGCGCGGGCTCACGAGTTCGGCCACACCCCGCAGCCCGGCCTTTCGCTCCTCCGGTTGGCCCAGGGGAACGTGCAGGCAGCCGGCGCCGGCATCCGCCAGGCTCTGTCCGAAACGACAGGGAACCATTGCTCGAGGGTCAGGCTCCTCGCCGCCCAGGCCGGGATCGCCCTGGCCGACGGAGAAGTGGAGACCGCGGCATCGGCCGCGGACGAGCTCGAATCGATCGTCGGGGAGTACGAGACTGCATCGCTCCAGGCCATGGCCGCCGCAGTGCGGGGAGCGGTTCAGCTCGCCGAGGGCGACGCAGCAGGCGCGCTCCCCAACCTGCGGCGAGCGCAACAAACGTGGCGTCAGATCGACGCGCCCTACGAGGTGGCGGAGCTGCGGCTCCAGCTCGCGCAGGCCCATCGAGCGACGGGCGACGACGATTCGGCGCTCATGGAAGCCCGGGCGGCCCGGGACACTTTCGAGCGGCTGGGCGCCCGGATGGCCGCCGAGCGGGCCGCAGCGCTCCTCGGGGAGCTCGCACCATCGAGCGAGAAGGCGGAGCGGGTGGGGCGAGCGTTCATGTTCACCGACATCGTGAAGTCCACGGACCTCGTTGGGGCGATCGGCGACGAGGCCTGGGGAGACCTCCTCGCGTGGCACGATCAGACGCTGCGCTCGCTGTTCGCCTCCCACGGCGGAGAAGTGGCCCACCCGACGGGCGATGGATTCTTCGTGGCGTTCGAGGAGCCGGGGCCGGCTCTCCGCTGTGCCGTGGCGATCCAGCGGGCGCTGGCGGAGCACCGCCGCGCGCACGGGTTCGCCCTCCAGGTGCGGATCGGCATCCACGCCGGCGAGGCCACCCGCCGAGGATCGGACTACGGCGGCGGCGAAGTGCACCTGGCCGCCCGGATCGCCGCCCAGGCCCAGGGAGGAGCGATCCTCGCCAGCCGGGAGACCGTGACCCAGGCCGGTGGAGGGTTCCAGGTCGGCCAACCCCGAGAGGAAACGCTGAAGGGCTTCCCCGAGCCCGTCCAGGTGACGACCGTGGAGTGGCGCTAGGCCACCGTCTGGGGACGGCGCTCCACCCGCATCGGCTCCCCGCAGTGCCGGGGGACCTGAAGCTCACCGAGCTTCTCCACCTTGAACTCGGTGCCGCACTCCGTGCACACGAAGTACACGTCGAGCTCGGAGACCTCCTCCGGCGGCCCCTCCCGACGTTCCGACCCGCGGAACCGCGCGGCCCCCCGGAGGGCCCCGACCCCCAGGAGGAGGAACGCCAGCCCCAGGATCACGGCCACCACGGGGTTCCCGGGGGTCACCTGTCCGAGGCTCCCCACGAACAGGATCACCAGCGCCGCGGCCGCGCTCCCGATCACCAGCGTCAGGAACAGCTTCACGTGAACCAGTGAAGCACGAGGGGCGCCCTGGGGCGCCCCTCGCTCTTCCGCGGCCTCACGCCAGGCCGAGGTGAATGTCAGGCCAGCCGCTCGATGATCGTGGCGTTCGACTCCCCGCCACCCTCGCACATGGTCTGGAGACCCCATCGCGCTTCGCGGCGCTCCAGCTCGTGGAGCAGCGTGGCCATCAGCCGGCCGCCGCTGGCTCCCAGGGGATGGCCGATGGCGATCGCGCCACCGTTGGGGTTGACGTGCTCGTCGAACCAGTCGTCGGGGATCTGAAGCTCCTTCTTCCACGCCAGGATCACGGACGCGAAGGCCTCGTTGATCTCGACGACGTCGATGTCCTCGAGCTTGAGCCCGGCGTTCTTCAGGGCCTTCTGAGTGGCGGGGATCGGCCCGGTCAGCATGGTGATGGGATCGACTCCGGTCAGCGCGAACGCGTGGAACCGGGCTCGCGGCTCGAGGCCGAGCTCCCTGGCCTTCTCCGGCGTGGTGATGACCACCGCCGAGGCGCCGTCCGAGATCTGGCTCGAGTTCCCTGCCGTCACCACCCCGCCGTCCCTGAACGGCGTGGGCAGCGTGGCCATCTTCTCCAGCGAGGTCTCGAACCGAACACCCTCGTCGTGCTCGAAGACCTCCGACCCGTTCTCGGTCTCCACCTTGATGGGGTGGATCTCGCGCTGGAACCGCCCCTCCTTGATGGCCCGGGCGGCGTACTCGTGGCTCCGGAGGCTGACCTCGTCGAGCTCTTGGCGAGAAAGGCCCCAGCGCTCGGCGATGATCTCGGCGCTGACGCCCTGGGGCACCAGGCCTCCCTCGTACCGGTCCATCAGGGCCTGGGAGAACGGGATGCCCGGTCCCTGCTGCGCGGTGATGCCCATCGGAACCCTGGACATGTTCTCGATCCCGCTGGCCACCACCAGGTCATAGGCTCCCGCCATCACACCCTGGGCAGCGAAATGGGCGGCCTGCTGGCTGGAGCCGCATTGACGGTCGATGGTCACCGCCGGCACTTCCTCGGGCAGTCCGGCCGCCAGCCACGCGTTCCGGGCGATGTTGATGGACTGTTCTCCGGTCTGGGACACGCAGCCGGTGATGTTGTCCTCGACCTGGGCGGGGTCGATCCCGGTCCGCTCGACCGCGGCCTTGAGGACCTCGGCCAGCAGGTCGACCGGGTGCCACCCCGCGAGCTTCCCGTTGTTCTTCCCGATGGGAGACCGGACGGCTTCGACGATCACCGCTTCACGCATGGGCACTCCTCCCTCGATACCGACCTCGATACCGACTCACAATACCTACTCGTCGGTAACATATACGATACGCCCACCCCGGATTCCTCGTCAACCGGACGATCCCGCGTATCCTTCCCGCCGTGACCGGCGGCCCCGCCTGTCTGCTGTGCGGCCGTCCCACGTACGACCCCGACAAGCGCGAGCAGCCGTGGGTCCGAGGGGTGAAGGAGGGCCGCCTGGTGCTGGTCTGTCCGTCGTGCCAGCGCGACCGGGCGGGATGGGCCGACGCCCTGGACCGGTGCCGGGAATGCGGCAGCACGCGGTTGTCGGTGATGCTCGGTGACGTGATCTGCCGGTCCTGCGGCCACGTCGGCGCGCCGGCGGGTCCATGAACAGTTCGGCGGCCGGGCTCCGCGGCCGTCCCGGGCCGCGCACGGAGCAGCCCGTGGCGCTGCTGGCGGGGTTCCTGGGCCTGCTGGCGTTCGCGTTGTTCTTCCTGATCCGGCCGTTCTTCGACGCTGCGCCGGCGTACCGGCCTCGCCCGCCGGGCACCACCTACGCCTACAGCTACCTTGTGGTGGCGGCGTTCGTCCCGTACGCGCTGGCGGCATGGGCGGCCCGGCGAGGGGTACCGGTGCTGTGGGCTCTGGTCGGCACCGGGGTCCTCCATCTCGTGGTGCTGCCCGCGGCGCTGACCCAGTCCCAGGACCTCTACGCCTACATGTTCTACGGGAAGATGTGGGCCGCGCACGGGGCCAATCCTTACGTGGACCTCCCGCTGCTCTATTCCGGCGACCCCTGGTTCCCCTGGATGCGCTGGCCGGACCAGGTGACGGTCTACGGCCCGGTGTGGACCCTGCTGACCGGGGGGGTGGCCGCCCTCTCCGGTGGCAGCCTCCCCCTGGCGTTCGCGCTGACGAAGGCGCTGATCCTGGCGTTCGGACTGGCCACCGTGTCGGCGATCGTGATGGCCGCCCGCCTTCGCCGGGAGCCTCCCGGTGTGGCGCTGTTGCTGGGCGGGTGGAACCCGCTGGTGATCGTGTCCTTGCCGCTGGGAGGCCATGCGGACGTCGCGGTCGCCGCGGCGGTCATATGGGCGCTGGTCGCCGATCGACGCGGCCGCCCGCTCGTGGCAACCCTCCTCCTCACCGGAGCCACGCTGGTCAAGGCCTACGCCGGCGTGGTGCTGGTCGTGTATCTCATCGCGCTATTCCGCCGGGGCAGGAACTGGCTTCCCGCAGCGGCCACGTCACTGGGGGTGGCAGCCCTGGCCTACGCCCCGTTCTGGGAGGACGCCGCCACGCTCTCCGGGCTGGGCCAGATCGGGGCCCGGGCCTCGGCCTCGCTCGGCGGTTCGGTGCAGATGCTCCTCGCAAGTGTCCTGGGGGAGGAACCGGCGGTGTGGGTGGTTCGGTTGCTCGGTCTGGCGGGGGTGGCCGCAGTGATCTTCGTGGGGGCTCGTCTTCCGGGGTTTGCCGACGACCCGTGGCCCGCGGCGACCATGGGCTTCGTCGCGTACATCGCGGTGACCCCGTGGTTCCTGTACTGGCATCTGGTCGGTGCGCTGGTGCTGACGGCGGTGGCCGGCTCCGTCCCCCTGCGCGCAGCGACCTACACGTTCAGCGGGACCGCCATGCTCACCGCGAGCTTCGGGGCCACGTGGTGGGGAAGGGCCGTGCAGACCACCCTTCGCTACGGGCTGCCCGCTGCAGCCCTTACGTTCGTCCGCCGCCGTGAAGGAGAAACGCCACCACGATCGCTCCGGCCGCGGCGATCGTCAGCCTGAACCCCAGGCGACCGCGGCCGCGGCGGACCGCCCACGCCACACCGAGAATGAGGGCCACCGCCGCTCCCGCGGCGGCTGCCGCGGAGGGGTCGGGGGGCCACCCTTCGCCCCCGAGCACCACGACCAGAAACAGGACGCTTGTCAGCAGGCCACCGGCCAGAAGCAGGGATCCTCGCACGCCCAGCCGGTGAGGCAGCCCGGCGACGGTCCCCCGCTCGGCTTCCAGGTCCGGAACCACGTTCACCAGATGCCCGGCCACTCCGAGCATCGCGGTGGCGATGACGAGCCACGCCGGCGGGAGGTCACCGGGCGGGGTGGCCAGCCACACGTACACGGGAGCCAGGCCGAAGGAGACCGCGTAGGGAAGCCAGCTGAGGATGGTCCCCTTGAGTCCGGCGTTGTACCCCCATGCCGACGTCACCGCGGCCAGCATCACCAGCGCCTCGGCTCCTCCGAGGAGCAACGACAGCAGCACGGACGCCGGGAAGGCGACCAAAGCAGCGACGGCCACGGTGGCGGGCCGAACGGTTCCGGCAACCAGCGGCTTGTCCATTCGTCCTGCCCCTGCGTCGCGCTCCCGGTCCAGGTAGTCGTTGGACCACCCCACTGAGGCCTGGCCCACAGCAGTGGATGCCACCGCCCAAGCAAGGTCGGAGAAGGACGGCCTTCGAGCGGCGATCACCAGCCCCACCAGCACGGTCACCGCGGCCGCGGGGAGCGGATGAGTGGCCCTGAGAAGGCCGAGCAATGCTCCTCCCTGGATCGGGAAAGCATCGTCCCATCGCTCCCTCTCCCTGCCAAGGTCGGAGGACCCACTGCTACGATCCTCGCCGATGCCCCGGAGCCGGTACTTCAGGTCGTCGTCCGACTTTCGTGAGTGGCTGGGGAAGAACCACGCGCGAGCCGCGGAGCTGTGGGTGGGCTTCTACAAGGTGAACTCGAAGAAGACCGGCATCAGCTACAAGGAGGCGGTCGACCATGCCCTGTGCTTCGGATGGATCGACGGGCTCACGAAGAGGGTGGACGACACCAGATGGACGATCCGGTTCACTCCCCGAAGACGGGGAAGCGTCTGGAGCATGGTGAACATCAAGCGGGCCAAGGAGCTCTCGAGGCTCGGGCTGATGAAGCCGCCCGGCCTTGAGGCGTTCCGGGCACGTGACGAGCACGAGTCACGGCAGTACTCGTACGAGGCCCGAAACCGGCCTCTGGACGCCAAGTACCAGCGCAGGCTTCGTCAGAACAAAGAGGCCTGGGACTTCTACCGGAACCAGCCACCCTCCTATCGGCAGGCCGTGAGCTGGTGGGTGACGAGCGCGAAGAAGGAAGAGACTCGCCTCCGACGGCTCGCCAAGCTGATCGAGCACTCTGAGAGAGCGGAACGAATCCCCGCGCTCACCAGTCCGTCACGCCGCAAGCCGGCCCCTCGCCACTCGGAAACTTGACGACGCCCGCGTCTTGAGCGCATGCTCAAGGCAGGCGCTCAAAGCGAGCGCTCAAGGAGGTGAGAGGCCATGAGAGGCGATGCGAACGCCATGATCGTGTACGCGGCCTACGCCGTGGTGGCGATCGTGCTCACCGCCTGGCTGGCCCGGACCCTGTTCCGCAATGGAAGGGCGTTCCTGCACGACGTGTTTCAGGATCGGCCCGAGCTGGCCGACGCGGTGAACCGGCTGCTGGTCACCGGCTTCTACATGCTGAATCTCGGGTACGCGCTCTACCTGCTTCGTGCCTCAAGGGGCCTCGGGGCATTCGAAGCCGTGCAGTTCCTGGTGAACCGCCTGGCGATCCTTCTGGTGTCTCTGGCCCTCATCCATTTCATCAACGTCCTGGTGTTCTGGCGGATCCGAGCTCGCCGAGAGCAGCGAACCTTGCCGCATCCCGTCGCTCCGCAGGTCCTGTTCGACCCGCCTGCACCGGCGACCGAGTGATCTGAGGCCAGCATGACGGCCCACATCGTGCGATCGCGGGCCCTCCCGGAGGAGCCTCCGCGGCGCCTGACGATCGCCTTCGACGACCGATGCATCTTCTGCTGGCGATGCCGGGACTGGCTGCTCACGCAGCCATGCCTGGTGAATGTCGAGCTCATTCCCGCAAGCTCCAGAACCGCAAAGGACCGCTTCGACGATCTCCCTGGCCTCGCCGAGCAACTCGTGGTCGGAGACGAGCGCGGCCGGATCTGGGTTGGCGGACCGGCTTTCGTCATGTGCCTGTGGGCGACGATCCGATACCGCCCGTGGGCCTTTCGCCTGGCGCAGCCGAGATACGCTCCCGCTGCGGAGCGGTTCTTCCGATTCGTCTCTACACGCCGACACCGCTTGGGCGGATGGCTGCACCACTACGATCCAACCTGCTCCGCGTGCCACCAGGGGACGCTTGCGGTCGACGGGGTTGGGCGGACATGAGGGAGTCACCTCGTCGAGGCACCGCGACCAAGGAACGGATCCTCGAAGCGGCGTTGGACACGCTGAGAGACCAAGGGTTCGCGGAGACAACGGCTCGAGCCATCGCCCGCCGTGGCGGCTTCAATCAGGCGCTGATCTTCTACCACTTCGGCTCCGTGGCGAACATGCTCCTCGAAGCCTTCCAGGAGCTATCCGAGGTGCAGGCTGAGAAGTATCGGTCCGCAGCGGAGAAGGTCTCCTCCCTGACGGACCTCGTCACGATCGCTCGGCGTCTTCATGACGACGACCTCGAAACCGGGTCCGTCACCGCCGTGACTCAGTTGATGGCCGCGGCCACCGGCCCCCAGGAGGGTCGGCCGATCCTCGACCGCTTCGAGGAGTGGATCCGCATCGTCCAGGAGGCCCTGAACCGCGCTCTCGACGGATCTCCCATCGGGGGACTTGTGTCCACTCGCGAAGCCGCCTATGCGATCTCAGCGATGTTTCTGGGGATCGAGCTCATGACCCGGCTCGACCCTGAGCGTTCGGAGGCCGACGCCGTGTTCGACATGATGGCCAGCGTCGCTCGCCTTGTAGAAGACTTCGCCCCTTGATCCCCTTGACTGGTGCCCCGGTCGACGAGGCGACCAGCACCAACAGGCCCGTTTCGGAGAAGTGAGAACCGAGTGAAAGCTCTGCGACGGTTGAGCCTGCCTCGAGCAGGCGCGGCTTCCGATCACGTGCACGACAGGCCCTCCAGAACCGACCCCGGGAAGGCCGCTGAGAACAAACGCTTGCTCCCATTCCCGGGCGGGAGCGCCGATGGGTTCACCGTGTTGTCCCGCAGCGTGTAGTTCATGAGATAGCGGGCGATGTCACCCACCGTATGGCCTCGCTGCCTGAGCTCCCTTTCATCCACCCAGGCCTGGGTGGGTCGCGGAGCCTGGATGGCGTTTCGCCCGTCACCGTCACCGTCGAACGTCCTCAGCAGGTCTCGCGCCAGCTCGTAGTTGTTGATGATCTCGGCGCCGGTGGTCTGAGGTTTCGGCGTCGAGCCGTGGTCCGCGGTGACGGCCAGGACCCACTGCCCCCGACCGACGTTGCGGTCGAGGATCCCGATCAGGTCTCCCAGCGCCTGGTCCACGCCTTGAACGACGGCGCCCATCTGCCGGCTGGGGAAGCTAAAGCGGTGGCCCACCTTGTCGACCTGCTTGTAGTTCACGTACAGGAGGTCGGTAATGCCATCGGCGCCGAACCCTTCCCGCTTGATGAGCTCGTCGATCACACCGGTTTGGTAGTGGCTGTATGCCGGCGTGTACGTCAGCGAGTCGCGAGAGTCGAGGGGCATCCCGAACCACTCGCCGTCCACCCTCCCGTCCTGGCGGTCTGCGGCCGGACGGATCTGTTTGTAGCCGGGCAGGCCGGGCACGTACGAGGGGAACCGGTAGTTCTGCGAGTTGGGCCCACTCAGGCCCCAGCTCCCCGCCCGCATGGCCGCCGCGATGTCCGCATCTCCACCCGTCCACAGGGTCCCGTGGCCGATCATCCCCAGCGTCCCCTCGGCCCCCACCATGCCGATCACCGGTTCGTTGGCGTTCTGGACGTCGTACTCATCCGCCAGCGACGGCCCCAGGAGCTCCGTGGCCCGCCGGCTGCCGGTCGGAGGACGACCTTCTGCCACCCGGAAGCGCACGTCGACGATCCCGTGGTGGCGGGGGAAGGCGCCGGTTCCGATCGAGGAGTGGATGGCCGGAGTAACCGACGGCGAGGAGCCCACCGCGGCGCGCTCGAACCAGGCACCCTGGTCCGTCAGACCGCGGAGGTTGGGCCACGAGCGTGGGTACCGCTTCAGGACGTTCCTGCCGGCCCCGTCCCACACGATCGTGAGGATCAGCTTGGGACGTGGCGCTGCAAGATCGATCGCCTCGGTGAGCGGCGAGCCGTCCGGAGCGGCAAAGGTGAACCCGAGGAGCTCCGCGTACGTCGGGGCGATGTCCGCCACCGTGACCGGGCGCCCGACCTTGCCAACTGCGGTCACGTGACCCGGCCCGTACATGAAAAGCGGAACCTCCTGGAGGTAGTCCCAGGGCCCCGAATGCGACGAGAAGTTGCCCACGAAGTTTGGCTCCTTAGTACGCTCCTTCCTAAATACATAGCGTATTAGAGTGCTGGAGTTGCCGCCCCTGGTGGGGCATGCTTTCCTCCGAGAGGAGGGAGGATATGCCCAGGAGGAGCCCGTACGTGATCGAGCTCT
>JBOGVS010000031.1:0-41092 GCA_050692555.1 Actinomycetota bacterium
CGACCTTCACGATCATGCCCTTGTCCTGGTAGGGCTTCCCCTGATACTCGCCGCGATGCACGATCGGACTGCCCTCGCTCCAGTCCGTCTCCGTGTCCACGCCGAAGAACCACTTCTTGATCAGCGCTGGCGTGGTCAGCGCCTCCCAGACCTCGCAACCGGGGCGGCGATGGTGATCGACACCTCCGAGGTGATGTCTTGCGGCATGGTTCCTCCTTCCTTCCGAACCCTTGGGCGCTCGCCCGAATCCCGCGGCTCCACGCCTTCCGCTAGCGCAACAGTCCGATCCCCAGCGCGACCACGCTCGCCGCGAGCGTCACGGCCCCCACATAGAGCAGCCCGATCAGGGGGTTGGGCTCTGTGCGACCCTTCCCCACGGAGGAGAGGAAGAACCCGGCGGGAAACAAGATGGCCGCGGCCGGTACGCCGCTCCGCGCCAGGGTGCCGTGGAAGCCGCTCAGGGCGGCCGCATCGGCCAAGACCTGGCAGATGAGTGCGCCGAGCACCAGCACGCCGGCGTGGGCGTGCCCGGCCCTGGCGAACGATCGCTGGAACGGCGTCATGGGGACCCGGCCGCGAACCACCCGGAGCATGAACGTGCCGCCGTACTCGACGGCGACGATCGTGAGCAGCAAGATGCCCGCGGTCGAGCGGGCGTCCTGGGACAGGGCGAGCTCGCTCATGCCGCCCGCCTCGCGTCGACCGCCACCGGCCGGAGCCGGGCGTCCCCCTCTCGCCTGAGGAGCAGGACCCCCATCCACAGGAGCCACAGGGTGATCACCGTGGGTCCCACGATCGTGAGCAGCCTCGATGCCTCGGTCGGCTCGCCGACGGAGGCTTGGATCGTCCCGGCGGCCAACGACAGGGTTCCGGCGAGCACCGCGACCCATCCCAGCCACCTGGGATAGGTGCCGCTGAGGACCACCGCCAGGCCGAACAGGACGAACGTCACGGCCGCGAACACGAAGTTGAACAGGCTCGCGAGCGCGAAGTTGATGGTCTCGTTGGCGTGCACGACCGCCAGGGCGACGCCACGACCCTCCGGAGGCCCTGCCGCCCACTCCTGCGCCAGCTGTCGGGCGGCGACGCCGTCCAGGATCACGAGCACGAGCCCGACGGTTGCTCCCATCACCGCGGCGACCAGGCCGAACCGCGACAGGGCGCCCGCGACCCCCTCGCGGATCGAGACGCGGATCGCGACCAGGCCGCCGAGCATCAGCACGATGCCGAGGACGATCGCGAGGTGGATGGGAACCCAGCTCCCACTCTGGGCGATCACGCGTGCGACGCCCTCCGGGTCGTCGATCGGCGTGACGGGATGGATCAGGTTCCCGAGCATCCCCAGAAGCGCGCCGGCGATGGCCGCGACGCCACCAAGCCTGAAGACCCACCGGCCCTCGAGATGAGTCGATCCCTCCATGACTGTCGCCTCCCATGGATAGCCTCGCTATCCGCTCCGTGGATAGTGATAGTATCCACCTCAAGATGTCAACCCCCAAAGGAGACGGATTGAGGATCTCGGAGCTCAGCCGGGCGTCGGGCGTGTCGATCCCGACGATCAAGTTCTACCTGCGAGAGGGAGTGCTACCCGCCGGCCGGCTGATCAATCAGAACCAGGCCTCGTATTCGGAGGAGCACGCCCGGAGGCTCCGCTTGATCCGGGCCCTCGTCGAGGTCGGCGGGCTGCCCCTGGCGACAGTCCGCAGGATCCTTCACGCTGTGGAGGACCCCGACCTTTCCATCCACGAGGCGCTCGGCATAGCCCAACGGGCGCTCAGTCCGGACCTGGGAGCTCAGGGCGGACCGGCCGTCGACGAGGCGCTGGTCGAGGTCGACCGTTTCCTCGACGAGCAGGGGTGGCAGGTGGCCCCGGACAGCCCCGGGCGCCAGGAACTCGCGGTCGCTCTCTCCACGCTCCGCCGGCTTGGGTGGCCGAACGCCAACACGCGGCTGTTCACCCGATACGCGAAGGCCGCGGACCGCCTCGCCTCCGTCGAGGTCTCCAGGACGACGCCGCCGGGCTCCACGAGGACGGAGACGATGGAGCGAGTCGTGATCGGTACCGTGGTGTTCGGTGCGGTGTTCTCGGCGCTCAGGCGACTGAGCCACGAGCGACACTCGGCTGCGCGCCTTGGTACGAGGAGCCGGGCATAGCGTCCGACGGAGCGGGGACTCAGCCGCGGAGGTCCCCGGATGCCTCGTCCATCTTCTGAAGGAGCTTGGTCGTCGTGTTCCAGTTTCGCAGGGTCATGCTCTGGTAGATGGTGAGCGAGGCGATCCTGTTGATCCTGCTCTGGGTGGCTCTGCTCCTGAGCCTCGAGAGATAGAGAGCACGCCGTCCCGCGTACACCTCGTCCACGTCCTCTCTCGTGGGGACCTGCTTGAGCGCGGCCCTCGCCGTGAGCTGCTCCTTCAGGAAGGCGACGTCGTACAGGTAGGCGGCATCCCCCCGAAACCCTTCGGCGCCCCCTCGATGGTGGCTCGCATCTGGGCATGGCTGCGGAGCAAGACGCTGGCCCGGTAGCCGAAGGCCCTGCTGAGCATCTTCTCGATCCGGAGCTCGAGGGCCGAGCCGGACCCGGGGGCCCGGAACAGCACGTTGCCGCTCTGGATGTAGGTGGCGACCTCATCGAACCCTCCCGCTTCGAAGCTCAACTTCAGGGCGGGCATCTTGATCAGGTTCTTGCCGCCAACGTTGATCCCGCGGAGGAGTGCGACGTAAAGAGCCACGCCGGATGTATAGCAGGGGCGGTCGTCAGACGACTATGACCCGGTGGTGGTGGTCATCGAGCGGACGAGCTGGAGCGGTCGATTCCGTCGGCTCGCCCACCGCCACGCGTACCAGATGGTCAGCGCGTTGACGATGAAGCTCACCACGATCAGGAAGTTGTCGTACGCCGACGGGTATGGTAGCCCCAGCAGGTTGAAGAGTACGAAGAAGATGGCCGCAGCGATGTTCACCCAGCGGATCCCGGGATAGGGCAGCGTCAGCGTGAGGACGATCATGGCGATCGGGATCAGCATGATGACCGCGATCCCGAGCCATACGCCCCCGTCACCTGGCGACCGAAGATCTCCCCGGGCTTGACGTCCCCCGCATAGACCCGAAGCACGTCACCCAACAGGTAGATCAACATCAGCGCGACCCACGGTCCCGAGAGGACGATCCTGGTGCTGGCCATCACGCGTCCCGTCGAAGCCGCTCCAGGCCGTCCAGCATGAGGTCGAGCGCGAACTCGAATTCGAACTGGTCGTCGCAGCCACCGCCCACCACCGAGGCGTCGTCATGGGTGATCAACTTCACGAGCTCCCCGATGTACGGGTACGCCGTCGCCATCGCCTGGACCACCTCCGAGTCCGAAGGGGCGGCCGCCGTGTCGTCGAACAGCTCCTGTGAGAAGCCCAGCAGGCGGCTTCCCAGGGCGTGGGCAGCATGATGGGTCAGGTCGACCGAGAACCCCCCGGTCCGAAACAGGCCGAGCATCGAATCCATGTACTCGATCACCGTCTGGGTGGGCTCCGGACGTGACTCGATCACCCGGGAAGCCCATGGATGGCGGAGAAGGGCTCGGCGAGCCGACAGGATCCGCTCCCGGACGGCCGTCTTCCAGTCGGTCCCGGAGAGAGGCGGATCGATCTCCCCGACGACGACATCGATCATCCCGTCGAGCAGCTCGTCCTTGTTGGCCACATGCTTGTACAGAGCCATCGGGACGACACCGAGCTCCCGGGCCAGGTTGCGCATGCTGAGCGCCTCGACCCCGCCGTGGTCGGCCAGGGCGATGGCGGCCTGGAGCACCCGGTCCCTGGTCAAGGGCTCCCGGGGCCTCGCCTTGACGCCCACCTTCGCCGCCATCCGGTTCCTCCTCCGTAGGGGACTTGACAAGTGTACGTCGTACACCTAGGCTTCGCCAGGAAGGTGTACGGCGTATACCAAGGGAACCGGGCAGGACCGCCTGGGCGCTGGGGCACCGGGAAGGAGGGCATCGTGCGCTCGGAGAAGAGGCTGGCCCGCATCGCGGGCTCCCTGTACCTGGTGGTCGCGGTGCTCGGCGGCTTCGCCGAGCTCGTGGTCCGTCAGGGCATCGTCGAACCGGGGAATCCGGCGGCCACCGCCGACAACATCAGGGGGTCTGCCGGGCTGTTCCGCCTCGGGTTCGCGGCCGACCTGGTCCAGGCCACCTTGTTCCTGTTCACGGCGATGGCCCTCTATCTGCTGCTCCGACACGTACACGAGCTCATGGCCCGTGCCATGGTCGTCATCGTGGCGGTCAGCGTGGCGATCATCTGCCTGAACCTGCTGAACCAGTACACCGCGCTCTCGCTGGCCACCAGTGAGCGCTACGCGACCGCGTTCGGAGGTGCGGGATCCGGGGCCCTGGCCGGGGTGTTCGCCGACATGCACGCGGGCGGCTACCTGATCGCTCAGATGTTCTTCGGCCTGTGGCTCGTGCCCCTCGGGTACCTGGTCTACCGGTCCGGCTACTTCCCCCAGGCCCTCGGGGTGCTCTTGACCGTCGGGGCGGTCGGCTACCTGGTGGACCTGTTCGCCCACTTCCTGGCGCCGGGCGTGGCCGACAGCATCGAGGCGTTCGTGGTCGCCCCGGCGGCGGTCGGAGAGCTGTGGCTCGTGGCCTACCTGCTGGTAAAGGGCGTTCGGGTCTCCAAGCCGAAGGTGCTGACCCCCGCCGCCGCCTAGATCGAGAGGAGAGACGTGATGAAGGCGATCGTTCAGGACAGATACGGCTCCGCCGACGTGCTGGAGTTCCGGGAGGTCGAGGAGCCCGTAGTCGGCGAGGACGACGTGCTGGTCCGGGTTCGTGCGGCCGGCTGCGGCCCGGACGTATGGCACCTGATGACCGGGCAGCCGTACTTCGCCCGTCTCGTTCTGGGGTTCCGCAGGCCGAAGGTCGGCGTCCGCGGCCGGGACCTCGCGGGGACCGTCGAGGCGGTCGGCTCCTCGGTCGAGGGCTTCCGGCCTGGCGACGAGGTCATGGGGATCGCCGAGGGCTCCTTCGCCGAGCTCGCTATCGCGTCACCGGGCAAGCTGGTCCCGAAGCCGGCCAGGCTCACGTTCGAGCAGGCCGCCGCCGTTCCGATCTCCGGCTTGACCGCTCTCCAGGCCATCCGCGACCAGGCGAAGGTGCAGCCGGGACAGACCGTGCTGGTCATCGGCGCAGCCGGAGGGGTGGGAACGCTCACCGTTCAGGTCGCCAAGGCGTTCGGCGCGGTGGTCACCGGGGTGTGCAGCACATCGAAGGTCGACCTCGTTCGGTCGATCGGCGCGGATGAGGTGATCGACTACACGCAACAAGAAGTCGCCGATGGATCCCGCCGTTGGGACGTGATCGTCGACACCGCGGGCCGGCGTCCGTTGTCGCAACTGCGTCGGGCCCTCGCCCCGAAGGGGACACTGGTGATCGTCGGAGGCGACGGCGGCGGGCGGTGGACGGGGGGCTTCTTTCGGGGGCCGGTTCGAGGACCGCTCCTCTCTCTGTTCGTCGGTCAGCGCTTGGGCGGCTTCGTCTCCAAGGAGAAGAAGGAGGATCTCCAGGCCCTCGGCGAGCTGATCGAGGCCGGCAAGGTCACTCCAGTCATCGACAGAACCTACCCCCTGATCGACGCCCCGGAGGCGATCCGGTATCTGGAGCAGGGACATCCTCGTGGCAAGGTCGTCGTCACGGTGTGACTGGGCCTAACGCGACGAGGAGGCACAGGATCGCCAGGCCCGCGGCGGTGGGAGTCTGGATCAGGCGCTCGAGTTTGCTTCGGGAGACCAGGTTCATCAGCGTCCCGACTACGAGCAGCCCAAACAGCACCCAGGTTGCCCAGCGGCCCACGCCGGAGGGGATCGGCGACCGGTAGCCCGCACGAGCAAGGACCACCAGCGCCGCCGCCAGCCACAGGATCACGGCGACGGCGCTGGCGATCCGCAGCCCACCGGGCAACCGTCTGTGGGCACCACCCCAGGCGGCCCTTCCCCAAGGAGCACCCAGCGCCAGGGCGGCCTGGAACCCGGCCACCAGCACGAACCCGGCAGCCGCCACCCCACCGGCGAGTCGGGCCGCCCCCGTGATGGCGACCGCAGCCTCGAATGCATCGTCCACGCCTGCGATTCTGCATTACCGCTGTGACTGGTGGCCGGATCCCTCGGCACCTCGAAGCCGGAATTGTGGCAGCGCGCCGGGGTCTCGCCCACGCGGGTCGTGACGAAACGTGCCTGAACTCTTCCCATGTCCGTGTCGCGGGAGCAGCTTGTTCGGCGGGCGGGCGTGGACGATGACTACGTCCGCCGCCTCCACCAGCTCGGGGCATTGCGCGGCCGCGACGACGCGTACGAGGAACGCGACGTCCATGTCGCCGCACTGCTCTACATGTGGGAGCGCGCCGGCCTGTCCGCGCCCGCGATCATTGCCGCCGTGGACGCGGGCACGCTGTCCCTCGACTTCCTGGACTCCCCGGCGTGGGAGCTGCCAGAGCCGCTCCTGATCGGTCTAGAGGTCCTGTCAACGAGGCCGGCTTCCCCCTCAGCCCGGTACCGAGCGAGCCACTTGAACGCGGTTCGTTCAGACACGCCGACACCGTCCGCGGCAGCTCTGACCGTCCAGCCAAGCAAGCGAACGCGCTCGCAGAGGAGCTTTCTGCTCTTGGGGCAGGTTCGTGCGTTACCGTGGATCTTCACCCGGGCCCTCCTTCGGGAGCTGGTCGTCAGCAACGCCAGTCTCCCAGGAGGACCTGGGTGAACAACCTCTTTGGTCTCTACAGCTAGCTCTCCTACAGGGTCTCCCAGAGTCCGAGGACGTTGCCCTCGCTGTCCTTGAAGTAGGCGAACGCCCCCATGTTCGGGATCTCGGTCCTGGGCTGGACGACGATGCCCCCGCCGGCCTCGACCTTCTTGAGGGTGTCGTCGATCGCGGCGACGCCGATCGTGATGACCGGTACCGGCAGATCCGGAGTCCGGTTCATCAGGCCGCCGTTGATGGCGCCCGGCTCTGTCGGCAGCTGTGTCTGCTGGTCGACCGGGGTGGTGACCACCGTGGTGTAGATGTTCCCGCCTCCCATGTCCGCATCGTTCAGCTGCCAGTCGAAGATGGAGGAATAGAAATCCTTGGCCCGTGCTGCATCATCCACGGGGATCTCGAAATGCACGACCTTCTCCATGGGGTCTCCCTTCAACGAGTCTACGAATCAAGCCTATCGCCTTCGAGGCGGAGAGGTCGCTTCCATAGCTAGGCCTCGACCCCTCACATCGACCGCCTCGCATTCCCGGATCGGCGCCAGGCGTTCGGCCGCTTCCTCGATGCCTTCTCGAGCGTCGCGGGTCATGCGGGCGAACGACTCGACCGACACCTCCAGGCGTTTGCCCCTTGGTCCGGACACGCCACGTGCCCACGATTCGCCCATCGACCAGGACCCCGCCCGGTCCCCTGACGGGCCGCCACAGCTTTCGACGATCGCCTTCGTTGTCGAGCACCATGGCCCGATCGCGCTGCTGGAGGTAGGGATACTGGACCGGCAACAATCTGATGCCACGCGGCTCCGGCGGTGATGAGAATGCCTTCTCATCTCGGGCCAGGAGGAGGGCCGGGGTCGGGTCCGTGGTCACCTCCACCCGTATCGTCCTCGATCAGCCGGAAACCGCCCTTCGCATCGGCCCGGCTCCGCTTCCGTCCACTCGGCGAAGCGTTGGGGGGTGGCCGGTCCGTAGCAATGGAGGAACCGCCGGGCCACCTCGGCTCGAGCCTCGGGCGGGTCGGCCACCGGGGGGGAGGCTATCTATGCGCGATCCAGGTCGGCGAGCCCCAGCCGCGACCGCCTCGTTCCGGACCCTGGCGGAACTCAGCTCACATTCGGTACTGATACGGTCAAGCCGACCCAGCCCCGCATGGATCGGACCATGGGCTTCCGGGGTGAGGCGACGGAAAGCGGGCGGAGTGACGTGGCGCAGGAGCAGGATCTGGGGGAGTTCGAGCGGCGCGTTCGCGCCGTGATCCAGCGGATCGAGCGCGGGGAGGTCATGACCTACGGCGAGGTTGCCGAGGAAGCCGGCTACCCGGGTGCGGCCCGAGCCGTCGGCAACGTGGTCGCCCGAGGGGATGGTCTTCCCTGGTGGCGCATCGTCACCGCGACGGGCCGGTTGGTCCCCGGACACGAGCCCGATCAGGCCCGCCGGCTGCACGCGGAAGGGATCACCCTCGTGGACGGCCGTGTCCCAGCGCTATCCTGAAGATGCGGACGGATGGGTGATCGAACCGTCGAGGACGGACAGCGGGTAACCCCTCTCGAGCTGTTCTTCGACCTCGTCTTCGTCTTCGCCATCACGCAGGTGACTGGATTCCTCGCCGATCACCCCACCTGGGCCGGTCTGCTCCGCGGCCTCCTGCTTCTCGGCCCCCTGTGGTGGGCCTGGGCCGCGTACGCGTGGCTGACCAACACCCTCAACCCGGAGGAGGGAGGGGTCCGGCTCGCCGTGTTCGGGGCCATGGGCGCCATGCTCATCGTCTCGCTCGCCGTGCCGAACGCCCTCGGCTCGGACGGCGTGATCTTCGGCGTCGCGTACTTCATCGTCCGGGCGTTTCACATGGTCCTGTACGTCATCGCCGGTTGGGGGGACCGCGATCTGCTGGCCGCCGTCCTCAGAATCCTGCCGACGTCCATCCTGGGCCCGGTGCTCCTGGTGATCGCGGGGTTCCTCGACGGAACGGAACGGCTCACCCTGTGGGGCGCGGCTTTGGCGATCGACTATCTCGGGGTTCTGGTCGGCCAAATGCGGGGATGGCGGGTCTCGCCGGAGCACTTCGTCGAGCGCCACGGTCTGGTCATGATCATCGCTCTGGGGGAATCCTTCGTGGCGATCGGCGTGGGTGCGGCTGGGCTGACGCTCGATGTCGCCCTGATCGCCGCCGCCCTACTGGGGATCACCGTGGCCGCCTCGCTGTGGTGGTCGTACTTCGACTGGGTCGTGTTCGTGTCCCAGGCCAGGCTGGCCGAGGCCACGGGGTCGGAGCGCGCGGTGCTGGCGCGCGACATGTACTCCTACCTGCACCTTCCGATGGTCGCGGGGATCGTCCTGTTCGCGTTCGGTCTGAAGACCACGCTGACCCACGTCCACGAGCCGCTTCCGACGATCCCGGCCCTCGGTCTGTGCGGTGGCGTGGCGCTCTACTTTCTCGCGCACGTCGCCGTGCGGTTCCGCATCAGCCGGACCCTGGGACACGGCCGGCCGGTGGCCTCGATCCTGCTGCTCGGGATGATTCCCCTCGCGATGGCGGTCCCTGCCCTCGCGGCGGTCGGCGTGGTCGCTGCCGTCTGCGCGGCCCTGATCGCCTACGAGGCACTCCGCTACCCGAACGCGCGCGCGTGGATCCGCAGCCGGCGCGGGGCGTTCACCATGGAAGAAGCCAGGCGGATCGTCGGGACCCGTGGGCGGAACCCACCTCCTCCGGATTGATCATGATTCCCTCTTCGTTCCTTCTCAGGCGGACCGGCGGGCGATATGGAGGGGGAGTGCGCCCGAGACTCCTTTGAGCTCGACCGGTCCGATCTCCGTGAACGTCACCGAGGTTCCGTCGGCCGCGTCAACGACCTCCTGGGTCACGACCACCTCACCGGGTCTGGCGTACTCGGCGATCCTCGCCGCGATGTTCACCGTCCGGCCGAAGTAATCACCCTCCTGGAACACGACCGGCCCCGCGTGGATCCCCACGTGGGCGGGCGGGAGCGCGTGGGTGGCGACGCCCTCCACCATCTCGAGAGCGGCGATCACACCTTGGCCGGGATCGCTGAAGACGAACATCACCCCGTCGCCGAGCCATTTCACGGCCTGACCCTCATGCTTCTGGGAGGATCGCCGGACCAGGGTGGCCAGCTCTGCCGCCAGGTCCGCAGCAGCCTTGTCGCCCCGTTCCTCCGTGAGCCGCGTGTATCCGGTGATGTCCAGGAAGCACACCGCCGGCGGGCGGTGCAGCCGGCTGTACAGTCCGGCCTTTTCCAGCGCGCCCTCCACGACCTCGACGAACCCCTGCCTCCAGGCGTGTTCCTGCTGCCCGTGGTAGATGGCCTCCATGGCTTGTTCCATCAGAGGAGCCATCGTGGACCCGAGGTCCGCTTGAGCATGCATCATCTCGGTCTCCGTCATGCCCTGTGCTAGGAGGGGCTCCTCGACCTCCGAGAACCACAGATCCGTCTCCGTCTCCGCGATCCGTCGCAGGCTTTCCCCGCAGACCCGGAGCCACTGCTCGATGGCAGATGGCCGGAACCCCTTCGAGAGCTCCAGCTCGACCGCTCGAACGACGGTCAGCTCGTCCTCCCGGACGTGGTCCTCCGGCCTGGGCTCCGCGAAGCCGCCGGCCTCGCGAACCACCTTCAGGAGCTCGAGAGGAACCCCGGTCGTTTCACTCAGCTCCCGGAACGTCGTCGTGCTCAGTCCGGTGAACCGATCGAAGGCGGCCACGTCCAGGTAGGAGAACGAGAGCGTCCCATCCTGGATGGCGGTCGCCATCCTTTCGAGTGGGACGCCGGCGTGCTCCAGGCTCTGCATCCACCGTGTCCTGAGCACGTCGCCCCGTGAGAAAACGTCTCCGTTGCCCGGCTTCAGGACACCGAGCTCCACCAATCGGTCGACGTAGGCGAGGTCAACCCCGGCTCTCTGCGCGGCGGAGCTTCCGCGGGCCTAGCTCAGGCGATGCCCGGCGATGTCGTAGGCCACGTTCACGGTCTCATCGGCGCCCGGGTTCGGTCGCCAGCCGCCACCAAAGGTCTGGCCGTCCTCACCGAAAGCACCTGTGAAGGTCGCGTCCAGCGGCTCGTACTTCACCGTGATCTTCACGGTGTCGCCGTCGATCTCCCATCGGTAGGGCAGGGGGGTGGGGGACATGTTCGAGAAAACCGTCGAGGGGAAGGTCCCGGTCTCGGGGTCGTATCCGATCAGCTCTAGGCTGTCGATCCGCAGCCCCATGAAGTCCAGCTCGATGCGCTGTTCCAGGAAGAACCCTCCGGGCACCCACCGATAGGTGGCCCTGCCCTTGATGTTGTTCTCGCTCGAGCCGACGAAGTGTCCCTCCATGCTCCATGTTCCGACGAACCGGTCCAGCTGCTTGAGGGCGGGGTCGGGCGAAGGCATCTGCATCGAGGTGTTGTCCGTCATGTGGTCCCCTCCTGGCTCACTCGACAACCTGCCCGGGCACGGTAGCAGCCCCGGCTCGGGCGTGAGGGGTGGTCATCCCACCTGGATGGCGCCCTCCATCGTGGGATGGATGTTGCAGGTCATTGGACGGTGATCGTGCCTTCCATCCCCGCGCCGCGGTGGTACTCGCAGAACATGGTGTACTCACCGGCCTCGGCATCGATCGCAACGCCGGCGCTCTGGCCGGCTTCCACGTCCTGATCGATGTCCGTGCCTTCGATCGTGATGTTGTGGAGGTTCTCTCCGTCGTTTGAGACGTCGAGACTGGTCCCTGCGGAGACGGTCAGGTCGACCGGCTCGAAGGCGTTGTCCACCATCGAGAGAGACGTCCCGCCGCCTCCACCACCACCGCCCGTGTCCTCGCTCCCTCCACAGGCTGCCAGGGCCAGGACCGCGCCGATCAACACGGCCGTTCTCAACACATGACGCATCAGGACCTCCTTTCCGGTTGTCCGTCACTATCCCCACGGGGGCTGGCGGAAACCTGAAAGGAGCCTGAAGATTCCTTCAGGATCCCGATGAGTTTCACCGGCTCGACGGGTCCTCAATGAAGACGTCGAAGAGGGAGGCTCAACGATGACCATGGTGGCGGCAGGGATCACCACGTCTCTGGACGGATACATCGCCGGTCCGAACGACGGCCCCGGCAAGGGCCTGGGCGAAGGAGGCGAGCGGCTGCACAACTGGGTCTTCGGCGGGCCGTGGGACTACGAGAACGAGCCCACTGGAGAGGCCACCGGCGTGGACAAGGAGTTCCTGGACCAGGGGATCGCCCGCGGTGGCGCGATCGTGGGAGGCCGCTACACGTACGAGGCAGCGGAGCGGTGGGGCGGCAGCAATCCGTTCGGGGTGCCGTTCTTCATCGTTACGCACCATCCCGAGGACGCCCCGGCGGATGCGGGATTCACCTTCGTGAACGGGCTGGACGAGGCCATAGCCCAGGCCCGAGATGCCGCCGGCGACAAGGACGTGCACGTCATGGGCGGAGCCGATGTCATCCGTCAGGCGCTGCGGGCGGGGCACGTGGAGGAGCTCTCGATCTCGATCGCGCCGGTCGTGCTCGGCGGTGGGAAGCGCCTGTTTGAGGGGTACGACCAGACGCTGGACCTGGAACCCGTCAGCGTCCTCCAGTCGCCGTTCGCCACGCACATCACGTATCGAGTGCACCGCTGATCGCCGCCCCCGAGCTGATCGGCCAGCGAGGGGTGAGCTTCAGGCCGGATCGGACAGCCGGCTCGACCGGTCCACGATGGTGGCGGGGGCCGGGTAGGCCAGGAGGGGCCGGCCCATCCGGAGATCCAGGATCGGCCACTCTCGGCGCCTGGCCTCCGCCGACAGGGCCCGGTCCGGATTCACCGCCACCGGGTTCCCCACCAGCTCCAGGAGGGGCAGGTCGTTGATGGAGTCGGTGTACGCGAAGGAAGCCCTGAGCTCCAGACCCGATTCGCCGGCCAGCGCAGCAACCCGCTCGGCCTTGTGCGCGCCGTGAGCCAGGGGGCCGTCCAGGTCCCCGGTGTATCGGCCCTCAGCCACCGCCGCTCGGGTGCCGATGGCCCCGTCATCCGCAGAGCGTCGGCGAGCACCTGGACGAAGTCCTGTGGCGAGGAGGAGGCCAGGAACACGGCGTGCCCGGCGGCATGATGCGACTGGATGACCCCCACGCCCCGTTCATACAAGCGGTCGAGGACGACGCCCCGGACCACCTCGCCGGCCAGCTCGATCAGCTCGTCTCGCGAACGACCCCGGATGGCCATCAGGGATGCCTTGCGGGTCTTGGTGATCGTCCGGTCGGCCTCACGACCGAGGATGCGGAATCGCGCCTGACCGACTGCCAGGCGCAGGAGCCCCAGGCTGCCCAGGTACCCGTTCCGCCGCAAGGCTCGAGCCAGCGGGAACAGGCTGGACCCCGGCAGCAGGGTCCTGTCCAGGTCGAAGAACGCGGCGACCCCGCCCCGGCGGCGGTCGTCCATCTCTCCATCAGTATGGGTCTCGGTCGGGGCGAGGCGAGGATCGTCGGCCGGCCGGTAGATGAACGAGGGAGGAACGTTCTGCGCAGCCGCGGCGCATCAGCGCTACGGTGAGCGACATGCCCCGGGCGGTGTGGACCGGATCCATCTCCTTCGGCCTGGTGAACATCCCCGTTCGCCTGTACCCGGGGACCTCGCCGATGACCCCCCGGTTCCACATGGTCGATCGGCAGACGGGACAGCGGGTCCGCTATCGACGGGTGGTCGGAGAGCTGGCCCCCGTTCCAGAGGCGTCCCCAGCAGAGGAGCCACCTCCTCCCTCCGATGACCGGCCGCCGGAACCGCAGCCCGCCGGGCCTCAGGGCCTGCCGGACCGCGCCGCCTCCGGGGAACGCGAGGTGGCCTACGAGGACCTGGCTCGCGGATACGAGATCGCCCCGGGCCAGCAGGTGGTCATGGAGCCGGAGGAGCTGGAAGCCCTTCGCCCGGAGCCCTCCCGGGTCATCGACATCGAGCACTTCGTGGCGCTGGCCGAGATCGACCCGGTGCACTTCGAGAAGAGCTACCAGCTGGCCCCGGCGGATGACATCGCGGAGAAGCCCTATGCCCTGCTGCGGGAGGCCATGGAGCGAACGGGCCGAGTGGCGGTGGGGCGGTTCGTGCTCCGAACGAGAGAGCACCTGGTGGTGATCCGTCCGACCCGGGGCATCCTCGGGCTGGAGACGATGTACTTCGCCGACGAGGTTCGGGAGCCGGCGCCGGAGGCGCTGGCAGCAGCCGAGACGAAGGTGAAGAAGGCCGAGATCGACATGGCCAAGGGGCTGATCGAGGTGCTCTCCGACGACTGGGATCCGGGGCGGTACCGCGATCCGTACCGGGAGCGGGTCCTCGAGCTGATCAGGGCCAGAGAACCGGTCGAGGTGCCGGATGAGGAAGAGGAGGGGGCGGGCCCCTCGGTCGCCGATCTCATGGACGTCCTGAAGGCCAGCGTGGAGGCGGCCAGGGAAGCCTCGCGCGAGGCGACTTCCTAACGATCCGGCGGGCCATGCGAGCGTACGTGGTGATCCTCATGGCGGGCTCGGGCCTGGGGATCCTGGCCTTCTGGACCTTCCTGTTGGTCACCGGGAACGTCCCGGAGACGCGCGCGGGGAAGCGGTCCATGCGGTTCCATATCGCCGCCGAGCTTCTCCTCGCGGTTCTCCTCCTCGGCGCGGGGATCGCCCTGCTGGCGAAGGCCGGACCTCTTCAGCTGGTCCTGTCGGGCGCGGCGCTCGGAGCCCTGGCGTACACGGCCGTCAACAGCCCGGGGTATTACGTGGACCTCGGCGGGCGGGTGATCGTGTGGATGTTCGCCGTCCTGCTGGTCCTGTCCGGGGTGGGCATCGCGTTCGTGCTCCTGCTGGCCTGACCGGCTGTCACCGGGAGGTGCCACCATGGTGAGCGTGGCGAGCGGGGCGACGATCCTGCACGCGGATGTCGACGCCTTCTACGCGTCGGTCGAGCAGCGCGATGACCCTCGCCTCCGGGGCCGCCCGGTCATCGTGGGTGAAGGGGTGGTGCTGGCCGCCAGCTACGAGGCTCAGGCTTTCGGGGTCCGGGGGGCCATGGGCGGTCGCCAGGCCCGCCGCCTGTGCCCCCAGGCCATCGTGGTCGGGCCCCGGATGTCCGCCTACTCGGAGGCCAGCAAGGCGGTGTTCGAGGTCTTCGACCACACCACGCCGTTCGTCGAGGGACTGTCGATCGACGAGGCGTTCCTCGACGTCGGCGGGCTCTTCCGGATCTCGGGCACGCCCAGGGAGATCGCGGCTCGCCTGAGGCGGGAGGTCCGCGAGCGGGTCGGTCTGCCCATCACCGTGGGCGTGGCCAGGACCAAGTTCCTGGCCAAGGTGGCAAGCGGCGTGGCCAAGCCCGACGGTCTGCTGGTGGTGCCGCCCGACGGCGAGCTGGAGTTCCTGCATCCGCTCCCGGTCGAGCGACTGTGGGGGGTGGGGGCGGTCACCGCCGACAAGCTGCACGAGCTGGGGATCACCACCGTCCGCCAGGTGGCTCAACTCTCCGAGGGGGTGCTGGTCTCGATCCTGGGGCGCGCCTCGGGCCGGCACCTTCATGCCCTGGCCCACAACTACGATCCCCGGCCGGTGCAGACTCGCCGGCGGCGCCGCTCGATGGGGGCCCAGCGAGCGCTCGGTCGCAGGCCGAAGACACCCGCCTCCATCGACGCCACGGTCGTCGCGCTGGTCGACCGGCTGGGCAAGCGATTGCGGGCCGCGCGCCGGGTGTGCCGGACCGTGATGCTTCGGATGCGCTTCGACGACTTCACCAGAGCCACCCGATCGCACACCCTCTATGAGGCCACCGCCCAGACCAAGGCCATCCTGGCCGGGGCGAGAGAGCTGCTCAACGGAGCGACGCCGATGATCGAGCGTCAAGGGCTGACGTTGATCGGGGTGACGCTCAGCAACCTGGATGACGACGGGGCCATCCAGCTCGCTCTGCCCTTCGATCGTCGCAGTGTGGGCGCCCTCGACGCCACACTCGACGACGTGAAGGAGCGGTTCGGGTCGGCCGCCATCACCCGGGCCGTGCTTCTTGGTCGTGACCAGGGCATCTCGGTGCCGCTCCTTCCCGACTGAGCGATATCCTGACGGTGCGAATGAGCGCCCTTCCGCAGACCGGCACCGTCACCTTCCTGTTCACCGACATCGAGGGCTCGACGTTGCTCCTCAGAACCCTCGGTGATCGATACCCCGAGGTCCTCGGGGAGCACAGCCGGATCGTCCGAGCAGCTCTCGATCGGGAGGGTGGCTCGGAGATGGGCACCGAGGGTGACTCGTTCTTCGCGGTGTTCGCCTCCCCCATGGCGGCGGTCCGAGCGGTCGTCCAGGCCCAGCGGTCGCTGGCGAGCCATCCGTGGCCCCGGGGGGCCGAGGTACGGGTCCGGATGGGCCTCCACACCGGGGAGGGCACGCGGGTCGGTGACGGGTACGTGGGGCTGGACGTCCACCGTGCGGCTCGCATCGGCGATGCCGGCCACGGAGGACAGATCCTCGTCTCCCGGTCCACGGAAGCGTTGATCCGCCAGAGCTTGCCGGCGGGAGTGGAGCTCGTCGACCTCGGCGAGCACCGACTGAAGGACCTCCCCACCCCCGAGCACCTGTTCCAGCTCACGATCGAAGGGCTGGCGGCGGAGTTCCCCACACTCCGATCGCTCGACGCCCGGCCGAACAACCTGCCCTCTCAGATCAGCACCTTCATCGGCCGCAAGGATGAGATCCGGGGCGTGGAGGAGTCCCTGGACGGCACCCGGTTGCTGACGCTCACCGGGCCGGGGGGGACGGGCAAGACCCGCCTGGCCCTGGAGATCGCCCACCGGCAGCTGCCTCGCTTCACCGACGGAGTGTGGTTCGTGGACCTCTCCACGGTGACGGATCCCTCGGTGGTGCCCACCGAGGTGGCCATCGCCATCGGAGCGGTGCGTGATCCCGGCGCCTCCATCTTCGAATGCCTGGAGAGCCACCTCCGCGACCGGAGCCTGCTCCTGATCCTGGACAACTTCGAGCAGGTGGTCGATGCCGCGATGGCCATCGAGCATCTCCTGACCCACGCACCGGGCCTGAAGGTCATGGTGACCAGCCGGTCCGCGCTGTCCGTGTACGGGGAGCGGGAATACCCAGTTCCTCCACTCCGGCTTCCGGAGCCCGTGCGTCGCCCGGACCTCGAGACGGTGAGCCAGTCCGAGGCGGTGGCCCTGTTCCTGGATCGGGCCCGCGCCGTCCGGCCCGACTTCGCGCTCACGAACGACAACGCTCCGGCGGTGGCGGAGATCTGCGCGAAGCTCGACGGCCTGCCGCTGGCCATCGAGCTGGCCGCTGTGAGGGTCAACGTGCTGACCCCTCAGGCCATGCTGCCCCGGCTCGATGAGCGCCTGTCCCTCCTGACCTCCGGGCCCCGAAGCCTTCCCGAGCGCCAACGGACCCTGCGTGGTGCGGTCGACTGGAGCTATCGCCTTCTGGAGGAGCCGGAGGGTCGTCTGTTCGCCCGAATGGCGGCCTTCTGGGGGGGCGGGACGCTGGAGTCGATCGAGGCGGTCTGCAACTCGGACCTCGAGGGGGGAGTCCTGGACCTGTTGGGCACGTTGGTGAACGACAGCCTGTTGCGTCGCACCGAGACCCCCGGCGGCGAGGGTCGGTTCCAGATGCTGGAGACCATCCGCGAGTTCGCCACCGAACGTCTGGAGGCCGAGCCGGATGCCGCGGACATCCGGCGCCGGCACGGAAGTCATTTCCTGGCCCTGGCCACCAGCGTCGAGCCGCATCTCGTCGGCCCGGACCAGAAGGAGTGGCTCGACCGGTGCGACCGGGATCACGACAACATCCGGGCCGCGCTCAAGTGGTCGATCCAGGCCGGCGAGGTGACCTCGGGACAGGGGGCCGCCGGGGCGATCTGGCGATACTGGCATCAGCGCGGACACCTGGCCGAGGGCCGTCGCAAGCTCGAGCACCTGCTGAACGAGCCCGCCGGTGAGAGCCGGACCCCGGAGCGGTTCAAGGCGCTCACGGCCGCCGGGGGACTGGCCTACTGGCAGAACGACTATCCGGCGGCGGAACGGTTCTATACGGAGTCGCTGGAGATCGCCCGCGAGCTCGAGGACACCCGCTCGATCGCCGAGGGACTGTACAACCTGTCTTACATCGATCGGATCAGGGGGGATGTCGAAGAGGGGATAGCCAAGCTCCGGACCGTGCTGGACACGGCCAGGTCCATCGGCGACCGTCAGCTGATCGCCGACTCCCTGGCGATCCTGGGGAACGAGAAGCTCCGTGATGGCCACCCTGAGGCCGGGGTGGCGAAGATGGAGGAGGCGCTGCGGATCTACCGGGAGCTGGGGAACCTGTTCGCCACCGGTGACTCGCTCTCCGGCCTGGGGTCGATGTACCGGCTCCTGGGAGCCAGCCAGGCGGCCACCGACGCCCAGCGCGAGGCGCTGGGGATCTTCGTGGAGGTCGGCAATCCGACGGGCATCGCCATGGTCCTGGAGGAGATGGCCATGATCGAGGCCACGGAGGGACGATACGAGCGGGCTCTCCGCCTGGCCGGGGCGGCCCAGGCCATCAAGGACGAGACCGGCGGGGGTGCTCCCGCCGAGCTGATGCGGTCGGGGGAGTCGCTCGGCGAGGCCCGCCGAGGCCTCGACCCCGGCACCGCAGGGCGCGCCTGGGCCGAAGGACTGGGGATGGCCACGGACAAGGCCGTGGCCTTCGCGTTGGAGGACAGCCAGGACTAGATCCGTCACCGCGGCGTCTCCGCACCGACACTCACCGATCACCGGTGCGACGCTCGGGACGGAGATGATAGGGATCGCCCACCCCATGACAGCCGGTACCCGCGGGACCGGCGGAGAGGAGAACGAATGGCGCCCACCTCTCGACGGCTCATCCCGATCTCCCTGGCTCTGGCCCTTCTCTTGGGGGCTCTCGTCGCTCCGGGGGCCAGGGCAGGACACGATCGTGGGAGGGGAACGACCCACGGCAGGAAGCCGAAGGTCGAGTTCCGGCTTACCATCCTCCACAACAACGACGGGGAATCGGAGCTGCTTGGCGACCCGGAGTTCGGTGGCGTGGCCCGGTTCAGGACCCTGGTCGACGACCTGAAGGATGAGGCCACCCACTCGAAGGGGCACTCGAAGGGGAAGGGTGGCGTCAAGCGCGGGGTGGTCATGCTTTCGTCCGGCGACAATTTCCTGGCCGGCCCCCAGTTCAATGCCAGTCTGGAGAAGGGCCCTCCGTTCTACGACACGATCGCCCTGAACCTGGTCGGCTACGACGCCCTGGCCATCGGGAACCACGAGTTCGACTTCGGGCCCGAAGTCCTGGCCGACTTCATCGGTGGGTTCTCCCGCAAGGTGCCCTTCCTCTCGTCCAACCTCGACGTCAGCCCGGAACCGGCCCTGGAGGCCCTGGCGGACAGGGACAGGATCGCCGGAAGCACGGTGGTGAAGGAACGGGGCGAGCGCATCGGGATCATCGGAGCCACCACGCCGCAGCTGCCGTTCATCTCCAGCCCCAGGAACGTGGTGGTCGACCCCGACGTGGCGGGAGCGATCCAGGCGGAGGTGGAAGCCCTGGAGTCGTGGGGAGTGGACAAGATCATCCTCATCAGCCACCTGCAGAGCCTGGCCGAGGACCTGGCTCTGGCCCCGGAGCTCTCCGGTATCGACGTGATGATCGCCGGGGGTGGCGACGAGCTCCTGGCCAACGAGGACGACCTCCTGATCCCGGGCGACGTGGCCGCGGGTCCGTACCCCACCATGGCCACCGACGCGGACGGGAAGCCGGTCCCCGTGGTGACCACCAGCGGACAGTACTTCTACGTCGGACGCCTGGTGGCGGGGTTCGACAGGCACGGGCGGGTGGTGAAGCTGGACGGTGGTCCCGTCCGCGTGTCCGGCGTCTCCCCCGACGCCGTTCCGGCGGATCGGACCGTGGAGCGGCGGGTCACCGAGCCCGTGGCGGCCTCGGTCGCCGCCCTGGGAGCGAACGTGATCGGGACCAGCGAGGTCTCCCTCAACGGCGTCCGGGGCGACATCCGGACCGTGGAGACGAACGAGGGGAACCTGATCGCGGACGCCCTCCTGAGCCAGGCCGCAGCGCTGGCACCCTCCTTCGGCGCCCCGACCCCCGACGTGGCGTTGCAGAACGGTGGAGGGATCCGGAACGACAGCGTCATCCCGCCGGGAAACATCACGGAGCTGGATACGTTCGACATGTTGCCGTTCTCCAACTTCCTCTCCGTGGTGCCGGACATCCCCAGGAGCCAGTTCAAGGAGATCCTCGAGAACGCCGTCTCCCGGGTGGAGTTCGTCGATGGTCGGTTCGCACAGATCGCCGGGTTCTCCATGACCTGGGACTCCACGGGCACGCCGCAAGAGCTGGATGCCGATGGGAACGTCGTCACCCCGGGCACCAGGGTGGTCGACGTGACTCTTAGTGATGGGACGCCCATCGTGGACGGTGGATCGGTGGTGCCCGGCGCCGGTCTGAACATCGCCACGATCGACTTCTCTGCTCGGGGAGGCGACCAGTACCCGTTCAGGGGAGCGCCGTTCACCACCCTGGGGGTCTCGTACCAGCAGGCCCTGGAGGCGTACATCGAGGTCACGCTTGGAGGGTTGATCACCGCTTCCGCTTATCCGGAAGGTGGTGAGGGCCGGATCACCCGCCTGGCGTAACTCACTCACCTCACCTCTCGAGCTGATGGACCGGCGTCCGCTATCGGTCTGGGGGCGTCCGGCGTGCGTCGCTCAGGTAGATCTGGGGTCAGGCGCCATCCCGAGCCGTGCTCCTTGGCCGCGATCAGGGCCTCTCGGTACCGTGATTCCTGACTGATCAGCGCAGGGCGATCAGCACCCTCCGCGGACCGTGGACCCCGACCGTGATCTCGAGCTCGATGTCGGCGGAGCGGCTCGGGCCGGTGACGAACACCACGTTGGACGGGAGCCCTCCGGGGAACCACCGCTCGAGGTTGTGGAGGATGTCTCCCGGCGTGGGGACGATCCGGTCGCGGGCCAGAAGTGCGACGTGGACCTCCGGCAGGAGCGATGCCAGCCGAGTGCGTGCCCGTCCAGAGTCCATAACCAGCGATCCGGTCAGGGCCACGCCTCCAAGGGCCCCGGTGACGCCGAGGTCTGCGGTGGCCACGACCGCCGGATCGCCTGCGGGCAGGACCTCCACATCCAGGGACTCGAGGATGGCCACCACCCCTTCACATTCCGGGTCTTCGGTCACCACGGCCCGCACCGGCCGCACGTCATCCCGAGCCCGCTCCAAGACGGCGCTCAGGTCCTCTTCGGGCTTCCCGACGACTTCCGCTCCCGCACCCGTAGCGGCCTCGATGAACCGGGACTCGAGGTCCGAGAGGTCGACGGCGTAGCGGATCGGCTCGGCGAGGCCACTCCCCGTCTCCAGCGGGCGCAGGTGGTTGTCGGGGATGGGCTGGAGCAGGCGTGCCTTGACGGCGGCGAGGAACTCCGGGCGGGTGGTCACCGCGAACCCTTTCGCCACCGGTCCCTGAAGCTGCTTCGTGCCGGCGTGGGCGCCTCGCGACCCAGCGCCCATCGCTGTGGCGGGCCAGGGATCCTGGCGGGGTTGAACATCCGGGCGGCCATGGAGGCGATCCGCAATGACGCCCGGTATGCCCAGGGCCGCGACCAAGCAGCAGCCCACGCGCCCCACGCCGCTCGCTGGCCCAGGCGGGAGTCCTCCGAGGCGCGGCGCCGAAGGCTCAGCAGCATGTCCTGCAGGGGGATCCCCACCGGGCAGGCCTGCCAGCAGGCCCCGCAGAGAGAGGAGGCGTTGGGGACCTCGGCGGCACCCTCCGACTGCACCAGGAGCGGTGTGAGGACGGCGCCCATCGGGCCGGGATACACCCACCCGTACGCATGTCCTCCTGTCTGCCGGTAGACGGGGCAGACGTTGAGGCACGCCCCGCACCGGATGCAGGCGAGCATCTCGGTGAACTCCGTCCCGAGGATGCTCGAACGCCCGTTGTCGACCACGACGACGTGCAGCTCCTGAGGTCCGTCGAGCTCGCCGGGCCGTCGGGCCCCCGTGATGCCGGAGACGTACGTGGTGATGGGCTGGCCGGTGGCGGCACGGGGGAGCAGGGCCAAGAGGAGGTCCAGCTGCCGCCACGTCTCCACCACTCGCTCCATGCCGAGCATCGCCACGTGGATGGGGGGGACCGAGGTCGTCAGGCGGCCGTTGCCCTCGTTGGTCACCAGCACCAGGGTCCCGGACTCGGCCACCGCAAAGTTGACGCCCGAGATGCCCAGGTCGGCCTGGAGGAATCGTTGTCGGAGCTCACGGCGGGCGAACGCCGCAAGCTCACCGGGAACGTCGGAGAGGTCTCCCTCCGCAACCCGTTGGAGAGTGTCCCGGACCTGGGCCCGGTCCTTGTGGATCGCTGGGACGATGATGTGCGACGGGGCCTCTCGGGCGATCTGGATGATCCATTCTCCGAGGTCGGTCTCGGTCACCTCGACCCCGATCTCCTCGAGAGCATCGTTGAGGGCGATCTCCTCGCTCAGCATGGACTTGGATTTCACGATCCTCTCGACGGAATGGCTCTCGACGATCCGGCGTACGTGATCGCGAGCCTCCTCGTCCGTTCGAGCCCAGTGCACGTGGGCACCCGCCGCTTCGAGGCGATCGGCGAGAAGGCCGAGGATCTCGTCAAGGCGACGAAGGACATTCGCCTTGGCGGCTCTCGCCCTGGCACGGACGTCATCCGGGTCGGCGAACTGCGCGTACGCGGAGTCCTTGCGCTCGGCGAACGCGTCGGTGGCCCGGGCAAGGTTGGAGCGCAGACGCGAGTCTGAGACCTGCGCTGCCGTCCGTTCCCGTAGGGAGGTCGTCAGTGTGAGCGGCTCGGGGCTCATCACTCCTTCTCGGCGTGGTCGAGCACCTCGGCCAGGTGCCGGAACTCCATCTCGTCGCCCCGCTTCCGGGCTCGGGACTCCAGCTGGAGCAGGCAGGAGGAGTCGCACCCGACCACCCTTTTCGCCCCCGCTTCCTTCGCGGCGTCCAACACCTCGTCGGCCATGGCGACCGAAACCTCAGGAAGCTTGACCGAGAACAACCCTCCGAATCCGCAGCACCGGCCCTCCGCGGTCGTGGGCCTTCGGTCGGCCCCCGTGGCGTCCAGCAGGCGCTCGGGCTGCCGGTCGATGCCCAGCTCCCGGAGCATGTGGCACGAGCGATGGTAGACGCAGGGGGTGGTGTCCGTCCTTGCGTTCTCCGGAGCTCCGATGGCATCGAGGAACTCCGAGAACTCGTAGGTCCGTCCGGCAACCACCTCGACCTGTTGGCGATCCTCGTCGGTTCCTGCGAGCTCGAAGAGCTCTTGCCAGAACACCCGGATCATGGTGGCGCAGCTGCCGGCCGGAACCACGATGGCGTCTACGTCCGCCGCCGCCAGGGCTCGCAAGGTGGTGCGGGCCACCTGTGCCGCAGCGTCGGCGAAGCCGGCGTTCCAGGCCGGCTGACCGCAGCAGGTGGAGCCTGCCGGGACCTCGACCTCGGTCCCCAGTCGTTCGAGGACCCGGGCAGCGGCCAGGCCCACGTCCGGGGCTACGGCGTCAACCACGCAGGTCGGGAACAGAGCGGTTCGTCGAGGGTGGCCGACTTGCCGTGTCATCAGTTGTGAGATATTACATGAGCGAACGCCCAGGGCGGCCTGGGCGCGGGCAGGTTCTGGGGAGGTCGGATGGGACCAGGAGCCACTGGGTGACCGAATCCCGGCCTGTGCTCCAGACCTCCCGCCTGTCCAAGCGGTTCGACGCCACCCGAGCTCTCGAGGACGTTTCGATCACCCTCCATTCCGGTGAGATCCATGCCCTCCTGGGAGAAAACGGCGCGGGAAAGTCGACGCTCATCAAGATCATGACGGGGATCCATGCTCCCGATCAGGGAGCCATCCTCCTGCGCGGCGAACCGGTCAGCCTTCGAAGCCCCGCGGATGCTCAGCGTCATGGCATCGCCGCCATCTATCAGGAGCCAACCATCTTCCCCGATCTCAACGTGGCAGAGAACATCTTCGTTGGCCACCGGCGCCGTGGAGCCCTGGTCCGGTGGCGGCGGATGTACCGCGAGGCCGACCAGTTCCTGTCCAGGCTCGGCGTCCAGCTCGATGTCCGGGCGCAGGGCAGCTCGTTGAGCGTGCCGGCGCGTCAAGCGGTCGAGATCGCCAAGGCGATCTCTCTCGACGTGAAGCTCCTGATCATGGACGAGCCCACCGCCGCACTCTCGGCGCACGAGGTGACCCGGCTCTTCGATCAGGTCCGCCGGTTGGCCCAGACGGGTGTCGCGGTGCTGTTCATCAGTCATCGCCTGGAGGAAGTCTTCGAGATCGCGGATCGGGTGACCGTGCTTCGCGATGGCCATTTGATCTCGTCCCGCCCCAGGGACGAGATCACTCTAACGCGAGCGATCAGGGACATGGTTGGCCGGGAGATGACCGAGTTCTTCGCGCGGACGGACCACCCGACCGGCGATCCGATCCTCCGCGTCCAGGGGCTGGCAAGGGAGGGGATCTTCTCGGGAGTCAGCTTCGACGTCCATCGGGGCGAGGTCCTGGGACTCGCCGGCCTGGTGGGAGCGGGCCGCACCGATGTGGCCCTGGCGCTGTTCGGCATCGCTCCCGCCGACCGCGGCACGGTCGAGCTCGAGGGCCGCCGGATCACCCCACGGTCTCCGAAGCAGGCGATGCGAAAGGGAATCGCCTATCTCTCCGAGGATCGCCGCCAGCTCGGGCTGACGCTGCCGCAGTCATTCACCTCCAACGTGACGCTCCCCACCCTCCGCCGTTACGTGTCTCACCTGCGGCTGATCGACTCGGGGGCCGAGCGAGAGGTCGCCGAGCGGTTCCGGAGGGCCTTGAACATCCGAACCCCGTCGCTCAACACGCCGGTCGAGCGCCTCTCGGGCGGGAACCAGCAGAAGACCATGCTCGCGAAATGGCTGAACACCCAGCCGGAGCTCCTGATCCTCGACGAGCCGACCCACGGGATCGACGTCGGTGCGAAGGCGGAAGTGCACAAGCTCATCGACGAGCTGGCCCGATCCGGCATGGCCATCGTCCTGATCTCGTCAGACCTCCCGGAGGTCCTGGCCATGAGTGATCGGGTCATGGTCATGCGGGAAGGTCACCAGGTTGGCGTGTTTCCCCGATCGGAAGCGACGCAGGAGGGGATCATCACCGCGGCCATGGGGGCGGCGTGAGCCGGTCACGGAAGGCCTCCGCCGACCTCGGGACGGTCGGACGGAGACTGACGTTGCAACCGGACCGGGTGCGAGAGCTCTCACTCCTGGCCATCATCGTGGTGGCCCTCCTGGCCTTCAGCCTGTTCTTCGAGAACGCGCTCAGCGGCAGCTTCTTCAATCGGGTGACGACGAGTGTGGCCATCACTGCCGTCCTGGCGGCCGGGCAGACCGTGGTCATCATCACCCGCAACATCGACCTCTCGGTCGGCTCGATCGTCGGGGTGACCGCGTACCTCACCGGCGAGTACCTCGGAGATCATCCGGATGCCGGTCTGCTCCTCGCCATTGCGATCGCCATGCTGATCGGGGCCGGCCTCGGGCTCCTGAACGGATCGCTGGTGGCCTACGGAAGGGTGCCGGCCATCATCGTCACGCTGGGCACGCTGGCGATCTTCCGAACCTGGCTCCTCGAGCACGCCAACTCCCAGAACATCACCGCGGACTCGCTCCCTCCGTGGCTGGACGAGCTTCCCCGCAGGAGCCTCCTGAGCATCGGGGAGTTCGATATCCGCCTGACCTTTGCCGTGGCGGTGCTCGTGGTCCTGCTGCTTCAGGTCGCTCTCGGCCGGCTTCGATGGGGGAGATGGCTGTATGCCATCGGTTCCAATCCGGAGGCCGCTCGTCAGGCCGGGATCCCCGCTCGCCCCATGACGCTTGTGGCGTTCGTCGTCTCCGGAACGCTTGCCGGCTTGGCCGGGTTCATGTTCTTGGAGCGGTTCGGGACCATCACCGTCTTTGCCGGGACGGGCTTGGAGCTCGCCTCCGTCGCGGCCGCCGTCGTGGGCGGCGTCAGCGTCTTGGGAGGATCGGGGACGGTCCTCGGAGCCATGCTCGGTGCCGTCCTGATCGCTCTTCTGGACCAGAGCCTGCTTCGGGTGCCGCAGGTGAGCGAGTTCTGGCGCGACGCCATCCTGGGAACCCTGATCCTGGCGGGAGTCACCGCGGACCTCATACTGGGGAAGCGGCTCCGACGGGGCTGGGCGGATTCACGCCGGCCGCCGTCACTCGACGGTGTGGCCCAGGGAGGATCGGATGCCTGAGTGGACCCGCCGCTGGGGCTGGGAGCTCTTCCTCGGCGCGATCCTCATCGGGGTCCTGATCGTCAACATCTCTCTGTCGCCGTTCTACCTGAACGTCCAGAACGTGCTGAACACCTTCCAGCTGTCGATCGAGAAGGTCATCGTCGCCGTGGTCATGACGTTCGTCATCGTCAATGGCGAGATCGACCTCTCTGTTGCTTCGGTGATGGCCTTCTCCGCGAGTGTGCTCGCGGCCCTGCACGTCGCCGGCGTGCCCTTCGGCCTTGCGCTCACTGCCGCCTTGCTCGCCGGGGCGGCTGCCGGGTTGTTCCAGGGGTTCCTGGTAGCCAAGGTGGGACTTCCCTCCCTGACCGTCACTCTCGCCGGACTGATCGGATTCCGGGGTGCGGCGCGGATCCTGGTCGAGGATCAGTCGATCGGGGATTTCCCGGAGTGGTTCGACAGCCTCGGGCAGGATCCGCTCCTCGGCCGGCTCAGCCTGGGGGTCCTGCTCTTCCTGGCGGGGATCGCGGTGGCCGCGGTGATCCTGCACCGCACGCCGTTCGGTCGCTCCCTGTACGTGATCGGCGACAACGCGGAAGTCGCCCGGTTCTCGGGCATCAATGTCGCCAGGACCAAGCTGATCGTGATGACCGCATCGGGATTCGTGGCCGGGCTCGCCGGAGTGATGTTCGCTGCCCGACTGGGATCCGTTCGAGGAGACCTGGGCCAAGGGTTCGAGCTCGACATCATCACCATGGTCCTCCTTGGCGGGGTGAGCATCTTCGGCGGCTCGGGGACCCTGGTCGGCGTCGGACTCTCCATCCTGATCGTGCTGAACCTCCGAAACGGTCTGGGTTTGGCTCACTTCGCGATCACCACACAGACCGGCGTGATCGGAGCGCTGTTGATCCTTTCGGTGCTCGTTCCGAACCTCGCTTCCCGCGTGGCCCGGCGGCGCCGGGGGTCGGGACCCGGACCGCCGCCGGGCGGAGGGTCGGACCAAGGGGGTGAGCTCTGGGGAAGCGAGGACGTGTCGCAGCGAGTCACGATTGAGAGAGGAGGAGGGGAATGAAGAAACAACGAACCTGGCTGGCCGTGGTGGCCGGCCTGGCCCTGGTGATGGCCGCCTGCGCCGAGGAGCAGCCGGCCGGCGGAGGTGGCGGTGGGGGAGGCGATTCCCAGGCCCCCGGACCGGGTGAGCTGGTGACCATCCAGGGCGGGGAGGAAATGTCGGGAGTCTTCATCCCCAAGGCCACGGACAATCCCGTGTTCGATCAGGCCAACGACGGCGCGGTGGAGGCCGCGGAAGAGCTGGGGGCCACCCCGGCGAGCTTCGAAGGGCCCCCCAACGCGGAAGACATCGAGGGCCAGATCCAGATCATGACCAATGCCGTCACCCAGGGCGTCGACGCGGTCATGATCTCGAACAACGCCGCCGAGCAGATCGAGCCGACGGCGCAGCAGGCCCAGGACGCCGGACTCACCGTGGTGAGCTGGGACTCACCGATCCCCTCCGGATCCGAGGGGGGTGAGAGCCTGTTCGTCGCGCAGGTCAACTTCGACGAGACCGGTGAGGTGATGGCGGACATGGCGCTCGACCTCTTGGGGGAGGAAGGCGGGGAGTTCGCCATCCTCTCGGCGACGCCTGACGCGGCCAACCAGAACGCCTGGATCGAGGACATGGAGGCGGCTCTGGAGGACCCGCAGTACGAGAACCTCGAGCTCGTCGACACCGTGTACGGAAACGACGATCCCGAGGACTCGTACGACCAGGCGCTGGCCCTGGTGGACCAGCACCCGGACCTGGCGCTGATCATGGCCCCGACCACGGTCGGGATCCTGGCCGCAGCCGAGGCCATGCAGGATGAGGATCTTTGCGGAGAGGTCCTGGTGTCGGGGCTCGGATTGCCCAGCGACATGGTGGAGTTCACGCAGAACGGGTGTGCGCCGGAGTTTGCTCTGTGGAGCTTCACCGACCTCGGCTACCTCACGTACTACGCGACCTACGGGATCGCCACGGGTCAGGTCCAGGCGGTCGAAGGCGCGCAGTTCGAGGCGGGCCGGATGGGCGAGTACACCATCGAAGCGGATCCCACTCGAGACGATGGGCTTCGGATCGTGATGGGGCCATTCACCGTGTACACGGAGGAGAACGTCGAGGAAGGCTGACGTCGAAGCGGGCGGCGGGGTCTGTGGGTTTCGTCCCCCGGGCCCCGTCGCGCCCACCTGGCTTTACGTGCCCGCGCGCTTCGTGTTACATGTAACATTCTCTGACACCACGATGACCTCAACGGGGAGCGGTCCTGGATGACGGAGACCCGCGGGCAACCCGCGATCGATGAGCTGATCCGCCGCTCGAATCGCCTGGGGTCCGACCACCGGAACACGAACTACGGCGGAGGGAACACCTCTGCCAAGGGGCCCGCGACCGACCCGGTCTCCGGAGCGGACATCGAGCTGATGTGGGTCAAGGGGTCCGGCGGCGACCTGGGAAGCCTGAAGGCCGACGGCCTCTCGGCGCTGGTCGTGGACCGGATCCGAGGCCTCAAGAAGGCCTATCGGGCCGAGGAGCAGGAAGACGAGATGCACGAGATGCTTGACCTCTGCCTGTTCGGGACCGGCGGAGCGCCTCCCAGCATCGATACCTCCATGCACGGGCTGCTTGCCGCCTCCCATGTCGACCATCTGCACCCGGATGACGTCATCGCCCTGGCCGCGTCCGCGGACGGTGAGGAGCTCACCAAGCGGTGCTACGGGGAAGAGGTGGCCTGGGTGCCCTGGCGGCGGCCGGGATTCGAGCTGGCCCTCCAGATCGAGCGGCTCGCTGAAGCGCGACCCGATCTGAAGGGTGTGGTCATGGGGGGCCATGGGCTGACGACGTGGGCCCAGACCTCCGAAGAGTGCGAGGACATCTCCCTGGAGCTGATCCGGCGAGCAGGGGAGTTCATCCGCGACAACGGAAAGCCGGAGCCGCTTGGCCCCTTGCGACCGGGCTTTGAGTCCCTGTCGGCGGAAGAACGTGCCTCTCGGGCCGCCGCCTTGGCCCCCGTGATCCGTGGCCTGGCATCCACCGACGGCCACGTGATCGGGCACTGGTTCCAGAACGATGTGGTCTTGGACTTCATCGGTCGAGCGCACACGCCGAGACTGGTGCCGCTGGGAACGTCGTGCCCGGACCACTTCATCCGGACCAAGGTGCGGCCACTCCTTCTTGATCTGCCGGCCGACTCGCCGGTCGAGGAGCAGATCGGCCGGCTCCACGAGCTCCACCAGGTGTACCGAGAGGAGTACCAGGCCTACTACGAGCGGTACTCCGATGCCCAAACCCCGCCGATGCGCGGCGCGGACCCGGCGATCTTCTTGGTCCCGGGGGTGGGGATGTTCAGCTTCGGCTCCGACAGCCAGACCGCTCGGGTAGCCGGCGAGTTCTACCTGAACGCGATCAACGTGATCCGGGGCGCGGAGGCGGTCTCCACCTACGAGCCGGTGCCCGAGAGCGAGAAGTTCCGCGTCGAGTACTGGCTCCTCGAGGAACGGAAGCTCCAACGCCGTCCCAAAGCGGGCTCGCTGGCGGGGAAGGTAGCCCTCGTCACCGGAGCCGGGTCTGGGATCGGTCGAGCGATCGCTGAACGCTTCCGCGCCGAGGGGGCCGTCGTGGCCGTGGCCGACATCGACATCGACTCTGCCCGCGCAGTGGCCGAGCTGCTCGGCGCCCGCGACGATGCCTTGGCTATCGACGCGGACGTGAGCGACGAGGAGGCCGTCCGTGCGGCGATCGACGCGGTCGTGACCCGGTTCGGTGGCATCGACATCGTCATCAACAACGCGGGGCTCTCGCTGTCCAAGCCCCTCCTTGAGACCTCAGTCGAGGACTGGGATCGTCAGCACGACGTGATGGCTCGGGGTTCGTTCCTGGTCTCCAAGCACGCCACCAGGGTCATGATCGCCCAGGGCCGGGGTGGCGACATCGTCTATGTCGTGAGCAAGAACGCCATCGTTGCCGGGCCCCACAACCTGGCCTACGGATCCGCCAAGGCGAGCCAGGCCCACCAGGTTCGGCTCCTGGCTGCTGAGCTTGGCGAGCACGGGATCCGGGTCAACGGCATCAACCCCGACGCCGTTGTGAAGGGGTCACGGATCTTCGCGAGCGGGTGGGGCGCGGAGCGAGCAAAGGTCTACGGGGTGGAAGAGAGCGAGTTGGGCCAGTTCTATGCCGGCCGTACGCTGCTGAAACAGGAGGTGCTCCCCGAGCACGTTGCCAACGCGGCCTTCAGCCTGGTCAGCGGAGAGCTGTCGCAGACGACGGGACTTCTCATCCCGGTCGACAGCGGGTTGCCCTCGGCATTCCTCCGCTAGGGCTGAGGGTCCGGAAGGAGGAGCGATGATCGACCGGGACAGGGTGGCGGAGCTAAACGAGCCCCTGCTCGCAGACCACCGACGCGATCTCGAGCACGCGGCGAGCCACCTGCTTCGAACCGCGGGAGCTGATGCGGAGGGAGTGATCGGAACCCTGTCCGCGTTCTCTGTCGCGGCGCCATCGTGGGCCCTCGGCACGGGGGGAACCCGGTTCGGCCGATTCCCGATCGGTGGAGAGCCCCGGACCACCGAAGAGAAGATCGACGACGTGGCGGCGTTGCACGCCCTGACTCGGGCGAACCGCTCGATCTCTCTGCACGTGCCGTGGGACGACCCGAACGATCCGGTGCGACTTCGTGAGTATGCCTTGGAGCGCGGCGTTGCCTTCGATGCCATGAATTCCAACACGTTCCAGGACAATCCCTCGACCACCCACGACGGGAAGGTCTCGTACAAGTTCGGGAGCCTTGCCAATATCGATCCGGGCGTCCGCGAGGCGGCGATCGAGCACAACGTGTACGTGATCGAGCTCGGGGTTCAACTCGAGTCGCGGGCGCTGACCGTGTGGTTGCCGGATGGGACCAATCACCCGGGTCAGGCGGACCTGCGGGGTCAGTTCGAGAGGGTCGCTGGGGGCCTGGCCCGCATCCACGATCACCTTCCAGATGGCTGGAAGATGTTCACCGAGCATAAGCCCTACGAGCCCGCCTTCTACTCGACCGTCAACCAGGACTGGGGCTCGTCACTCTTGTTGGCACAGGCCGCCGGAGACAAGGCCTCGTGCCTGGTCGACCTGGGGCATCACCTCCCCAACGCCAACATCGAGCAGGTGGTCAGCCGCCTGGCGATGGTCGGTCGACTTGGGGGCTTTCACTTCAACGACTCGAAATACGGAGACGACGACCTCACGTCGGGGTCGATCCAGCCGTACCAGCTGTTCCTGATCTTCTGCGAGCTGGTTTCCTTCGGTGGCGACAGGGTCCCCGACCTGGCCTACATGGTTGACCAAAGCCACAATGTCAAGGATCCGCTCGAGGACCTCATCCAGTCGACGGAAGCCATCCTGCTGGCTTACGCCCAGGCGCTGGTGGTCGACCGAGCAGCTCTGGCGCAGGCTCAGGATGACAACGATCCTGCGCTCGCGCAGGAGGTCCTTCAGAACTCGTTCCGGACCGACGTTCGACCGCTCGTTGCCGAGGCCAGACTCCGAAATGGAGGGTCGCTTGCCCCGCTGGCCGCGTACCGGGCGCTCGCGTACCGGGAAGCTCGGATCACGGAACGCGGCCGCAACACCGTGGCGACCGGTCTATGACGCCTGCCCCCACGAGAGTGCTGGCCGTGGACCTGGGGGCCACGTCGGTCCGCGTGGTCTCGGTGGACGTATCCGCGCCGGTCCCGACCCCTGAGGTCGTCTATCGCTGGCCTCACGGGCCGGTCCAACACCTTGACGGGGGCCTGCGCTGGGATTGGGAACGGATCTGCGCGGAGGTCCAGCGAGGGCTCCTCGCGGGGCTGGAGCTTGGACCGCATGCCTCGATCGGGGTGGACGGCTGGGGGGTGGACTACGGGCTCATCGGCACGGGGGGCGACCTGCTGTCTCCTCCCTACTCGTACCGGGACGTGAGGACCCGGGGTTGGCAGACGCTCGCCGATCGGATCGGCAGGGAGCGGCTCTACCAGATGACCGGGATCCAGCTGATGCCGATCAATACGCTCTTCCAGCTGGATGCTCATGACCCTGGCGAGCTGGATCGCGCTTCGCGGCTCCTGCTCCTGCCGGATCTGCTGGTTCATCACCTGACCGGTTTCGTGGGGGCGGAGCGATCCAACGCGTCCACCACGGCGCTCCTCGACACGGGCACGGGTGAGTGGTCATCGGACCTGATCGAGGCCGTGGGCCTCGATCCATCCCTACTTCCACCGATCGTCACAGCGGGGGACGCCGCGGGATCCTGGAAGGGTGTGCCGGTGCACGCGGTGGGGAGCCACGACACGGCGTCGGCTTTCCTCGCCGTCCCGGGCATCACCACTCCGAGCACCGCGGTGATCTCCAGTGGGACATGGGTGCTGGTGGGAGCGGAACGTCCCGTCGCGGACGTCTCGACAGCGGCGGGTGCGGCCAACTTCTCCAACGAAGCCGGCGCTCTGGGCGGCGTGCGGTTCCTCAAGAACGTGATGGGCTTCTGGATGCTCGAGCAGTGCCGCAGGGCGTGGGGTGATCCTCCGATCAAGGAGCTCATCGACGCGGCGGGAGCTGTGAGCCGACCGGTTCCCCTCGTCGATGCGGCCGACCAGCGCTTCCTTGCACCGAGCGACATGGAGGGGGAGGTCCGAGCCGCGGCCGGTCTGGGAGCCGCCGCGTCCCGTGCCGAGGTGGTTCGCTGCATCCTCGAGTCGATCGCCGCCGGCTCGGCACGGGTGATCGAGGAGCTGGGAAGGATCACCGGCACACGGGTGGATGAGATCTTCGTCGTGGGTGGCGCGTCAAGGATCGGTCTGATGAATGAGCTCTTCGCTCAGCACACCGGGCTGCCGGTGACGGCGGGCTCCCCCGAAGCCACGTCGCTGGGCAACGCCATCGCCCAGGGCATCACGCTGGGTCGATTCGAGAGCCTCGATGACGCCCGACTGTGGGTCGCTGCCGGTTCCGACCGTGTTGGGGTGGCGTGGTGACCGCCCTCGCCGCCAGCAGCCCCCACGAGCGGCTCGCCACGATCGAACAACGCATCAAGGAAGACGGCTCGGTGCGCATCGACGACCTCGCCGCCCGGCTGGGGGTCAGCGAGATGACCATCCGCCGGGATCTCGACGAGCTCGAGGCGTTGGGCGCCGCGAGGCGCGTTCGCGGGGGAGCTGTGGCCGTGGGGCCGGAGCCCTTCTCCGAGCGTCATCGTCACAACGCAAGGGCGAAGGCCCGGATCGCCGACCGGTTGCTCGGCCTGATCCCCGAGCGTGGGACCGTTGCGTTCGACGCGTCCTCGACGGTCTACCGCCTGGCCACGCGCCTCGACGGGGCCAGGGACCTGGTGGTTGTCACGAACGGCCCCGACGCATTCCAGAGCCTCACCGGCAAGGCGGGCATCGTGGCCACGCTGACCGGAGGCTCCGTCGAGCCCCGAACGGGGAGCCTGGTGGGGCCGGTGGCGGTTCGGGGGGCGGAATCGTTCCTGTTCGACGTCTTCCTGTGCTCCGCCGCGGGCCTGGATCCCGATCTGGGGTCCTCGGAGGCCAGCCTCGAGGAGGCAGAGGTCAAGCGAGCCCTGGGATCCCGGAGCGGCCGAATCATCCTGGCGGTGGATCACACCAAGCTCGGCACACGCGCGCAGGCGGGGATGTTCGGCCTCGACGAGATCGATCTGCTGGTGACCGACCTGGATCCTGGAGACAAGGCCCTCGACCCGTATCGGGCCAGCGTCAAGATCGGCTGACCACGGGCCAGGGAGTCCTTGAACGCAGGAGGTGATGGGATGAACCGGGTCGGGTTCGTTCTCCGCGTGAAACCGGAGCTCCTCGAGGAATACAAGCGCCACCACCGATCGGTCTGGCCGGAGATGCTGGCCGCGCTACGGAGGACCGGATGGCGCAACTATTCGCTCTTCCTACGACCGGACGGAACGCTGTTCGGCTACTTCGAGACCCCGGGAAGCCTTCAGGACGCTCTCGACGGGATGTCGGCCGAACCCGTCAACGATCGGTGGCAAGCGCTGATGGCCCCGTACTTCGAGGGAGCTGGAGGGCCTGCCGACCTGATGATGGTGGAGCTCGAGGAGGTCTTCCACCTCGACTGAGGGCTACGTTCCGTCCTCGGTCTGGGCCTCGGGCAGGATGTTCTGGTTGAGCCGGAACAGGTTGTCGGGGTCGTACCGAGCCTTGATCTCCGCGAGGCGATCCCATGTCGACCCCGGATAGGCCGCCTTGACCCGCTCCTTCCCCTCATCGGCCAGGAAGCCCACGTAGGCGCCGTCGTCGCCTTGATGCAGGGTTCGGGCGAAGTCCTCCACCCATGCCTCCCGGACCTTCCGGTCCTCGGGTCCCTCGTAGAACGCCCCGACGTTGACCATGATCCGGCTCTGTCGGTGGGCGAAGGCGGTGGCGTCGGCCGGGATCCGGGCCATGGCCCCGCCCAGGACCCGGAGCTGGGCGACGCGCATCGAGGCATCGGATGCCGTGAGGGTGTCCACGATGGTCTCGGCCACGGGCCGGTCGATCGTGTTCATGAACATCGTTCGTCCTACGGCCGTGGGGTGGTACTCCTCCTCGCCCTCAGGAGGGAACGTCTCCGGATACGTCATCGGCCGAATCAGGTCGGCGATGGGAGTGGCCAGGGCCCGGAAGGGGGCCACGATGCGTTCGGCCTCCTCGATCGGACCGGTGCAGGCCATCAGGGCCCAGATCAGCATCCGGCCGTGGTGCTCCTCGGGGATGAACGGCATCGGCGGAGCGGGCATCACGTTGGCGATGGTGGACAGCTCGTCCGGCGCCGCCTCCGCTGCCGCGATGAACCCAGCGACGGTGTCGGCGGTGGCCGGAAGGAACAGCATCCCTCCCACGATCCGGTCGACTTCATGGAGCCGGTACCGGAACCCAGTGGCCACCCCGAAGTTGCCACCGCCTCCGCGGATGGCCCAGAACAGGTCCGGGTGGTTCTCGGCATCGACGTGAAGCAGCCGGCCGTCCGCGGTCACCACGTCGGCGGCCAGCAGGCTGTCGATGGTGAGCCCGTGCTTGCGAAGCAGCAACCCGACGCCGCCTCCCAGGGTGATCCCCCCGATGCCCACCGACCCGGTGTCGCCGAACCCCGTGGCCAGGCCGTGTGCCGCGGCCGCCGTGGTGTATTCACCCGCGGTCAACCCGGTCTGGGCCGACGCGGTTCGTCCTTCGACGTCGATGTCCAACGCCCGCATGTCAGACAGGTCCAGCACGAGCCCTCCGTCGGAGACGCTGTGGCCTGCGAGGCTGTGGCCGCCGCTGCGGACCGCGAGCTCCAGCCCTGTCTCGCGAGCCAGCTCGATGACCCGGGCCACGTCGGTGTCGTCGGCGACCTTGATGATGGCGGCCGGACGGTGGTCGAAGCCGCCGTAGAACGGGGTGCGGGCCCGGTCGTAGTCGGTGTCTTCTGGCGAGATCACCCGGCCGGTGAACCGTTCGTGCAGGCTGGGGGCCGAGATTTTAGTCATGATCCCTCCTTCACGGTTTCGAGGGCTTCCGCGGCGGGCCCGACGACCTCTCCATCGAGCTCCGGGTCGGGCAGGTCCTCCGTCCGGATGCCTCGCAGGGTGACGACGGCGAAGACCGCGAGGGCCAGCGCTCCGATCGCGCTGATGAGGGCGCTGAGGTGGATCCCCTGGATGAACGCCCCGTTGGCCGCATCGAGCAACACCGAGCCCAGTCGGTCGGGGAGCTGTCCGGCCACCTCCACGGCGCCGCCGAGGGTGTCGCGGGCGATCTCGGCGACTGGCGCCGGGACCCCCGAGGGGATGCCGTCCGCGATCCCGCTCCGGTAGATGGCCGCCCCGATGCTGCCGAACACCGCGATGCCGATGGCCCCGCCGAACTCGGCGGCGGTCTCCGCGATCCCGGAGGCCGCCCCGGCCCGCTCGGGCGGTGCGACCCCCACGATGAGGTCGATGGCCAGGGTGAACACCGGAGCGAGCCCCAGCGCGAAGATGACCGACCCGAACAGGAACATGGGGAATCCGGAGCTCTCCTCGAGGAAGGTGAACGTGGCGAACCCCACCGCTGCGAGGAGCACCCCGCCGCCCATGAGGTAGGCGGGACGGATCCGCGCGGCCAGCCTGGGGGTCAGCTGAGAGCCGACCACGAACGCCAGGGCCCAGGGGACCGTCCACAGCCCGGCCTCCAGGGGCGGAAGCCCCTTCACCAGCTGGAGGAACTGCGGGAGGAACAGGAAGCCGCCGAACACGAAGACGATGCCGAGCCCGTACGTGGCCAGCGAGGCACTGAAGCCGGGAGATCGGAACAGGCGGAGGTCGATGAAGGGGTGGGTGAGGCGACGCTGGCGACGCACGAACGCTGCACCCAGGGCCACACCGAACAGCATCGAGACGGTCGGTACGGTTCCCCAGCCGTTCTGGGCGATCTGCTTCAGGCCGAAGATCACCGCCAGGATGGCAATCAGCGACATCGCCGCGCTGACCAGGTCCAGCCTTCCCGGGTTGGGGTCCCTGTACTCGGGGAGGAGCCTGGGGCCAAGCACCAGCAGGAGGGCCATCACCGGGACGGCCAGCAGGAACGCCGAGCCCCACCAGAAGAATTCCAGGACCACCCCTCCCAGGAGGGGGCCGATGGCCGCCCCGACCGAGAAGCTGGTGATCCACACGGCGATGGCGGTGGTGCGCTGCCGTGGATCGAGGAACATGTTCCTTATGAGCGACAGCGTCGACGGCGCCAGGGTGGCTCCGGCCAATCCCAGGAGTGCGCGCGTGGCGATGAGCATCTCGGCGCTGGTGGAGAAGGCGGCCAGCACGGAGGCCACTCCGAACGTGCCGGCGCCGATCATCAGCAACCGGCGGCGCCCGATCCGGTCGCCGAGGGTTCCCATGGTGATCAGGGACCCGGCCACCATGAACCCGTAGATGTCGATGATCCACAGCAGCTGAGCGCTGGAAGGCCTGAGGTCTCTGCTGATCTCCGGGATGGCCAGGTGGAGGACCGTGAGGTCCATCACGTACATCACACAGGCGATCGCAAGCACGCCGAGTCCGATCCACTCTCGGCGGCCGGCCCGGGGCGGGGCGGCGGACACATACGCTTGAGTCATCTCCATCCTCCGGTTCTCGATCTTGGACGGTGGGCGGGCGGAAAACTCATCGGTGCGAACCTCCGAGGGGGCGGGATCCATCCCAGTTCGCCGGGAATTCGCTTGCCATCCACTCGACGAACCGGAGCAGCTGGCTATCGACAGATCGGTAACAGGTGTTCCACCAGATCCGATGAGCGACAGTTTCCGCCCCGGCGGAAGTCTCCAAAGTGAGGTGCAGGTGGGCTCCGGGAAGGAGGCTCAGATGCCGGCGGCTCGGGACCCGGTCTGCGGGATGGATGTCGATACAGCTTCTCCCGCGGCGACGGTCGAATACGGCGGCACGACCTATTACTTCTGCTCCCAGGGCTGCGCGGACCGGTTCAGGGAGGAGCCGTCCCGGTACGCTTCGTGATTCTTCGCCCTTCCCGCCTGACCGGGCGGGCGCATCCAGCCATGTGGGACTCAGCTGGCGACGAGCTCCTTCACCGTGCTGGACACCAGGACCTCGCCGGGAGCGGCCGCGGAGGCCACGCGGGCAGCGATGTGGACGGCGATTCCACCGACGTCCTCGTCCAGCAGCTCGACCTCGCCTGCATGGAGTCCGACGCGGACGGTGATCCCCAGGCCCCGAACGGCGTCGCGGATCCCGCTCGCGCAGTGGATGGCTCGAGCGGGACCATCGAAGGTCGCGAGGATGCCGTCGCCCATCGTCTTCACCAAGCGCCCGCGGAACCGCTCGATCTGCCGGCGAACCAGCTCGGTGAATGACGCTAGGTATCCGGGCGGTCGTGGCCTTGAGCTTCGCTCGCATCCATCGCAGGAACCTCATTGCTCAGGGCATCACGCCTCTGAACGCCACCCGGTCGCTGCCCGCGTGCAGCGCAACACGATGGCGCAGACCGCGCTTATGCGCCCTGCCGACGCGCGCCTCGAGGCCTTGCGCGACACCGTGTCCGAGCTGCTGAGCATGGAGGAGCCTCGCAAACGATTCGCCGCGATGATGTCCGGTCTGGACATCCACTACGACCTCGGTGACGGACACCCGCTGCTCGGGCGCCGCATGCCCGATCTCGACCTGGTCACCGCCAACGGCCCGCTGCGGGTGTTCACCCTGCTGCACGATGCCCGGCCGGTGCTCCTCAACCTCGGAGAGCCCGGCGGCTTCGACATCACTCCATGGGCAGATCGGGTTCAGTTGATCGACGCCAAATACGTTGGTACGTGGGAGCTTCCGGTACTTGGCGCGGTCACTGCTCCGACCGCCGTGTTGATTCGGCCCGACGGATATGTGGCCTGGGTGGGAGACCTAACCCAGCTGGGGCTCGCTGACGCGCTAACCACCTGGTTCGGACCGCCTCCTGCGGCGTAGCTCATTAGGAGTTCTAAGCGAAGACCAGACACTCTGAGGAGGGGATCAAGCCTGAACGAAATGGCTTGGCACGGCCAAGCAAAGCAAGCCAGTGGACCTGAGGGGAGTCGAACCCCTGACCTCCTCTCACTGTGAGATTTCGGGGCCTCCTCTCCTGCCACCTGTTTCGTCAACATTCTCAGGCGACCCTGGACCTCATGTCTCATCGCCGGTAGCAGAGGGAATCTATTACCCATCGTGGGGATCGGCCACCGCGTGGTGGGGACGCCGGGGTCGGATGTCCTGCGAGGAACCAGCGGCCGCGACGTGATCTGCGGCCTCGGCAGCCGGGACCGACTCGGGGGGCCGAGGTGGCGACGACCTGCTCCTGGGCAGCAAGGGACGGGACCGGCTGAAGGCCGCGTCGGCAACGATCGGCTGCGCGGCGGCCCCGGGCGCGACCGCTGTCACGGCGGGCGGGCCGGACGTCCTCCGCGGTGCGGCCGGCCCTGGCCGCCTCCGGACCGGCTACGATACTGGGCCCCATGGGCGGCTCCGTCCGCACCGTTCTCGGCGACGTTCTTCCCGGGTCCCTCGGCCCCACCTACGCCCATGAGCACCTGCTGGCCCGGCCCGGGGGCGATTGGGCCCGCGGGGACGCTGACCTGGCTCTCGACGACGAGGACCGGTCAGCGCTCGATCTGGAGATGTTCCTCCGGGTCGGTGGACGGGGACTCGTCGACGCCACCACCGAGGAGCTCGGTCGGAACCCTGAAGGCCTCCGCCGTCTCTCCGCCCGAACCGGGGTCCACGTCGTGGCCTGCACGGGCCACGTGTCCGAGGAGCACTGCCGAGGCGCGGTCGATCTGGACGCCGCCTCCGAGTCGGAGCTGGCGGAGCGCCTCGTGCGGGATCTCTCAGACGGCTTGGACGGGACCTCTGTCCGAGCCGGTGTGATCAAGGTGGGGTCCTCGGTCGACCGGGTCACCGGCGCCGAGCGGAAACTCATGCGCGCCGCGGCAGCGGCTCACCGGGAGACCGGCGCCCCGATCACCACCCACACCTCCGCGGGGACGGCCGCCCTCGAACAGGTCCGTGTCCTGGAGGGTGTGGACGCGGACCTCACCCGGGTCTGCATCGGCCACCTCGATCGGAGGCTCGTGTGGGCCGACCACGTCGCCCTGGCGCGGTCCGGTGTGTACCTCGGCTACGACTGTGTGGGGAAGGAGCAGTATCAGCCGGACGCCGAACGCGTCCGGTTCATCACGCGGCTGATCCGGGAAGGCCACGGTGAACAGGTCCTCCTCGCCGGCGACATGGCCCGTCGACGCTACCTCGTGTCCTGGGGCGGCGCCCCCGGCTACGCCTTCATCATCCGGGATTTCCTGCCTCTGCTGCGGCAGGCCGGTGTCGGCGAAGAGGAGATCGGGGGCCTGATGGTCGATAATCCGGCGCGGTTCCTGGCTTGGGCCTGAAGGTGGGCGACTCGGTGGTCCTCGGGAACTTGACCGTGCGGACGCGGTCGCGATATCTGTCCGGATGTCGTGACAGATCCAGGCCCCGGCAGACAGGTCGTTGACCGTTCTGACGGGCGGATGTTGTTCATCGGCGTGAGCACCTCGGGCTCCAGCATCATGGAGCTGTTCCCTCGGTGGGCAGCGATCCTGGGGATCCGCGGCGGGATCGAAGGTCGGGACATCGCTCTCCGAGCGGAGGGGGAGGCCTACCGGGCCACGGTTGCCGAGATCGCCGAGGACCCGGGGATCGCGGGGTCCCTGGTCACGAGCCACAAGGTCGCCCTCTATCGGCACGCGGGCCCGCTGTTCGCCGAGCTGGACGAGCTGGCCAGGCTGTGCCGGGAGGTGTCCTGCATCTCCAAGCGGGCCGGCCGGCTGGTGGGCCACGCCAAGGACCCCATCACCGCTGGGCGGGCCATGGAGGACATGCTTGGTCCGGGGTACTGGACGGGGCGGGATGCGCACGTCCTCTGCCTCGGAGCGGGGGGCGCCGGGACGGCCATCGCCGTGCACCTCGCCTCCATGGAGGATCCGCCCCCGGGGGTGGCGGTCGTGGATCGGGACCCCGTGCGGATTGCGTCGCTCCGGGCGATCCTCGCGGAGGCGGGGGCCGAGCGGTTCGAGTTGGCGGAGGCCGGCGGCCCCTCGGACGTGGAGTCGCTGATGGCCGGCGTTCCGCCCGGGTCGCTCGTGGTCAATGCCACCGGGATGGGGAAGGACGTCCCGGGGTCCCCGGTCTCCGATGGGGTCGCGTTCCCCGAGCGCGGGGTGGTGTGGGACCTGAACTACCGGGGGGACCTCACGTTCCTCCATCAGGCTCGTCGCCAGGCCGACCACCGCGGCCTTCGGCTCCACGACGGGTGGCGGTACTTCCTCCATGGGTGGACCGAGGTGATCGCGGAGGTGTATCACCTCGATCTCACGGGCACGCTCTTCGACCGGCTCGCCGCTGCAGCGGAGCCGCTGCGTCCGGTGACGCCGGCGTCGGCCTAGTTGCCTCATGTCAAGATGCCCGCGAACGGCTAGTTCGTTGCCTCACGGAAAATGCCCGCGTAGGGGGGCTCGGAGGGCCAAAGCCAGCCGGCCCGTTATCTCGCCAGGGGTGGTCTGCAGGC
>JBOGVS010000032.1:0-40308 GCA_050692555.1 Actinomycetota bacterium
GCGCCATTGATCAGCACATCGCTCTCAACAACGCGCACCCCAAGCCGTTCGAGTGGCAGGCCTGCGCGGACCTCATCCTCGCCAAGGTGGCCCGTTGTAAAGAAGCGTTAGATGCAGAACACTAGGCGCTGGGGCATGACGCGGTGCCCCCTGGAAGCAAGGGCCTCCGCCATCTGCTCGACGCGGATGCGCGTACGATGGTGCTGCACCCGAACGATAGCAGCCGGGTCCGCTGAGCAGGGCGGTTGCCAGAGAGCCCCTCCTGGTCAAGAGTTTGTCTCGATCAGGACGAAGTCTCGCCTTGCCCCGGATCCCGGCAGGAGGGAGGCGATGTGAACGAAGCTGGAGGATCGTCCGTCCCGGAGCCGATCCCGCAGGCGGCGCCGGGAGGATTCGTGGCCGCCGAGCCGCTGCCGGACCTCATTCGCCGCATCGTGCGGGAGGAGCTCCGCCCGATCCACCTGTTGCTCGAGGACCTCCGAGATCGGTAGGGGGGCCCTCGGTGGGCGGGAGGGGCCGCGGCGCCGAAACGACCGAGGGAGAAGAAGGCAGCGAGGAAGGAGAGACACCGACGTGTCTGAGCACAATAGCGAGAGCGAGAACCCAGTCATCCCGTCCCCGACTCCCACGGCGCATCGGCCAAGGACGAACAGGGACTGGTGGCCGGATCAGCTCGAACTCTCGGTTCTGCACCAGCACTCGCCCCGGTCCGATCCGATGGGCGAGGACTACAACCACAAAGAAGCGTTCAGGAACCTCGACCTCGACGCGCTGAAGCGGGACCTCACCGAGGTGATGACGACGTCGCAGGACTGGTGGCCCGCCGACTACGGCCACTATGGGCCGCTCTTCATCCGGATGTCGTGGCACGCCGCGGGCACGTACCGCATCGCTGATGGCCGGGGGGGCGGCGGCACCGGCGCGCAGCGCTTCGCCCCCCTCAACAGCTGGCCCGACAACGCGAGCCTCGACAAGGCGCGGCGGTTGCTCTGGCCGATCAAGAAGAAGTACGGCCGGGCGCTCTCGTGGGCCGATCTGATCATCTTCACCGGCAACGTCGCCATGGAATCGATGGGGTTCACGACGTTTGGCTTCGGATTCGGGCGAGAGGATATCTTTGAGCCCGAGGAGATCTTCTGGGGGCCCGAGGACACCTGGCTCGGAGACGAGCGCCACGGCGGCGACGCGGAGATCGAGGGGCCGTTCGGCGCCGATCACATGGGCCTCATCTACGTGAACCCGGAGGGGCCGGGTGGCAACCCGGATCCGCTCGAAGCGGCGAAGTACATCCGACAGACGTTCGGCCGTATGGCGATGAACGACGAGGAGACAGTCGCGCTCATCGTCGGCGGCCACACGTTCGGCAAGACACACGGCGCCGCTCCCGCGGCCGACTACGTCGCCCCCGAACCCGAGGGTGCCCCAATAGAAGAGCAAGGTCTCGGCTGGAGGAACACCTTCGGCACCGGCAAGGGGCCCGACACGATCACCAGCGGACTCGAGGGTGCGTGGACGCCCACCCCGACGACGTGGGACAATACCTTCCTCGAGATCCTGTACCGCTACGACTGGGAGCTCACGGAGAGCCCCGCGGGTGCGAAGCAGTGGACGCCCAAGAACTCCGAAGCGCAGGGCACCGTGCCGGATGCGCACGATCCGTCGAAGCAGCACGCCCCCGTCATGCTGACGACGGACCTGGCGCTGCGGGTGGATCCGATCTACGGCCAGATCACGAAGCGCTTCCTCGACAACCCGGACCAGCTCGCCGATGCGTTCGCCAGAGCCTGGTACAAGCTCATCCACCGCGACATGGGCCCCGTCACTCGCCTCCTCGGCCCGTGGGTCCCGGAACCGCAGCTGTGGCAGGACCCGGTTCCCGAGGTCGACCATGAACTGATCGGAGAGGAGGACGTCGCCGCTCTCAAGGACAAGCTCCTCGGCTCGGGACTGTCCATCTCGCAGCTCGTGTCGACCGCGTGGGCATCGGCCGCGAGCTTCCGCGGCACCGACAAGCGGGGCGGGGCCAACGGGGCGCGGATCCGCCTTGCTCCGCAACGGGACTGGGAGGCGAACGGCCCGATGGAACTGGCCAAGGTACTGCGGACCCTCGAGGGGATCCAGCAGGACTTCAACAGCTCACAGTCCGGTGGGAAGAGGGTGTCGCTCGCCGACCTGATCGTCCTGGGCGGGTGCGTGGCCGTGAAGGAAGCGGCGAAGAACGCCGGGTTCGACGTTACGGTCCCGTTCACGCCGGGGCGCACGGATGCCTCGCAGGAGCAGACGGACGTGGAGTCGTTCGCCGTGCTCGAACCGCCCTTCGACGGGTTCCGCAACTCCCTGCGAGCCGGAGAGAAGCTGTCGCCGGAGACCCTGCTGGTGGAACGGGCGAACCTCTTGACGTTGACCGCTCCCGAGATGACGGTGCTCGTCGGCGGCATGCGGGCTCTGAACACCAACTTCCGACAATCGCCACACGGCGTCTTCACCGACCGGCCCGAGACCCTCACCAACGATTTCTTCGTGAACCTGCTCGACATGGGCACGGAGTGGAAGACGTCCGTCTCGGAGGAGCACGTGTACGAAGGTCGCGATCGCGCCACGGGCGAGCTCAAGTGGACCGCCACCGCCGTCGACCTCGTCTTCGGTTCGAACTCCCAGCTCCGAGCCATCGCGGAGGTCTACGGGTGCGACGACTCGAAGGAGAAGTTCGTGCGTGACTTCGTGGTTGCATGGGACAAGGTCATGAACCTCGATCGGTTCGACCTCGCCTGATCGACGTCCCCGGGGTCCGGAGGCGTTGAAAGCAACCTTCAGCCTGCCAACCTATCCCGCGGCTGATGAGGTGCTTTGCCGACCAGTAGGGGATTTCTCTTCTGCTTCCTCAGGCTGGCGGCCTCGACGGGAGCACGCCGCAGGCAGCTCCTCGCGCTCCGGTGGGAAGCCGTCGATTGGGAAGCAGGCGGCAGCGGAATCCAACCGCCGATAGGGGAGTCAAGATCCTCCAATCGAGCCGGGATCGGCGGACCTGCTCAGCCCTCAAGGCACCCTATGAGGGTCCTCCCGATTGCTCTATTATCCGGAGCGCCCGGACACGGGGCCATGGAACCTGTATCCCTCCGGATCGAGGCTGTGGGCCGATACCTGCCGCGGCAGCTATTCACCGCTGCCGAAATGGACGAACGCCTCGGCGTGTCCGAGGGCTGGGTCCTGAGAAAAACCGGCGTGGCAGAGCGGCGGTGGGTCGACGGTGAGTCTCCCCTCAGCATGGCCACCGCCGCTGTCTTAGACGCCCTGGAGCACACCACCCTCACGATCGAGGACGTCGATCTCCTGCTGTACGCGGCGGCGACGCCCCACCAAGCGATCCCGGATACCGCGGCGCTCCTTCAGCGTAGCCTCGGGCTGGGCTCCTCGGGCATCAAGGCCTTCTCGGTTCACTCGACGTGTCTCAGCTTCCTCGCGGCACTCGACATCGCTGCGAGCCACATCGAGTCGGGACGCCACCGCACGGTGCTGATCGCCGGTGCCGAGGTGGGATCGCTGGGAATCGATTTCCACGAGCCGGAGAGTGCTGCGTTGCTTGGGGACATGGCCACCGCTGTTGTGGTCGCGGCGACCCCTGAGCGAGAGGATTCCCGTCCTCGCTCCCTTGTCTTTCGGACCTTCGGCGAAGGGGCGGACCTCTGTCGTCTGGAGGGCGGCGGCGCGAACAAACATCCGTCGTTCCCCTCCACCAAGGAGGAGGACTACCTCTTCCACATGGACGGGCCGAGGGTGTTCCGGATCGCCTATCGATTGTTCCCCCCGGTGCTCGACGAGGCCCTCGCCGATGCGGCCGTCATCAAGGAGGACATCGACGTGGTGATCCCGCATAGGCCAGTCTCCCGGCAATCCGGTCGATCCAGCGCGCCTTCGGGATTGCCGATGAGAAGGTCGTTATCAACCTCGATCGATATGGAAATTGTCTTGCTGCCTCGCTTCCAGGGGCGATGTACGACGCCATCGCCTCGGGCATGGTGAAGCGGGGCGCCACCGTCCTTCTGGCAGGGACGGGAGCGGGATTGTCTCTGGCTGCGGCCGTCCTCACCTGGTGAACGGGACCGTTCTCGTCACCGGCGCCACCGGGTTCCTCGGCGGTCACCTCGCCCGAGATCTGGCCGCCCACGGGTCCGAGGTGCGCGGCCTGGGACGGAACACCGGCCGAGGCCTCCAGCTCGAGGCGGACGGCGTGTCGTTCTTTCCCGTGGACCTGTCCAACCGGGAAGCGCTCCGGCGAGCCTGCCGCGGCGCCGACGTGGTGGTGCACGCGGCGGCCCTTTCCTCGGCGTGGGCCACCCGAAGCGCATACCGCCGAGTCAACGTGGATGGCACCGCAGCGGTCCTCGGGGCGGCGCAGGCGGCCGGAGTCGGCAGGATCGTGCACATCTCCACTCCCGCCGTGCTGTCACGTTTCGCGGATCAGTTCGACCTGACGGAGGAGGAGCCTATCCCGGCGGTCCACATCTCCGACTACGGGGCCTCGAAGGCCGCCGCCGAGCGCCTCGTCTCAGCAGTATCGGCGGTGGAGACGGTGATCGTTCGGCCCAAGGCGATCTACGGCCCGGGCGACACCGCTTTGCTGCCGCGATTGGTGGGTGCGGCGACCCGGGGACGCCTTCGCATCGTGGGCCACGGCGACACAATGACCCACCTCACCCATGTGTCAGACGTGGTACGGGCCCTCCGCCCGATCCTTCCCGCCCTGCCATGCGTTACGCGGTGAAGAACTCGACCAGCACCGGTGCCAGGACGGTCGGGGACACGTCGTGACCCTGGCCCTCGAGGATGCGGGCCTGGCCGTCGGGGATGGCCTTGGCCAGCGCCTCGGCCGTCTCGCGCATCCACGGGAAATCGGCTCCTCCGGCGATCACGATCGTCGGAGCCTTCACCGAAGCCGCCGTGTCGGTCGGCAAGGAGTAGTCGCCCATGATCCTGGCGTCGTACGCGAGCGTGTGCGCCAGGGCCTCCTGCGCCGGCCACCACGGTTGCGCCCGCATGCCGGCGACCATCTCGGACGGCATGCCGATCACCTTGGTCATGAAGTACTCGACGGCGTCGCCTCTGCGACCCTCCGCGACCATGGTCTCGTACTGCTCGACCTGGTCCGCCGGCGGTTTGTTGGCCTCGTCGAGGATGTAGGGCGGCTCCCACAGAGCCAGCTTCATGATGGGGATGCCGCTCGCCCCGGCCTGGAGTGCTAGGGCCGCGCCGGAGGAGCTTCCGTACAGGTGCGCCGAGCCGCCGGCGTCGGCGATCACGGCCTCGAAGTCCTCGATCTCGCGCTCGATCACGTACGGCGGCGTGTCCGTGCTTTCCCCGCGCCCTCGCCGGTCGTAGTTGAGCACCGTGAAGCTCTTAGACAGCTCGGCGGCGAGTCCCGCGTTGGACTGACGATCCACCGACCCACCCGTCACCAGGACGACCGGCGCTCCCTCCCCCGTGCGCTCGATATCGATGCTCGTTCCGTCTCTCGACGTGACCTTGCCGACCGCTCTCTCCCTCCCCGCGCTAGGAGACCAACCCGTTCATCCAGGCCTTCCAGGCCTCCACGGCCTCGTTCTGATCCACATCCATGAAGAGGTGGTGTCCGACCATGACCGGACCGTAGAACGCGAAGATGAACCGGTACAGCGCGTCTTCGCTCCGCACGCCCAGGAAGCTCGGAGACACCCATTCCACAACGCCCTCGATGGGATCGATCCCCTTTGGGGTCAGCCGCACCTTCTCGTCCACGGCGACGGGTCCGGGGAGGCCGAGCCCCTCTCTGATCAAGCTCCATCCCTGTTCGCGGTCCGGGAGCTCGGGCCCGGTGGCGTCCACGGGGATGGCCTTCCGCCCGAAGAAGTAGGTGAGGTACTGGCCGAGCTTGTGGAAGTAGGCCGTGTCGCCTTCGATCATCGCCTCGTACTCGGCCTCCCAGTTGTCGCCAAGGAAGCCGGAATGGACCCACCGGATCGAGGTGTTGCCCTTGTCTCCTCTCTCGATCCGGTAATCGAACGCCATGAACGCCCCGTCCTCGGCCGCGTCGGTGCGATAGACTAATCGGTTCGGCGGATCCCACGTCGTCACGGTGGCTTCTTCGGCGAAGCCCGGGGTGATGGTCCGCACCGTGCCACCCTCCCGGGGCTCGATATCGTTCTCGCCCATGAACCAGGCATCCATCCCCTCGCCGGTGGCGACGGCCTGCCAGGCCTGCTCGGGAGTCGCGGCAACCTCGATGTTGTTGACGATCTCGAACGCTTTCCCCATCTCAGCTCTCCTCGGTCTCGATGCTAGGACCACCGGATGGCCCTCAACTCATCGGTCGATGATTTCCGTTCGGCAGATCCGTCTACAGGGTAGCGACCGATGAATGAGTACGCTGGGGCCTGTCCAGGGGAAAGGAGGAGACGATGTCCCGAGTCGACGCCCCCTCCGGCGGAAAGGGCCCATTGGACAAGCGGTTCACGGCGGTCCTCCTGAAGAGCCCTGCTCGAGGCGGGTGGACCTACGTGATGATGCCCGGCTCCGCCGAGTACTTCGGGACCAGAGGCCTGGTCAAGGTCCGCGGAACCATCGACGGACACACGTTCCAGAGCTCTTTCATGGCCCAGGGCGATGGCACCCACAAGCTGCCGGTCAGGGCCGCCATCCGCAAGGTCATCGGGAAAGAAGCCGGCGACACGGTCACCGTCCACCTGAACGAACGGATCACCTAGCGGACATCAGAGAGCTGGATCAACGCCCGGGCCAGGGTGTCCTGAAGGCGTCCGGCCTCTCCTTGGGGTGGCCGGCGACCAGCTCCCGAAGGAAGGGGGCCACCGCCCCGAGTACACTGGGGGCGTCCCTTGGCGGGGTGGCCGAGTGGTTAGGCAGGGGCCTGCAAAGCCCCGTACAGCGGTTCAATTCCGCTCCCCGCCTCGATATCATTCGAGGTTCGGGCGCTTAGCTCAGGGGGAGAGCGCTTCCTTGACGCGGAAGAGGTCAGAGGTTCAAATCCTCTAGCGCCCACAGCAAAGGCCCTGGTAACAGGGCCTCTTTGTTTCTACGGTTGTTCGAAGAGCCATGCTTGCTCTGCGAAAAAGTTGGGCAGCGTCCAGTTGAGTGTGTCCGCCGAGTGGCTGAAATCCCTGGTCAGACCGCGTTTTCGTGGTAGCTATCCAGTAAACGGGTGGATAGGGGGTCCTGGGATGGCAAAACGAACGGCGCGTCCGCTGTCCGAGGTGCGGGAGCCTCGAGACCAAGCGCCACGGGAGGACCTCCACCGCCCCCGCCGGGCTGGCCGGCTCCCTCGGGTCTCTACAGCGGTTCCTGTGCCGCGGCTGCGGGCGGACCTTCACCCCGCCGCGTAGGGCGGCGGGCCCGAGAGCCAGGTTCGCCGACGACGTCGTCGAGGAAGCGGTGCGGCTCTACGTCCAGGGCCTTTCCTCCTACCGGATCCTCTCCGTCCTGCTCGAGCAGCGCCTCGGTCGTCCGGTGGGACGGTTCACCCTGAACGGATGGGTGGACGAGCTTGGCGCGCGCGCCAAGACCCCCCTGGAGGTCTCCGCCGAGCTTCGGCCCCCGGGGTGGAGCGGGTTCCTGGGCATGGATGGCAAGGCGATCTACATCCGGGGCGAGGAGGCCGCGCTCGTAGTCGGCGTGGACCAGGGCACCCGCGATGTGGTGCACGCCCTGGTGTCCGAGATCGAGGGGGAGGAGGCATTCGAGCGCCTGGTGCGCGAGGCCGTCACCGAGGCCAGCTACCCCCTTAAGGGCCTGGTCATGGACGCCGCGGCCCCGTTCCTCGCCGCCCACGCCAACTACTTCGCCCGCCTGCCTCTACAGCTCTGCCGCACCCACGCCTCGCGACGGCTGGACTACGTGATCGCCAAGGCCAAGTTCTCCCCAGATGCCCCGCTCAGGGCGGAGCTGAAGGATCGGGTCCGCGCCGTGCTGTTCGCTCCCACCGAACAGGAGGCCCGTCGGCTGCTCCGCTCCCTGCTCGAGGACCGGGATCGCTACGAGGGCCTCGGACGCCGCGACACCCTGGGGGCGATGGAGCGGACCTTCGATCTGTACATGACCCACCACCGGGTCGAGGGGATGCCGGCGGACGCCAACGTCACCGAGAACGTGATCAAGCAGCTCGGGAAGAAGCTCCGTCTCATGGAGGGGTTCGCCTCGTTGGAGTCGGCGGAGCGCTTCTCACGGCTGCTGATCGGCTGCTACCGCTTCAAGCGGTTCACGGACTCCCGCCAGCGGCGGGAAGGCAACGGCAAGTCACCGTTACAGCTAGCTGGAACCGACGCTGGGGGGGGGACCGACTGGCTCCGCTTCCTCCTCCGTCGCTGACCGTCCTCTAGCAACACTCAACTGGACGCTGCCAAAAGTTGACAAAAAGTTGAAACGCCGACCTACCTGCGAGTAGGGAGGCCCTGGGGACGAGGGGGAGCCCCGCAGCCACTAGCGTCGCCATCTCCTCAGAGCTTCTGGGAGCTCCTCTAGTGACCGGACGGTGATCGCCGCCCGCGTTGCCTCGGGACTCTCCGACCGCAGGACGGCCCACGGCCCGCGGCGCAAGAGGATAGCCACCATCCCGGCACCGGCAGCTCCTGCCACATCGTTGTCGACACGGTCGCCCACGTAGCCGATTTCCTCCGGAGGAAACCCCGCCTGTTCCGCGAGGCGGCGGAAGAACTCCGCCGAAGGTTTCTCCGCCCTCCAACGTTCGGACAACCCCAAGAAGTCGACGGGGAGATCCAGCTCCCCAAGGGAGTCCTCAGCCTCAGCGCTGAAGTATCACCACATCCCCATGCATGCACACTAGTCTGGTCCCATGCCAAGACGCCCTGTGACGGTTTCTTTCGGGCTCGCTCTCTTGGTGTCTTGTGCATCACCAACGCAACCGACCCGGGGGACGACGCCCGAATCCAATGGTACAGGTGTCACCATCGGTCCTGAGAGCGCGCCGACGGACCTCCTTCGTGAGCTTGCTCTCCGACATGGGGTCGGGCAGACCGGCGTTGAGGTAGCACGGATCGCCAGCGGGGAGAGGACTAAGTTCATCGCGTACGTCGTACGGAGGGGAAGCGAGGTCGAGCGACTATGCGAAAGCTGGATCCGGGAGGGGGGAGTCTGGCAACTGCGGACCCAGACTGGGGAGCTTTGGCGTAACCTCCCGGCAGCTGGTTCGAATCAAGCCAGACTCGTCACGCTCAAGGGAGAGAGCCAAAGGGCCCTGTGTGGGTACGTTGATCCTATGCTCTCTCGCATTGATTCTCTCGATCCTGGCAGCGCAGTCTCTAGCAGTGACGTTCCGGTTTCGGGCGCGAGCATTCTTCCAATCCCTGAGTATGGCCAGATACGCGCTTACAGAAACGGAGTGCTTGCCTTCGCGCAGCCAATCCGCTTGACGATGCCAGCTTACGATGGACTGCCGACACTGGACGATAAGGCGCGCAATGTTGCCGATGACTTCATACAGCTCATCTTGGCAGGGGATGCTGATGCTGCCTCTGCGTTGGTTACGGGTGATCTCGAGGCTGAGCCGTTCACGCGACAGCTGTTAGAAGTCTTGGAAGGAGATGCAACTGAGTTGTCGGCTGCCGAGACCGGACTGGGTTACAGGTATCATCTGAGGAGTTCCGTCGGACCAAGGGTCCTGACGCTGAGCATGAACTCCGAGGATGGGGAGTGGCGCGTCTGGAACTACATCTACGCGATTCCAGCCTCAGAAGGAGAGAATTAAGAGGAGTCAGGTTTCACCGTTGTCGGAGCGGATCCCCTTGGCGCGTCACTACCAGATTGTTTCTAGGGCGTATTTCGCGCCGGCCAACAACAGCGACTGGGCTGTGCACGCCCGCCAACGTCACCGCTCCCGATTCCTAATCGCGGACTCGCCCTGATTCGACTCTCCCAAAAAGTTGCCGAAAAGTTGCCAGACGAGCCAGAAGGCATTTCCTTCCATGGAGACCAGGGAACTCAATGGAAGGCTCTGACCAGTGTTCTTCCGATCGCTGGCCTTCTACCAGCGGCTTTGCGCGTCGCTCGCCATCCTTGACGCGGAAGAGGTCGGAGGTTCAAATCCTCCAGCGCCCACATAACCGCAGGTCATAGGTCATGTAGTTGTTAAGCCGCGCGAGTCATGCTCGACGAGGGGATCGGCTGCTTGCCGGTGGGTGGGTACCGACGGCGGGTTGGTCGGTATCGTCACCGAGTCGGATCTGACCGGCGAAAGGCCGTGGCTGTCGCTGCGCGCCTGGGCTCTACCGCAAGCTGCCGAGGAGGCTCGCCCGGCAGCGCCAGATCTCGAACACCTCCGCGCCACTCCCGTCGCGGAGGTGATGACTCGCCGGGTGGTGACCGCGATACCGGGAGAGGCGCTTTCGGCCGTCGTCGACCGCATGATGGAGCACAATCTGCATCACGTTCCCGTGGTGGAGAACGGAGTCCCCGTGGGCGTGCTGGCCCGGCACGATCTCCTCGGGTCTCTAGCCCGCCTGTCGTGACCCAATCTCCGTACAAAATGAGCAAGCGGAAGGAAGCACCTCATGTTACGAACGAGGGTCAGGAGGACCACGAGTTCGTCCTCGGCCCCGAACACGTACAGGAGGCAGGAGAGAATGGCTGACCAAGCTAGCCCAAGGAGCCGAGATTCAGTAGATCGGTCGCTGTTGGACCGATTCGATGACCTCGACCGACGGGTCATCGACGTACTGGCCCAATGGGCGATCCCCCTGCTGCGAGTGTCCTTGGGGGTCGTCTTTCTCTGGTTCGGGGCCCTCAAAATCGCCCGAGTGAGCCCGGTGGCCGACCTCGTGGCCCGAACCGTCTACTGGGTCGACCCCGCCTGGTTCGTCCCTGTCCTGGGAGCGGTGGAAGTGATCATCGGAGCAGGGCTGCTCGCCGGCCGGGCCTTGCGAACAGTCTTGGCCTTGTTCTGGCTTCAGATGCTGGGGACCTTCTTAGTCTTGGTGATCGAGCCGGACGTCGCCTTCCAGCGAGGGAATCCTCTGTTTCTCACGGTAGAGGGGGAGTTCGTCGTGAAGAACCTCGTTCTACTCTCGGCGGGGATGGTGGTGGGCTCCACGGTCCGCAAGAGAAGCAGGCGCATGGGGCGCTCGCTATCTGGTGTGGGAAGCCCCGCCGACGCCAACCGCTAACCGTGGGGTGGTAATCCACTGCGCGGCCAGTCGGGGCCACCTCCGGCGTGTTCCGCGGCGGTAACCAGAGGACTCAGCCAGCACGTCGGCGGATCCATCAGTCGGGGGCCCCGCGAATCGCCTGCCGCGCGAGAGGATGGCCACCCGACCCTTCACCACCTGGTCGACTCCGACAGCCGGTTCAGTCACCCATAGGGACAGCTCTCATTGAAGGCCGTGCCCACGAGCCGCCTGGCAGCGCCCCTCGTCGAGTTCCCTACGATGTAGGCATGCGGATGGCGGCGTACCTCGCCGTGGCGATTGCGCTCGTTCTCTTTGGCTACCTCGGCCTGTTCAGCATCGGTTTCCCATTCCTCCTCACGGGGCTGCTGATGCTCGCGTTGGTGGCTTTCCGTCGACGGGTCGAGATCATGGTTCCCGCCGTCCTCTGGCCCTGGGTGTTCACGCTCGGCTACGTGCTGGTCGCACCTCTCGGATGCACCACGTCGGCCACGCCGATGGTCGTCAACGGTGTCGGCGCCGTCGGGGGCGCGACCCGGTGCAACGCTCTCATCTTCACGTACGCCGGCGACGCTCCGTACTCTCCTCCGATCTGGCCTGCTCTCCTCTTCGGCGCGGCCCTCGCGACCGGGGTAGCGCTGTTGGTGAGGCGCGCGATCAGGCGCCGACGGACGCGCGCGATACCGCACTGAGTCGTCGACCCTTGGCCCCTCAGCGTTCGCATCACCGTTCAGTGTGACCCCTCCACCTCCTTGGATAGCCTCGGACAATCCAGCCCGCGCAATGAGCGAACAGCGGCTCCTGTGTCAGTCTCCGCCAGCTGAACTTTTGCCCAGCTTTTGCCCAAGTGAGGTGGCCTGAGCAGATCTCAAAGGACCTCGCATGGCCGACGAACGCCGGGGAGTGCGAGCCGATGATCCCCTACAGGTGCGCCGAGACCATCAGCCCGGCCTCGTCGACGGTCACGTTGCCCGTGGTGTTCCTGTGGCACCGCAATTCGACGGTGTGCGCACCGGCCCCAACGGGCTGCGCCCACACCACCGGGAGCGAGGCCGTGTCCGCAATAGCCGTGTCAGGAATAGTCGTACGGTAGAAGGCGCTGCTGGTGGTGCCATCGAACCTCAGGAAGCAGGTAGCCTGGTCATCGCCGCCTCCATCGGAAAAAACCGACACCGAGGCCGACGCGAGCAAGGCGGCGCTCCCCGGGGTGGTGACGGTCGCCGAGAGCACGGTCTCACCCAATTGCGTTAGGACCAGATCGGCCGTCCGCCCGTCTCTCCCCTCCGGGCTCAGTTCCTTAGAGTCGAGGCCATCGAGCTTGTCCGCGTCCGCGGCCTTCCCGGTGGTCTTCAGGTACTGGCTTTCGGGCACTCCGCCCAGGTTCGTGGCGTTCGTGGGGTGTCCGCAGTGCCCGCAGTGGTGGCCTTCTCCCCGACGTTGATCCAGCGGGTGTCGCCCTGCTTCTTCTCCTTTTTGCTCAGCCTGTCGACCGCGCTTCCAGCCGGGGTGATGGCCAGGGCCCCCATCGCCAACGCGGCCACGGCCAGCACGAGAACTCCCGGAACCCAGGGACGGCCGTACGGTCAACCTCGCGGCGAGGATCGCGGATTACGCCAGGCCCGGTGAGGTCGTGGTGAGCCAGGAGGTCGTGGACGCGGCGGATGCTGCACCCCTGTCCTTCGTCGAGATCGGTCCGGTCGAACTGAAGGGCGTCACAGGGACGCTTCGGCTCCACACCGCCCGTCGCGACGTCTGAATGGCCCTGAATCAGGCTCGAGGTCGTGGTCGTAAGAGAACACTGCGCGAACCGCGAGATGCTACATCGCGCGGCGCCAATCGCCATCTGAAGCCACCGTGGACGTGCTCATTGGAGGCCGATTACATCGCTGGTTCGAGTGCCGCCTAAGGGCTCAGCAGCGTTGGGTGAGGGAAGACGGCCGACACGGTCGCTAGGTCATCGGGCTCCTCGGGGATCGTGAGCGAGCCCCTATCATGGCCTGGCTTCCGCAGCGGGATGGAGCGCTCCGCGCTCAGAACGGGTACTCGTCCTTGCGCCAGCTGCGCGGCTCCTCTGGCTGCGGCTTCGGCGTCCGCTCGAGCAGCATGTTGAAGTAGGGGGCGACGAACGGATCGGGCGCCATCACCGTGTAGGTGTGGTAGACGGTCCCGTTCTCGCGCGCGAACGCGATGTAGCTCGGGGCCTCGCGGAGGCCGTCCTTGAGCTCCGCGCCAACCTGCTCCGACCATTCCTGGAGCCAGCCCGGCGGGTTGTCGATCATCTCCTTGACCTCGGGGATCTGCTGTGCCTGCTCTTCGGTCAACACAAGCCCGAAGTCGAACGGGAAGTCGGTCCCGTACGTCGAGACGTAGGGGAACTGCCAGCCCATCCGCTTCTTGTAGGCGGCCAGGCGGTCAATCGGTGCCCGCGAGAAGCAGAGGAACGTGACGTCGCGCTTGTTCAGGTGGATCAGCTGGCCGTCGAATCCGTCTGCGAGGCTCGTGCAGCCGGGGCATGCCCCGACCTCGTAATCCGGCCCGTACATGATGTTGTAGGCGAGGAGCTGCGAGCGGCCATCGAACAGCTCGGCGAGGGTCTTCTTCCCGTCGTCGGTGTCGAACTCGTACTCCTTCGCGACCGGGACCCAGGGGAGCTCGAGCCGCTTCCTCTTGATCTCCTCGTTTCGCTCGGCGTGTTCCGCCTCGAGCTTCGCCAGCTCGTCGCGTGCCACCTGCCACTCGTCGCGCGTTCCAATCTTGTGCCCAGCCACCTCGTCTCCCTCCTGTGAGCTCGGCCGCTCCGACCGATTCGACGTCTCGGCCTCAAGTTACTCCCACACCAACTACGACTCCAGATCGCCCGCAAACTCATCGCGAAGGCGGGGGCAGTCCTAGACTGGCGCTCGTGTCAACCACGAACCAGCGACGACAGCATGCCGTCCGGGCCGCAGTTGAGGTCGCTCGGGACCTGGGCCTCAAGCCTATGACCCCTCGGATCCTGAAGGACTCCAACAACACGATCGTGCACCTCGCACCAACCCCCGTCGTGGCCAAGGTCGGCACCAGCCACTTTCGGGGTGTCGCCCTAGAGACGCTTGAGCGGGAGTTGGCGGTGGCGGGCCACCTGGCGCGGAAGAACGCGCCGATTGTGTGTCCAACCAGGGACGTCCCGTCCGGCCCCTACGAGGCTCGTGGCCTCACAGTCACGCTGTGGCAGTTCTATGAGGCCCAGTCCGCAGACTCGCTCGGGGCAGCTGAGCTCGCCAGCCGGTTACGCTCCGTCCACGAATCCCTCCGCGACATCGCCGAGCCGCTGCCAACCTTTCTCGTTGAATTGGAGGAAGAGCCGCGTATGCGAACGGCATCGGTTGTCGGCCGACGCCCAGTCCACGCTGTTCCTTGCCGCCGGAGCTCGAAATCCACACCCTCACGAATCAGGGAGATTAGCCGGAGCATTCACGATCTCGAAAATTCTGATCGGACGCTGAACACCCTTGAGTGATATCTCGTCCACGGGGGTGGCATCGACGTGCTCCCGGACCGCCACCAGGGTTCGTTCCGACACCAAGACCTGCTGGGGCTCTGCAATCATCGCAAGACGCGAGGCTAGATTGACGTGATTGCCGATGACCGTGTAATCGGTCCTGGTGTCGGATCCGATGTTCCCGACCGTAACGTATCCCGTACTGATTCCGATTCCAACGTTGAGGTCCTCGCCTCTTTCCAGCAGCCAGCTCCCACGAAGGGCGTCGAGTGCATGCTGCATCTCGAATGCGGTCGCCACCGCCCGCTCGGCATGGTCCTCGAAGGGAATCGGATCTCCGAAGAAGGCGAGGATGCCATCGCCAACGTACTTGTCGAGGGTGCCGCCGTGGCGGAAGACTATGTCGGTCATAGCCGTGAAGTACTGATTGAGCGAGTCGATGAGCTCCTCAGGCTCCATCCGTTCGGCCATTGAGGTGAACCCCCGAATGTCTACGAAGAGAATCGTGAGATTTCGTCGGGTCGACTTCAACGCCACCGACCCACCGCCGCTCAGCACGGCGTCGGCGACCTGAGGAGCGAGGTAGCGGCGCAGTTGCTCGGCCCGCCGAAGTTTGGCGAGCTGTTCCTCGATCGTCTTCTCGAGGTTCTCGTTGAGCTCTGTCAGATCGCTGTACAGGGTGGCGAGGCGAGCGCTGGTCAGGTTGAGGTTCACTGTGAGTCGACCGAACTCATCCCGATTCGGAACCTCGACCTCCTCCCCGAAGTCGCCATCGGCGATCCGAGCCAGCGCGTCGTCCATCTTCCGAACCGGGCGGATCAAGGACCAGGAAAGGACGGCTCCGAGGGCCAGCGCGACGATCAGACTGGCTCCGGAGAAGAGGGCGATCGCAGTCGTGAGGAACCCGTGGAGCGACGCCAGCTCTTCCGTAGCGTCCTCGATCCTTTGTTCCGACGAGGAGATGAGCAAGTTGAGCTCGTCCTCCAGCTCATGCGAGATCTCGTGCTCGGCGGAAACGTGAAGATCGAGTGCCCGATCGAAGTCGCCCTCGCGATACAGCGCCAGGACGTCGTTTCCCGCTTCGTCGAAGCGAAGATCGATCTCGCGGAGGCGATCGATCCTCTCCGGCACGCCGGGTCCCCCGATCGCAGCGATGCCGTTCAGCTGTGTGGTGAAGTTCTCCTTGGCGGCGCCGATCTTGTCGTTCCACGAGTCGACACGGGTGATCAACGCCATCGCTCGATAGTGGCTCTGCGCCGTGACGGCATAGATCCCTTGCCGAGCGAGATCGGCCTGCCGCTGAAGTCGGATCAGCTGATCGGCCTGGCGGTTCATAGCCGAGATGACCCCGATGCTCATGAGGCCCATCACCAGGAGCAGCACGGCGATGATGAGGAACCCAACGAGGAGTTTGGAGTGCACGGTCGCCCTAATCCTGGCGACGAAATCGACCGCCGGCCGAATCAGCGGTGGGAGATGCTCCGGGTCTCGTTCGCGAGGAGTTCGTGTGCCGGGCTGCAGCTTGTCATCCTGGTTCTCCGACATATCGTCACCGTCCTCTAGCCACTTGAGGTCCTGATCGCCGAGAGTGCATGAGGAGAGCAGCTGCTGGCTCGCTGATCGGCGACGATCGGTACGGCGAACTGCACAAGGTCACTTCCTCGCCGAATTCTGCGCCCAGTTTCATGGGCAGGTCAAATGGGAAGGGTGAACTCTCCGCTCAGACGGCCCGCACGTCCCTCGGCTAGATGTCCAGGTTTTCCATCATCCTGGTTCTGGTATTGGTGGCCATCGCATTCCGCGCTGTTCAGGCCGGGTGCGGGCTCCTCGATAATATAAGGAGTAGGAGCCAAGCTAATGTGCGAGATATTGGCGGTTGCGTGGGAGGAACCCCAGCCCCTGGAGAAGGCGCTCTTGTGGGCCCGCGAAGTGGAGCGTCTGGGCATCGCCAGATTCGGATGGGGGGCCGCTTGGGTCTCCGAGGATGGGCGTCTCCGCGGTTACCGTAGGCCGACGAGCTTAGCCGACGATCCAGAAGGGAGTGACCGCGTCGCTTCGCAGTCTTCGCGACGGGTGCTCATCCACCTGCGCCGGCCATCCTTTCTCTCGACCGTCCAACTCGCCAGTACGCAACCATTTGTGGAGCCGCGAGGGCGCTACGCGTTCGCCCACAATGGGTTCTTCAAGCGGCACATTGACTACCGGCCTCGGTACAAGGATCTCCTCGAGGGCAACGCGGACAGCGAGGTGGGATTCCAGCTGTTCGATAGCCTCTTGGAGAGTCGATCCCCAGAGGCCGCCCTTCAAGCCGTACACGAGGAGTTACGGGGCACGGCCAACCTCGCGCATCTGTCCGGCGAGGGCGACCTCCACGTTTACGGGGGAAACCGGGGAAACCCGTTCTGGAAGTTCCGGTTCGAAGGAGCGACCGTAGCCTGCACCGGCCTCCATTCCAGGGACGATTCGCTGTTCGCGCTGCTCTTCCAAGAGCCTCGTAATCTCGAGGTAGTGGAGCGGGAGACCGCCACAGTAGGAACGGCGATTGCTGGGTATGGACCAGGACAGGCCGATCGATCTCCGCCCGAGACGTCGTAGGGCCTGCCAAGCTGTCGACCCGCCGAACGGCGGCGACTCATCAGCACTCCGTCCGCGATCGTGTGCGCCCTACCCTACCCTGGATGAGCACGAACGCATCGATACACTCTGGAGCCCTTTCGCGGGTCGCAGCCCTCTGATCTCCGATGATGCGCTGCAGGTCTATCGGTCATCGAGCTATCATGCGCACGGTGTTTCCGCCCATCAGTTGACAATCGGAAGGCAGATGCGATATACGGTTCACGACTGGGTGTTGAGCTATGTCCCGTCGGCAGCGCGGAAGCTCTGACCCGGGAGGGCAGAGAAGTGGACGTCGGAAGGAGCTGGAGATGCCGGTCGAACTCGACGACATCAGCGTAGGGAAGGTCGACTTCGTCGAGAAGTATGACCTGTGGACGGACGAGCAGAAGGAGGCGGCGGGGAAGGTCAGCGCGCTCGTCAAGGACGGGAACTTCCGAACCGTCCGCGTCTCCTGGCCGGACCAGCATGGCATCCTGCGCGGCAAGACCCTGACGACCAACGCCTTCCTGCACGCCCTGAGGAATGGCCAGGACATGCAGACCGCCGTGCTGATCATGGACACGACCAACAGAATCATCTTCCCGTTGTTCCGCTCGGGTGGTGGGTTTGGCATCCCGGAGATGACCGGGTACCCGGACATGATTCTCGTTCCCGATCCGCTGTCGTTCCGCGAATTGCCCTGGGCCCCCGGCACCGGGTGGTGCTTGTCGGACGCGTACTTCCAGAACGGCAAGCCGGTCCCGTTCTCGAGCCGGTACGTCCTGCGCCAGTGGCTCGCCAAGCTCTCGGAAGAGGGGTACGAGTATGTCTCGGGACTGGAGGTCGAGTGGTACATCACCAAACTCGAGGACCCCATGCTCCTGCCCGAGCAGTCCGGGTGGCCGCCCGAGCCGCCGAAGGTGAGCGCGGTCGCCCACGGCTTTCAGTACCTGACCGAGACGCGCCAGGACGAGATCGACGGGATCCTGTCGATCCTCGAGCGGCAGCTGCAGGAGGTCGGGCTACCGCTGCGGACCATGGAGGACGAGTGGGGTCCCGGGCAGTGCGAGTTCACGTTCGATCCCCGCAAGGGCATGGAGTCCGCGGACAACATGGTCCTGTTCCGCACGGCCGCAAAGCAGATCTGCCGGCGCAACGGGTACCACGCCACGTTCATGTGTCGGCCGATTCTCGAGAACTTCTTCTCGAGCGGCTGGCACCTGCATCAGTCCCTCCGAGAGATCGGTTCCCAGCAGAACGCCTTCACCAACCGAACGGAGGATGGGGAGTGGGGCAGTGGGCAGTGGCTGTCGGAGGTCGGCAAGTACTTTACCGGAGGCCTGCTCGAGCACGCCGCTGCGCAGTGCGTGTTCTCCACGCCGTCGATCAACGGGTACAAGCGGTTCCGGCCGGAGTCCTTCGCCCCGGACAAGATCACCTGGGCGCTGGAGAACCGGGCCGCGTACATCCGGGTGTGCAGTGCGGGGCCAGGGGACGAGGCGGCGCACATCGAGAACCGCGCTGGCGAGCCCTCGGCGAACCCGTACCTTTACATGGCGTCGCAGATCATCGCCGGGCTGGACGGCCTCCACAACAAGATCGACCCCGGGCCGCTGGACGAGGAGCCTTACATCGTGGACAAGCCGCTCCTGCCTCGGAGCCTCATGGACGCGATGGAGGCGCTCAAACAGGACACCGTGTTCCGGGAGGCGCTCGGCGACCCCTTCATGGAGTTTGTAAGCGCGTACAAGCAGTCGGAGATCGACGCCTACCTCGCCTCGGTGACCGGGGAAGACGGGGTCGTCGAGGAGGACCATCTCACCACGGTGACCCCTTGGGAGCACCAAGAGTACTTCGAGGTCTACTGATCCCGGAGTCCGAACCGTGAGCGACGACGCGAGACCGCTCCGAATCCCCCGATGGGTCCGGAGTTGCCTTGCCTCCGAGCCCAAGGGTGAAGGCACCGAACAGGGACACGGAGGTGCGACGTGAGCGAGAAGGCCGATGGCCAGACGACTGATTTCATGGGTCCGAAGCCAAGGCCCATGTCGGTGGGGGAGATGAACGAGTTCCTCCAGAAGCCGTGGATTGCCAAGATCGCCTGCCTGACCCCGGACGGGTCGCCCTACATCGCTGCCAGCTGGTACCACTGGGACGGGGTGGCGTTCTGGGTGGTGCCCCGAGCACGGTCCCAGTGGGCCCACTACCTGGCTCGCGATCCGCGAGTGCACCTCCTGATCGACGACCCCAACCCGCCGCTCTCCAAGGTCATCTGCGAGGGCATTGCTGTGGTCGTCGAGGCGGCGGTCGGACCCTATCTCGACAGCGGGGAGATGTCGATCTGGAACAAGATCGGCACGAACCACACGGGGCCCCGTTACCTGGGAGAACGCGCGAATGACTATCGCGGTCCCAAGAACGTCGAGCCGTGCTGGACCATCAAGATCGTCCCGAGAAAGATCAGGACAGTCAGATACGGCTTCCAGTGGGCATCCCGATACAAGCATCCGGAGCTGATCCCAGACGACGAGGGAAGGGCGGAGGTTACGCCCGTCTACTACGGATAGGGGCCCAAGATTCGCTCTGGGGACCACCCACCGACCCTCGAGTCTGATGAAGGTTCCGACCGGGATTCGGCCAGCCACATCGGGACCGGAATCCAGGCAAATGAGTGAGCCGACAGCTGGCCGGGCAAGGCCGGAAGGGCGCGGCCGCCCCGAGGCGCTGGACGCCACCGACCTGGCAATCCTGCGGCTCCTGGCGATCGACGCAAGGATGTCGTTGCGCCGCATCGCCCGTGAGCTGGGGATGTCGCCGCCTGCTATCACCGACCGCGTGGCACGGCTGGAGCGGCTGCAGGTGATCCGCGGCTATCGGGCCGAGATCGACCGGTCGATGTTGGGCTTCCCTCTTGTGGTCTACGTCGGCATCGTCTCTGTCCAGGGAAGCGATCAGTTCCAGGTCGTGGAGCGCCTCCGGGAGACGCCGGAGGTCGAGGATGTCCATGTTGTAACCGGGCCGAAGGATCTGCTCGTCCGACTCCGCCTCCGAGACACCGCTCACCTCCGAGATGTGCTGTTCGAACGAATCTGGGCAGTCTCGGGCGTCGATCGGACGGAGACCTTCGTCAGCCTCGGGGAAATGGCGCCCAAGGCAATTGACGTCTTGCTCATCGATGGTCTCCTTGCCGACGGACAAGGGAAGTCCTGAGGCAGCGCTCCATGATCGAGCCGAGAGGAGGAATGGAGATCACGCAACGTAGGGACGGATGGGAGGACCTGTTCGCCACCCGGACCAGAGGAGACGTCGGTGAGGGGCTCGGGTCGATCCTGGCGCTCTCGACCGCAACGGGCCTCATCTCGTTCTCTGGAGGCTTCCCGGACCCCGCCACGTTCCCTGGCCCCGTTCTTGCCGAGATACTTGGGAAGATCATCGGGGCAGGGGACGCCTCGGCCATGCAGTACGCCCCCACTCCCGGGCTCCCCGGCCCTCGCGCCTTCATCGCCGAGCGACTGAAGCGGCTGGAGGGACGACGTCCGGACGAAGCGGAGTTCCTCATTACCAGCGGCACCATCGAGGCTCTGGAGCTCCTGTCGAAGACCTTCCTCGACCCCGGCGACCTGGTCCTGGTTGAGGGTCCCACCTACCTGGGGGCCATCATGGCCTTCCGGAGTTTCCAGGCCGACGTCGAGGGGGTGCCCATCGATAACGACGGACTTGACATCGAGGCCCTGGAGCGCCGACTGGCCGAAGGCCGGGTCCCAAAGATTCTCTATACCATCCCCGAGCATCAGAACCCCGCCGGGGTGAGCCTTTCTGCGGAGCGGCGCCCGGCCCTGGTGGACCTGGCCCGTCGGTACGGCTTTCTCGTCGTGGAGGACGTGGCCTACCGTGAGCTCGCGTTTACCGGCGACCGCCTGACCTCGCTTTGGTCCCTGGCACCCGACGCCGTCGTCCAGGCCGGGACCTTCTCCAAGACGTTCTTCCCCGGGATCCGGCTAGGGTGGGCCGCCGGACCGGAAGAGGTCGTGGCCAACCTGGTCCTGGCCAAGCAAAACACCGATCAGTGCGCCGGGGCCCTGGGTCAGCGTCTTCTCGAGGAGTACGGTCGCCAGGGGCTTCTCGAGGAACAGAATGCCCGGGCCCGGACTCTGTATGCCCGACGGTGCTCGGTCCTCCTCGAGGCCCTCGAGAAGCTCATGCCCGAAGGGCTCGCCTGGACCCAGCCCCGGGGAGGGTTCTTCTGCTGGCTGACCCTGCCTGATGGCGTCGATGCCATGGAGCTCTCCCAGAAGGCGATGGCCGAGCGGGTGGCTTTCGTCCCTGGGGTCCCGTTCTTCCCGGATGGCAGGGGGCGGAACAATCTCCGGCTGGCGTTTAGCCGGATCGACGACGAAGTGATTCCCGAGGGGGTGCGCCGGCTGGCGGCCCTCGTCCGTGAGCCGTCAAGGAGGTGAGCAGCGATGACCGACGCTGAGGGTTACTTCGCGATGGATCCTAAGGTGGGGCAAGCCGCCACCGGAGGCGCGTACGTCGAGGTGGACAAGGACTTATCTGCGGTGGAGTTCGTCCCCGGCCTGGTGTTTCGACCGGTAGTGGGCAACAAGCTCATGGCCAACTTCGTCCGGTTCAGCCCGAACACGGTGGCCCCGGTCCACACCCACGAGGAGGAGCAGATCACCGTCGTGATCGAGGGGGAGTTCGAGTTCGACCTCGCCGGGGACGTTCGGATCATGCGCCCCGGCATGACTGCGGTGGTCCCGCCTGGCGTCCCTCACGGGGCCCGGACCCAAGACACCTCCTGCTTCGAGATCGACATCTTCCACCCGCCGCGGCGGGCACTCCTCGAGATGATCCGGGCCTCCAGCGAGGATCCTGCTGGGACCACCGAGCCATCCACGCCTCCTCCCGACTGAAGTCCCCCCAGGGCCGATGGAGCTCGGGCTCAAAGAGAAGAAGGCCATCGTCACCGGAGGGCTCAAAGGGCCTTGGTCGGGCCATCGCCGAGGAATTCGTCCGCGAGGGCGTGGGCGTGGCCATCTGCGCCCGCCAAGAAGAGGAACTCAGGGCGGCAGCCGAGGAGCTTGGCTCGGGTGGGGAATCCGTCTACAGCCACGTCTGTGACGTCACCGACCCCACGCAGGTAGCGGACTTCGTCGCTCGGTCGGCGGAGGCATTGGGAGGCATCGATATCCTGGTGAACCCGGGCGAGCCAATCCGGGCGACTTCGAGACCCTCAGGGACGAAGACTGGCAGGCCGACCTCGACGTCAAGCTGCTCTCGATGATCCGGTGTTCACGAGCGGTCGTGCCTACATGCGGGCTCGGGGCGGTGGGCGGATCATCAACATCAACGCGGTCTACGGTGAATACCCCGACCCGACGTTTTTTGCCACGAGCGTGAACCGAGCAGCCTGTCTCTCGTTCACCAAGACCTTGGCAATCCAACTCGCTTCCGAGAACATCCTGGTGAACAGCGTGAATCCTGGCTTCGTAGTCACTCCGCAATGGAAGAACATCCATCGCCGTCGGGCACCCGAAATCTCCGAGGAGGAGTTCTTCCGCCGGATGGCGGACAAGGAGATTCCTCTGGGTCGGTTTGGTCGCCCTCATGAGGTGGCCGGCATGGTGGTGTTCCTAGCCAGCGACCGCGCGACCTACGTCACCGGGGCCTCCGTGGACGTCGCCGGGGGCATGGGGAAGTACGTATAGGCTCTCGCCCTCCTGGCTGCCCACTGATCCCATCAGAGCCCATAAAGCGCCTGAGCGTTGCGTTCGAAGATCGCATCCTCCACCCCATCCAGCCAGCCCCTCCGGGCCCCTGCCGCGGCCAGGGTCGACCGCGCCTGCTGCCACGCATCCCGCAGCACCACGGCGGCAAACCAATACAGCTCGGGTTCTTGAAACCCGTCGGAGGCTAGGAGGATTCGGTCGGTAGGAGCGAGGTCTACCAGACGCAGGAGGCGGTGGCCGGTAGTGAGGGGGGAGAAGATGTTGCAGAGGGAAAGGTCGGCCCACACGTTGGGTCGGGTCGCGACTAGGTAGGCGAGCTCATCGGTCCACGGGTACGAGCCGTGGATGAGGACGATCCGGCCGGCAGATCCCCGGGGAGAATGGAGGAGCTCCTCCAGCAGCAGCGGATTGGACTCCGCCAGGCGGATCTCGGAGTCACCAATCCCGGTGTGGATTTGGAGGGGCAGTCCGAGGTCGGCCGCGGTCGCCAGGGCCTCCCGCAGAATGAGGTCTCGGCACGCCTTCCCGCGCCGGCGAGCTGGGACTTGTGACCGGAGCGACGCTTCCGCCTGTTGCCGCGTCACACTGGGGTCCACTGCGAGACCAGTCCGGTAGGCCAGGGTTGTCTTGAAACCGACCCACCCCCTGGAGGCGGCCTCCCCCATAGCCGCTCCGACAGCCTCGACGATCTCGGATACTCCCGCCCTCTCGCTGATCAGGCGGTCCACGATAGGCTCCAGCCGGAGGATGGGGTAGATGGGGCAGCCCGCCAGCTCCGCGTAGCGCTCGAGTTGGTCTGCGGCGCCCGGCGGCCACGCTGGGTCCATGACGATTCCTTCAATTCCTGCGTCGCGGAACAGCCCTGGGACGTAGGATGCCCAGTCGCCGCTGGCCTCAGCCCTGGCCTCCGAAACTTCATTGGCTCTGCACCCCAGGTAGTCGGCTACGCGCACCATGAGAAGCTCCTGGAAGAGCCTGCTGGGTCCAAGTGCCTTGCGCCGATATGCCGCTCCCGGCTCCGTACTCACATCGAGGGTTAAGGCGGCCAAGTCCAGGGGGCCACCGTCGAGGGCGAAGGGATGGGCGTGGTCGTCGATCACTTCTTCCTCCTTGCTGTGCGGCGACTACGACAGCGACGATAGTCAGACCCCGGAAACCCTGGCGCAACTCATGGATCCGTCCCTCTTGCGAGAATGCGGTGATGACGGTCGAGGGATGATGGAGATGGGGATCGAGCCGGGCCGCCTGCTGGGGCTGGCTGGGGAGATGGCCACCCGGGCCCGGGAGGAAGACGCCGCCCACGCCGCCCTGGCGGTCCTCGCCGCCCACGCCGCCCTGGAGGCGACGGTCAACCGCCTGGGGGCCGAGACCATCGGCAACTTCAATTACCGGGCCCGGTTCCTCCCCAAGTGGCACGACCTCTGCGAGCGAGCCATCGGACGCCAGCTGGAGGCGGCTCCCGACCTCGAGCGGCTCCAGGCCCTCCGTGACGCGGTGGTCGGATACCGCGGGGACCCCGAGCGGCTGGACCGCCGGTCCACCTCCCCTCCCCCCGAGGCACCCCGGGCGGTGGGAGCCGAAGAAGCCCGGTGGGCCGTGGAGTTGGCCCGCCGTGTGGTCGCCGAGTTCCACAGGGCCGCCGGACGGGACGCCCCCGATTGGGTGTGACGGCGCCGTCATGGGAGGGTGGGTACAGGCTCTGGTACCGATCGGAGGAGCTGAGGGGACATCCGCGCGGTGATCCGTGAGTACCTTCTCCTCTCCGCCAGGGGTGGTTCGAGCTGATCGACTGAAGATCATGGCCGCCTGGGCGCTGGAAGGGGCCCGGAACCCGTCGGTCCTTCTGCTCCACACGACGGTCGAGCTGACCCCGGCCACCATCGAGCCCTGCCCTCCGGCTCGGGGGCCTTGGCCGCTGGACCGCCTCCTGTCTATCCCGGGCATTCGGTCGATGGACCTTCACCGCTACCGGGCCCGGCTGAACCTCGCTCCTGGGACCGACCGGGCGCTCGTTGAGGTCGGGATCGGGGGAGATCCTGTCCCCCCAGCTCGGTTCGCCCGTGGACCTGCCGGCCAAGCCCCAGCCCCGAACGTTCGCCGTCCGCTACCGGGGTCCCCGGGCCGTTGCCGAGAGCCCGGGGATGGCTCAGTCACAGCCGGTGCTCCGAGCGGCGTTCCTCGCGCCGGGCGTGGCCGAGGCCATTCTGACCGAGGGCGTGGTGCAGGTCCGTCTGGGGCGACTGTTCGCCTGGGACCAGGCTGAGGAAGCGGTCCGGAAGGCCCTTCGGTCCTTTGCGCCCTGAACCGCTCAGGCCTACCGGGTGTCCGTCCCACCAGAGGAACCTCCGCGGCCGATCTCATGACTCGCAGGGAGTCACCTGTTTCGACAACGTTCTCAGGGGAGGAAGCCAGGAGTGTTAGGTGTTCTGAGAGCGCCTCTTTCAAAAAGGACCTAAGCTGGATCCTGCGTATCTCGCCGGTGGCCGAGGGCACTCACGCTCGTTAGGTTCGCGGTCGCCTTAAGTCATTCCAGTGTGTAGCCCAAGCGCCGACCGATGAAGGCGAGCCCTCGGATCAACATGTGCGGCGGCTTCACCGATACCGACGGCCGCTGCTCCGTCAGAGCCACCGAGAGGTAGATCAGCGAGCGGAGGTTCTTGAGCCCCTTGACCTTTCCCGCCCGGATCAAGCGGTCCAGCGTCTCCAGGTATTCCTGGAAGGCGAGGGCGGGCCGATGCACGTTAAGGAACCGGACCGGCGTCTCACTCGCGTTCCGGAACGCATGGCGCGCCCCATGCGGCACTGTCAGCGACTCCCCCGCTGGCACCGCATGCCACTCACGGAAGACCTCAAGCGTGCCGTCGAGAACGTCGTAGGTCTCCTCCTGCTCAGGGTGGTAGTGGATATTCGTGTCGCCCCCCGGCTCGAGCATGATGTCCATCTCGACGTAGGCGCCGTCGGTGGCCGCCGAGGGGGTGGTGACGGTTGCTTCCAGTCCGAAGACCGAGCGGAGGTTCAGGACCTTCTTTTCCGACCCACTCATCGTGGCATCTCTCCCGCCTCCGCAGCAGCCACGGCGGGGCGGCGGCATCGCTCACCGACGGCCCGCGCCCTGAAGACCATCCTACGGGGCCCCAAAGGGAGAGGCCACGGGGGAGAGTTCGCTCGGCGCCCGGAGGGTCTGGTGGCTGCCCCAGGCTCGCCCTGGGGCCCTCACCCACCTGTTTCGCCTACATTCTCCGGGGAGAATGCACCAAGGTGCACCTTCATCCCCGGCCAGAGGAGGCTGTCGCGCGTTGACGAAAAGTTGACAGACCTGCAGCGCGGGGGCTCCGGTAGAAGCAGGGAAACTCAGTAGAAGGCCCTGACCAGCGGTTTCTCTGACTCAGGGCCTCTACCAGCGGCTTTGGACGCGTCTCGCCATCCTTGACGCGGAAGAGGTCAGAGGTTCAAATCCTCTAGCGCCCACAATCGGAAGCTGCAGGCTGGAGGCGGTTTCTCCTCGGGGTTTGGGCCGTCCGCAGATACACGGAGCGGCGTCGCGCGCCAGATCCTGGAGGAGCGGTTCGCCCGAGGCGAGATCGACGACGAGGAGTTCCGGCGACGACTTCGGACCCTGGGAGGATCCTGAGCTTGACGGGACGGAGAAGCGAGGCAGTCGGGCCGGCGGAGACGGACCGAGTCCGCGAGATCTGGGCGAAGTTCGCCCCCCGGTACGATCGCCAGATCGCGTTCTTCGAGCGAATCCTGTTCGGCGGCGCGCGGGCGTGGGCGTGCTCGCGGGTGAGGGGTGACGTCCTCGAAGTCGGCATCGGGACCGGTCGGAACCTCGAGCACTACCCCCGCGGCGTACGCCTGACGGGTGTGGACCTCAGCCCAGAGATGCTGGCGATCGCCCGGCGCCGATCCCACTCGCTGGAGCGGGAGGTCGACCTCCTCGTGGCCGACGCCGAATCGCTCGAGTTCCCCGATGGGAGCTTTGACACGGTGGTGTCGACCCTGACTATGTGCTCGATCCCCGACCATCGCGCCGCGCTCGCGGAGGCGCGCCGCGTGCTCCGTCCCGGTGGACGCCTGGTGATGGTCGAGCACGTCCGAAGTCCCGCCGCCGGAGTGCGCCTGGGGCAACGGGTGCTGAATCCCTTGGCCGTACGGTTCGCCGCCGACCATCTTCTCCGCGAGCCGGTGAGAGATGTCCGGCGACTGGGGCTGGAGGTCCTTGAGCTGGAGCGCCTGAAGTGGGGGATCGTGGAGCGCCTCATCGCGAGGAAGCCCGGACGGAAGCCCAACGTGGGCAGTGACAAACGTGCGTTCATCTGTTAAGGAGTCGCGGTGGCGAAGGTGATCGTGTTCGACGTGATCGAGACGCTGCTGGATCTCCGGCCAGTTCAGGAGCCGTTCGTCCGAGTCTTCGGTGACTCAGCCCCCTTGGGGGAGTGGTTCGCGCGCCTCCTCCACGGATCCCTCGTGGCTACCGTGACCGACACATACGAGGACTTCGGGACGATCGGCAAGAGAGCTCTCGATGTCGTGGCTTCGCGCCGGGGGCGCGACCTATCCGACGAGGACCGCGAGGCGATTCTGGGGGCCGTGGGGCGGCTTCCGCCCCATCCGGAGGTCCTCGGGGCCTTGGAGCGGCTGCGATCGGCCGGATTCCCACTCGCCACGCTGACGAACTCCTCCGGGCAGGTGGTCCGCATGCAACTCGAGCACGCCGGCCTGGCCGGCATCTTCGATCGGACGCTGTCGGTGGAGGAGGTCCGTCGCTACAAGCCCGCACCCGAGCCCTACCTGATGGCGGCGGAACGCCTCGGCGTGGAGCCACCTGAGATGCGCATGGTGGCCGCACACGACTGGGACGTGTGGGGGGCTATGCGGGCCGGATGCGCGGCGGCCTTCGTGGCCCGCGGTGACGTCCCGTTCTCGCTGGGGGAGCCACCGGACATCCTCGGGCCCGACCTCCGCGCCGTGGCCGAAGCGATCCTTGGGGCGGACGAGCCATAGCGCAGCACCATCACTCGGGAGTTTCCTCGCCCCCCTGCTCCTGCGGACGATTCTCCAGGATGCGCTGTTCGCTCCGCCCGGATCATTAAGTCCAGCCTGGTTGGGGCCGATTCCTTGAGTACCGATGGAGAAGCCTGGCAAACGGACCCTGGTGCCGCGGTTCGCCCTGACAACGCTCGCGGTGTTCACGGCCGTCGGCGTCGCGCTGTGGTGGGTTCTCGCCGCCACCATCAACGAGCGGATCGAGGGCGCCTCACAGGAGCACGCCGAGTACGTAGCCCATTCCGTGATCGCCCCGGCTCTCGAGGGGATCGATCTCGGTCGCCCGATAAGACCCGGCGATCCCGAATACGAGAGGCTTCGCGATCTGGTAGTCACTCATGTTCTGAGGGTCCAATTCCCCGTCGTCGGAGTCACGATATGGGGTCCCGATGGAACCGTCCTGTTCTCGGAGGACCCTCGACTCGTGGGGCGTCGGGTCTCCCCGACTCCGGCGCTCCGTTCAGCCTTCGCCGGACGGGTCGTCTCGCTACCGGCTGATGGGGACCGACCCGAGACTGCTTCCGAGGAGCGTCCGGCCGAGGCAGTGCTGGTGAGCTACGTTCCGCTGGCGACAACGACCCCATCGACGGACCCAATGGCGGTGGTCGAGATCGATACCGACGTCGCTGCGGCGGCCGTGCCCGTTGGGCGTCCGTTCCGGTTGGTCGGCATCGCGCTTCTTGCCGGACTGGCAGCGATCTACGTGGTCCAGTTGCCGCTGGTCCGACGGCTGGGACGGACGCTGAGAGCGCAGAATGCCAGGCTCGAGGCTCTCCTCGGGCAGGAACGGCAGACGGTCGAGAAGCTCCGGGAGCTCAATCGCCGCCAGTCGCAGTTCCTGGACGTCACCTCGCACGAGCTCCGCACGCCGCTGACTTCGATCGCCGGTTACGCGAAGATGCTGTTGCAGCCGGAGTTCCGCGACGATGTGGCGACCCACGAAGAGTTCCTTCGAGCGATCGAGCGGCAGGCGCACCGGTTGGGTGTGCTCATCGAGAACATCCTGGCGGTGACCCAGGTGGGCGAGGGCGCCCATCAGACCAGGAGCGCGTCGGTGGGCGAGGCTGCGAACGCAATCACGGGGCGGCTGGGAGCGGGAGAGAACACGTCGCTGTGGAGATCCCGGCTGGGCTCCCCCAAGTCCAACTTGATGCTCGGAGGTTGGAGCTGGTGCTTGGGAACGTTGTGGATAACGCGCTCAAGTTCTCACCGGATGGATCGTCGTGCCGGGTAGGGGGTCGCCTGGATGGGGGTGAGGTGGTGATCTCGGTCGTGGATGAAGGGATCGGAATCTCCGAGGAGCACATCGGCCGGATCTTCGACCGTTTCTACCAGGTGGACTCGTCCACGACGCGCCGCCACGGCGGCGTGGGGCTCGGGCTCTACCTCGTCAAGACGATCGTCGAGGCGGCCGGAGGCACCGTCGAGGTTTACAGCAGGCCGGGACAGGGGAGCCGCTTCGCTGTCCGGCTGCCGGCTGTAAGGGCGGCTACGGAGTCAGACCGACACGATGCCGACCTGGCACGGTCATGATCGGGTTGGGTCGGGACCTCAGACGTACGTGCCGCACGCGTAGCACCAGGTGAACGAGTGGGTGCCCACCGGCATGGACCTGATCACCGGGTGGCCGCTCGCCCTCGCGTGGGCGGTGTTGTGCCCGAGCTGTGACTCGCAGCACCCCACGTGGCCGCACTCGGTGCACACCCGCAGGTTGAAGGTGCTGCCGCACTCCTCGCAGGTCTTGGCCCGCGGTTGAGCGATCCGGTCGGTGGCGTGGGTACAGGTCGTCTCTTTTGGCCGTCCCCTCACTCGATCTCTCCATCGCACGTCTGTCTCTCCTCCTTCCCTGTGACTCGGAACTGGGAACGCCACGCGAGGCCGTAGGATGGCCGGAGTGTGTCCCAGAGCACAGTTTCGGGAAGACGTTGAGGGCGCTCTCGGTTAACCGTGGCGTGGACATGCTCCGTCACGCCGCCTGGATGGCCCGCCATCTGGGGCGGGGGGATCTGTTCCCGTTCACTCCTGAGGAGGTGGCCGAGCTGGCCACCACCATCGGGGTAGATCGGGTCGAGCGGGGGACACGGCTCCTGGGCGCCGGCGGCCCGGTGGAGTTCATCGGGATCATCGAGCAGGGCGAGGTCGAGCTGTCCCACCGGGCCGGCCTCCGACGAGTGGTGCTCCAGATCCTCCGAGGAGGCGACCTCCTGGGGGATGTGCCGTTCTTCTGCCGGCTCCCGGCTCCGTTCACGGCCCGAGCGCTCACCGAGGTGATGCTGATCCGCCTGGAACGGCCCAGCCTGGACCGCCTGCTGGCCGCCCGTCCAGCCCTGGCCCAGCGGTTCCTCTACAGCCTGGCCTCCCGGCTGGACCGGATGCAGCAACGGCTCCTTCAGCTCACCCGTGGGGATCTCCGCCAGCAGGTGGCCGCGTTGCTCCTGGACGAGGGGGGTGAGGACGGGAATCCGGTGCGCCTCCCTCAAGCCACCCTGGCCGAGCTTCTCGGCGCCACCCGGCCGGCGGTCAATCGGGTCCTGAAAGGAATGGAGGCCGAGGGCCTGGTCCACCTGGGGTACGGAGAGGTCGAGGTGGCCGAGCCCCGGGCTCTGGAACGGATCGCGTCCTCCTGAGCGCTACCTACTGAACGTGTTGGGGGCCAGGACCGGCACAGGGCAGTTGACGGTGAACACCTCGCCCATGGTGTCCGGGGTGCCGGGGAACTCCTCCAGCTCCCCCGCGTCCCGGGCGGCGTGGACCTCCTCCTCGGTGGTGAGGACCCGTGCCTGCACGCCATCGGCCCAGGCGTAGGTCATGTGGTCCCAGTACGGGCTCCAGTCCGCATCCCCTGCCTGGGAGTCGAACACCGAGGGCTGGAACCCCATCGGACCGGGGCCCTTGAACCCGTTCATGAACACGTTCGTCCGGCCGGTGGCCGCGGCGGAGGGACTGTCGGCCAGCCCGGGGGAGTTCACCACATGCATCCCCTCGGCCATCGGCTCGAGCGAGGTGTCGCACACGATGTACCGGACCCCGGGGAAGCACTCATGGAGCTTGAACGTGACCCGCATCCCAGCGGTGTCCGGGGGCTCGAGGAGCTGGCCTCCCCCCAGGTACTCCACCCGATCTGTGTCGACCGGCATCTCCTCGGAGCCCCACCTGGCCACCGCCCCGTTGAGAACGATCTCGGTGCGCTCGACGGTGAGGTCGCCCGCTCCCTCGGCGTCCTGCACGTCGGTGACGGAGGCCAGGTCCTGTGGCGACCCCTTCCACGTCACCCGGTTGATCCGCCAGGCCGGAGTGAAGTCCGGACGCCCCGGCGCGGAGGAGAGCACCACGGGCCGGTCCGAGGCCCCCTCGACCAGATAGGCGTCGCCGGGGAGTCCCCGAGCGGCCAGGCCGGCGATCTTGGGAGCCCATACCAACCCCTCTGCCTGAGCGAAGGCCTGATCCGAGGTGTCCGTCCGGATGAAGTAGAGATCGTCACCCTCGAACACGCCGTGGTGGAGGCGGAAGGTGACGAACCCGAAGGGGCCCTCCCACTCGTCCGACCGCAGGGCGTGGTCCAGAACGTCACCGACGATGACCTCACCCTGCGCGGGGCCGGCCCCACCGCCTCCACCCGGGGCCGTGACGGCGGGCTCGTCCCGCCCGCACGCGGCCAGCAGCGAGGGCATCGACCCGAGGGCGCCGAGCCGGAGGGCTCCCCGCCACGTCCAGCCGAAGAAATCCCTGCGATCGAGCAGGTTCGGATCGGGGTGTTGTTCCACCGGGCACCTCCTTGTGGTTGGGGCGAAAGGTGGGCTCGACTCACACGGACGCAGCTCGGCTCCCGGTGATTGCACCCGGCGGGGATGCTCCGGGTGGCCACCGGGGTTGGGATCGAGGGGACGACGCCAACGGGACGCAATCAGCAGACCGATTGACGAGTCCCTGATACTGCATGGGGAGCCGTTCGTGACGTCCAAGGTCCACGAGGAGTTCCTGGCGGCCACGCTGCCCGCGCTCGATCTCGTGTACAACCTGGCCCGCCGGATCGCCCGCCGCGGGGACGACGTGGAGGACCTGGTGCAGGAGACCTACCTCCGGGCCTTCGAGGCCTGGGTGAGCCACCGGCGGCCCAGGAAGGTGGAGCCATGGATGGCTACGATCTGCCTCAACGCCGGGCGGAGCCGGCTCCGCCGGGCGTGGAACCGAGAGATCCCCACCGATGCCGACCCCCTCCAGCCGGATCCGGAATCGGTGGAAGACCAGGTGATGAGGGAGATCCGCCGATCGGTGGTGCACGACGCGCTCTCCCGTCTGCCTCCGGAGCAGCGGGTGGCCATCGCCCTGATGGATCTATCGGGGTTCACCGCGGCCGAGGTGGCCCGGATCACCGGCGCCCCGCGGGGCACCGTGCTGGCCAGGGTGCACCGGGGCCGGAAGAAGCTGGCCGCGATGCTGGAAGGGAGCGTGTTGTTCCGTGAAGAAGCATGACCCGGAGGCGGCCGCCGCCCGGTATCTGGGCGGGGCGATGTCCCGGAGGGCCCGGCGAGGGTTCGAGGCCCACCTGGTGGAGTGTCCGGACTGCTGGGAGGAGGTCCGGCTGGGCGGACTGGGCCGGGGCTACGCGGAGGCGGGCCGCGAGCTTGCCCCCCAGGCCCTGCGGGACCGGATCCGGGGAGAGGTGTCGCTGATTCCCCGCCGGCCTCGGATCCGGCTCCGGATAGGGGTCGCTGTCCTGGCTCTGACGCTGGGTGCCGGCGGCGCCGTCGCACTCCTGGTCTCGAGCCAGCCCGAGGCCATCGAGATCCTGGTGGCCGACTTCCAGGGGCGGCAGGCTCTCGATGACGCTGTTCCGCCGGATCTCCCCGACCGGCTGGGCGACCTCACCCTGGTGGGCGTCCGGGCCGGCGAGGTGGGTTCGCTCTCCGTGGTGGGACACCGGTACCGGGACGCGGCCGGCCACCGAGTGACCGTGTACCGGGCCGACGGGACGTTCCCCATGGCCGAGGGGGCCCGGCCGGGACAGGACCAGACCTGGCGGGCGGAGGTGGAGGGGGCGGTGCTGCTGTGCTCCGATCGGCCGTTCCCCGCGCTGGTGGTGGGCGACGACGACCGGGAGGTGGTCCTGGCCGCCCGTATCCTGGGGTTGGTGTGATTCGGCCGGCGTCCAGGCCGTCGTGATCCCTGTCGGCGCTTCGGTGGTGTGGTGGGGGCCTCTCCTTTTGGGGTCATCCGGACCATATCTCGGTGTCCGGGTGGAAGGCGGCCCAGTCGAACCAGAACGAGTCCAGCGCAGCCACGCCGGGGAGCTGCTGGCCGGCCAGTGGTCCCTCCACCGCCATCCCCAGCACGTTCCAGGTGGTCCCCGTCTCCCGGTCGACCAGTTCCCCGTCCCGGACCTCGAACGTGAGGACCTGGTCGCCGACCTGCCGGGAGAACCCGGCCGCGGCGCCGACGTCGCGCGAAGCCTCGATCGTCTCCCGGTCGAGGGCCGACAGGGTTCCGGGCTTCCAGATCACCAGGATCGGCTCCCCCCCGGCCTCCTCGTTCACCGCCGCCATCTGACCGCCGCCCGCCTCCCGGAGACGGCCGTAGGGGAAGGCCACGGCCTCGTCGGCAGCGGCGACCCCGAGGACCCGGACCGCGGGGGCGAGCCGCGGATCGACGTCACCCTGGAACAGGAAGGGGTCCTGGGTCCGGTCGTATCCGGGGTAGGGATTCGTCCCGTAGGGGCGGTCGAAGCCGGTATTGCGGGAGAGCACCTTGCCCTGGGGATGGGCATCGCGAAAGTCGCCGAACGAGACGATCTGGGCAGGGACCACCTGGAGAGTCCTCCCGGTGAGTGGGCCGGTCACGGCCTGTCCCGAGAGCTGGGGCCAGTAGGAGTCGGTGGCCCGGTCGTACATCACCAGGTTGGAGCGATAGAGCTTCCCTGAGGTTCCGAACGTCGTTACTTCCCCCTCCACCACGGGCCGCTCCCATACCACTGGTGTGTTGCAGAGCGGGCAGTAGGTCACGGCGACCGGCACCCCGCCCACTTCGTCGTTGGCGATCTCGTGCCAGGTGAGGATTTGGAGCGGGTAGGCCCGGGCGTCCCCTTCGATGGCCACCGCGATCACGGGTTGGCGATCGGATAGCCAATCGACCTCGGCCACGGGTTCGAACCGGGGATCGTCGATGGGGGGGATGCCGTCGGGGGGAGGCCCCCCAGCGATGATCTCATCGGGATCCACCAGGGGGCTGGGCTCGGCGGCTGGTCCGGACCGCTTGCCAGATGGGGATCCGGGATCATTGCCCGTGAATAGAAGTCCTGTCACGCCAACCAACGCGAGCAGAGTCGCGAGGCCACCCAGGAGGACCGCGCGCCGTCCGGGCCATCGAACGGGTCGGCCTGGGTCATCTGCGCTCACGTCAAAACGGACGCCTGAGGACGACGGACGATTGCGGCGCTGAGCAAGCTCCCCCTTCGGTGGACCGCCCCGGGTCTCCGGCAGGCCTGGGAGCGAGGGGACAAGGAACGCTTCTACCCCTACGGGGAGCGCCCGCGCCGAACGGCGAAAGGCGTCGAAGCCGCGTGACCGGATCTCCTCTCGCCGGATTCTTCAGGTATCTCTGCCGCTCTCGGCGAGGCCGTACCGCTTCCCGGCGCGAGCCTGTTGTGGCCACCGACTCTCCAACTCCACCCCGAGCCCCCTCGGCGATCCGGTTCACGTAATTGAAGTAGGCGACCACCTGGTTGGCGTCAACGATGTCCCGATCCGTCAGTCCGGCTCCGCGAAGGGGCGTCAGGTCCCCTTCGCGTACGTCTGCGGGACGAAGCGTCAACTTCAGGGCGTACGTCAACAGCACCCGGGTCCGCTCCTCCAGGTCCACCCAGTTCCCCGAGGCGACCGCCTCGGTCAGCTCCCCCCGGCCCGTCTCCTGAGCCAGAGCAGCGCCGTGGTGAACCACTCAGTAGTGGCAGTCGTTCGCGGCCGAGACGCACACGCCTATCGCTTCCCTCTCGCCCCGCGTCAGGCCGGAGGGGCCGAACATCACCACGCGGTAGAGCGCCAGATGTGTCTGTAACGCTTCCGGGTTCAGGCTGTGCGACGCGAGGACGTAATCGATGCCTTCCGATCCAGGGCTGGAATCAACCCAAGTCATCTCTGCCTCCTGTCGTCGATAAGGAGCCGCACCCCTGATCGGCACTATCCCCCTCACGCCGACCGGCGTGGATGCGACCCGCTCTTGCCGAGCGAACGACGGAATCACGATTCCTTCGAGGCTAGAACCTTGCGGATCTCTCGGCGAAGGATCTCTTCCGTGAGGGGACCGGCCCACTCGAACGTCTTCCTGCCGTCCGGGTCGAAGATGAGCGTCACAGGCTGGCCGAAGTAGCCCAGCCCGTCCCGGATCTCGGCTTCCGGATCGAACACGCTGGGATATTGCCAATCGAACTCAAGGATGAACTGTCGGGCGGCTGGCCGGCTATCGAGGATGTCGACCCCCAAGAACTGGATGCGTCCGCCGAACTCCCTCGATACGGTGGCCAGCCCTGGGGCTTCCAAGCGGCACGGCGGACACCACGAACCCCAGATGTTCACGACGACCGGCGTCCCAGAGAGTTCCTGGAGAAGGGCCTGGAACCGGCCGAGTCCAAACTCCGGGAGTTCTAGACGGCTGGCTGGAAGTAACCGACGGGCTGGCCTCTCCGACGAGGCCGGCTGGTTCGAGTCGGCGCAGGCGGATAACAACAGCGCGAGCGCCGTCCCCAGTGCCACCGTCCTCTCCGCAGTCGTTCTGAACATCTCCGCCATTTCGGGGCAAGGCCGCCCGGTGCCTTGCCCAACGGCAGGCCTCAGCCTGCCAAGACTCGATTGGGCACCATGGATGGACGCATCCGTGGACTGCCCGATTGCAACGCAACGACAACGCTCCGAAGTGACCATTCCGAGAAGGTCTGTCCCAAGCCACAAAAGCTGCCGGGTCAACGTCCCACCGGGCACCTTCCCTCAAGGGGATTCTTGCGACCCGGTGGCACCGGCCTGTGGGAATCGCTCCACCTAGACCGGGAAAACCCGTGCGATGAAGTCGGCGAACACGCCCAGGGCGACGAACCAACCCCCCACCACGACCAGGATCCAGCCACCCCACCGCTTCATGGTGGGCCCGGCGGCTTCGAGGCGTCCACCGAGGCGCTCCTGGGCCAAGGCCACCGTCAGCGCCGAGGCCGAGGCCAGTAGGACGATGGCCAGCCCCGCCACCGCGAACGCCGTCACCGCCGCCGCGGTCCCTCCGACGGCGAGCGCCTGCCCGGCCAGACCGGCCAAGATGGGCCCCGTTCACCCGAAGCCGATTGCCAGATAGGCGAACCCGAACAGCCCGACCCCCGCGACGGGATGGTTCCGGCGCAGCCTCGCCTGGGCCTCGGAAAGCGGCCGGGTGAGTGGCTCGACGGCGTGGAACGAGACAGGCAGCACCTCTGCCTGGATCAGGCCCAGGAGGACGAGGAGCAGCCCCGCCACCACGCGGATGGCGATCCCCGCCCCGCTGGTGAAGGTGACCGAGGCGGCGATCCCCGCGCCACCCGCGCCGATGAGCGCACCCAGGACGAGCAGGAATGTCACCGCCCCAAGGGAGAACGTGGCCGCGAACCCTACCGCCGCCGCTGGACGACCCCGGACTTCGCGGCCGAGGAGGGTCAGCAGCAGGGGGAACGCGCAGGGGGAGAAGAACGACGCTACCCCCGCACCCGCGGCCAGCGCCAGGAGCCCGACGCCGACGCTGGCCGGGAGATCGAACCGCGGGTAGGCGACGTATCCGCCGTACCCCGCCAGCGCCGCGAGGGCCACGGCACCGATCAGCAGGGCGAATCGCAGCGGGCCAAGCTGGGGACGCCGGGATGGGCCGACCGGGATCTCCCGCATCGGCCGCTAGGCGGACTTCTCCATCCAGTGGCCGCAGCAGTCGACGAACTCCTGGGTAGGCTCCATGTCCGGGGCCCGAGCCACGGTCATCTCGCAGCCGCAGCCCTCCCCGGGCAGCGATGACGGTCGACCTCGTCCACCTCGTTCGTCATGGCTTTCACCCCTGGGGTCGATACCAGCGGTCACGGCGACCGTACACCTTCCAGTCAACTGGAATGTCAAGCTTGCATCGAGGCCATGCGTCGCGATCTCGGGCGGATGGCCCGTAGGGCTCGGTCGGCGGCCGACTCGACCCAGGGGCCGGCCGCGTACTGCCACATCATCGAGTCGGCTTGAGTCGATATCGCGTGAGGACTGGCGCCGAGAGCTATGTCCTGGTCCGGTTTAGAGACGCCTCTCTTATGTAATGGAGCGTGCCGATTCACCATCGCTCCTCCATCCCGCGTGCAACTGCGAAACGTTGAGAGAGCTGAGGCGCAACGTCGAGCATCGAAGTCGCAGGTCAATGCAGGTTTCGGCTCCTCCGCCGCAGGTTAGCGCCGCCCCCGATATTCCTTGACGCGGAAGAGGTCGGAGGTTCAAATCCTCCAGCGCCCACAGGTCTATGTCGTGAAACCAGACACTCCAGCGCCCACAGGTGCAAAGGCCCTGGTCATAGGGCCCTTCTCATTCCACAACTGTTGTGACCGTCTTCCGCCTGAACCAGAAGATCCTCCCAGCAACCTGATGCCCGAGCTTGGCGGCCCTCGCTTGAGCCGGTCCGTCCTGGAGGAGCCGATTGACTTGGCCCGGGCTGGTGACATAGAAGGGGAGTCGAGATTCAGCAGGTCATCTGGTCCGGGATGGCTTCAGAGAGGAGGTCGCCCATGAGACGGATCTCGATCCTCACCGCGGGCCTGATGATCCTGGCCCTGGTGGCCGGCTCGCCGGCCGACGCGAAGCGGGGGAGCCGCAAGCAGGTCCGTCCCCAGGTTTCAGGCGTGGTCAAGGCGCAGTCGAAGCCGCTCCGTCCGGGGGTCAACCGTGGAGCGTCGGGCCGCGTCTTGCGAGCGCCGGCGGGTGGGGCGGTCTTCGCCTCGGTCCCCATCACCGTGGGACCTGAGCAGAACGTGATCGTAGGCGACGTGACGAACCTGCCGGGCAACCCGGGTGAGCACCCCAGCGGGCCAGCGTGCTTAGTCGGTGATCAGACCCCCCAGAACGAGACGACGATCGCTATCGATCCGACGAATCCCAACAACCTGATCGGCGGAGCCAACGACTACCGTTACTTTGTCGACTCCGAGCAGCGTTACGATGGGTCCGCGGCCGCCTACGTCTCGCACGACGGAGGTGGCACGTGGTCGAACGTGTTCATGCCGGGGATCAGCGAGGAGGCCGGGGGAACGTACCAGGGCGTGGGGGACCCGGCGTTCGCCTGGGAACCCGACGGGAGCGAGGTGTACTACGCGAACATCGCCTTCAACCGGGTCGCCAACCCCGACACTGGCCACTCCGCGTTCGCCAGCGCCATCGCGGTCAGCAAGTCCGAGAACAAGGGCGACACCTGGACCACGAACTACGTCGTCCAGAGCGATAGCTCCAGCGTGTTCCACGACAAGGAGTGGATCGCGGTTGGCCCGGACGGCGCGGTGTACGTGACCTGGGCTCGATTCCAGTTCCAGCCCAAGGGCAAAACCGGGCTGGGCAACTACGAGGCCTCGCCCATCGTGATCAGCAAGTCAACCGACGAGGGGGCCACCTGGTCTGCCCCCAAGGTCATCAGTGGTCGGTTCGCCCAGTTCAGCACCCCCGTCGTTCACGACGACGGGACGCCCGACGGCGTGATCTACGTCTCGTTCGAGGAGTGGAACAACCCGGTGGGCCGGAATGGCGGCCGGGCGTTCGTGGCCAAGTCCGAGGACGGCGGGGCCACATGGAGCAAGCACTTCGTGGGGAGGGTCAACGACCTGCCAAGCCCGCTGCCGCACAGCGGGTTCCGGGTGGCCAGCTACCCGGTCATTGATGTGGACGACGACGGCGACCTGCACATGCTGTGGTCGAATTGGCAGTCGGGCTCGGCCGATATCGTTTATACGCGGTCGACGGACGGCGGAGCCTCGTGGAGCCGGCCGGTGAAGATCAACCAGGAGTCGGGGAAGACCGACCAGTTCTTCCAGTGGATCGACGCCTCCGGTGATTACGTCCATGTGGGCTTCGTGGACCGGCAGTACACGGGCGACGCCCTGCTCGACCATTCCTACGTGGTCTCGCCGGACGGCGGGGACACCTGGAGCCAGACGGTGCGGGTCACCTCGGCGTCCTCCCCATCGAACGCCAGCCTGTTCGGCACGAATTGCACCGGGGAGTTCATCGGCGACTACACGGGCATCACCGCATCGGGGAACACCGCCCACGTGCTGTGGATGGACGGCCGGCCGGGAACCCAGCCCGCCTCGCCGACCGGCGACGAAACCGACCAGGACGCGTTCCACGCCACGGTGACGGTGGGGCCGTAGCAGGGGGGTCCTGATGCCCCGGTGAAGGACCTGAAGGTCGATCGGGCGGGGTACCTCGTCGACGAGTCCCGTGGGCTCAACCGACGTATACGGGCCTGACGGCCAGAGACTGCCTCGGCGCACTCCCGAGCGTTCTCGCCCCACATGTTGTCGCGGGGATGCCGGGGGGTGGCCCTTGACGAGTTAGTGCTCCGTATCCTGATCGCGGCGGGGATGTGTCGAATCCATCGGTTACCAAGAGCCGTGGTTTGGTCAGGCGGACCGACGCTCGCTTCGCACTAGCGCTAGAGCCTTGCGACTCAGCACCACCGACAGTGTGAAGATCAGAAGAGCGTTTACGGGGTGGAGCGCCGCGATGAATGGTGACGTCTCGCGTCCAAAGGTGAGGAATGGCTGGCCGTAGGTCACAATGGCCAGGATGACGCCGAGAACGATGGCCGGCTTACCGGCCCGGGCCAAAGCGGGTACGATCAGGAATAGTGCCCCCGCGGTACCCAGGATGTATCCGGTGGTCTCATGCAATTCTGTGCCTCCCTCCTGACCGAACAGCATCGGTCCGGCGAAGTACACTTGGACCACGATGGCCGCGAGGAATACCCCGGCGATTGAGAGGAATGCGTATCGGAAGAATCGGCGCACGGTTCCCAGGAGTGTATCGGAGCGTCCAGGGCTCGGACGTCCGGAGCTTCCCCCACAGGAGACGGTGCACGGATATTCCTCGACGCGGAAGAGGTCAGAGGTTCAAATCATCTAGCGCCCACCGAGATAGGCCCTGGTCACTAGAGTTTCTCGCTTCGAAAGCAGTGGACGGGCCATGCTTTCCTGCTGGAAGAGTTGCCGTGAAGGTGTCACGCGGACGTACCGGCGGACCGGGTGTGGTGACGATGACCGAGGTGCGCGGGG
>JBOGVS010000033.1:0-8358 GCA_050692555.1 Actinomycetota bacterium
CCGCCTCACCAACCGGCGGGGGCACGCTCTAGACTTAGAGCTCAGGGCTCAGCCCTCGCGAGTGCTCACCCGCCGGCGGGCTCGGGCACAGCATGCCTCACGGCATCTCCGTACGGGAGCCATTAGCTCACGCCCCCGCTCGCGCCGTCCCCTCCAACGCTCCCTCGATCAGGGCCACCTCCGCTTTGGCCATCACCCGGACGAACCGGACCGCGGCGCGATCCCAGTCCGTCAACAGCTCCTCGGCGCGACGGGACCCCGTGGCCCGGGCATGTCGCTCGATGAGGCGGCGGAGCGATGGGATCTGTCCGGCAGTGGGCGGGCGGATCTCCACCAGCTGGGGATTGACCCGGGTACCAACGACGTCCCGGGGGTCGTACACGTAGGCCTCGCCCCCGGACATCCCTGCGGCCATGTTGTGGCCCACCGACCCGAGGATCACCACCGCCCCGCCGGTCATGTACTCGCAGGCGTGATCGCCGGCGCCCTCCACCACCGCAACCGCCCCGCTGTTCCGCACGGCGAACCGCTCGCCGGCGCGGCCGGCCACGAACAGGCGTCCACCGGTGGCGCCGTACAGGGCGGTGTTGCCCACCAACACCGGGTCACCGGCGTCGTCGGCCGGGGGGCGGATCACGATGGAGCCCCCTGCCATCCCCTTGGCCACATAGTCGTTGGCCTCGCCGGTGAGATCGAGCTCCACCCCCGGACCCAGGAAGGCCCCGAATGACTGCCCGGCCTGTCCTTCGAACCGCACCCGAACCCGTCCCGGGGGGCGGCGGTCACCGAAGGTCCGGGCCATGGCACCCCCCAAACGGGCTCCGACGGCCCGATCGCCGTTCCCGATCGCGTAGGAGAGCTCCACGATCCGTCCCTCGGCCAGGGCCGGAAGCGCGTCGGCGGCCAGCCGGTCGCCCAGGTCCGAACGGATCCGCTGGAGCGGGATCGTTCGCTCGAACCGCCTGGTCTCTCGCGGGGGCGAGAGCAACGGGGTGAGGTCAAGGGCATCCGCGCGGGCCCCGCCTCGTCGGCGGCGGCGGAGGAGATCGGTGCGCCCCACCGCCTGGTCCACTGAACGGAGCCCCAGGGCTGCCAGGTGTCCCCGGACGTCCTCGGCCACGTGGAGGAGGTACGTGGCCACCATCTCCGGGGTACCGGCGAACTTGGCCCGGAGCTCCGGACGCTGGGAGGCGATGCCCACCGGGCAGGTGTCGCGGTGGCAGGTTCGGACCATGATGCAGCCCTCGGCCATCAGGGCCGCGGTGCCGAAGGAGAACTCGTCGGCGCCCAGGAGAGCGGCCAGGATCACGTCCCGGCCGGTCTTCAAGCCGCCATCGATCCGGATCCGGGCTCGCCCCCGCAGTCCGCTGGCCGCCAGGGCCGCCTGGGTCTCGGCCAGCCCGATCTCCCACGGCAGCCCGGCGTTCTTGATCGAGGACAGGGGAGAGGCTCCCGTCCCCCCCTCTGCCCCGGCGATGTGAACCGCCTCGGCCAGGCCCTTGACCACCCCGGCGGCGATGGTTCCGACTCCGACGGTGGACACCAGCTTCACCGAGACGTCGGCCTCGGGGTTGACCTGCTTCAGGTCGAAGATCAGCTGGGCCAGGTCCTCGATCGAGTAGATGTCGTGATGGGGCGGAGGGGAGATCAGGGCCACGCCGGGCGGGGTGTTTCGCAGACGGGCGATCTCATCCGACACCTTGGCTCCCGGCAGCTGTCCGCCCTCGCCGGGCTTGGAGCCCTGGGCCATCTTGATCTGGAGCTCCTGGGCGAAGGCGCAGTACTCGGGAGTGACGCCGAATCGCCCCGAGGCCACCTGCTTGATCCCGGAGTTCCGGCGGTCACGATATCGGGAGCGGTCCTCGCCTCCCTCACCGGTGTTGGCCTTCCCCCCCACCAGGTTCAGGGCCACGGCCAGGGTCTGATGGGCCTCTGCGGACAGCGCTCCGTGGGACATCGCTCCCGTGGAGAAACGCCGGACGATGTCGGCGGCGGGCTCGACCTCGTCCACGGGGACCGGTGGACCCGCGGGCACCATGTCCAGGAGGTCCCGGGGAGCGGTCGGCGGGCGATCCTCGACCAGCGCGGCGAACCGCTCGTAGGCCGGCCGGCCCTCTCCGGTGACGGCCCGGTGAAGCGTGTGTGCCTCGCGCATCTCGTGGGTGATCCGGGTGACCGAGCCCTCCTCCTTCTTGTCCTGCTCCACCCCCACGGTGGTGTGCAGCGCATCGACCACGTCGGGGTTGTTGGCGTGGAACTCGCCTCCCGCCCGGTGCTTGATGAACCCGGGGTTCGTGGGCGCCTGACCTCGCCCGTATCCGTCGTGGTGACGGCGGAGCACGTCCTCGCCCAGCTCCAGGAACGACAGGCCCCCGATCGGGCTGGGCGTGCCCGTCAGGCAGACGTCGATCACCTCGGGGCTCAGCCCGATGGCCTCGAAGATCTGGGCCCCTCGATAGGCGTCCACCGTGGAGATGCCCATCTTCGACATGATCTTCAGGACGCCGTCCTCGATCGCGGAGCGGAACCGCGCCGACGCCTCGGCTGCGGGAGGCGCGTCGCCACCGATCCGCCCCTCGTGACACAGTGCGGTGACCGTCTCCAGAGCCGTTCGAGGACAGACCGCCTCCGCCCCGTACCCCAGCAGGCAGGCGACGTCGTGTGTGTCGCTTGCGTCACCGGCATCCGCGATCAGCCCCACCCGGGTCCGGAGGCCGGCCCGCAGGAGGGCCTGGTGCGCCGCCCCGACCGCCAGGACCGACGGCACCGGGGCCCGGTCCGGCCCGACGGCCGCATCCGACACTGCCAGGATCGGGGCCCCCTCACCGGCCAGGGCCACGGCCCGATTCCCGATGCGCCGGCACGCGCCGGCCAGCCCGGAGGGGCCCTCGGCCGCGTCGAAGGTCCCATCGATCACCTTGGGATCCAGGGCCGAGAGAGCCTCGGGGAGCAGCACGAACGTGGGGAGCTCCACCAGGGAGGCGACCTCCGGTCCCTCGTCGAGGATCGGCGCTCTAGGGCCCAGCACGGTGCGAGTCGACATCACCAGCCGCTCCCGGAGATGGTCGATGGGTGGGTTGGTGACCTGGGCGAACCGCTGCTTGAGGTAGCCGGTGACCGGACGGGGCCGGTTCGCCAGCGCGGCGGGGGCGGTGTCGTCGCCCATCGATGACGTGGGCTCCTGCCCCTGGGTGGCCAGGGGTCGGAGGACCACGGTGATCTCTTCCTTGGTGAACCCGAACGTCACCTGGCGGGGGATCAGGTCCTCGGGGACCGAGGGTTCCTCCCGGCCGGACCCCCCGGGACGAAGGTGCTCGCGGAGCCACGAGCCGTAGGGTCGGCTCTCCGCCAGGCGGGACTTGATCTCCGCGTCCTCCTGGACGCCGCCACCGTCGGGGTCAACACAGAGCATCTGGCCCGGGCCCAGCTTCCCCCGGCGAACCGTCCCGTGCCCCTGGGTGTCGACCGCTCCGGCTTCCGACGCGCACGCCACGAACCCGTCCTCGCACACCGCATACCGAAGCGGCCGCAGGCCGTTGCGATCGAGGGCGGCGCCCACCCGGAGCCCATCGGAAAAGATGAGGCCGGCCGGACCGTCCCACGGCTCGGCCAGGCACGCGTGGTACCGGTAGAAGTCCCGTACCTCCGCCGGGAGATCGGGGAATCCCTCCCACGCCTCCGGGACCATCATGGCCAGGGCGTGCCGGACGTCCCGGCCGCCCCGAACCAGGACCTCGATGGCGTTGTCCAGCATCGCGGAGTCCGAGCCGGACTCGTCGATCACCGGCCGGATGACGTCGGCCGACGCGGGGGCGTTGGCGCCGAGATCCGCCTCCCGGGCTCGCATCATGTTGACGTTGCCCTGGATGGTGTTGATCTCGCCGTTGTGACACAGGAGCCGGAACGGCTGGGCCCGTTCCCACGTGGGGAGCGTGTTGGTGCTGTAGCGCTGGTGGAACACGGCGAACGGAGCGGCGAAGTCCGGGTCGGAGAGATCCGGGTAGAACGCCGCCAACTGGTCGGCCGCACACAGGGCCTTGTAGGTCACGGTCCGGAACGACAGCGAACAGAGGTACAGGCGGACTCCGGTGTCCCCGGCGACTCGCTCCACCCGCTTCCGAGCCCGGAAGCACCGCCGCTCTGCCGCCTCACCGTCCTCTCCGGCAGGCCGTCCCACCAGGGCCTGCTCGATGCGGGGGGCCAGGGCCCGGGCCCGCTCGCCCAGGGCGCCGGGGACCACGGGAACCGGACGCCACGCCAGCACCGGGATGCCCTCGCGGGCGCAGGCACGATCCACGATCCCCCGCGCTGCCGCCCGGGCGGTGACGCCATCGGGCCCGGTCCGGCCGTCGAGGAAGCACATGGCGATACCCAGTCGGCCGGGCGGGGCGTCCAGGGCCAGGCCCGAGGCCAGCCAGGCGGCCAGGGGGCGGGGGATGGGGGCCAACAGGCCGGCCCCGTCGCCGGTGCGGGCGTCGGCGTCTACTGCGCCGCGGTGCCGGACCCGTCGCAACCCCTCCAGGGCGGCTTCCAGGATCCGCCGCGACGGCCGGCCTCCGGCATCGGCCACGAACCCGATCCCGCAGGCGTCACGCTCTCGCTTCCGGTCCATCCGTCCTCCGGACATGCTGAGGCCGGGCGCACGGCCCGGCCTCGTCGCCACTCGCTATGCAAAACGGCGCCCCGCGGATGCAGAGCGCCTTCGCTGTTTGGAGTGTAGGTCGCCGGCGGCCTCCCGGCAACTACTTCCGGAAGATCCTCAGCGACCCCGTGAGGGCCAGGCGAACACGCCCGCCCTCGTGGAGGTCAGGACGGGAGCCGAAGGGCCTGGCCCGGAGGGTCCGTCCGTCCGGAAGCCGGACCGCAACCATCTGATCGTGTCCGTAGAACTCCACCCCCGACACCACGGCGCGACCGGCCGGGTCAGGGGTGACCTGGATGGACTCGGGGCGGATCAGGACCCGGACCGGCCCGTCCGCTTCGCCCGCGACGGGGACCGCCCCCAGAGGCGTCTCGACCATCCCCGAGGAAACCACGGCGGCGACCAGGTTCACGTCGCCGACCAGGGAGGCTACCTCCGCCTCCGAAGGAGCCTCGTAGACCTCCGGAGGTGACCCCGTCTGGAGGATGCGCCCCCGGCTCATCACCGCCACCTCGTCGGCGATCGCCAGAGCCTCTTCCTGGTCGTGCGTCACGAACACGGCTGTCGCCCTGGCGGCTCGCAGGACATCGTGGACCTCGGCCCGCAGGGCGGAGCGGAGTGGGGCATCCAGATTGGAGAACGGCTCGTCCAGGAGGATGACTTCCGGTGAGGGAGCCAGGGCCCGGGCCACCGCCACCCGTTGCTGCTGCCCTCCGGAGAGCTCATGGGGCATACGGTCCTCGAGGCTCTCCAAACGTACCAGAGTCAGAGTTTCGCGGACCCGCTCCTCCGCTCCTGGAGGAAGGCCGAAGGCCACGTTCTGCCATACGGTCAGGTGAGGGAACAGGGCCCAATCCTGGAACACCATGCCGACCCGGCGATCCTCGGGCCGGACGAAATGCCCGGGGCCGGCCACGGGGAGCCCGCCGACCTCCACCTCTCCGGCGTCGGGGCGTTCGAGGCCGGCGATCACCCGGAGGGCGGTGGTCTTGCCGCAGCCGCTGGGGCCCAAGAGGGCCATGATCGACCCTCGTCGGACCTGGAGATCGAACCCAGAAAGCGCGCGGACCGACCCGAACCGCTTCTCGATCCCCCTGGTCTCCAGGGCCCGGACACCGTCCTCCATCACTCTGCACGAACCTCCTGGATCTCCACCCGGCGGGCCATGAGGTACAGGGGCACCGCAGACAGCCCGATCAGCAACAGCGCGGGAACGGAGGCCTCTCCGAACCTCCCCACCGAGGAAGCGGTCCACACCTCCGTAGCCAGCGTATCGAACCCCGTGGGGCGAAGCAGGAGGGTGGCCGGCAGCTCCTTCATCGTGGTCAGAAAGACCAGGGCGAACCCCGTCAGAGCGCCCCGAGCGATGAGGGGAGCGACCACCCGCCGGAGGACCTGCCATCGCCCCCGGCCGAGGATCCGGGCCGCCTCCTCGAGCCGGGGCGAGACCTGGAGCAATGCGCCACGGAGGGCCTCGGCAGCCTGTGGGAGGAACAGGACGACGTAGGCAACCAGGAGCAGGGGTAGCTTCTGGTACAGGGTTGGGGTGACGTTGGCGCCGAAGAACACCAGGGCCAGGGCGACGACGATGCCCGGAAGGGCGTACGCGGAGTAGGTGATCATCTCGGCAAGCCGTGCCAGCCAGCCTGGGTACCTGGCGGCCAGGAGGGCGATGGGAAGGCCGGCGGCCACGGCCAGCGCGGCGCCGGCACCGCCTGCCACCAGGGAGTTCAGCGCCGCCGGGCCGAGGCCATCCAGGGCCACGCCGCTGCTTCCGCCCCTGATGAGCCAGAAGAGCATCACGGAAACGGGGAGCGCCACGCCCAGCAGGGCCACCGTGGCGCACAGGGCCACCGCGACCCACCGCCATCGCCCCAGCGGGACCGGCGCCGCGGCCCGGGCCGTTCCCGTGCCGGTCCGGTAGTAGCGGGCCCGGCCGCGGGCCCGGCGCTCCATCACCAGGACGGCCAGGGCCACCCCGATCAGCATGAGCGAGAGGATGGCAGCGGGCGTGCGGTCCAGGGCCGCCCGGTACTGAAGATAGATGGCCTGGGTGAAGGTCTGGTAGCGCATCAGGGAGACGGCCCCGAAGTCGTGGAGGGTGTAGAGGGCCACCAGAAGCCCGCCGGCGGCGATCGAGGGGCGGAGCAACGGCAGGGTCACCCGGCGGAACGTCCGCCACCGTGAGTGCCCCAGGCTTCGCGCGGCATCCTCCAGCGAAGGGTCCAGCCCCCGGATGGCCGATGCCGCCAGCAGGTAGACGTAGGGGTAGGTGAACAGGGTCAGGGCCAGGAACGCCCCGGGGAAGCCGGCGATGTCGGGGAGCCGGTCCACGCCCAGCGGCTCCAGGAGACCCTGGAGCAGCCCGCGGGGCCCCAGGGCCGAGAGCAGGATGAACGCGCCGACGTAGCTGGGAACGACCAGGGGAACGGGAGCCAGCACGGCCCACAGGCGGCGGAGGGGGAGGTCCGTCTTGGTGGTGACCCAGGCCAGGGGGAGCCCCACCCCGATGGCGGCCACGGTGACCGCGGCCGCCAGCAGGATGCTCCGCCCGGCCAGCGCCAGGGTTCGGGGGCGGACGATCAGGTCCCAGGTGGCCGCCTGGGCTTCGGCAGAACGGATCGTGAGGTAGACCGCGGGGATCGCCAGCACCGCGCACACGGCCAGCGCCGCCCCGACCAGGCCTGGAGGAGGAGGTGGGCGCCGGGAGCTGAGAACTCCACCCGCACTTCCGGGCGGGGCCCCGACCGCGGCCGGATCGCTAGACCAGGCCAACCTCGGCCAGCAGCCGAAGGGCCGGATCGATGGTCTCTCCGAGGTCGGAGAGGTCGATCCTGGGCGACTCGATCTCCTCGAGGGGCACCAGCTCCGCGCTCGGCTGGTAGCCGGGCACCACGGGGTACTCGAAGGTCTCCGAGGCGAAGTAGGTCTGGCCGGGTTCGTCCGTGAGGTAGTCCACCAGCCCCATGGCCGCGTCCCGGTGCTCCGAAGAAGCCAGCACACCTGCCCCCGCGGCGTTCACCAACGCACCGGGATCGCCCCCCGTGAAGAAATGGTTGGCCACGGGGATGTCGCCCTCCTCGGCCGACACCTCGTAGAGGTAGTAGTGGTTGACCAGGCCGGCGTCCACTTCCCCGGCGGCGATCCCTCGCACGGTCGAGGAGTTGTCCTCGTAGAGGACCGGGTCGTTGGCTGCCAGTCCCTCGAGATAGTCACGGGTGGCGTTTTCCCCGATCTGGGCGATGAGTGCGGCCACGAAGGCCTGGAAGGATCCATTCGTGGGAGGGAAGCCGATCCGGCCCTTCCACGAAGGTTCGGTGAGTTCGAGAACCGAGTCGGGGAGCTCGGATTCCTGGAGGGCCTCGGTGTTGTAGGCCAGGACCCGGGCTCGTCCAGAGGCACCGACCCACAGACCCTCGTCGGACCGGAACCGCTCGTCGACCCGCTCGAGGATCTCCGGCTCGATCACGGTGAACAGGCCAGCTTCGGCCACGGCCCCAAGAGATCCGGCATCCTGCGACAGGAACACGTCCGCCGGGGAGCCGTCGCCCTCTTCGAGGATCGTCGCCGCCAGCTCGGCCGAGTCCCCGTACCGAACCTCGAGCTCGATCCCCTCGTCCGTCTGGAACCGATCGAAGAGGGGCCCGATGAACTCCTCGTCACGGCCCGAGTACACCGTGAGGACCGTGGGGTCGGGTGAAGCCGATCCATCCGAG
>JBOGVS010000033.1:8458-16154 GCA_050692555.1 Actinomycetota bacterium
TCGGCCATCTCGTAGATGGCCTCGAGATACTCCTGCTGCGTCAGGGCCGTGGCCACGGCCAGAGAGTCTACAATCGAGTGCGTTACGAAGAAGCGCATCTTTCTGCTTGACGGCCACAGCCTGTCCTACCGGGCCTTCTTTGCCCTTCCCACGAGCCTTACCACCTCGTCGGGGCAGGTCACCAACGCCGCCTATGGGTTCACCTCGATGCTCATCAAGCTGCTCACCGAGGAGAAGCCCGACCGGATCGCCGTGGCCTTCGACAAGGGGCCGCCCACGGTTCGGCTGGAGAAGTACGCGGACTACAAGGCCCAGCGAGAGTCCGCCCCCGACGAGTTCCGCGAACAGCTCGGGCTGATCCGGGAGGTCCTGCAGACCCTCAAGGTGCCCATCGTGGAAGTGGAGGGCCACGAGGCCGACGACGCCATCGCCACCCTGGCCCTCCGGGCCGTGGAGCAGGGGATGGAGGCCGTGGTGGTCACGGCCGACCGCGACTTCTTCCAGCTGGTCCGCCCGGGGCTCCGGGTGATGTTCAACCGTAAGGGCATCTCCGACATCGTCGACTACGACGAGGCCGCCGTGGAGGCTCGGTTCGGCCTGCCGCCCGAGAAGTACCTGGACTACGTGGCCCTCAAGGGCGACTCCTCCGACAACATCCCCGGGGTCCCCGGGGTGGGTGAGAAGACCGCCTCTCGATTGGTGCAGGAGCACGGCAGCGTGGAGGCCGTCATCGCCGGTGCCGAGGCCCTGAAGCCTCGCGTGGCCCAGGGGGTCAAGGAGATGGCCGACCAGCTGGTGATGAACAAGGAGCTGGCCCGGCTGGAGACGGACCTGGACCTGCCGCTGGACCCCGACGATGCCGTGCTGGGGGAGCGGGACGATGCCGATGTCCGGCGCCTGTTCAACTCGCTCGAGTTCCGGACCCTCCTGGAGCGGCTGGAGGAAGCCGGGGTGGGGCCACCGCCGTCTGAGAAGGTGGAGCTCGACCTGGCCCGGGTCGGTTCCACCGACGCGGAACGGCTTCTGGCGGGTGATGGCCCCCTGGGCGTGGCCCTGGCCGTTCGGGACACGGACCTCCTGGGTCTCGCCGTGTCCGAAGGGGAGGGGAAGGCCTCCTACGTGACGCTCGAAGGCGAGATCCGCGACTCGATCCGATCCTGGCTGGGGGACCCGGAGCGGCCGAAGTGGATCCATGACGCCAAGGAGCTGGAGACCGCTACAACACTGATTGGGCTACGGGTTCAGGGAGTGGCCCTCGACACGTTGCTGGCCGCGTACCTGCTGGACCCGGCGGAGGCGACCTATTCGCTCGGCGAGCTCACCGAGCGGTACCTCGGAAGGGACCTCCTCCAGGAGGCGGAGGTGGGAGAGACCGACGACGGGCAGCTCCAGCTGGCGGATCCGTGGCGGGGAACCGCGGCCCGGGCCGCCGCTGCGGCGCTCCTGGCTCCGGTGCTCGAACAGCGGGCGCAGAAGGCCGGGGTGGCGGCCCTGCTGGAGGAGGTGGAGCTCCCACTCGCGGGGGTGCTGGCCAGGATGCAGGCCGCGGGAGTGTCGCTGGACATCGAGTACCTGCGGGAGATGTCGGACACCGTCGGCGACCGCATGGCCTCGCTCGAGCAGGACATCTACCGGCACGCGGGGGAGGAGTTCAACCTCAACTCCCCACCGCAGCTCCGATTGGTTCTGTACGAGAAGCTCGGGCTGGCCCCGGGAAAGCTCACCGCGAAAGGGCAGCTGTCCACCGATGCCTCCGTCCTGGAGAAGCTTCGCGATCAGCACCCCGTCGTCGACGCCCTTCTTCAGTACCGGGAGCTGTCGAAGCTCAAGTCCACCTATCTCGACGCGCTCCCTCCCCTGGTCCGGCCGGAGACCGGGCGGATCCACACCACGTTCAACCAGGTGGCGGCGGCCACCGGTCGGTTGTCGTCGGTGAACCCGAACCTGCAGAACATCCCGGTCCGCGGAGAGACCGGCCGTCAGATCCGCAAGGCATTCGTGGCCGCTTCCGGGAGCGTGCTGCTGGTGGCGGACTACTCACAGATCGAGCTCCGAGTGCTGGCCCATCTCACGGGTGATCCGGCGTTGGCCGAGGCGTTCGCCGCAGACACCGACATCCACGCCGCCACGGCAGGGAAGGTGTTCGGCCTCCCGCCCGACCAGGTGGATCCGGAGCTTCGTCGCCGGGCCAAGGTGGTCAACTACGGGCTGGCCTACGGGATGAACGCCTACGGTCTCGCCCAGCGCCTGGGGATCCCGCCGGACGAGGCCCAGGAGTTCATCGACGCGTACTTCGAGGGGTTCCCCAACGTTCGAGACTTCCTGGAGCGCCAGGTCGCCGTGGCTGCGGCCGAGGGATACACGGCCACGATCCTGGGTCGGCGGCGGTACCTGCCGGAGCTCCAGTCGCCCAATCCCCGGATCCGCGACCTGGGGAGACGGATGGCCCTCAACGCCCCGATCCAGGGGTCGGCCGCCGACATCATGAAGGTGGCCATGATCAGGGTGGACGCCGCGGTGGAGACCCTTCCCGCCACCATGGTCCTCACGGTGCACGACGAGCTGGTGTTCGACGTGGAGGAAGGGGAGACCGAGGCCGTGGCGGACGTGGTCCGCAAGGAGATGGAGTCCGCGTACGAGCTGTCGGTCCCGCTCCGGGTGGACATCGGCTGGGGGCCCAACTGGGCCGACGCCGCACCCGCCGGCCACTGACAAAGAGAGGCCCGAATCTCCCCGAGCAGGTGACTTGCCCCTTGAGCGGGATATGTCTAGATTTATTGGCGTGCCCGCCACGCCCAGGCGCCGCATCGCCCTGCTCCTGCCTGCCGCGGTCCTGTTCCTTGCGATCCTGACCTCGCCGGCGTCGGCCGCGATCTTCACCGTGACGGTCCCCGGCGACGGCGACGACGGCGTGTGCGATGGTCACTGCACGTTCCGGGAGGCGATCTCCGCGGCGAACGGAGCCGGCGGCCCGGACACCATCGTGGTTCCCGCAGGGACCTACACCCTGGGTATGGGCCCCGCCGATGAGGACCTGAACGCTGGCGGCGACCTGGACATCTCCGAGGAGGTCACCATCACCGGCGCCGGCGCCGGGTCGAGCATCCTCGATGCGGGGGGGATCGATCGAGGCCTCGAGGTGCTGGCGGGGGCCTCGGCCACGATCACCGGCCTTACGGTTCGAGGAGGGAGCACCACACTGGATGGCGGAGGGATCCGAACCCTCGGGCCGCTCACCCTCAGGGGCGTGGATCTTGTGGGGAATGAGGGCCTGTCCGGCGGTGGGATCGGGGTGGACACCGCCGCCGGCGTGCTCACCGCATCGGACGTGTCCGTACGCAACAACACCGCGACGAGCGGTGGGGGCGGGATCAACCTGTTCGAGGGCGAAGCGACGCTGGAGGGGGTGACCCTTTCGGGGAACTCGGCCGCCATGGTCGGCGGAGGGATGCTGAACGAGTTGGGCATGGCCCTACTCACGAACGTCACCATCAGCGGCAACTCCGCGGACAACGACGGCGGGGGGCTGCGGACGATCCTCGGAAGCTCGTCGTTTCTGAACAACGTGACCATCACCGGGAATACCGCCGACGCGGTCCCCGGCGGCTTCCCCTCCGGCGGTGATGGAGGAGGCTTGATGGCCAACGACGGGGGCGCGATCGAGGTCGCGAACAGCATCATTGCCGGAAACACCGACCTTTCGGGGGAGGCGCCGGATTGCAGCCAGGCGGGCGCCCCGCCGTTCACCGGGCCGGGGATCATCACCTCCGCCGGCAACAACCTGGTGGGCGACGGATCGGGCTGTGACTTCACGCCGGCGTCCGGGGATCGGGTGGGCACCGGGGCCGCGCCGATCGATCCTCGGCTCGGGTCGCTGGCCGACAACGGCGGGCCCACCCAAACCCATGCCCTGTTGGAGGGCTCACCGGCGATCGATGCCGGCAGCCCCGCGTTGCCCGGGTCGGGCGGGAACGCCTGCGCCACCACCGACCAACGAGGCATCTCTCGGAGCTGCGACATCGGCGCCTACGAGCTGGTGTTCTGCGAGGGCGTCACCGTGAACCGGGTGGGGACGCCGGGAGCGGACACGCTCACGGGCACCGAGGGGGCCGACGGCTTCATCACCGGGGACGGAGCGGACGTGGTGGTGGGATTGGGGGGAGGAGACGCCTTCTGCCTGGAGGGAGGGGACGACGTGGCCACCGGCGGCCCCGGTGACGACATCATCGTCGGAGGTTCCGGGAACGACAGCATGGACGGCGGGGACGGGAACGATCAGCTGCTGGCCGGCGACGGGAACGACACCATCACCGGCGGGGCCGGAGCCGACAGGATCCTCGGGGGTCTCGAAAACGACATCATCGATGGCGGTGATGGGGACGATCACATCCTGGCAGGCGCGGGGAACGACCAGATCCTGGCCGGCCCGGGGAACGACACGGCCGAAGGAGCCGAAGGAGACGACGTGCTCTCCGGTGGCGCGGGCATCGACCAGTTGCTGGCCGGCCCGGGGAACGACACCGCTGAGGGAGGGGATGGGAACGACCGGGTCCTGGCCGGCGACGGAGATGACGTTGCCAAGGGCGCGGGGGGCAATGATCTGCCTCGGGGCGAGCGGGGCAAGGACGTCCTGTCCGGGGGCGGTGGACGGGACAGGCTTCGAGGTCAGGCGGGCGACGACCGGCTCAGGGGAGGCAGAGGCAACGATCGCCTGCACGGCGGGGGAGGCAAGGACCGCTGCAACGGCGGTCCCGGGAAGGACAGGGTCGTCTGCGAGACGGAGAAGAACGCTCCGTAGAGCGACCACGCGCCCGTGATCCAGCGCTCAACAAGGCCAATCGTCCCGTGCGCCGTTGACGCTGGTCAGAAGGTTCCCCTAAGATTGTTGTGCCCTGTCGGGCCCCCGCCGCATCTCCAACGGGCAGCACCGCGGCCCGCCGTGCGCGGAGGGAACGCAGGGGAGAGGAGCTGAGACAGATCGAGACACAGACGGAGAGCCCGGGAACGGTCGAACGAGACCTGACCCCGGAAGAGCTGCCCGCCGCTATCGAAGCATCGCTCAAGGACTTCAACGACGGAGACATCGTCACCGGAAAGGTCGTCCGCATCGACCGCGACGAAGTCCTCCTGGACATCGGTTACAAGTCCGAAGGCGTGATCCCCGCCAAGGAGCTGTCGATCCGCCACGACGTCGATCCCGACGAGGAGGTCAAGATCGGCGACGAGCTCGAGGCCCTGGTGATGCAGAAGGAGGACAAGGAGGGCCGCCTCCTCCTGTCCAAGAAGCGGGCCCAGTACGAGCGAGCGTGGGGGCGGATCGAGAAGATCATGGCCGAGGGGGGCACGATCAGGGGCCCGGTCATCGAGGTGGTCAAGGGCGGGCTGATCCTGGACATCGGCCTTCGAGGGTTCCTGCCGGCCTCACTGGTCGAGCTGCGCCGGGTGCGGGACCTGCACCCCTACGTCGGCCAGGAGCTCGAATGCAAGATCATCGAGCTCGACCGGAACCGGAACAACGTGGTCCTGTCCCGACGGGCGTTCCTGGAGGAGTCCCAGAGCGAGGGTCGGAAGAAGTTCCTCGAGTCGCTCCAGAAGGGTGAGCGCCGCAAGGGAACCGTCTCGTCGATCGTGAACTTCGGAGCGTTCGTGGACCTGGGCGGCGTCGACGGCCTGGTGCACGTGTCCGAGCTGTCTTGGCGACACGTAGAGCACCCCAGCGAGGTGGTCTCCACCGGCCAGGAGGTGGAGGTCGAGGTCCTGGACGTGGACATGGAGCGCGAACGTGTGTCGCTGTCGCTGAAGGCCACCCAGGCCGACCCCTGGAAGGAGTTCGAGACCCACACGAAGCCCGGACAGGTGATCGAGGGCGAGGTCACCAAGATCGTGCCGTTCGGGGCGTTCGTGCGAGTGGCCGACGGGATCGAGGGCCTGGTGCACATCAGCAAGCTGTCGGAGCAGCACGTGGAGTCCGCCGACCGGGTGGTCCAGGTCGGCGAGCAGGTCCGGGTACGGGTCGAGGACGTGGACGTGGCCCGACGCCGGGTGTCCCTGTCGATGCGAGGGGTGGACGAGGCCGCGGTCACCCCCGAGGCGGAGATCGAGGCCGAGGCCGTGCCGGTGCCCATGTCCGAGAGCGGACCCCAGGCCGAGGCGCCTGTCGAGCCGGCCGCCGAGACCCCGGAGCCCGCACCACCACCACCCGAACCCGAGATCGAGCCGGAGCCGGCGGGGGCCGCGCCCGAGACCGAAGAGGACGAGGACGTCTCGCTCGAGTCCATCGTGGAGGACCTCAAGCGCCGCGAGGGCCGCAGCTAGCGAGAGAAATGATCCTCGTCGGGCTGACCGGCGGCCTGGGAACCGGAAAGTCCACCGTGGCCCGGATGCTCGCCGAGCGAGGAGCGGTGGTGGTCGACGCCGACGAGTTGGCCCGGCGGGCCCTGGACCCGGGAACCCCGGCCTTCCAGCAGGTCCGCGACCTGTTCGGTGAGGCGGTCCTCACTCCCCAGGGCGACATCGACCGGACCGCACTGGCCCGTGTGGTGTTCGCTGACCAGGAGAAGCGACGGGCCCTGGAGTCGATCACCCACCCCGAGGTGTTCCGCCGGCTGATGGAGACGCTTGCCGCTCACCGAGAGACCGACGACGTGGTGGTGTTCGACGCCCCCCTCATCGTGGAAACCGGGTTCCACCAGGCCTCCGACGTGGTCGTGGTGGTCACCGCGCCGCTGGAGCAACAGGTTGCCCGGGTGGCCAGAGACCGGGGAATGGATGAGGAGGAAGCCCGGGCCCGGATCGCCGTCCAGAGCTCACCGGAGGAGCGAGAGTCCGTGGCCCACGTGGTGATCCGAAACGACGGAGACCTCCAGTCGCTCGAGAGGCAGGTCGCCAAGCTGTGGGAGGACCTCCGGAGCCGGGCGACCGGCCGCGGGTAGGCTGGGCGATCGTGGACCTTCGAGCCGTCTTCTTCGACGCCGGCGAGACGCTGCTGTACCCGCATCCTTCCTTCGCCGAGGTGTTCACCGAGGTCCTCCGAGCGGAGGGCCATTCGCTGGACCCGGCCGTGGTGAACAGGGTGGTGTCGGCGTACTCCCAGCGGTTCACCGACTCCCTGCTGACCGGGGAGGGACGGCTGTGGTCCACCTCACCGGAGCGTTCCCGGAAGATGTGGCGCTTCGTATACGACCACTTCCTGACCGAGGTGGGGGTCCCCACGAACGAGCACGACCGCATCTTCGAGCGGCTGTACGCGCGGTTCACCGACCTGTCCACGTACCGCCTGCACCCCGACGCGGTGCCGGTCCTCGAGCGCCTCCGAAAGGCCGACCTGACGCTGGGCCTGATCTCGAACTTCGAGGCATGGCTGGAACGGCTGCTGGAGGCGCTGGAGGTGGGCCACTACTTCGACGTCACGGTGATCTCCGGGGTAGAGGGCGTCGAGAAGCCGGACCCTCGGATCTTCCGGATCGCCCTGGAACGGGCCGGCGTCGAGGCGGAGCATTCCGTGTACGTGGGAGATCACCCGGTGTTCGACGTCCAGGCCGCCAGCGAGGCGGGGATGGTGGCCGTCCTGGTGGACCGCCGGGGGCGGCACGCGGACGCGGACGCGATCCGCATCACGTCGCTGGAGGACCTCCCGGCGGCCGTGGGCCTGAACGCCTGAGCCGGTTGCGCGACCACGGCCGTCGGCCGTTCAATG
>JBOGVS010000033.1:16254-36565 GCA_050692555.1 Actinomycetota bacterium
GACAGAGCGGTCGGCAACCTGGACGAGGTCCTCAACAACCTCGACTTGTTCCGGTCCGCTTCCGAGGAGCTCGTACAGCCGTGTCCCTCGGGGTTCCGACGGGTTCCCATCGCCATCGGCTCTGACTTCTACTTCTCCATCCAGGCCCTGGGCCCCGACCAGATCGCCTTCGCCCACACCCACCCGGACTCCGAAGAGTGGACCGTGGTCCTTCGAGGAGGTGGGGAAGCCACGATCCACGTGGCGGTCCCCGTCCGGCAGGGCGACATCCTGGGCCGGGCCGCGGCCCACCCGCACGGGTTCCGAGCCGGACCTGATGGGCTGTTCCTGCTGTCGATCCAGGTGCCCCGCCCGGGGGAGTCCTCCACCACGTGGGACGAGCCGGGGACCACCACCGAACCGATCGATTGCCAGGCGGGCGGCCGGTGCCGGCGGTGCCCCCGGTGCGGCGGCCACTCGGCCGGGATCCGCAGGGACCTGTACGAGTGCGAGAACTGCACCCTGGAGTTCTGAGCGCCCCACTGAATGGCCGAGCAACCGACCGAGCGGACCTACACGGTGGAAGAGGCCAACGCCGAGCTGGAGGATCTCCGCCGCTCCCTGGCCAGGATCCGGGAGGCTCGGCGAAGCATCCTTCGGACGGCCACCAGCATCCGCGAGCGGGCCCCGGCCAACGGGGGTGGTGAGGAGGGCGCCGAGCACTGGGAGGCGGTCAGGACCCTCCGCCAGGAGGTCGAGAGCCTCTCGTCCCGGAGCATCATCCTCCGGGACGCGGACACCGGCCTGATCGATTTCCCCTCTCGACGGGAGGGCCGTCAGGTGTATCTGTGCTGGCGCCCCGATGAGGAGAAGGTCTCGCACTGGCACGATCTGGGCTCCGGCTTCGGAGGGCGCAAAGAGTTATAAGCGTCCTACACTGGACGGGTGCCGCCGTTCCGCGTGGTCTCCGAATTCGATGCCGCCGGTGACCAGCCCGCGGCCGTCGACCGGCTGGCCGAGGGCGTCCTGGCCGGCGATGACCGCCTGACCCTGTTGGGCATCACCGGCTCGGGCAAGACCTTCACCGTGGCCAAGATGATCGAGAAGGCCCAGCGGCCGACCCTGGTGATCTCCCCGAACAAGTCCCTGGCCGCCCAGCTGGCCAACGAGTTCCGGGAGTTCTTCCCGGAGAACGCGGTCGAGTACTTCGTCTCCTATTACGACTACTACCAGCCGGAGGCCTACGTCCCCCAGTCCGACCTGTACATCGAGAAGGACGCCACGGTGAACGACGAGATCGAGCGGCTCCGTCACTCCGCCACCGCGGCGCTGCTCACCCGCAAGGACGTGGTCATCGTGGCCAGCGTGTCCTGCATCTACGGCCTGGGCACCCCGGAGGAGTACATGGGCCAGGTCCTCCGGGTGATCAAGGGCGTCCCGATCGACCGTGACTTCGCCATCAAGCGGCTGGTGGAGATCCAGTACCACCGGACCGACCAGACCGTGGCCCGGGGCCGGTTCCGGGTCCGGGGGGACACCATCGAGGTCCACCCGGCGTACGAGGAGACGGTGATCCGGGTGGAGCTGTGGGGCGACGAGGTCGAGAAGATCATCCGCCTTGACCCCATCACCGGCGAGGTGATCGGAGAGCTCCAGGAGGCCTGGATCTATCCGGCCACCCACTACGTGGCCTCGCACGACCGGATGAAGCGGGCCATCGCCGACATCGAGACCGAGCTGGCCGACCGGCTCCAGCTTCTGGAGTCCCAGAACAAGCTCCTGGAGGCCCAGCGGCTCCGGATGCGGACGAACCACGACCTGGAGATGCTCCGGGAGCTGGGGTTCTGCTCGGGTATCGAGAACTACTCCCGGCACATCGACGGCCGGGGGCCCGGAGAACCACCCTACACGCTGCTGGATTACTTCCCGGAGGACTGGCTGTGCGTGATCGACGAGTCCCACGTCACCGTGCCCCAGATCCACGGGATGTACGAGGGCGACATGACCAGGAAACGGACCCTGGTGGAGTATGGGTTCCGTCTTCCCAGCGCGGCCGACAACCGGCCGCTGAAGTTCGAGGAGTTCGTCAACCGGGTCGGACAGGTGGTGTTCATGTCCGCCACGCCCGGGCCGTACGAGCTCCAGGTGTCGAAGCGAGTGGTGGAGCAGATCGTCCGCCCCACCGGGCTGGTGGATCCGGAGGTGGAGGTTCGCCCCACCCGGGGCCAGGTCGACGACCTGATCGAGGAGATCCGCGGGCGCACCGAGGCGGACCAGCGGGTCCTGGTCACCACCCTCACCAAGAAGATGGCCGAGGACCTCACCGACTACCTGATCGAGATGGGGCTCCGGGTCCGGTACCTGCATTCGGAGGTGGACACCATCCAGCGGATCGAGATCCTTCGGGACCTCCGGCTAGGGGAGTTCGACGTGCTGGTGGGGATCAACCTCCTCCGTGAGGGGCTCGACCTCCCGGAGGTCTCCCTGGTGGCCATCCTCGATGCCGACAAGGAGGGGTTTCTCCGGAGCGAGACGTCGCTGATCCAGACCATCGGCCGTGCCGCCCGGAACGTCGACGGCAAGGTGCTGATGTACGCCGACGAGGTCACCGACTCGATGCGCAAGGCCATCTCCGAGACGCAACGACGCCGGAAGATCCAGATCGACTACAACCGGGAGGCGGGGATCGACCCCCAGACCATCCGGAAGAAGGTCTCCGACATCCTGCTGACGATCCAAGCCGAGGGCCACGGGGCTCCCAAGCCGGAGCGCCGGAGACGGGGGCGGCGGGAGCACCCCGAGCTGCCTCGGGAGGAGCTCGGGCGGCTGATCCGCACCCTGAAAGAGGAGATGCACGAGGCCGCCAAGGATCTCCGGTTCGAGTACGCCGCCCGGCTCCGGGACGAGGTCCGCGACCTCCGGAAGGAGCTCCAGGCCCTCCGGGAGGCCGGCGTCGGCTGACGGCGGAAACCGGTCGCTTCGAGACCGCCTCCGGGTCCAGGGGAAGGTGGGCCTGGGGGACATGGACCCCCGGGCCACCCCGGGGACCGGTCGTCCGAGGGCCCAGCGGCAGCTCGAAGCCGACCGGGGTCGATTGGCGGAGCTCCAGGCCCGGCTGTTCGCCGAGGGCACCAGGTCCCTGCTCCTGATCCTCCAGGGCCTCGACGCCAGCGGCAAGGACGGGACCATCAAGCACGTGATCGGGGCGGTCAACCCGTTGGGGTGCCGGGTCACCAGCTTCCAGAAGCCCACCGCGGAGGAGACCGCTCACCACTACCTATGGAGGATCCGCCGGGTGCTGCCCCGTCCGGGGGAGATGGGCATCTTCAACCGGTCGCACTACGAGGACGTCCTGGTACCCCGGGTCCACGGCACGATCCGTCCCCACGAATGGGAGGCCCGCTACGAGGAGATCAACGCGTTCGAGGCGGAGCTGGCCGTTCGGTCCACCACGGTGATGAAGGTGTTCCTGCTGATCTCCCGCGAGGAGCAGCGGGAGCGGCTGCTCGAGCGGCTCGACGACCCCACCAAGCGGTGGAAGTTCGATCCCGGAGACCTCGACGAGCGCGCCCGGTGGGATGAGTACGCCGCGGCGTACAAGGACATCTTCGCGCACTGCTCGTCCCCGTCCGCTCCGTGGTACGTGATCCCCGCCGACCGGAAGTGGTATCGGAACTGGGCCGTGGCCCGGCTGCTCATCGAGACCCTGGAGGAGATGGACCCCCGGTACCCGCAACCGGAGCTGGACCTCGAGTCGTTCCGTGCACGGCTCGCCCCTTGAGCTGGAGGCCCTCGGGGGAACCCGACGCTGGCCAGGTTAGTTCAGGGTCGAGGCTTGTCGAGCCATGTGCCTGGCAAGCTCGGTTCGAGACCTCAGGCCAAGTTTGCGGTAGATGTGACTCAGGTGCGCCTCGACGGTCTTGGGACTGAGGAACAGCGCCGCCGCCACTGCTTTGTTGGTCCGGCCTTCCGCCACCTGGAGCGCGATCTGGAGCTCCTGGGGGGTGAGCTCATCCGAACGGATCGTTGTGCGCTTGCGGGCTCGCTCCACGCTCCCGCTGATCTCGCCGCGCGCCTGGTCGGCCCAAGGCTCGGCGTCGAGCTGCTCGAACGTGGCCAGCGCGGAGCGCAAGTGCGGCCTGGCGTCCTGGCGGCGACCCGCGCGGCGCAGGCGCTGGCCGAAACAGAGTTCCGTTCTAGCCAGCTCGAATGGCATCGGCAGCGGCTCGTGCCAACCGAGAGCCCGGCTGAAGTGGTGCTCGAACTCGTCCGTTGCCACCAGACCGCGACACCGAGCCGCGGCCGCCCTCGCCCAGGTGCAGTCGGTCCGTTCGGCCCGGCCCTCCAGGTCCGCCAGCATGTGCTCGGCTTGCTCGGTCTGCCCGGCTCGGTAATGCGCCTCCACGAAGTCGGGCGCGAAGGGCACTACCGGAGGATAGTGCTGTCCGAGCTCCTCGAGCTCGCGGGCCACGACCTCGAGCACTTCGGCGGCCTCCTCAGGCCGGCCCAGACCGAGTTCCAGCAGCCCAAGCGCCGATCGCGCTGTCGGGATCGAGGGACCAACCCCGTGCTCTCGGGCCAGAGTGATCGATTCGGCGACGTGGTCCCGGCATTCCTCCTCCCGTCCCTGCCCGGCCTCGATCCGCGCCATGGACGTGAGAGCCCAGGAACGGACGGCGGACTGACCGGTCTCACCCGCCAGCCTGACGGACTCGGAGATCGCCGCATAGGCGGCCCGCCAGTGGCCCGTCCGGATCTCCAGCTCGGCAAGAACGCTCAGCAGGAGGGGGAGAGCGCCGATCGCGGCAGCATCCCGAGCGGTGCCGATCATCGGGATGAGGACCTGCCGGGCTTCCTCGAACTGCCCAGCCCAAACGGTACCGAGGAGGCCGAACTGCATCGTCACGTGGGCCACAGGTGGAAGTTCGGGCGTGTCGAGGAGACCCCTCAGCTGGACGCCGAGTCGGGTCAGATCGGGGGGCGCTTCGCCGAGTTGCATCGAAAGGGTCTCCAGCATCGTCATGGTCAGGGGGCCCACGAATCCGGGACTACCCTCGGCTGCTTCGGCCGCTTTTCGGGCCACGGCGACCGCTCGGGGGATGCCTCCGGCGGCGTTGTACGAGAGAGCCGCCTCCATCAGCATCATCGTGGCCCGCCCGGGGTCGTGCCGCTCGACCTCGGACGCACCGCTCTCGAAGAGCTCAGCGGCCCGCTCGGGGGAGGTTCGAAAGCGCTCGGTGGCGCCGAGGAGAGACTGGATGTCGGCACGAAGCAGCGGATCCGTGGCTTCGGACAGCGCCGACTCCAGCAGCCGAGCCGCCCAGTGGGAGCTGGCCGCCATCTGCGCGTCCAGCCCCGCTTCGAACCTTCGTCGCGCGCGATCCTCCTCGTCGGGGCTCAACCGCGCTGCGGTCTCGAAGGCCGTGGCGGCAGCGGCGTGACCGCCGCGGCGGCGGCTCGCCCGAGCCACATCTTCCATGGCCACAGCGACTTCCTCGCTCGGGTCGAGGGCGGCGGCTGCCAGATGCCACGCTCGACGCTCGGGCACATCCTCGAGCACCGCACCGAAGAGGCGGTGCGCTTCGCGTCGGTCTGCGGCGGCCGCTTCCTGGTAGATCGTCGAGCGCAAGAGGGGATGCTGAAACTCGAACCCTCCCCGGGTGATAGTGACGAGTCCGGCATGTTCTGCGGGCTCGAGATCGCGGGCGGTGCGACCCATGCGTTCCAGCACCCTCACGATCGGCGCCATGTCGGCGCCGTCGCACGCCGCTGCCACGAGGAGCGCGGCCCGGGATTCCTCGGGGAGCCGGGCGACCCGACGCTGAAAGGCCTGGGCGATCGCACTACTCACCGGCAGCGGCTCGGTGAGGGGCTCAGTGCCCATTAGCTGCGCGGCGCTCACCACGCCCGGCAATTCCTTGAGGGCCAGAGGATTGCCCGCGGTGGCGTCCAGGAGGCGGTCGACGAGATCCGGCGGGAGCTGGCCGCCGGCGCCGGCCGTGAGGAGCGCGGTTCCGGCCTCCCGATCCAGGCCTGTGAGGCGATACTGCGGGATCCCGGCCGGCTCGAACGCTCGCTCCTCTCCCTCGCGGGCCGCGAAGAGGAGGACCACCCCCTCTGCATCGAGTCTGCGGGCGGCGAAGGTGATGGCCTGCGCCGACGGGCCATCGAGCCAGTGGGCATCGTCCACCAGCCCGAGGATCGGTCGTGCCTCGGCCCCGGCTCCCAGGAGGCTGAGCGTCGCCGCGGAGACCGCGAAGCGCTCTCCCGGGGTCCCCGGCTCGAGGCCGAGGGCGCCCGACAAGGCCTGCGCCTGGGGCTGTGGGATGTCCGCCCGGTAATCCAGTAACGGCCGGAGAAGGTCGCCCAGGCCCAGGAAGGCGAGGTCGGACTCGGATTCAAAGCCTCGGGCCGAGAGGACCGTCATTCCACCCGCCCGGTCCTCCGCGTAGCGGAGGAGGAGCGTCTTTCCGATCCCCGGCTCTCCGGTGAGCACCAGGGCGGCGCTTCGTCCTCTTCGGGCCCCTTTGAGCAGCCGGTCGATCTGGCCCCGCTCCTCGCTACGCCCGAGGATGTCCGCTGGCGGGCTCCCCTTTACCATCTCGGTTCCTCTATAGCCCCGGCTGCTTCGGGGTGGCCCCCTTCACGGGCTCCATATAGGGGATTCCCCGACGCGAACAGGATCGTAGCCGCCCAAGACTCCTACCGGCAATGGCAGAACAGCGGAGGGTCATCCTGGACATCGAGGAGGCTGCGGATCCAATCGCCGGCCGAGTGGGGCCGGAGGGCGGACCGAGCAGGGCCTTCGTAGGCTGGGTCCAGCTGATCGCCGGTGTCGAGGCTGCTCGGAGTGTTGAGTGGGATCGCCCATCGGCGAGGCGTTCCCGTCTCCACCACGATTCCGGGGAGGAGTGATGACCGGAGCTCGCAGCGCACCCCCCCTGGTGGCTCGGACCCGGATCGGGTCCATGCTCCTCGGCTGCACCCTGGCCATGGGACTCCTGGCTCCCGGGGTGGCCGATGCCGCTCCGGAACCCGTTGTGCTTCAGAATCCCGGGGCGGAAGCCGGCGTCGGGTCCCAGGATGCGATCACCATCACCGCTCCGCCTGGCTGGACCACAACGCCGAAGTTCACCGCTGTGGCGTACGGAGCCCCGGCGTTCCCCGACGCGGCGGACAGCACCGCCATCGGTGGGGAGGCGAACTTCTTCGCCGGGGGACCGGACGCCGGTGTTTCCACGGCGGAACAGACGGTGAGCGTCTCCGGCGACGCGGTGGCCATCGACGCGAGTCGAGCCGAGGCCGTGCTCAGCGCGCACCTGGGCGGCTTCGACACTCAGGGAGACGAGGCCACGGTCACCGCCACGTTCCTCGGCGGTGCCAACAACGACCTGGGGACCCTGAGCATCGGCCCCGTGACTGTGGCCGATCGCGGCGGCGAGACAAAGCTCCTGTTCCGCACGGGGCAGGCGACCGTTCCTCCCGGCACCCGATCGGTCGAGGTGACCATGACGGCCACCAGGGTCAACGGGTTCTACAACGACGGGTACCTGGACAACGTCAGCCTGGCCCTGGACGTGCTCTTCCTCGTGGTCAACTCCACGGCAGACCCGGGCTCCGGCACGTGTGATGCCACGGAGTGCACGCTCCGCGAAGCGATCGCCGCCGCCAATGCCACCTCAGGCTTCGACTTCATCAAGTTCGACCTGCCCGCCGGGTCCTCGATCGTCCCGGGATCCCCCCTGCCCCCGATCACCGAGGCGGTGTCGATCGACGGGACGATGTCCGGGGCCCCCGGCATCGAGCTGGCCGGCTCGGCCGCCGGGAACGGGACGAAGGGTTTGGAGATCCGGGCCCCAGGCGTGACCGTCCGGGGGTTGGCCATCAACCGGTTCTCCGGCGCCGGGATCGCCCTGGTGAACACGGCGGGAGGTGCAGCGATCCCCGGTCCCACGATCCGGGGCAACTACATCGGGACCGATCTTACGGGGCAGATGCCACTGGGCAACGGCGGCGCCGGCATCGACATCGGGTTCTTCACCGGAGCGGCGATCGGTGGATCGGCGGCGGGCCAGGGGAACGTGATCTCCGCAAACGCCGGAGAGGGGATCAAGAGCGGCGACGTCACGGGCGCAGGCTCCGACCACCAGATCGTCGGCAACCACATCGGCACGAATGTGGCCGGGACCACCGACCTGGGCAACGGCGTCGGAGTGCACCTGATCGGGTCACCGGGGAACCTGATCAGCGGGAACGTGGTCTCCAGCAACGCGGCGGAGGGCGTGGCCATCTCGTTCGCCGGGGCCACGCAGAACCTGATCTACGGGAATCGCATCGGCGTGGGGGCCGACGGCAGTACCCCGATCGGAAACGGTAACCATGGCGTGGCGATCCTCGTCGGTCACAACAACCGCATCGGAGGCGTCCTCCTCGGCGAGGGTAACGTCATCGCCCACAACGGCGGAGATGGGGTCTTCATCGCCGCGCCGAACAACCAGACCATGGGGAACTCGATCTTCTCCAACGGGCAGCTGGGGATCGATCTGGTGGACGGAACCGGGGGAGAGGTCACGCCGAACGACCCGGGCGACGCGGACGGGGGCGGCTTCTTCAACTCGAACCATCTCCAGAACTTCCCGGTCCTCACCTCGGCCACGGTCGGAAGTTCCGTCACCACGGTCACCGGCACCATCAACAGCACCCCGAGCTTCTTCTTCGATATCGAGCTGTTCGGTTCCCCCACGTGCGATCCCTCCGGTCACGGCGAGGGACGCACCTTCCTGGGACGAGCGTTCGTCATCGCGGACGGGGGCGGGAACGCCGCCTTCACCACAACCCTCCCACCGGTCGCCCCGGGCACCTTCGTCACCGCCACCGCCACCGACCCCAACGCCGACACGTCGGAGTTCTCCGCATGCGTCCAGTCCACCGGCCCCGGTGGGGGATCGGGGGGCCAGGGCGGTGGGGCCGTTCTGGCCCCCAAACAGGTCACCCTCAAGGCCAACCCCAAGAAGGTGGAGAAGGGGGACAAGATCAAGCTCACCGCCACGGTCACTCCGTGCCCGGGCCACCAGGGTGACCTGGTCGAGTTCTACCGAGGAACGAAGGTGATCGCCACCAAGGCCAGCAACCAGTCATGCGTGGCCAAGCACCAGGAAAAAGTGACCAACAAGTCCAAGTTCCACGCGGTCTCTCCGATGCAGGACGCCGATCACCTGGCCGGGACGTCCGGCAAGGTGACCGTGAAGATCAAGAAGCCTTGAGGCTTCTCAAGGAGGCAAAACGATGGGTGTGAGGGACTACCGGAGATGGTTCGGTGGAGCGTGGGTTCTCACGCTCATCCTGACCCTCGTGCCATCGGCCGCGCATGCCAATCCGTTCTTCGCCAGCACGGCCGCGACGACCATCCCCGATTCCGGAGCGGCCTCTCCATATCCGTCGGAGATCGCGGTCTCCGGCCTGTCGGGGCCGGTCACGGACGTCAACGTTCGTCTCGTTGGGCTGACCCACACGAATCCCGACGACCTGGACCTGCTCCTCGTGGCCCCTGGCGGCCAGAGCGTTGTCATCCTGTCCGACGCGGGAGGGACCGACGATGTCTCCGATCTGGGACTGATCTTCGACGACGAGGGATCCACCGATACGAGCTCGGACAACGGCCCCCTGGTGTTCGGAAGGTTCTTCCCCACCGACTGGGAGTCCGGCGACGTATGGCCGGTTCCCGCCCCCAGCCCCACCCAGAGCTCTCCCTCCTTCTCTGTGTTCGATGGAACCGATCCCAACGGGACCTGGAGCCTGTACGTGAACGACGACCAGGGAGCCGGGTCGGGGACCTTGAGCGAGTGGAGGGTCGAGATCCTGACGTCCGGGTCGATCGACATCCCGGCAACGGGCCCGGCCTCGCCCTATCCGTCGACCCGCACGGTCTCTGGTCTGGCCGGGCCGGTCACCGACGTGAACGTGGTGCTCTCCACGTTCAGCCACACCTTCCCCGACGACGTGGACATGCTCCTGGTGGGACCCGGGGGACAGAACGCCATCGTCATGTCGGACGTGGGAGGCGGCAATGACGCCGCCGCCGTCACCCTGACCCTCGACGACGAGGCCGCCATCCCCCTCCCGGACACCGGAGGGGTCCCGCCCGGCACGTTCATGCCCGCCAACTACGGGTCCGGCGACCCCTTCCCGGCCCCCGCTCCCACCCCTGCCGGAGGCTCGGCGCTGTCGGTGTTCGACGGTACGGACCCGAACGGTTCCTGGGGTCTCTACGTGAACGACCCGACGGTGGGGGACTACGGCGGGCTGTCGGGCTGGGACCTCCAGATCACCACCCAACCTCCAGCTCCGGGCGGCTCTTCACCCGCCGTAAGCTCGGTGAAGGTTCGGGTGACGGAGGGCAAGAGAGCGGTGATCCCCCTGACTCTCTCCGGACCCCCTGGTCAGCCGGTCACGTTCGGGTTCTCGACCCAGAACGGTTCCGCGAAGGCAGGGAAGGACTACCGGGAGCTCACGGGGACCATCACCTTCGCCGCCGGCGAGACCAGTCGAAGCGTCTCCGTGAAGACCCTCAACGACCGGAAGGATGAGCGGAAAGAGAAGTTCTCCGTCCGCATCACGGATCAGAGTGGCGGAACGGTGGCCACAGCCACCGCTGTGATCAGGGACAACGACTAGCAAAGGAGGAGTGATGAAGCGAGCCATTCTTGCCGGGCTGGCCCTGGCGGTCCTGATCGCCACGCTGACGGCACCATCCGCGGTGGCCAAGCGGAAGGGGAAGGGGAAGGGCAAAGGGAAGGGAGGAGCGCCGCCGTTCTACACGTTCACCGAGAAGTCGGCGGAGTTCACGGTCACCGAGACGCTGAAGGAGACCTACGCCGGCGGCGGCTCGTATGACGGCACCGCCACGATGACGTTCACTCCCAGTGGGAACACGGGGTCCGTGGGATCCCTTCAGCTGAAGCGCGGTGCCTCGGGCTCCTTCCTGATCAACGGCACGATGACGATCACCCACAACGAGCGCAGCGTCGACTACGCCGGCAACGTGTGCACCGACTCGGGCACCTCGACGCTGCCCGGGTTCGGTCCGTCGGCGACCTTGGAGGTCCGGGCCCGATCGGTACGGGAGCTGTGGCTGATCCCCAGGAACTTCGTGGGGCTTTCCTGCCCACAGGTCTCCAGCTTCAACCCATTCTCCGCGATCGGCTCGGATCCTTACCGGGTGTTCGGGAAGCGGACCGTGACCATGACCAGCGACGGGACCAAGGTCGAGACCGAGAGCGCCGGCGGGGACACGTACACGAACACCACGGAGTGGAAGGCGAAGGTCACCCTCAAGTCCACGGGCTGACGGTGCCGTAGCATCCGGCCGTGACTCGGCTGCTGGTCCAGGGCAGGCTGGCATGGATGGGGGCAGACCGCCTGCTCGACGATCCCGCGGTGGTCGTCGACGGCAGCCGGGTGACCTACGCGGGGCCGGCGCAGGGGGCCCCCGAAGCCGAGGAGGAGGTCTCGGGGGACTGGTTCCTGATGCCGGGGGCCTTCGACCATCACGTGCACATCGGGCTGTCGGACCCCAGGGCCGTCCTTCATGGAGGGGTCACCGCCGTTCGGGACCTGGGATGGCCACCGGAGGATGTGTTCCCGCTCGTCGATATCTCCCAGGGCACGGACTTCGAAGGCCCTCAGGTGGTCGCCGCCGGGCCGATGATCACCGCGGTGGGCGGCTATCCCACCCGCGCGGACTGGGGCCCCAGGGGGACCGGCCTGGAGGTCGCGGGGCCGGAGGAGGCTGCCGCAGCCGTGGACCGGATGGCCGCCCAGGATCCCGCCGTGATCAAGGTGGCCCTGAACGAGGAGGCCGGTCCGACGCTTTCGGACGCCGAGCTGGTGGCGGTGTGCGAGGCGGCCCATGCCCGGGGCCTCCAGGTGACCGCGCACGTCCAGGGCCGGGGCCAGACCGAGCGTGCTCTTGGCGCGGGCGTGGATGAGCTGGCCCACTGCCCGTGGTCGGAGCGCCTGAGCGAGGATCTGGTGGCGGCACTGGCCCGGCAGGTGGCCATCGTGTCCACGCTGGACATCCACTCCTACGGACGTCCCACACCGGAGCTGGCGGTAGCCATCGACAACCTTCGCAGGTTCGCCGCGGCAGGAGGCCGGGTGCGGTACGGAACCGACCTGGGCAACGGCCCGATCCCTCCGGGTATTCATCCCGCAGAGGCCCTTCACCTGGCGGCCGCTGGCCTGTCGGTGGGTCAGATCCTGGAGGCCATGGCCCGGGGCCCCGGGCTCGTTGGCCTCGGGGGAGACCCGCGAACCGACCTCCATGCCCTCGGCCGGGTGCGGCTCGTGGTCCGTGAGGGCCGGGTCCGCCGCCTGGACCGGGTGCGGGAGTAGCATCCTTCGGGGATGCGCGAGAAAGCCAAGCTGCCCGAGGGCCGCGAGCGCCCGGAGGGCCTTCCGCGGGCGGTCGGGCTACCCAGGCCTTCGGCGGGTGTGGTGCTGGCCGCGGGCCGCTCCGAGCGCCTCCGGGCCGTGACCGGGGGAGGGTCCAAGGCTCTTGTTCCTCTGGGCGGGCTCCGCCTGGTGGAACGGGCTATCAGGACCCTCCTGAGCCACGGCGTCGAGCGGGTCGTCCTGGTGGTCGGTTATCACGCCGGACCGGTGGCCGCGGTGGCCCGGCGCGCGGCGCCCGGACGGATCGAAGTGGTTGAGGCGTCCGACTGGGAGTTGGGCAACGGGGCCTCGCTGTCCGCGGCGCAGCGCGCGCTGGCCGACGCGCCGTCCTTCTTGGTGGTTTCGGCCGATCACGTGTTCTCCGAAGGCGCCCTGGCCGGGCTGATCGACGCCGGGGAGCCGGCCGTCCTCGTGGATCCTGCCGCCAGCCCCGAGGTGTGGGAGGAAGCCACCAAGGTCCGGGTGGACGAGGGCGGCCGGGTGGTCGAGCTGGGGAAGGACGTGCGCTCGCCGGTGATGGAATGCGGGGCGTTCCTCCTTCCTCAAGAGGTCTTCCTTGCCAGTCGGGCGGCGATCGGTGCGGGAAACGCCGAGCTGTCCGGCGCGTTGAGCGAGCTCGCCTCCCGGCGACGGGTGGTGGCGATGCCCCTTCGGACCGATGCCTGGTGGCAGGACGTCGACACCCCGGAGGACCTGGCCAGGGCCGGCAGGCTCCTGCGAGGCGGCCTGCCCCGCGCCTCGGACGGGCCCGTGTCCCGCCTGCTCAATCGACGGCTGTCGGTCCCGATCTCATGGCTCCTGGTCCGGCTCCGGCCCTCGCCGGACTTCCTCTCGGTGGTCGCCTTCCTGGTCGGACTGGCGGCGGCGGCGGCGCTGGGGATGGGTGGCGGCTTGCTCGGGGGCATCCTGGCTCAAGCGTGCTCGGTCCTGGACGGGGTGGACGGCGAGGTCGCCCGGCTCACCCTTCGGGCCGGTCCGCGGGGAACGTTGCTGGACGGCGTCCTGGACCGCCTCAGCGACGCGGCGATCTGCGCGGGCCTGGGGGTGTGGGCCGTGAGCACCGGAACCGACCCCACGGCCGCGGTGATCCTGGTCGGGGTGGCCACCACGGGAGCGATGTTGTCGATGGCCACCAAGGATCGGGTGGCCGCTCTCGGTCTGGAGCCTCCCTCGGAGCGACGGCTCGGGTGGCTGCTCGGCGGTCGGGACGGCCGGCTGTTCCTGGTGGCGATTCTGGCGATCCTGGGGCTGCCGGTGGCGGCTCTGGCTGCCACCGCGGCCACCTCGGCCGTATCGGCGGGGCTCCGGGTGGCCTTCGCGCGGACGGCCCCGCAGCGCTGAGCCGTCACCGACGGACCCCCTTGTTACGATTGGCCCGTGGGCACCGATCGGATCGTCATCCACGGGGCCCGTGAGCACAATCTCCGGAATGTCCATCTGGAGCTTCCCCGGAACGAGCTGATCGTGTTCACGGGCCTGTCGGGCTCGGGCAAGTCGTCGCTGGCCTTCGACACCATCTATGCGGAGGGTCAGCGACGATACGTCGAGTCCCTGTCCTCGTACGCCCGTCAGTTCCTGGGCCAGATGGAGAAGCCGGACGTCGACTTCATCGAGGGTCTGTCGCCGGCCATTTCGATCGACCAGAAGTCGACCTCCCGGAACCCCCGGTCGACCGTGGGGACCATCACGGAGGTGTACGACTACCTCAGGGTCCTGTATGCCCGAGTGGGACACCCTCACTGTCCCAAGTGCGGCCGGCCGATCGGTCGCCAGACGCCGGACCAGATCGTGGACCAGGTCCTGAGCCTTCCGGAGGGGACCCGGTTCCAGGTCCTGGCACCGGTGGTTCGGGGACGAAAGGGCGAGTACGAGCGGCTCCTCAAGGACCTGGCCGGGAAGGGGTTCGCCCGGGCCCGGATCGACGGCGAGGTCCGGGACCTGTCCGAGCCCATCCGGCTCGAACGTCACTACAAGCACACCATCGAGGTCGTGGTGGACCGGCTGGTGGCCAAGCCGGACATCCGCCGCCGGGTGGCCGACAGCGTGGAGACCGCGCTGGGCCTGACCGAAGGACTGGTCTCCCTGGCGGTGCAGACCGACGGCAAGGAAGAGGACGTCACGTTCTCCCAGAAGCTCGCCTGTCCCTACGACAACATCTCCTTCGACGAGCTGGCCCCCCGGAACTTCTCGTTCAACTCGCCGTACGGGGCCTGCACCACGTGCGACGGGCTGGGGACCCGCCTGGAGGTCGATCCGGCCCTGGTGGTCCCCGATTCCGACCTGTCGATCGCGGAGGGCGCCGTGGCCCCGTGGGCTTCCACTCGGACCGAGTACTGGAACCGGGTGCTGGAGGCGTCGGCGGAGACACACGGGTTCTCCCTGGACACCCCGTGGCGCCGGCTGCCGGGGTGGGCCAAGGACGTCGTGCTGTACGGCTCCGACGAGCAGATCTATATCCGATACCGGAACCGGTACGGAAGGGTCCGCTCGTACCACACCACCTACGAGGGCGTGATCCCCAACGTGGAGCGCCGGCACGACGAGACGGACTCCGATTACGCCCGGCAGCGGTACGAGCAGTACATGCGGGAGGTGCCCTGCCGGGCCTGCAAGGGCGCTCGCCTGCGCCCGGAGTCCCTGGCGGTCACGGTGGGCGACCTGAACATCGCCAAGCTCACCGGGATGTCGGTGGAGCGGACGCTCCGGTTCCTGGAGGAGCTGCCCGGCCGGTTGTCCGACCGGGAGAACATGATCGCCGAGCGTCTCCTCAAGGAGATCCGGGCCCGCCTGGGGTTCCTGGTCGACGTGGGCCTGGACTACCTGACCCTGAGCCGGGCCGCGGGGACCCTGGCCGGGGGAGAGGCGCAGCGGATCCGGCTGGCCACCCAGATCGGCTCGGGCCTGGTGGGGGTGCTGTACATCCTGGACGAGCCGTCGATCGGGCTGCACCAGCGGGACAACCGGCGCCTGATCGACACGCTGATCCGCCTGCGAGACCTGGGGAACACCCTGATCGTGGTGGAGCACGACGAGACCACGATCCGGACCGCCGACTGGATCGTGGACATCGGGCCGGGAGCCGGAGACGCCGGCGGGGAGATCGTGTACGCCGGCCCGGTGGACGGCATCCTGGAGCTGGACCGGTCCATCACCGGGGAGTACCTGGCCGGTCGGCGGGAGATCCCCGTTCCCCGGACCCGTCGCCGGCCGGGCGCCCGGAGGCTGGAGGTTCGAGGTGCCGCCGAGCACAACCTCAAGGGGATCGACGTGCTCTTCCCCCTCGGCCTCCTGATCAGTGTCACCGGGGTGTCGGGCTCGGGGAAGTCCACGTTGGTCGAGGACGTCGTGCACCGAGCCCTGCAGGCCAAGGTCAACAGATCCCGGATCGTTCCCGGCAAGCACCGCCGTCTGGTGGGGTGGGAGGAGATCGACAAGGTCGTGCATGTCGACCAGTCGCCGATCGGCCGAACACCCCGGTCGAACCCCGCCACGTACACGGGGGTGTTCGACCACGTCCGCCGGTTGTTCTCCCAGACCCCTGAGGCCCGGGTGCGGGGGTACCTCCCGGGGCGGTTCTCGTTCAACGTCCGCGGGGGACGATGCGAGGCCTGTGCCGGTGATGGGCAGATCAAGATCGAGATGCACTTCCTTCCCGACGTGTACGTCACCTGTGAGCAATGCAAGGGAGCTCGGTACAACCGGGAGACCCTGTCGGTGAAGTTCAAGGGGCGCAACATCGCCGACGTGTTGGCCATGAGCGTGGACGAAGCCCTGGAGTTCTTCCGGAACATCCCGGTGATCGCCCGGCACCTCCAGACGCTGTCGGACGTGGGCCTGGGGTACATCAAGCTCGGCCAGCCGGCCCCCACCTTGTCCGGCGGGGAAGCCCAAAGGGTCAAGCTGGCCTCGGAGCTGTCCCGGCGGGCCACCGGAAGGACCTTCTACATCCTCGACGAGCCCACCACCGGCCTGCACTTCGACGACGTGCGGAAGCTGCTGTCGGTGTTGGATCGACTGGTGGAGGCGGGCAACACGGTGGTGGTGATCGAGCACAACCTGGACGTGGTCAAGACCGCGGACTGGATCATCGACCTGGGACCTGAGGGCGGCGATGCCGGCGGCGAGGTGGTGGCCACGGGCTCGCCGGAGGAGCTTGCCGCCCACCCCGCCTCGTACACCGGGCGGTTCCTGGCGGACGTCCTGCACCTCCCGGAGCCGGTCGCGGCGGGGGGTTCGGGGGGGTAGCTCGCCAGGATGCGTTCGGGCATGGACATCACCGGGCGAGCGGACCCCCCGATCGAACGAGCGTGATAGAAAACGGTACATCGTGCTGAGGAAGGTGCTGTTCGCGCTGCCCGGGCTCGCCCTGCTGGCTTCGGCCTGCGGGGGACAGGGCATCGTGGTCCGGGCCCAGGAGCCCCCGGACGCGGCCTTCTTTACCCAGGTCGTGGACCCCGAGGGCAACGCCGGGGTCGGCCTATCGATCACCTCCGACGCGGACGGCAACCCCCATCTCGCATACCTGACCTTCCAGGAGGAGCCTCCCGCCGGGGAGCCCGCCCCGCCGACGGACCCTCTGGCGCCCGTCCTGCCGGCCGTCCAGCACGCACACCTGGTGGGGGGCATCTGGACCCACAGCACGGTCTTCCAGGAAGCCGCGGTGGCCCCCGAGGACGTCACCGACATCGCGGTCGACGCGGAGGGGGTCCACCACGTGGTGTGGACCCAGGCTGGAGCGCTCCTCTATTCGAGCAACGCGGAAGGGGAGTTCTCGGAGCCGGAGGAGGTGGCGCCTGCGGGGGCCACCGGCATCTCGGTGTGGGCCGACGAGCGAGGAACGCCCTACGTGGCGTTCTACGAGAATCTGGACGATCCTGAAGGCCCCGCCGCCCTGGTCCGGGTGGCCACGCCTTCCGGCCAGGGCTGGGACGTGGAGACCGCGGCGGAGTCCGACTTCGCCGACCCGCAGAGCACGGCCGTCGGGCCCGGGCCGGACGGCCCCATGGTGGCGTACGCGGATCCGGGCGGAGTGCGGCTGACTCGCCGTTCCGGCCAACGGTGGGTGAGCGAGACCGCGGACCCCGACGGCCGGGGCGGGGTGAGCATGGCCCTGGACGCCGACGGGAACCCCCACCTGGCGTACCTCACCTCGGACGACGCGGTTCGCCATGCCCACTCCATCGGTGGAAGTCCGTGGGAGATCTCCGATGTGGCCACCGGCGCCGCGAACTTCCCGACGTCGATCGCCCTGGACCCCGAGAGTGTGCACTTCGTGGCCTGGCAGGGCCCGAACGGCATCGCGGTGGCCTCCAACGCCTCCGGGGAGTTCGTCGAGGAGCCCCTGACCGGGGCGGAGACCGGGACCCGCCCCGGACTGGCCGCCGGCCCGGAAGCCATCAACCTGGCCTGGTACGACACAGAGGACACCGAGCTCCACATGGCCACCCGCACCGACGACGTGCCCCTCCTGGCCATGCCCTCCCCGTCGGCGGCCGCCGGTGGGGGAGAGGTACCCGCGGAATGCCAGCCGGAAGGAACCGAGCTAACTCTCACCGCCCCCCCCGGGGCCCTCTCCACTGGCTGGGCGGAGACCTGCCTGGCCGTCGAGGCGGAAGAGCCCTTCTCCATCGAGCTGGTCAATCAGGACACCGCCCCGCACAACGTAGGCATCTATTCGGCCGAGCCGCCTACGGGACCGAACATCTTCAGCAGTCCGATCAGCGGGGTCGCCGCCGGCGCCACCGAGACATACGAGGTCCCGCCCATCGATCAGACCGGGAACCTCTACTTCCAGTGCGACATCCATCCCACCACGATGACCGGCACGTTCGTGGTCGCCGGGGCCGAGGGCGGCGGAGGGGGCGGAGAGGACGCTTAGGAGCTCATCGGCCCAGCCGGGTCAGCCCGTCGGCCGGTGTGGTGAACGCCAGCCTCCCAGCAAGCGGGATCTCGAACAGGTGGTCCATGATCCCCTCGAACGTGCGGGCCGTAGCGGTTCGGATGAGGATGTCGCTGCGAATGGCGAATGCCAGATAGGGGAGATCGATGTCACCAAGGCGGTCGGCCACCGAGGCCCAGAAGTCCTGAGGGCTTCGCCACGGCATCCACATCGCCAGCAGGCGATGGGACGGACCCGGACGGCGGCTCTGCCCCGCGACTTCCGCTGGCCGCAGCCGGCGCATCACCCCGCGAGCGGTTCGCATCGGGTGGCGGAGACGGGAGGCGGTGGTTCGGTGCCAGCTCCTGCGAAGGACTTGCCGGCCGGAGGTCAAGGGGATGACCCACAACCCGCCGTCCGACGCTCCCGAGGGCACCCGGAAATCTGTTGAGGATGGATGGTATGGAGCCTGGGGGACGGTGCGGTAATCGGGGAGCCACCCCGTCCAGCGCGCTCCCTGGCGGTCACCCGGGCCCACGGCGGGCTCTCCGGGCTCCGGGGTGAGGTCGAAACGAGCACCGAGGCGCTGGACCTGGTCCACCGTCTCATCACTCAGCCACCGGCTCCCGAAACGGTGGAGCTCCGCCGGGTACCCGAAATGGGAGCGGAAGGCCTCGAACGAGTCGGCCACGCAGCGTTCCACCCACCGGGCGTCGGCGTGGTCGGCGATCCACCCGCCCGTCGGCCGGTCCCACCGCCAAGCGTGAGGGTGCACGCCGAGGGCATCGCCCCGTTCCCGGGCCTCCTCGAAGAGCGCCCCGTAGGCCTGGGCCGCCCAGGCGGCCGACCCGTAGGCCATCTCGACCTGCGGGTCCATCCGGAGGAACCACAGGTAGCGAACCCGCTCTCCCGTGACCTCCGTCAGCCGCGGCCGAAGGTCCCCCAGGTACTTCCACAGGAGCTCGAAGCCCCGCCAGGGGGGAGGGTCGTCGGGCGAGAACGTGCCCTCGTCGGGCTCGACGTCCACGCACAGGAAGACCGGCAAGGACTTCATGGCCGCACAACTATGACAGCCGGTCCCCGCCAAGGCGGCCCCACCCCGGCGGAAGGCGTCCCCGACCGTTCGACGCCCGGGCACCCTCCGTTTCCTTCCCCGCCTCCAGGCCGATCACTCCAATGAGTTCGCCACCGGAGCAGGGCCGCCTACAATGGAGTACGAGCAGGTGACCGAGGTACCGAGACCCGATGTGGCCACCCTCCCCGACGCGCCCGGCGCGTACCTCTTCAGGGATGGGGGGGGCCGGGTCATCTATGTGGGGAAGGCCAAGTCCCTCCGCAAGCGGCTCCCCGGTTACTGGGCCCGCCCCCTCCACCCCCGCACCGAGGCCATGGTGGAGGCCGCGGAGCGGGTGGAGTGGATCGTGGCCTCGAACGAGGTCGACGCCCTCCACCTCGAGTGGAACCTCATCCAGGAGCACCGCCCCCGGTTCAACGTCCGGTACCGGGACGACAAGTCTTATCCGTACCTGGCCATCACGGAGTCCGAGCGGTGGCCCCGGGCCACCGTCACCCGGGCCAAGCGGCGTAAGGGCACCAGGTACTTCGGACCGTACGCCCACGCCTACGCGATCCGGGAGACCCTTGACTCCCTGACCCGGGTGTTTCCCGTTCGGACCTGCTCCAACGGGTTCTTCGACCAGCGCCGGCGGGCCGGTCGCCCGTGCCTGTACTACGACATCGGCCGGTGTGCGGGACCCTGCGTCCCGGAGAAGACGGGGGTCACCGAGGATGGGTACGGTGAGCTGGTCCGGTCCCTCGGAGACTTCCTGGCGGGGAACCACCGCCCCGTGCTCCGGGACCTGGAGACCTCAATGGGCCGGGCCTCCGAAGCGGAGGAGTACGAGCTGGCGGCCCGCCACCGCGACCGGCTGGCCGCCGCTCGGAAGGTGATCGAGTCTCACGAGATGGTCCTGGCCCCCCGGGAGCACCTCGACGTGGTGG